>CAXREJ010000016.1:0-123268 GCA_964229765.1 Bdellovibrionales bacterium | reverse complement strand
AAGTGAACACTATTTCAAACTCTTGGTAATGCTATTGGTATTATTACAGTGGAGTTGGTATAAGAGCCTCATGGCTTTGAATTTTAGTCAAACTGGGACCAATACATTCTAATTAGAAGGACAATTTATGATTAAATATTTGATAACTGTTCTTTTAATTTCTCTTTTTATACTTTCTTGTACCCAAACAGTAACAAGCCATTCTAATGAAGTTGTATCTTATTTAGAAGCGAATGTTGCCACAACAGATCCCATCCATTCTACCAACAAATATGCTTCAACAGTCTCATCGAGTATATTTGAAAACCTACTCCACTATCACTATTTAAAACGACCCATCGTTCTTGAAACCCAACTGGCAGAAGAAATGCCCCATATTTCTGATGATGGTTTAACTTATACCATAAAAATTAAAAGAGGTGTTTTCTTTCAAGATGATCCCGCCTTCCCCAATAGCAAAGGCCGAGAACTCATCGCTCAAGACTTTGTGTACTCCTGGATGAGACTCGCTGACCCTAAAAATAAAGCTCTTGGTTGGTGGCTCCTTGATGGAAAAATTAAAGGACTCAATGAATGGAGAAACGGATCGGCTGATTATGCCAAACCCATAGAGGGATTAAAAGCTATTGACCAATACACCCTACAAGTTATCTTAAACAAAAAGTCTTTTCAGTTCCTACACGTTCTCGCAGCTCCTCCACTGGCCGTCGTTGCACGAGAAGTTATCAAAAAGTACGGTGATAAAATTAATGACCATCCCGTAGGGACTGGACCCTTTAAATTAAAAAGTTGGATAAGAAATTTTCAATTAGAGCTAGTAAAGAACGATAAATATCATAAAACTTTTTATCCCAAAGAGGGAACTATCGACTCAAAGAAAAAGGGCCTACTACAGGATTCTGGTCAAACACTCCCACTTTCTGACAAAATAACCATCCGAATTATTACAGAAAGACAACCCTTGTGGTTATCTTTTTTAAAAGGGCAAGTGGATCACGGAATTATACCTAAAGATAATTATCACCAAATATTTGAAAATAAAGAAATCAAAACCGAGATCAGAAAAAAAGGAATACGCGTACTCGCTCAAAAACGACCAGACTTAGTTTATATTTCCTTCAACATGGAGCACCCCATTTTAGGAAAAAATAAAAAGCTAAGAAAGGCCATCTCTTCTGCTATTGATAAAAAACAAATACTTAAAACTTTTTATAATAACAGAGGCCTTATAGCTCAAGGTCCCATTCCTCCTGGCTTACCTGATTACGATAAAACTTATACAAATCCTGTCAGCTATAATTTAGAAAAAGCTAAGCAGCTTATGACTGAGGCTGGCTACCCTAATGGAAAAAATTTACCTGTATTCGACTATGACTTGCCTGGCTCAGCCACTTGGTCTCGACAGTTGGGGGAGTTTCTAAAGGATCAACTTTCTCAAATAGGAGTCTCCATAAGAATTGTACCCAACACCTGGCCTCAATTTGATCAAAAAGTTAAAGCAAAAAAGGCCACGCTGTTTGACCAAGCTTGGGTGGCTGATTACCCTGATAGCGAAAACTTTTTACAATTATTTTATAGCAAGAATATCTCACCAGGGCCCAATAGCTTTAATTTTGTTAACTCAGACTATGATCAAATGTTTGAACAGTTTCTATCGCTCCCTCCCAGCCAAAAGAGGTTTAATCTAACACAAAAAATGATTAAACTTCTAAATGATGAAAGTCCTGCTGTTTTCCTTTTGCATCGCCTTTTCAAACTCCCCTATCACTCTTGGCTAAAGAACTATAACGAATATCCTATTATTTATGATCACCTTAAGTATCTTCGCGTTGATCAACATCAAAAACAAAAAGATTTAAATAAGCTTAAAAATGGTTGAAATACGATGACGTTCCAAGAAAGAATTCCATGGGGATATGTAGCAAAAAGACTTTTAACTTTTATTCCCACACTTATTGGAGTCACTTTACTCACATTTTTGATCTTTCATGTTGTCGGTGGTGATCCTTCCTATCAGCTGAGTGGCAAAAATGCCTCTCTTGATCAAATCAAGTTGATTCGTAAGGAACTGGGTCTTGATCTGACATTAACGAGACAATATCTAATCTTCCTAAAGCAAACCTTTACTTTTAATTGGGGTCAAAGTTGGTCAACAAGACAAAATGTCAACGAAATGTTTTTATTTGGCATTGGACCTTCATTCTTTTTAGCATTTCCGGCTTTTATCGCCAGCATTTTTTTATCAGTCCTAATGGGTCTTTTTGCTGCTTATATAAAGTCCAAAAAAAGTTGGATCGATCAAACTCTTACATCCACTTGCCTTGCCCTGATGAGCATCAGTCTATTGGTGTATATTATTAGCTTTCAATATTACTTTGCATTTTATTTAGGTTGGTTTGAAATTAATGGCTGGAGCTTTGATTGGACTCAACGCTGGTCCTATCTAACACTTCCGTGGCTCATCAGCCTATTTGTTTCCCTTGGACCCAATACACTCCTCTTCCGCTCCACTTTTCTAAATGAAGTCCATCAAAACTATGTAAAAACAGCTCGATCAAAGGGCGTCTCTCAGATTCGGATTTTTACGTCACATATTCTAAAAAATTCATCGGTTCCCATTGTCACTATCATTATGATGCAAATTCCTTACTTACTCACAGGCTCACTCCTTCTTGAAGCTTTTTTTGGAATTCCTGGCATCGGCGGACTTCTTATCCAAGCCATTCAAAGTGCCGATTTTCCAGTTATTAAAGCCTTTACCGTTATGAGTACTTTTATCTATCTACTATTTCATTTGTTAACAGACTTACTTTATATTTTTATTGATCCACGAATCGAGCTGCAAGATGACAATTAATTTTCAGCTTAAACAGTTTAAAAAGTCTCCTCTTGCTTTTGTTGGACTCATAATTATTCTTACTTACACCATTGTCGTATTGCTCACGTTATTCAAAGTCCTTGCTAATGACTTTGATACGACTCATATGGATGCGGCCTATCAGGCCCCTAATTTATTACATCCCCTAGGAACGGATTTCATGGGGAGAGATGTTATGTCGCGAGCCCTACAGGGGACTAAAGTGGCTTTTGGAGTGGGTTTATTTTCTGCAACACTGGCTACACTCATCGGAGTTTTTCTGGGCTCAATGGCTGGGTACTTCTCAAGCTGGATAGATAGTTTTATTGTTTGGCTTTATACAACCATTGATTCCGTACCTTACATATTACTTCTTTCTGCTTTTGCCTACTCTCTTGGGCAGGGCCTGGAAAATCTCTACTTAGCCTTAGGCCTGACTGGGTGGGTAAAATTATGTCGACTTGTTCGCGCTGAGTTCCTTAAACACAAAAAGCAAGACTATATTCAAGCCGCCCAAGCACTGGGAGTGAATCCTCTAACTCAAATTTTTAGACATATTTTACCGAACATTATTCACCTCATTCTCATTCAATTCACACTCTCTTTTGTGTTTGCCATTAAAGCGGAAGTCATTCTGAGCTTTCTCGGTCTCGGAGTTGAGCCAGGAACTCCTTCTTGGGGAATGATGATCAGTGATGCTCGAGTGGAACTGACTCGGGGAATATGGTGGAACCTGCTGGCAGCAAGTGGTTTTATGTTCTTCCTCATTTTATCCGTGAACTTACTGACAGATCATCTTCGTTCCTCTCTTGATCCTAAAGAAAAATCACATACTATATAGTCATGCCAAAGGTAACTCGCACTCTTAAGAAAAAAATAGGCTTAGGACTTCTTATTCTTTTATCAGGCTGCACTCCCTATAAAGAAGAATCTTTATTAAAAAAAGAAAGAAGCCCTTACTTAGCTTTAAGTCGAAACGACCCTATCGAATGGAAAACTTGGACTAAAAAATCTCTAAATAAATTTAAACAGCAAAATCGTTTAATCTATCTCTCAATTGGATATGCCACTTGCTATGCTTGTGAAAAAATGCACCGAGAAAACTATCTGGATCCAATGGTCGCAGATATTCTCAATTCAAATTACATTCCTATTAAAGTTGACAGAGAAGAGAGGCCTGACATTGATAGTTACTTTTTAAATGTCCAGTCAATGATGATGGGTTACGGAGCATGGCCTATTAATCTGATTCTCACACCGGATTTAAAACCAATTTACTCCTTCTCGTATATCAATAACTCCAAATTAAAAAAAATTTTGTTAGAAGCTTCTAAAACTTGGATCAATGATCCTGATATGGTTAAGGAAAAAGGACAAGAGTTCCTTGATAAAATTAAACCTTCTCCCAATAGCTCCGAAACATTCATTAAATCAAAACAACTGATATCTGATTTTTATGCACGATACACTCATCGCTTTGACACCCACTTTGGAGGTAAAAGCACCGGGAATAACTTTAACACAAAGTTCCCTGTTTACGATGAAATGAGACTCCTTCTACGTTACCATCGCCTCAGCAATGATGAACAACCACGTAAGATGGTGGAAAAAACACTGACAACGATGGCTCAAAGCTCATTATTTGATCATATTGCCGGAGGCTTTCACCGATATTCAATGAGTCGGGACTGGAATACACCTAACTTTGAAAAAACTCTTGTAGATCAAGCCGGCCATTTACGTGCCTATACTGATGTCTATAGATTTAAAAAAAATGACCTTTATCGAATCACCATAGAAAAGATAACACAATTTCTTGTTAACGAAATGAATGATGAACTGGGAGGTTTTTACTCTTCAATGGGCTCAAGTTTAAATGAAAAAGAAGGTCAATACTATACTTGGAACTCTCAAATTGCCGACAAAGCTTTCACCCCTAAAGAAAAGAAAATTTTTTTTGAAACCTACCAATTGGGACCAAGGTTACAACACCTAGAAGGCAAACAACTTATCAAAAGAAAAACCTCATTTCATCACGAAGAAATCAATGCTTTGGAAAAGAAGTACAATTTTGAACGTTCAAAAATAGCTAAACCTTTGATAGATAAGAAAATTGTAACCGCCTACAACGCCCTTGCTATTTCTGCCCTAACTCGAGTGGCTAGACTATGGAACTCAAATCATCTTTCTATGATTTCAAAAAGGAATTTAAACTACATTCTCAATCAACATAGAAGTTTAAATGGTGATCTCTACCGGCGTAGCTATAAAGGGGAAGTTAAAGACAAATCAACTCTTGATGATTACTCATTTTTAATTGATGCATTAATTGAAATGTACCAAACTTATTTTGATGAGGCGGACCTGTTATTAGCAAAAAAATTACAGTCCCAGCAAGATAAACTCTTTTTTAACAGAAAAAAGCGAAATTATAAATTTAATCAACCCAGCACTATAGAACCTCTTTTTCTTTTTCGAGATGCTGATAAACCCAGTGGTTTATCTATGACTTACTGGAATCTCATAAGACTATCATATTATTTTAATGATATTAGCTTAAGAAATAAAGCAAGGGACATTATAGATTCTTACCCTGAAATTCTTCAAACCGATCCCATATCTTATGCTCACCTTCTTCTCTCTTTCCACTTTTACTTATCAAATCCGAAAACTTTAATCATGGTTGCAAATCAGGAAAAATGTCGCGAAACCACATCAAAATCGTTCAATCAATTTGAGTTTGATTATTTATATGTTTGTCAAAATGGAAGAAGTCGACTGCCGATTGCTAAGCAGAAAAGTCCATTACCTCAGTCGCAAGTCACATATTATATCTGTGATAGCAGCTCTTGTTCCCAGCCTCTATCCCAATGGAATGAAGTTTTAAGTTATACGAAGAAACTACCGAATGAACTCATTTTTTAAAGTTAATGGAAAAATTTATTAATTAATGTCGTATCTTCAGCTGGCACAGTCTGTACTCTTTATTTTAAATGCCTTTTTTAAAGGTCATTTTTTTCGTTCTCGCTTTAAAACTGAACGGCAAGAATCATAAACTCTCTAGACTTTTAGCTGACTTCTCAATGTAATTTGATGTTTTTTAAACAATAGCTCCATAGAAGTGAGATCTTAAAATTCTTCCTTTTTGCTAATTTTAAGGAAGCAAAAGGAGGCTAGCATGTATGAATATTCATTGAATATAGAAAATGTTGGTAATCATCATCACAATCTAGAATTTGTAGAAATAAAAAGTTATTTAGATGGTAAAGATAGTTTTGAAGAGTTGGATATTTTTGATTTTGAAGATTAAACTATGATCTATCTTAATAAGAAACATTTAATAAAGAAATGACGAGCACTGATAAAACTTTCTATTCAAAGCTTTATCAGTGCTCGTTATTTTAAAGACTGTCACCAAATGGCTATATTTAAAGTGCGAAACTTTCGAATAGAATGAAGCGTATAATACATGCGTTGTCATGTCGTTCCGTTAAGGATGATTTTTATACCGCTTTATGTAAGTTCGCAATAAGGCACAAGTAGGAAGCTGCAAGAACAGTACCGCGACGACGTAGTCAACGAAACTGGGAACTAAACGAAAAGGTCTTCACATGGGTTGAGTGAAGGCAGAAGTTAAGAACGCAGAAGATTGCCCTTTTATGAACCACTCAACTTCAAGAGTGTGTCTATAGATTTTTTCATCTCATCAATATTAAATGGTTTTTTGATGTAGTCATCAGCACCCACCTCAAAACCTCTTTTAACATCTAATTCACTTGTTTTCCCTGACACAAAAACCAAAGGAATTTCTTTTAAGTCCTTATGCTCTTTTAATAACTTAGCTAATTCAAAACCATTAATCCAAGGAAGTCCGATATCAAGAATAATTAAATCAATGGGGTCATCGTCTAGGACTGAAGATAATTGTGTTCCATCAGCTGCAGCACGAACAATATGCCCATCGGCTTCAAAAATTCGAGCCAACGCTCGTCTCATTGTTTCATCATCTTCAATCACTAAAAGAGTTTTAGGGGTCTTTGTAGATTTTAAATCGCGATATTGATCAAGACTGACCACATTTTCTTTCACAATGCGGTCACGTGTGATTTTTTCGATTTTTTTTACTAGATCTTCCGTATTGATCTTTTTTGCCACGAGTGCCTCCATATTACTTGGGCTTAGTGACTATTTTCCTCTAACCAGCGCTCACAATCAATAGCTGCCATACATCCTGTACCTGCGGCTGTAATTGCTTGTCGATATTTATCATCAGCAACATCACCTGCTGCAAAGACACCTTCGACAGAAGTCTTGGAACTATGGCCTTCAGTCTCAATATAACCGACTGAGTTGGTTTTCAGCATACCTGTGAACAAATCCGTATTGGGTTTGTGCCCAATAGCAATAAACACACCTTCGGCCTTGATTTCCTGGACCTCTCCCGTTTTTAAATTCTTAATTTTTGCGCCTTCAACGATTTTATCACCAATCACCTCTTCAACTGCGGAATCCCACATAACTTCGATTTTTTCATGATTGAGTGCTTTGTCAGCCATAATTTTACTGGCTCTGAACTCATCTCGACGATGTACTATAATTACTTTCTTTGCAAAACGAGTTAAGAAAGTCGCCTCTTCCATTGCAGTGTCACCACCACCAACAACAAGAACTGTCTGATCTCTAAAAAAAGCACCATCACATGTAGCACAAGCAGAGACACCTCTCCCTAAATATTTTTTTTCTGACTCTAATCCAAGATATTTTGCACTGGCTCCTGTCGATATAATAAGAGCTTTTGATTGATATTCCTCATCGCCAATCCAAACCTTAAACGGTCTTTGGCTTAAATCCACTTTCGTAACATTTCTAGAGATAAAGCGAGTGCCAAATCTTTCCGCTTGTTTTTTCGTAACTTGCATCAAGTCTGGACCCATAATGCCTTCAGCGAAACCAGGAAAATTTTCAACTTCGGTGGTCGTCATCAGCTGTCCGCCCACTTCTTCTCCCTCAATCATCAAAGGCTCTAATAGTGCTCTTGAAGCATAAATAGCTGCTGTCAAACCAGCAGGTCCCGATCCAATAATTATCACATTTTCAATTTTGCTCATTTCGAGTCTCCTCAATTTATTTATTGAACTTATTAAGAGGCTGTTGCCAAAGAGTCAGTCTTTCAAAAAAACATTCAGAACAAACGAAGTGTATAAAATACCATTTGTGAGAACTGAAGTCGTATGCTGACGGGCCTGACCACAATAATCTTAAGTACCATAAAGCCGAAGGAGGCACACCTAGTCTCAATATCGAGAAATGATGTGTCAGACCTTCAGATCAAATATCTTAACTCCGCTAGGATCTTCCGCCCAAATTTTGAAAACTTCCGCCGCTTGCTCCGGCTGAACCAGAGTGTCACCTTCAATACGAGGCTTTGCATTTTTGGGCAGCATAATTGTGTCCATATAACCTGGTCTGAAGAGACGTAAATCAAGAGCCGTTTGTTCTACAGCCAAGGTAGAAATAAGACCTCTTAAACCATGCTTGGCAGAGGCGTATGAAGCGGAAAATGGATCTGCTTGAGAGTCGGCTAACTGTGACCCAATACAAATGAATTGTTTCACATGATTTAATGTTCCCTGATTCAAGCAAGAATGTATCAGTTTTGCAGGGCTTAAGAAAGTCACATTCAATCCCCACTGATGATCCTTCCATTGTTTTTCTGCAAACAGACCAAAAGGACCACCGCCTGCAAAATAAAAAATTCGGGTCACTTGGTTTTCATGAAGTTTATCAATCAGCGGTTCTAAGTTTTCTGTTCGAGATAAATCAAAAACAAAAGGCTCGGTTGGTGTTGTAATTTCGTCCTTCAGTGCCGTCAGTAATTTCTCCGTGCGAGAGATCAACAAGAATGGTGACTGCGACACCTTCGAGTACTCTTGAACCACTGCCCGACCCAAACCTTTTGAACAACCTAAAAATGCTATCGTTTCCATATAAGCCCATCATTACCATAATTGCCAAAAAGCTCCTACTAAACACTGTGCTACAACCTATTTTGATCATGAACTATAGATCGCCACCGAGGATTCCCTTATGAAGACTCCTGTGTTTATTTGAGGACAAGATTACCTTATCGGTTTATAATATCATCGAATAAACAGGCCAATATCACCGGAGAAGCCATGGCAAAACTGAACTGCCCTCAGCTGAATCGAGTTTTTGAATACGACCCTGCACTTTCTATCATGCAAAATCTCTTAAATCAGGGGATTCAAGTGGCTAGTAGCTGTGGCGGTGATGGCATCTGCGGCAAATGTCGCATGAAGATTTTCACACCAGAAGAGATACCTCACATGTCAGAACTTGAGAAAAAAACTTTAGAAAAAAATCATGCTGAAGCCGGAGAAAGATTGAGCTGTCAGCTTTTTCTCAAAGGCAATGCCATGCTTGAAACTACTTATTGGTAAATCCTAAAATCGTACTTATTTTCTTAAACCATGTAATCAAATTCTTAGCCCTAATCAGAATAAGAAGAAAGTGACTAAGAATCTCTAATTCCTACCAATAATACCCTCTAAGTTCATAATGAGTTGCAAGATGGAAACTGCACAAACAGTACTGCAACGACAAAATCACCGAAACTGGGAATTCAACTAAAGGGTACTCACCAACAAACTTAATCTTGAATCCATTTAAAGAGTTATTTTTTTAGAACACAACAAAATATGGGTTGTTCTTTTTGTAAAAACAAAGATTCAAAGTGTGTCACAAAATTTTTATCTTTTCGATAAGAATTATGGAGATCCTCTGTGTAAAAGGAAATGGTAAAAGAGCTTTTTCTAAAAAAATCAATAGCCCAAAGAAAGTAGGGGTAATCATCCGTTTTAAACTCCACAAAAGATCCCTCTCTCATAACACTGTATAAGTCTTTTAAAAATTGTGTTTGTATCAATCGGTTCTTATGATGCCTTTTTTTCGGCCAAGGATCAGGGAAGTGAATATAAACATTGTTTATCTCTTTCGACTCAAATAAATCGCAGATTTTTTCAGCACGCATACGTGCCATCCTACCGTTCCGACAGCCTTCTCTTAGAGAGCGGCGTATTGATTGAACGAGGGTTTTATATTTCAACTCAAGACCAATGAAATATCTCTCTGGAAACTTTTTTGTAAGCTGAGCAAAATGTGTTCCATTCCCCGTTCCTATTTCCAGATCAACGGGAGATTCATCGTTGCAATGAAATACCTTCTGCCTCCACAGGCCTTTATTTTCTACAGCATGCTTATCAAAGGACCAATCTTTGAATTCAGAATACATTAACTCCACATAGGGATTCGTTTCACATGACTTGATTTCCATTGACAGTTGTCTATCAAAGGCTTTTGATACAGGCAATATGTTGAAATTCAGTTTTTTAATTTTAGTCTTCGTCAGTCTTTTTGAACCCTTACAGGCCAAACCCACCACAGGTCATCAAATGATGGTCTCAACACCCACTCCTTTATCTGCAGAAATTGCCCGAGAGATTATTCTTAAAAAAGGAAATGCTGTTGATGTCGCCGTAGGCACAGCCCTGGTTTTAGCTGTAACCAACCCCAGACATGCCGCCTTAGGTGGTGGTGGTTTCGCCCTTGTGAAAATGGGAAAAAATCCTGTAGAAGTTCTTGATTTCCGCGAAGTGGCCCCCGCTAAAATGAATAAAGACTTTTTTACAAAAAATAAAAAAAGATCTTCTCGCAATGGACCTCACGCTGTCGGTGTTCCAGGTATCCCTGCTGGACTCTGGGCCCTTCATAAAAAATACGGTAAACTCCACTGGTCTCAGCTTTTTGATCGTCCTATTGAATTGGCTCAAAAAGGTCATTTTATTTCTGGAGAAAATGCACAACGTTTAAAAAGTGTGGCTTCTGAACTTAACTCATTTGGTAAAAAACATTTCTTAATTAAAGGTAAAACTCCCCTGCCCAATCAATGGGTCCAACAAAAAGGTTTAGCAAAAGCTCTTAAGCTTATGAGAAACCGAGGTGTCACACCTTTTTATGAAGGTCAAATCAGCTACGATATTACGAATACCCTCACAAAAGCGGGAGGGGTTATGACTCGTAAAGATTTGCAAGACTATAAAGTAAAGTGGCTGAAACCACTCACAAAAGAGTTTAAGGGACATACTTTATATTTAATGCCCCCTCCATCCAGTGGCGGACTGATTATTTCAGCCAGTCTTAGCATGCTAGAACAACTAAAAACTCTTGAACTCGAACCTATGAGTACAAAAGAAATACATCATTTTACCGAGGTTCTTAAAATCAATTTCCGCAACCGCAATCTCTTAGGAGATCCCGCTTTCGTAACCAATCCAGTAAAGTCCTTTACTGACCCTAAAACCATTTCTCAATGGGTTGAGAAAATAGAAGACGACGAGGTTCTTAAACTGGATCCCGTTACAGACAAGGAAATTAAAGAATCCAATCAAACAACACATCTCAGTGTCCTCGATGCCGATGGTAATGCTGTTGCGATGACACTCACTCTCAATGGTGTCTTTGGGTCAAAGATGGTGACTGAGAAATTTGGAATTGCACTGAATAATGAAATGGATGACTTTACCACTCATCCAGGAGAGTCTAACCTCTTTACTCTCACACAGGGGAGTAATAATTTAGTGGAGCCCGGGAAAAGGCCTCTGAGCTCAATGTCCCCTACTCTTATTGGCAAAAATAATAAAATCGTTGCAAGCCTTGGGGCCCCTGGTGGACCTCGAATTATCACCGGAGTGTTAATGACGATTTATCGTCTTCTCAATAATAACTACGATATGGAAGAGGCTATCCACGCCCCTAGAGTTCATCATCAGTTTATGCCTAATATTCTTTACCTCGATGATAAAAAATGGCCTCCACTCTCCATTCAAGCTCTAGAGAAACTAGGGCATAAAGTTGAATTTGGCTGGCAATCACGCGTTAATGGCGTCAGAAAAAATAACGAAGGTCTATTAGAGTCGGCTTTTGATTATCGTTCAGAGGGTGGAGCTGGAGGAATTTAAGACCTACCCTCTTGATTTAATCGTGTTTAACTATTTCTTCTGGCTCATCCTTATCGGTCAATTCGTCCACTGACATGTTTCTATATTGTTCAAAGGGCTCTTTACGGACAGGGCAATTAGGCTGAGAACAAAACTGACAATAGAGTCTACGACAAGGGTCAATATGAAAATGAATTTCCCCGTCGAATTCATAATTGTTAAATATTTTTTTCTCATACTTAAGAGTTTCATCGTGAGCCACTTCAACGCTCCAAAACTCCGGAACAACAACATGGGCATCAATATGATGGTATTTTCCAGACCTCATAACTCTTAAGTGATGAACCTGGATGATTCCATCCTGGTGATTTTTATTTATAACATCTCTAATTTGATTAATGACTTCATGGTTCTCTTCATCCAATAGGCCCCCTACAGCTTTTCTAATCAACTCATAACCTTCTTTTATTAAATGTAAACTCACAAGAATAGCTATGGCTGAATCAAGCCATTTCAATCCTGTAATGATCACGAGAGTTAAGCCAACTAAAACACCAGCCGTCGTCCAAAAATCGGCAATTAAGTGCTTTCCACTTGCTAGAAGTGCCTCTGAGTATTTTCTTTTCCCCACTTTCTGCAAATAAAAACCAACCAAAAGATTAATTACTCCCGTGCTGGCAAGAAGAACTGTTCCTGTGCTTAATTCCACCAAAGCACGATCTGTCGAAAGAGACTTAATGGCCTCAACAAGAATCATGAAAGCGGCAAATGCGATAAGCCCACCCTCAACCGCTGCTGAAAGATACTCCACTTTACCGTGACCATAGGGATGGTCTTTATCTGCAGGCTTTGAAGCATAGTACAGTACATAAAAGGCTAAAGCCGCAGCCAGAACATTGACGATACTTTCCATTGCTTCTGAAAAAATCGCTTGAGACCCTGTTAAATGAAAAGCGAAAAACTTTATGGAAAATAACGACCCAGCCACGACTATAGAAAGAAGGCCTGCCTTTTTTACTGACGGATCAAATTTGACTTCACTCATTTTCTTCATTCCTTATTGCCATTTTACTTTGAGGCTTTCTAAGAACAATAATTTTCTTTCGCTGAGCCCGAAATGGTTTCCTGAGAACTCAGTCAATGTTGTTTGGACCTTTTCTTTTTTTAACTGAGAGTAAATTTGTCTCGTTCCATATTGTAAATGAAAATTATCATAGAGTCCCACGTCTAAAATAACTTCTTTATTACTCAGATTCTTAATCCTTTTCTTTAAAAACTCAATGGGATCATGGGTTTTCCACTGTTTCCATATTTTAGATTGTAGCTCTCCCGAATAAAGATCTATGGGCCAATCTATTTTATTTTTATCAATACATGATGAATGAGAATAACAATGAGCCATAGCAATCACATTGACTAAATTGAAAAAGGATTTCTTATCTTGTAATAAACCTTTTTTAATCTTGCTTTTAATATCAGTTAAGTTTTTGTATTTTAAAATTTCAGGAGCTGCTTGCAGTAATTCTGGCCAAAGACTTCCATCGAAAAAACTGTCAGGAGCTGCTGCGAAGGCTAATTTAAATGGACTTTTATTCACACTGATTAAATGAAGAGCCCCATAACCCCCACTTGACCCTCCCATCACACAAATTTTTTCTTTATCACAATGGAATTCATTGAAAACGGCAGGAACAAGTTCTTTTAAAATATAATCTTCATATTTCCCACAACCAGCACTGTTTATAAATTGTGAACCACCCCAGTAGGTTGTCGCTTCAACAAAAACATGAATGGCTTGAGGAGCTTTTTTTTGAGTGACCAACTGATCGATTTTTTCCACAAAGTTTTGAGCCAAAGTCTTAGGCGTAAAATTTTGATAACCTGTAGAGAAATACCCTGATAAATGGAAAATGACGGGCATAGGACCCTCACCTTTGCTGGGTTCTAATATGTAATTGTGGCGAATAAATTCATCTCCAAGAGGATTCGCCTTTAAATGATCACTCTCTAAAACAAGGTTCAATGATCGAAAGTTTTTCAAACGATAGGGCAACTCTATTGGCTTCACTTTTGACTGACTCATTTGGTCTCCTTCAACTAATTCTTAAATATCATCATAGCATACATCAATGTGGTCGACAGACTGAGCCAACTCTTGCTATATTTCCATCTTATACGAGGTTTATTATGAATAAATTGCAAGATCCACTGAGACAAAAATTAGCTGAAATCACCACTGAAGAAATTGAAAAAGCCTTTCAACTAAAGATTTCACCAGAAGAGTGTCTTACCGACTTTGCCTCTGTCCCCAATCTAAAACTAGGACACCTTTCCTTCCCTTGTTTTAAACTCTCTAAAGAACTGCAAAAGAACCCTAAAGAAATTGCCGAATTGTTGAAAACTCAGTGGACCAATCTCACGCCTTTTGAAGAAGTCCGAGCCGTAGGACCTTATCTCAACTTTTTTTTAAAACCTGACTTTTTTGGTCAATGGGTTCTACACCCCATGGGGGAAAAAGCCTATTTTGATATTCAGACTGCCAAGGAAGCCCCTTATTTAATCGAGTACTCTCAACCCAATACTCATAAAGAACTTCATGTGGGCCACATGCGGAATCTTTGTTTTGGATACTCTCTCATTTTGCTATTTGAATACTGTGGCAACAATGTTGTTAAGTGCACCTTTCCCGGAGACGTAGGCACCCATGTTGCCAAATGTTTATGGTATTTAAAGTTTCACAATCAAGAACCTGTACCAAACACTGATAAAGGTGAGTGGCTTGGTCGCATGTACACTTTAGCCAACAACAAGCTTGAAGATGAAAAAGGTACTGACAAAGAAGAGTTCAGCCGTCAACAACTCACAGAAATTCTCAAGCAAATAGAAAAACAAGAAGGTGAATTTTTTGACCTATGGAAAGAAACAAGAGAGTGGTCTATTGAACTCATGCAAAGAGTTTATAATTGGGCTGGAGTGAGTTTTGATAAATGGTATTGGGAGTCCGATGTGGATTCGGCCTCGGTAAAGCTAGTAAAAAAGCTTTTTGATGATGGAAAGCTCATAGAAGATCAGGGTGCCATTGGCCTTAACCTTGAAGAAGAGAAATTAGGGTTTTGTATGTTTCTCAAATCTGATGGCAATGGAATGTATGCTACGAAAGATTTGGAGTTGGCTCGTCGTAAATTTGAAGAATACAATCCGCAGGAAAATATTGTCATCGTTGATATCCGACAAGAGTTGCATTTCAAACAAGTCTTCACTGCCTTTGAAAAAGTAGGACTCGGGAAAAAAGAGAAATGTCGCCATCTCAAATACAACTTTGTCGAACTACCTGATGGAGCGATGAGCTCCCGCAAAGGAAATATTATTCCGATCACTGAGCTCATTGATAATATGAAAGTCACCATTCAAAAAGACTATCTCTCCCGCTATGAAGGGGAATGGACCCAAGAAGAGATCGCACAAACGGCTGATGATGTGGCTCAAGGGGCCATCAAGTACGGTATGAACCGTATGGATCCTAACAAAAAAATTGTGTTCGATATGAAGGAGTGGCTAAGATTGGATGGGGAGTCTGGTCCTTATATTCAGTACACCCATGCCCGCATACAGTCTCTACTCGAAAAGTTTGGTCAAAACTTATCAGAAGATATTGATTGGTCCCAACTCGCTCACGAAAGAGAACTTGAGCTTATGATTCATTTAAGCCTTTTCAACTGGTCTATGTTCAAAGCCCTTGAATCTTACAAAACATCTGGAATTTGTAATTATCTGTATGATCTCGCGAAAGTCTTTAATTCTTTTTATCACGACTGTCCTATTGGCAAGTTGGAGGATGAAGAACTAAAGTCAGCACGTTTAGCACTCGTTTTAGCTGTGAAAAACGCACTGGCAAAAGGACTTTCATTGTTAGGGATTCCAGCCCCTAATAAAATGTAAGAACTGGTTTTATTGTTAAAGTGCCCCTAAGATTCTTTTCTTTTTTCTGCCGAGGCCGAGTGGATATCTGTTTCTTTATCTTGAACCTCAGTTAATACCACCCGATTACGCCCTTCTTCTTTGGCTTTATAGAGACAATGATCGGCATGACGAACAAGGGAACGACCATCCATAAGTGAACGGCCATTCACTATAATTGCGCAGCCCATACTAGCGGTTAACCGTATTTCATCCTGATCGTTTTTAAAAAGGTAATCTTCAAGTGTGGCACGCAGTCTCTCGCAAAAGTATCGAGCGCCCTCAAGAGTTGTTTGCGATAAACAAATCAAAAATTCATCTCCTCCATAACGAGCGGCAAAATCATGGGTACGTATATTCCTTTTGATTAAATGACCCACTTCAGACAAAACATAACTTCCAAACAAATGATCGTGATTATCATTAACTCCCTTAAAGTGATCCATATCCAGCATAATCGCGGCGACACCATGCCCATAACGCCTGGCTCTTTCGATCTCCTGGTCCATCTTGCCGTACACCGATCTCATATTAAACAAGCCCGTGAGATCATCAATTTCAACAAGTCCCTGTAACTTATGATTGGCGTCTCTTAATTCATCTTGTAACTTTTTTACCCTCAACTGTGCTCTGACTCGGGCCAGTAATTCCATCCCTGAAAAAGGCTTAGAAATATAATCTAAAGCGCCCGCATCAAGTCCTTTAATCACATCTTCGGTTGTTGTATTGGCCGTTACAAAAACCACAGCGGCTGTGTTCTCTTTTCTCTTTAATATTTCGATGGTTTCAAGTCCATCAAGGCCAGGCATATTAACATCTAAGAGAATCAAGTCCGGACAGTAAGTGTCCATAGCCCGTACACCCATTTCGCCAGAGCTAGCAACTTCAACTTTATAGCCTTCTTTTTCCAAGAGTTTACGTACGATCTTAAGGTTGTCTTCATCGTCATCAATCAACAGAATTTTTTCATTTAATTGCATAATTTCATTTTAGAAAAAAATCGTGACTTTATCAGTAAAAACCCCGCTCAGATGACTTGAGTCTAGGTCCCAGCGTTGCTAGTATCCCTGCATGTCATATCCACACAAAACCACCGACCAAAAATGGCAGAAAGTATGGGAAGATTCTCAGGCTTTCGTCGCCGAATATCCTTCTAAAAAACCAAAGTATTATGCTCTCGACATGTTTCCTTATCCTTCGGGAAGTGGACTTCACGTTGGGCATATGGCCTCCTACACCCCTACTGATGTTATTGCTCGCTACAAAAGACAAAAAGGTTTTAATGTTTTACACCCCATGGGCTATGACGCCTTTGGTTTGCCAGCAGAACAATACGCCATCCAGACAGGTGTGCATCCCGCTATCACCACCCAAAAAGCCATTGAAAACTTTCGTCGTCAACTTAAGAGCTTTGGGTTCAGTTTTGATTGGACCGCTGAAGTCGCCACGTGTGAACCCGATTTCTATAAATGGACACAATTTATATTTCTCGAACTTTTTAGAAAGGGACTCGCTTATCAAAAAGAAGTCCCTGTCAACTGGTGCCCTGCCCTCAAAACTGTTTTAGCTAACGAAGAAGTGGTTGATGGTAAAAGCGAGCGGGGTGGTCATCCTGTTGTGCGAAAGCCGATGAAACAATGGATGTTAAAAATCACGGATTATGCGGAACGCCTTCTTGAAGATTTGGAGAAAATTCAATGGCCCCATCGAACAAAAGAGGGACAGAAAAATTGGATTGGTCGCTCTACAGGGGCTCAAGTCATTTTCAATATTGAAAATCATAAAGAAACTTTTGAAGTTTTCACAACAAGACCCGACACCTTGTTCGGAGTCACTTTTATGGTTCTCTCTCCGGAACATCCTCTCGTAGAAAAAATCACAACTCAAGATCAACAAAAGTCTGTTCAATCTTATGTTGAGCAAGCCGCCAGTAAATCGGAATTGGACAGAAAAGCGAATACGGAGAAAACAGGTATTTTTACGGGAGCTTATGCGAGTCACCCCATTACCAAAAAGTCTATTCCCATCTGGATTGCTGATTATGTACTCATGGATTACGGTACTGGAGCTATCATGGCCGTACCAGGGCACGATGAAAGAGATTTTGAGTTCGCACAGAAGTTCAGTCTTCCTATTCAACGAGTTTTGGACGGTGGCGAACTCCCATTTACAGAGGAGGGAAAACTTTGTAATTCTGACTTCCTCAACGACTTAGAAAAAAATGTCGCCATTGAAAAAATTTGTGACTACCTAGAGGCCAATAACCTCGGAAAAAAAACAAAGGAATTTAAACTACGAGATTGGCTCTTTAGCAGACAACGTTATTGGGGTGAACCATTTCCCATCTATCACAAAGAGGGAGAAGCTCTGGAAATACCTTTCAGTGAGCTACCAGTGGTTTTACCTGAAGTTGCGAACTATGAACCCACTGAAGATGGTAAGCCTCCTCTCTCTCAAAATAAAGAATGGGTCAATTACAAAGACGGAGAAAGAGAAACAGATACGATGCCAGGTTCAGCCGGTTCTTCATGGTATTTTCTTCGATACATTGACCCGAAGAACACCGATACATTTGCCGACATGGAAAAACAAAAATACTGGATGCCGGTTGATCTCTATGTTGGAGGGCCCGAACATACTGTTGGGCACCTTCTCTATTCCCGTTTTTGGCAGAAAGTTCTTTACGATGCCGGTCTTGTCTCCACCGACGAACCCTTCTTAAAACTGGCTCACCAAGGAATGCTTTTAGGGCTTGATGGCGAAAAAATGTCTAAGTCCAGGGGTAATGTCGTTAACCCCGATGAAGTTCGCGACGAATACGGAGCCGATGCCCTTCGCTGTTTCATTCTCTTTTTAGGCCCCATGGACCGCGACAAGCCATGGAATCCCAACGGTATCAATGGTGTGAAAAAGTTTCTCGACCGAGTTTGGCGCCTATGTATTAGTGATGATGGCACTTATTTAGGAGAAAACACTCCACCATCTGATAATCTCAATAAACTACTTCATAAGACCACTGAAAAAGTGGGATCAGACATCGAAAACCTAGATTTCAATACGGCTATCAGTGCATTGATGATTTTGGTCAACGAACTTTACAAAGAAAATTCCCACAGCAATGAAGCTCTGAAAAAGTTAGTTCTCTTACTCACGCCCTTTGCTCCTCATATGTGTGAAGAGATTTGGTCTAAAATGGGTGAAAAGACACTCGCCTCTCTTTCTGCTTGGCCCGAATTTGATAAGAGCCTTATTGCGGAAGAAACCGCCTCTATTGCCGTTCAAGTCAACGGTAAGAAACGAGGAGTTATCGAGGTGGATAAAGAGACCCAACAAGAGCAGGCTTTTTCCATGGCTAATGAGATTGAAGCTGTAAAAAATGCCATAGGGGATGCCACGGTACGTAAAGTCATTTATGTTCCTGGCAAGATTTTAAATATTATAGCGAAATAGGAAATCGAGTATGTCTGAATGGAACCTTGATAAAGCAAAAGAATTGTACGGGATAAAAACCTGGGGCGGAGGCTACTTTGAAGTCAACGATTCGGGAAATCTTATTGTTTGCCCTCAAGGGAAAGACAAACCGCACGCCGATCTTCTTGAATTAACTGAAGAACTACAAGAGCGTGGCATCCGTTGCCCCATGCTTTTAAGATTCCCCGACATCACCCATGAGAGAATTAAGCTCCTCAACCAGTGCTTTAAAAAAGCCATTGAGAGCTACGAATATAAAGGGACTTATCAAGGTGTTTACCCCATCAAGGTTAATCAACAACGCCATCTGATTGAAGAAATTGTCGAACTGGGTGAAGAGTATAATTTAGGACTTGAATGCGGAAGTAAACCCGAACTTCTTATCGTTTTAGCTATGATGAAAAACCCTCAGGCCCTCATTTTATGCAATGGCTTTAAAGACCAAGAGTACATTGAAACAGCCATTCTATCTCGCAAACTCGGCCGCAACACCATCATCGTCGTGGAGAGACTTGAAGAATTACAACTTATCATGAATGCCTCTCGCAAATTTAATGTGCGCCCTAAAATTGGTTTGAGAGCTAAATTACAATCAAAGGCCTCTGGACGCTGGGTTGACTCCGCAGGAGCACGTTCCAAGTTTGGTTTAACCACTTCTGAAATTTTTCAAGCTTTTGAAGTTTTAAAAAAAGAAAACCGTTTAGACACTCTCGAGCTTGTCCACTTTCATATTGGATCACAAGTACCTTCTATCTCTACAATTAAAAACTCCCTTAAAGAAGGGGCTCAAGTTTATGCCGAATTGGTACGCCTTGGAGCGAACCCAAAATACCTGGACGTGGGTGGCGGACTGGGAGTCGACTATGATGGTTCAGGAATGACAGACTCTTCTGTGAACTACAATGTTCAAGAATACGCTAATGATGTGGTCTCTATTGTTCAAGGTGTTTGCGAAGAAAAAGCTGTTAAAATGCCATCCCTAGTAACTGAAGCTGGCCGAGCCCTTGTTGCTTACCACAGCGCACTTATCTTCGATGTTATGGGCCTTAACCGCGTTGAAATGAAAACACCTCCGCCCGCTGTTAACAACCAAGAGCATAAAGTTTTGAGAGAATTAAAAGAAATTTACGAGACTCTCGATCTCTCTAATGCCAACGAATACTACCATGACTTAATGGACATTCATGACAACTCACTTCAACTTTTTACTTTCGGAATTCTATCTCTGGCGGAAAAAGCAAAAATTGAACAATACTATTGGTCCATTTGCACTCGTATGTGTGAACTTATTGAAACCAGCAAAGAGCATATTGATCTTTATGAAAGTTTAAAAAAACTTTTATCTGATACTTATTTCTGTAACTTTTCCGTGTTCCAATCTCTACCGGATTCTTGGGCCGTCGGACACATGTTTCCAGTGATCCCAATACATCACCTTGATAAAAAACCCACGCGTGAAGTCACTTTGGTGGATCTTACCTGTGATTCTGATGGGAAAATCGCTAGTTTTATCGATGTAGAAACAGGAGAGCCTCGCAACACTCTCCCCGTTTATGGATATGAAAAGAATAAACCCTATTATCTTGGTGTTTTCCTTGTCGGTGCTTATCAAGAGATCTTAGGCGACTTACATAATCTTTTTGGTGACACAGATGCTGTACACGTCTCAATTAACGAAAATGGTTACCATGTCGACGATGTGGTTGAAGGTGACACTGTTGGTGAAGTTCTTTCTTATGTTCAGTATAATTTAGAAAAGTTAACAGGTAACATTAGAAAAGCAGCCGAACATAGTATCGTTGAGGGACGGATGAGCAAGATCGAAGCTCGCACTCTAATGAGATACTATCAGGATGGGCTTTCTGGTTACACATACCTAGAAGAGCCAGAATAGAAAACAAGTGATATCGAGTTTATTTTTTAATAATAAACTCGCATCTATTGCCGAAATTGGCAAAAATATCCTATTTGACTGAGTCATAATGAGATTATCAAAATGAAACAAACTTAATCCTTTAGTCTAAGCCACAAACCTCCGGTGAAGATTCGTTATGAGCATCAAAGGTATTGTTAACAACGAAAATGGGTTTTCACTAATTTCAACAGTCATTGCTTCAGCAGTAGGCCTTATCGTTATAGGAGCAATGGCAAAAATGTTTGTTTCTCAACATCAAAATGTCGCTTACCTCGAAGATCGACTTTCTAAAAGTAATTTAAAAAGCACCATTCAAACTTTGTTAACTTCCGCAGCCTGCCAAAATACTTTGTCAGGTCAGAGGCTTGGTCGTATTGGCGGCAATGCCCGAGAGATAAATATATTAAGAGATCACAACAATAATGTTGCTTATCAAGTGCCTCAACCCAATGGCAAACTCCCTGAGTTTGAAATGTTAAGAATAAAAAGAATGGAACTGCAAAACATCAGCGTTCCCACTACACCAAACAGCCAAGGTAATATGAGATTAACAATTTACCCGACTCGTATTAGAGACAATGGGGGGCACTTAAAGTCAATCGATATCGACCTGCAAGTGGGAACCGATGCTAGTGGATTAATCTCTCAATGTTTTGCAGTAGGATCAGGGAGTCAAGGGTTGAGTCTTAACGCCGGCCAAATGCCTTGTATTATGGATGTGACCACTAAATTGAGTGTTCCTCCCTCATATCGACCTCCTGGATACACAAATCACTCTACAGCTTATATGCCCGGAGTCTTTCCTCGCAGTGGCTACAAGGAACAAACTGAAATCTTTGCTCACGGCACAACCAATATAGCAACTTACTCATTTACTTTCTCGCACTATCATTGCTCAGGCCCTGTCGAGAGGGTTTTTCTTGATACATACACTTGTAACGATAAAAAATTGATCCGCACATCTCATACAGACACTGGCGAATATGTTATGTTAGACTATAACAGAGGCGGTTGTGGACCTTAAAGGCTCCAAGATTTAATCCTTAAGAAATTATCTCCACAGACAATAGGATCTAGTATAGACTTATTCTTTAAAAGAATAGGTGAGATATGATCCAGGCTTTTTTTGCAGCTATTAGAAAACTCTATGATTGGACTCTGGAATGGGCTAAACACCCACAAGCGACCAAAGCTCTTTCAATTTTATCCTTTTTAGAGGCTTCCATATTTCCACTCCCCGTCGACCCCTTACTGTTGGCCATGGGATTTTCTAAACCAAAAAAAAGTTTTTATTATGCCTTTCTCACTACTTTTTTTTCAGTCACCGGCGCAGTAGCAGGTTACTTTATCGGCGTATATGCTTGGACGGCACTTTCTCCTGTTTTCTATAACTATATTTTTTCACAAGAGGCGTTTTTAAAAGTCACATCAACCATGAACAGTGGCGATGCTACCTTTATTTCATTATTTATCGCTGGCTTTAGCCCCATTCCCTTTAAAATTTTCACCATAGCTGCCGGAGTCGTAGGTGCTCCTTTGGCTCCCTTTTTTGCCGCGTCTCTTCTTTCACGTGGGTTGCGTTATTTTATTTTAGGAGGAGTGATCTTCTTTATGGGCCCGAGAGCACAAATTTGGATTGAAACAAATTTTGAGAAAATGACCATATTTGTTTCTGCACTTCTTATCTTAACTCTTGTTTTGGTTCGATTCCTCCTTTAGTAATAACTTATGGAATTCGACCCTAATAAAACTGGAACAAAAAACTCTGGCCTATTTTCTCTCCCCTTTTCAGAGGAGGAATCTCAATTAATCCTTATCCCTGTTCCTTGGGAAGTTACCACCTCTTATGGACATGGGTGCTCTTTAGGACCTGATGGTATTTACCAAGCGAGTAAACAATTAGATGTTTGCGATGCACTCTATGGAGATTTCTACAAAAAAGGAGTCTTTCAACAAGAAACTTCTATTGAGTGGTTGAATCGATCAAAACTCCTTAAAGAAAAAGCCCTTGGTTTAAGAGAGAAACTTGAAAACGAAGAAGACTTCGATTTACAAGACCAAAAAGATCAAATGGAAATTAATCAAGCTTCTATAAATCTTAATCAATGGGTTTACGAAAATGCCAAAAAAATTCTGAATAAAAATAAGTGGGCTGGTGTTATAGGAGGAGATCATTCTGCTCCCTTCGGCCTTATTAAGGCATTAAAAGAACAGTACAAAGATCTTAGTATACTCCATATCGATGCCCATTTAGATCTGAGATTGGCTTATCAGGATTATAAATATTCCCACGCATCCATCATGAGAAATGTTGTCGAAGAGCTTCATCCCCACGCTCTTGTTAACCTTGGAATCCGAGATTTCTGCCCCGAGGAGCGTGATTTTGCCAAAGAACATAAAAATATCCATTGTTACTACGATTCTCAAGTTGCGAATCGACTCGCCCAAGGAGAATCATGGATTGAAATTGTGGATCAAGCTCTCAGTCACTTAAGTGAAAATGTATATATTTCCTTTGATATTGATGGTTTACAACCAGACCTCTGCCCACACACGGGAACTCCTGTTCCGGGAGGCCTTACATTTTCCCAAGCTGAAGTCCTTCTTTATCGACTTTCACAGTCGTCCAAGAAAATAGTAGGCTTTGACTTGTGTGAAGTGGCTCCTGAATCTCAGTACGATCTTGAAGGATGGGATACCAATGTGGGAGCACGAGTACTTTTCAAGCTAGCAGGATCATTACTCTCGCAAAAATAATTATAAAAATGTGAATTGCTGATCCATTATTAACCAAGTAATCAAAACCAAAAAGCAAATCTTACAAAACTTATAAGTTTTAGAACCAGAGATTCTATAAAACCGATATAACAAGCCCCTACTTTTTATTTTTAGATTTCTAAAAATATCAAAGACTGTTTGCATTATAAGATGACCCGCTTGATGCATGGGATTAAGTTTCATCAACTTAAAATCCATGCAATTGACCATTATAATGGCTTTCAAATTGAAATCACAAAATGGGAAAGGAATAACAATGATTCGTGTGATATTTACAATTCTATTAACAACCCTCGCTTTTACAGCCAATGCAGCCGATGAAGAAAAGCCAGGCTTAACAAATGAGAGCGCCCTTGGTTATGTTGTCACCGGAGGAAACTCAGAGTCTGAGACAACTAGCTTAAAGCATCTCACAAAATACAACTGGGACAACGATTCCCTAAAAATTACTGGTCATTATATTCAATCCAGTGGTTTAGTTGATACTCCCACTCCAGCTAACCCTAATGCCCAAGAAACAAGAACAACAGCGGAAAACTGGTCAGCCACTCTTCGTTATGAGAGAGTTATCACTCCTAAATGGTTTAATGCTTTTCTCGGGCATGGTTGGTACGGAGACCGCTTTCAAGGTGTTAGAGAAGGTCAATCCACTGATATTGGTGCTAAATATTTCACAGCTAACTCTGAAAAAGTTAAACAATTTTTTGAGCTTGGTTACAGGTACACACGAGAGCTTTTAGTAGCTGCTCCACCCGCTGGTGAAGAGGTTGGTGTTGGACGAGCTATTATGCCTGAATATCACTATGCTCGTATTTATGCTCAAATCGATTACACTTACAGCAAAACATTAAGTCTTGGAGCCTGGATTGAATATTTACCAAGTGTGACTGACTTTGCTGAAGATCAAAGATTAAATTACAGTCCTTATTTGACTTCAATTTTAACAGACATGTTCTCTCTTAAAGTTTCCTATGAAGGTCGCTACCGTTATAAACCGGCTGTGGTTGGGAACAAATTAACTGATTTTACTTTCACCACAGCACTTGTTGCTAGCTTCTAGGTGAAAACGAATAAAGAAAACTGGTGGGATCAAGGTGTTCGGTTCGAGTGTCAAGGCTCGGGCCGATGCTGCATTTCACGCAATGGCTATGGTTTTGTTTATCTGACAAAAGAGGATCGCATCCGCATGGCTACTGAACTCGGCTTATCAACCTCGCAATTCACCCGAAATTACTGCAACAAAGAGGATGGAATTTACCATCTCAAAGATGGTGAAGACGGCAAATGCTTATTTCTTGAAGATAATAAATGTGGAGTTTATCAAGGACGCCCCACTCAATGCCGAACTTGGCCTTTTTGGCCCGAGGCAATGAACGCCAAAGTTTGGGACAACGAAGTCGCCACTTTTTGCCCTGGTATCGGTAAAGGTAAACTTTGGAATAAAAATGAAATTCAAGAAATACTCGATACACAAATAGCATCAGAAGAAGATTTGTGATCAAGAAGCTGACATAAAACCAGTCAGCTTCTCTAAAAATGATTAACGAGCGTACTTTCGTCGTAAACTCTCGCGAATCTCAGCACCCTCAATACTTAAACGTGTCCAAGGAATCGCCAAAAGTCTTTCTGCTTCAATGTACTCTTCAGTTTCTTCACAAATTCCGTAGGTACCACCTTCGATTCTCGCCAAGGCTTGTTCTATTTCAAATAATTGTTTACGGATTCGGTCGTGCTGCCCTAGAACTTCGCTTTCATTTAGCACACGCACTGTTTGATCAGCCTCGTCCCCGCCTTTTTCATCGGTGTGGAGATTCTTACGAATATCTCTTACACGGTTTAAAAGCTCTTCCTTGGACTCAAGTAGCTTGAACTTGCAATCTTCTACTAAACTCTTACTAATTGAAGACATCTTTCCCCCCTCACATAACTGTAACTAATGTCGATATTAGTAATTCTAATACAGCCCCATCTTTGGAACTGATCTATTTAGACACATCAGCGAGAAAAAAGGCAAGTTGAAATTCTGAGAACACATAAAAACCATAGAAATTCCAGGCCTTTGTCAGGTCTAGGTTTCCACATTCCCAATTTCAGAACCTAACAGAAATTTTATAAAACCCAGTACTGTCGCGCCTTTAATTCAATCTAAAATTTGATGTCACTTTCTTACTTAAAACGTTACCGCAGGATTTAATTCACTAGCCTTATGTCAGTAACTTATTAATAAATCTAAACATTGCTCAAACAATTCGTTAACAAAAGATGAATAATCTCGCTTAACTATTAAGCGACAGTCTTAAGAGCACTGAAAGTTTAGAATTGTGTATTCTTGAATTCAAAAACAAGTGAACATTCAAAATGATATGGACGAAGATATCTTGAAAGAAACAAGACAAGTACAAACCATCAAAAATCATTAATCAATAATCTTGATAGCTCCTAATAAGTTAATTGAGTGTAGGCTAATGGTTCCCAAAGATTTTTTTCAAAGACCCAGTGTTTAAATCCGTAATCGTCTTGAATATAAAGCCAATCTTCTTCTCGTTGAAGTTTTTTGAAAGGCATATACTTATGAGCTAAGGTCAGTGGTGTTTTTTCAAACTCTGTACCTGGCCCCTTTCTCAAAACAGATTGTTTCACCTTAATAACAACACAGTCAAACTCATCCGAAACAAGACTGTCGGCTATCCACATCTTTTTACCTTCTAAATCTTGAACAAAAAGCCACCCACCCTTACGTTTTAACTCTAATAAGGGCATATATTTTCCAACAGTCCACAGCTTTTTAGAATTTACAGAAGGTTTAGAACGTAGATTGGCCTGATTGGCTGTCACACAAAGTGACCAGGAAATATTGGAAAACACAGTCACCAGAATAAAAACAAAAAAATATCGACTCATAACTTTCAATCTAGCATAGAGCCCATCAAAACCCATCTCAAGTTGATGACTCCCATACAAATGTCATATAGAATTTGGCCCGTGGTCATACTCGAAAGTCTTGTTTTTTTAATAGTTGGATTCTCTCTCTTAGTTTTCTCAGGAGATAAATTAGTTGAAGCCTCCGTTCAGATTGCTAAAAAGTGGAACATTCCAGCCAGTGTTATCGCAGCAACGATTATTGCGGCTGGCACTTCAGCACCTGAATTTGTGACTAGTTTCTTAGCGGGATACAGAGGGAGTAGCGACATCTCAATAGGCAATCTCATTGGCTCGAATATTTTTAATATCCTTGGCGTCGGGGGCCTTTCTCTCATATTGCAGTCTAAAATGAATATGAGCTCAACGCGTATGACCTGGTTCGTTCTATGTCTTTGCACCATCATCTTCTATTACTTTTTAGTAGACTTCACCTTTAGCCACATCGAAGCCTATCTTTTTATCTTTTTATTACTCGCCTTTATCACACTTTCTTTTTGGAAGAAAACAAGCCAAAGCGATAGCGAAGAAGTGGATGCTGTTGTACAGGCTCCTATGAAGAAAAGTGTGCTTCTTTTCATATTTAGTAACATTGGCTTAATCGTTGGAGCTGAGATTGCTTTAAGAGGGGGAGTTTCACTTGGCAGCTGGGCCGGGCTCTCAGAAAGAGTCATCGCCATCACTATCATTTCAGTAGGCACTGGACTTCCTGAACTAGCCACTTCGATTGCTGCCGCTTATCGAGGACATGGGGATGTCGCTATTGCCAATGTGATTGGATCAAATATCTTCAACACTCTTGCTATCCCAGCAGGCACAGCCAGTTTTTTTGCCATACAAGTTTCATCACAATTTTTAGGTTGGGATTTTTGGGTGATGTCAGGTGCTACAATCGCAATTGGTGTATTGTACCTTTTTAAGAATCAAAACTTTTCTAAACTCGTCGGTGCGATTTTCTTTGTGAGCTACATCTCATATGTCGCCAATTTGATAATGACGCAATAACAAGAACTAGGGGCTGTTGACAGTTCATCCAGCTACTGCGACTTCAATCTCTCACCATTTTGAGTTGTGCTTGCATTCACCTTATTCGATGTGGCTCTGTCCACACCTCATAAAGTTCAGTCTGCGCTTAACTCAAAACTACTGAGGTATTGAATCCTCATTGCGCTGATGAATTGTCAACAGCGCCTAATCTATTTTAATTATCCTCATCTTTTTCCACAGTTTTTGATTTTGCTTCAATATCAATCACGTTATCCATAACAGGTCTTTTTCTAAAAAGGTCCTCATTAGGATTAGAAGTTTGATTAAAAGGGCCTTGCTGAAAAGGATTTCTTCCACTGTAAAAAGTGACATTGCCCGACTGTATCCCCTGCGTCCACTGGGCTTTAAAGTACTTTTTCCAAAAAACCTGGGTTAAAGGAAAAATTAAACTCAAACCAATCAAATCCGTTAACACTCCTGGGGTTAATAAAAGAAGTCCCCCCACAAACGTCATAAAGCCTTTAGCGATAGCATCTGAGGGAAGTCTATTCTGTTGAGTCTGTTTTTGAATCTCCATTAAAATGGAGTGACCTTGAATACGAAGAAGCCAGGCCCCCAAAACACCTGTTGCAATTACAATAAGTAAAGTATTTGAGAAACCAATAGAACCACTTAATTTAACTAAAAAATATATTTCTACAAACGGAATAAAAGTTAATAAAAAGAGAAGTCTTAAAAACATGCTCACATTTCCAATTCAATCATTACAGGACAATGATCAGAGCCCAATTGTTGATCCCAAATATCCGCTTTCTTTAGTTGAGGTAAAAGATTCTCTGAAATGCAAATATAATCAATTCTCCATCCTCGATTAGCAGGACGAGCCATCTCTCTGTAAGACCACCAACTAAAGCGTTCTTTATCATCGGGATGAAAGTGCCTAAAGGTGTCCACAAAACCAGCGTCAAGAAATTGGGAAAACCACTCTTGCTCTTCAGGTAAAAAACCACTGACTTTACAAAGTCTCACAGGATCATAAACATCAATGTTTTTGTGAGCGACATTATAATCACCAACCACTATTACTTTTTTACCCGCAGCTAATTGTTTCATTAAATGTCTTAAGAATTTTTTTAAGAATTCTTGTTTGAAGTGATGCCTTTCTTCTCTCGCCGAACCGTTGGGAAAATAAACATTATACAAAAGGATATCGTCTATCTGGGTAACAATGAACCGACCTTCATCATCAAATTTTTTGATTCCAATTCCATGCTCCACGTTATCCACAGGACATGTGGTGTAGGTAACAACACCAGAATAACCTTTACGCGTCATGGCTGAAGTCCAATAACTGTCATAATCCATAGGACTGACTAAAGTTTCATCCAACTGCTCTGTATGGGCTTTGGTTTCTTGTAAACATAAAACATCAGGTTTTTCTCTTTCCATAAAATCAAGAAAACCTTTTTTATGACAAGCTCTTATACCGTTCACATTCCAAGAAACCAGCTTCATGACACACCTCTTACAAATTGCCTTGAACCTAGACGAATGATTTCAGGAATTCAATTCTCTTTTGACTCAATCGCGTTAAAGCTCTACAAATTGATTCTAACTAAAAAAGAAAGGGATTTTCATGCCTATGATCGGACAACCAGCTCCTCAATTCACTGCTCCTGCGGTTATTGACGGTGGCGAATTCAAAGATATTAATCTTAATGACTATAAAGGAAAATGGACGGTACTGTTTTTCTACCCCCTCGACTTTACATTTGTATGCCCAACAGAAATCACACAATTTCGCGAAGCTCTTCCTCAATTTAAAGACTTAGGGGCCGAAGTCATCGGTTGCAGTATTGATTCTGTTCATTCCCACAAAAGATGGATCAGCGATGACTTAAAAGATCTTGGTTACCCACTTATTGGTGATGTCACAAAAAGAGTGAGCCGTGATTATGGTGTGCTTTTAGAAGACGCTGGTATTGCCACTCGTGGAACCTTTATTATCGACCCAGAAGGTACGATCCAATATATGGGAATTCACAACCTGAGTGTAGGGCGTGATGCTGGAGAAATCTTGCGCGTTTTACAAGGTCTTCAATCAGGTGAGTTATGTGGTGCCGGTTGGAATCCTGGTGATCAACACGTTGCCGTTAACTAGTCTATATTCTGTGCGACCCCTGGAGGGTCGCATTCTGCTATGACTCCACGAGAAGTTGTTTTAAATTCTATTAAAGAGTTATTTCCAAACTCAACAGATGTGATTGAAAATAATAACCTTATCAATCCCAATCTCTTTTCCCCTTTCAGTATTGAATTACCGCAAGAGCTTTTAACAAAAGTGAAAACCTTTGCCCATGAAATCTATCAACTGAAAGAAACTGTTGAATTTCAAAATCAAATTCCATCTCAAGTTGATCTCAATCAATTTCCCAGAACTCCTTCTTTATTCACCTGTCTTGATTTTCATTACACTGAAGAAACGGGACTGAAACTCATTGAGATTAATACCAATGCCTCACTCTATTTGCCTTTTTGCCTAATAAAGTATGGAAATCAAGCTCTTGTATCTGAGGAAATGCAAACTTTGCTTACTTCCTTCAAAACAACTTTCTTAAACAGTAAGGAAATTTCTATATTAGATTTAGATCCGAAAAAAGAAGGGCTTTATTTTGAATTTCTCATTCTAAGAGACTGGCTCATTCAAAATGGATATCAATCAAATATCATATCGCTCGATGAATATCCTGATAAAGCCTACGACTGCATTTACAATCGCTATACTGACTTTTATTTTAGCAATGAAAGCTCTAATAAGTTACTCGTCGACTACCTTTCAGGTAAACGTATTTTTTCACCCAACCCAAGAGAATATCATCTATTAGCAAACAAAAAGAGATTAGATCTTCTGAGAAAAAGTTTAATGAGTTTAAATCCTGAATTAGCAAAACTCATTCCAGAGACCTTACTTTTCAATGAATTTCAAGACAAAGAAGATGTTTGGAATCATCGGAAAAAATATTTTTTCAAACCCAGTCAATCCTTTGGCAGCAAAGGTGTGTTCAGAGGGAAAAGTGTTTCAAGAAAAGCCTTTGATAATTTCTTTCGACCAGACTTTATTGCTCAAGAATACTGCCCTCCTGGGAAAGTAACATTCCAACTGAATGATGATCCTATCACCATGAAGTTTGATCTTCGCTTCTACGTATTTGATGGAGAAGTCCAAAATTACGGCGCAAGATTATACCAAGGACAAACCACAAATATGAGAACCACTCACGGTGGACTCGCCGCCATCAACTTTCAATAAGTGAACCAAAAAGTTTCTCCAACAAAGACCGTGATAGCATAGGCAACCTCTATAGCTATCAACCTCCCAAACCAATACAAACCTTCCGTGTCCCAATGATCTTTTGGCATCCATTTTAATAGATCTCTTCCTCACAATGAAAATACGAGGAGATAAGGAGCAAATAGCGCAGCGCGACTCCCCCTTCTTGTAAGTCTAATCGCCCTCCATTAAAACTGAAAAACCCCCATAACTTAAGGGTTTTAAGCGTTTTAAAGGACCATATTATGATCGTTGTAACAGGTGCCACTGGTTTTATTGGAAGTATGATTGTCTGGGAACTTAATAACAAAGGTTTTGAAGATATCTTGTGTGTTGATACTGTTCCACCACAAGCTCGACCTGGCATGCTCGATAATAAAAAGTACTCTCTTTATTTGAACCAGAATGAATTCCTAAAATTCTTAGAAAAAGGACCTGAAGAAAAAATAGATTGGATCATTCATATGGGTGCTTGTTCATCCACCACAGAAATGAATGTGGATTTTCTTTACGAGAACAACACCCTCTACACTCAGAAACTATTTGAATTTTGTCGCGACAATGAAGTTCCATTTATTTACGCCAGTAGTGGTGCCTGTTATGGTGATGGTACCCAAGGATTTGATGACCAAACAGATCCGGAACTTTTGAAACCTTTAAATCCCTATGGAGATTCAAAACTTAATTTTGATCGCTGGGTCCTAAAGCAAAAAGACTTTCCTCCCCTATGGATGGGCCTTCGCTTTTTTAATGTTTATGGACCAAACGAATATTATAAGAAAGATATGAGTAGCGTTGTTTTCAAAGCTTATCGTCAAATTAAGGTTAATGGTTCTCTTAAACTATTTAAGTCCCATATACCTGAGTACAAAGATGGAGAACAGTTACGAGACTTTGTCTACGTCAAAGATATCACAAATTGGATATCTGAAATCATGTCAGGTAAAGGTTACTCTGGCATCTACAACATGGGATACGGTCAAGCCCGTAGCTGGCTTGATTTAGCAAAAAGTGTTTTTAAAAATATGGGGCGGGAACTCAATATTGAATGGATTGATATTCCAGAGGAAATGCGCCCTCGTTACCAGTATTTTACTGAAGCTAAGATGGAGCGTTTTCTAAGCCAAGGCTTCAGTCAACCGCAATGGAGGCTAGAAGATGGAGTTACGGACTACATCCAATACCTCGACAGAGAAAACCCTTTTCTCTGAGGAGGAAACTTTGAATAATAATATCGAAAAAGTAAAAGACAGCATACCCGATCATCTTAAAGAGTTTATAGTCGAACAAGATACAACGGATTACCAACCTCTTGACCATGCTGTTTGGAGATACTCACTTCGGCAGCTTAAAAACTTTTTAAGTAAAAATGCCCATTCATGTTATCTGGACGGATTAGAAAAGACAGGTATAACTGTTGAGTCCATTCCCAACATCGAACAGATCTGTAAAAAACTACAAGAGTTTGGCTGGGCCGCTGTTCCCGTTAGTGGCTTCATTCCCCCAGCGGCCTTTATGGAACTACAAAGTTTAGGAATACTACCCATTGCTACAGACATGAGAACAGTGGATCATATTCTTTACACTCCCGCTCCAGACATCGTGCATGAAGCTGCCGGGCACGCTCCCATTTTAATCAATGAGGATTTTGCTAAGTATCTAAAAGAATATGCTCAAGTTGCAAAAAATGCCATTGTCTCAAGCGAAGATTTAGCTCTCTATGAGGCCATTCGCGACTTATCTGATATTAAAGAACATCCTGAGTCCACTCCAGAAGATATTCACAAAGCCAATGAAAAGTTAGAACGAATCGCCGCCAATATGAGTGTCACCTCTGAAGCCACACTACTGGGCCGAATGAATTGGTGGACCGCTGAATATGGACTGATTGGTGATATTAATGACCCTAAAATTTATGGTGCTGGCCTACTCTCCTCCTACGGGGAAGCCAAAGAGTGCCTTAAGGATCATGTTAAAAAAATTCCGTTAAGCCTTGATTGCATCAAGTACAATTACGATATCACCGAACCACAGCCACAGTTGTTTGTTGCAAAATCCTTTGAAGATTTAAAACGTGTTTTACATGAGCTATCTCTTGAGTTGTCCTATAAAAAGGGTGGCCTCTTTGGATTAAAGAAAGCCATAGAAGCTAAAACTGTAAATACTGTACAACTTAATTCAGGACTGCAAATTTCCGGAAAGGTTGTGGATTACATTGAAAGAGATGGGGAGTGTGTTTACTTTAGACTCGAAGGTCCTAGCCAGTTAAGTGTGGGTGGAAAACAGTTAGAAGGACATGGTAAAGACTTTCACAGCCATGGATTTAGTTCACCTTTAGGTTATGTCGAAGGATATGAGGATTGTCTCTCTTGGGCCGGCAATGATGACCTTAAGAAGTTAGGACTGATTGAAGGTCAGGAAGTGGATCTGCGTTTTGAGAATGGCGTGCACGTATCGGGCCGTTTTATCGACCAGAGAAGAACTCCCCGAGGTGAGCTTTGTTTGTTAAGCTTTAACGATTGTCATGTTTCACTTGCTGGTAAAGTTTTATTTATGCCCGAATGGGGTACTTTTGACATGGCTGTTGGCTCAAAAGTGGAATCTGTTTTCTCCGGCCCTGCCGATAGAAAAAATTATGGTTTAACAGATTCATTTATTAAAAAGAAAGTGCCTCCTAAAAAGCGAAGTGAAAAAGTGGTTGAACTTAACTCTCTTTATCAACAGGTTCGAGAGTTGAGAGCCAACTCACAATTAGAAGTCGGTCCTCTTACTACTCTCTATAAAACTTTTTGCGAAAAGTTTCCTGGAGATTGGTTAGCTGTCTTAGAGTTAATAGAGCTCACTTACAAAATGGAAGGTGCAGACAGCTTAAGAGATGAAATGACCAAATATCTTAAGGAAATTAAAACTCAGTCTCCTGAAAAAAGCACTGTGATTGATGATGGCTTAGCACTTGCCAATCGTGATTTATGAAAAACCTTAGAGTCGTACTTGTTAGCTCCAAATACCCTCGAAATATTGGATTAGTGTCTCGCATACTTTCCAACTTTGGGGTGGAGCAACTTATCCTCGTTACCCCACAATGTGAACTCACTGAAGAAGCCAAACAAGGGGCCGCCCAAGGACAAGCGGCCCTTGCCAACTGCAAAATCTATCAAACTTGGAATGAATTTCATTCTTCTGAACCCAATGGTTTAAGAATTGGCTTTAGTCGCCGCCAAGGTAAAAGACGAGCCAGTGAACCTCTCGAAACTTTACTAAAACATCCAATCATTGATATGGGCAAACCTATTTACCTTATTTTTGGCGCTGAAGATCATGGTTTATCCAGCGACGATTTAGATATGGTTCATCGTATGGCTTATTTTGATCTTCCAGGTCCCTTGCAAAGTATGAATCTCTCTCATTCCGTTCTAGTGGCTATTCAAAGCTTCTTTCATCATTTCGGAACCCATCAAGACAGCCCCCATGATGAGAGCACTGAAGATCCTGAGGGCTTTCTAAAAGAATGGCTAGAAGCCCTTAATTTTGATCTTGAGTCTCAAAGAAGATGGAATGCTCTTACAATGCTTAAACAACTCATACTAAAAGCCAATCCCACCAGTGATGAGATGCATAAATTAGAAATGATTATCCAACATACTATTCGTAAAATTAAGAAATCTTAGAGTCTGACAGCGGCTTCCGATGTAAAGTTTTCTCGTCGCCAAGCCTTCCTTCATAGGCATTGCCGCTTATCAGATAAAAGTCAGTCACAGCGCACAACATAGACCATGCTTTATGGGACTTTGACCAGATAAGTGCTAAGATCTCTGCCTTACAAGTTGTCGGGAAAGTACCCGCTTTGAAGCACTCAGAAAATAGCCTATAGAGCAAAGCTCGACCCATGGATGATTTTTATGATTGCAAGGAGGGGCTTCCTTCTTTTAAACAACTTTTTAAACTCATTTATCAAAAGGCTCCAATAATGAATGATATTCAATCCGAATTAAAGAACCGTATTCTCTACTTTGATGGTGGAATTGGAACTAGTTTTCAAAAAATGAAACTTACGGAAGAGGACTTCAGAGGTGAACGCTTCAAAGACCACCCTAAAAAATTAAAAGGAAATCATGATTTCTTAACTCTTTCGTCCCCAGACAAAGTCAAAAAAATGCACCGTGAGTTTCTTGAGGCCGGATCAGATATTATTAGCACTAACACTTTTAGTGGCACTCGTGTCTCACAGGCTGACTTTGCCTGTGAAGAATACACTTATGAAATTAATAAGCAGTCCGCAATTCTCGCTCGAGAAGTGGCTAATGAATTTGATAGACCCATCTGGATTGCGGGCTCCATGGGACCTACGACTAAAATCACCTCCATTTCCCCTGACGTGAATGATCCTGGTCATCGTGATATTTCATTTGATCAACTTAGGGAAGATTTTGAAGAACAAATTACGGCCCTGATGGATGGTGGTGTTGATCTCTTATTAATGGAAACTTTCATTGATACCCTCAATTTAAAGGCGGCCATTAAGGCGGCGGATAATGTTTTTAAAAAAAGAGGGCAAAGACTTCCCCTTATTCTTTCAGCAACGATCACCGATAAATCCGGACGCACACTTTCCGGCCAAACCATTGAAGCTTTTTGGAACTCTGTACGCCACGCTAAACCTTTAGCTGTTGGAATGAATTGCGCCTTTGGAGCCAATGAACTGAAGCCTTATATCCGAGATTTAAGTAATATTGCCGACTGTTATATCAGCTGCTACCCTAACGCCGGTCTGCCCAACCCTCTTAGCGAAACAGGTTACGATGAGACCCCAGACCACACTGGTAACGCTATCCTCGATATGGTCAATGAGGGTTATGTAAACTTAGTGGGTGGCTGCTGCGGAACCACCCCTGGTCACATCAAAGCTATAATAGAGAAAACAAGGGAAAAGCCTCCACGCACTATCGTTTCTCCAAGTAAAAAAATGAGGTTGAGTGGTCTGGAGCCAGTCAATATTGACGTCATCGAAAATTCACAGTCCTTCATTATGGTTGGTGAACGAACGAATGTTATGGGCTCTCCAAAGTTTAAAAAACTGATTAAAGAAGAGCGCTACGAAGAAGCTCTCGATATCGCCAGACAACAAGTTGAAAGTGGCGCCAATATTGTTGATATTAATTTTGATGAAGGAATGATTGACGGTGAAAAAGCCATGGAGAAGTTTCTTCGCCTAGTGGGCTCTGAGCCTGACATCGCTAAAGCCCCCATTATGATTGATAGTTCTAAGTGGTCTGTCTTAGAAATCGGATTAAAAAACGTCCAAGGTAAAGGGATTGTAAACTCCATTAGCTTAAAAGAAGGAGAAGAAGTCTTTAAGCAACAGGCCGAACTTATTAAAACCTATGGCGCGGCCGTTGTCGTAATGGCCTTTGATGAAAAAGGGCAAGCCGCTAATAAAGATGATAAAGTTCGCATATGCCAAAGAGCCTATAAAATTTTAACAGAAGAAGTAAACTTCCCGCCTGAAGATATTATTTTTGATCCTAACGTTTTAACTGTCGCCACAGGAATAGAAGAACACAACAGCTACGGAATTGACTTCATTGAAGCTGTTCGAGAAATAAAAAAGACCTGCCCTCTGGCAAAGACCAGTGGTGGTATTAGTAATGTTTCTTTCTCTTTTCGAGGCAATAATGTTGTTAGAGAGGCCATGCACTCTGTATTCCTGTATCATGCCACACGTGCTGGACTTGATATGGGTATTGTTAATGCCGGTATGCTTACCGTTTATGAGCAAATTCCAAAAGACCTACTCACTTTAGTTGAAGATGTGATTCTCAACAGAAGAGAAGACGCCACCGAAAAGTTATTAGAAAAGGCCGGTGAATTTAAAGGAGAAAAGGGTCAGGCCTTCCAACAAGATCTTAGCTGGCGCAAAGGTTCCTATGCTGATCGTATTAAACATGCCCTTATTCATGGAATCACTGAATATGTAGATCAAGACACAGAAGAAGCTAGATCGGATCTTAAAAGACCACTCCTTGTTATCGAAGGCCCCTTAATGGCTGGTATGAAAGAGGTGGGAGATCTTTTTGGAGCCGGCAAAATGTTTCTTCCTCAAGTAGTTAAAAGTGCAAGAGTTATGAAAAAAGCTGTTGCTTACCTTCAACCTTTCATGGAGGAAGAAAAAAGAGGAGCTGACCCTCAAAAGCAAAAAACCTTTGTGATTGCCACCGTTAAAGGTGATGTACACGACATCGGTAAAAATATCGTGGCTGTGGTTTTAGCTTGTAATGGATACAAGGTTATAGATTTAGGTGTTATGGTTAGTTGCGAAGAAATTATTCAAGCGGCTAAAGACCATGATGCTGATATCATTGGGATGAGTGGACTTATAACCCCCTCTCTTGATGAGATGATCACTAACGCTCGTGAAATGGAAAAACAAGGTATCAAAACACCTCTATTATTTGGTGGAGCAACAACCAGTCGCATTCACACAGCCGTTAAAATTGATCCCGAATACAATAGCTTGGTAGCTCACGTCAGCGACGCCTCTCTTGTTGTGGAAGCTTGTAATCGCATCTTAGCGCCAGAAACAAAAGAGAGTGCTAAAGACGATTATAAAAATAATTATTTTAAATTAAGAGAAAATTATCTTAATAAAAAAAGTGAGAAAGACAATCTTGTTCCTTTTGATTATTCCAATACCAATAATTGGATTCGCAAAAATCCCAACCCCACTCCTCTACCCCAAAAATTAGGTGTTTTTGAAGAGAGCGTTGATGTTGCAACTTTAGTGCCCTACATTGATTGGTCTCCTTTTTTCTGGGCTTGGCAAATGAAAGGGGTTTATCCAAAAATATTTGAAAGTGATAAATACGGACAAGAGGCTAAGAAGCTCCACAATGATGCTCTGAAAATGATTGAACATATTAAGACTGACGGACGCATTCAACCAAAAGGAGTTTTTGGTCTATGGCCAGCTTATCGTTCAACCAACGATGTCGTTGTATTAGACCCTAATAACAAAAAGAAAACCATCGCGACCCTTCACTTTCTAAGACAACAGGTAAAGAAAAAGGAAGAAACACCTCACTTTTGTCTTTCTGACTTTGTTGCAGGCGAAAGCAGTGGCGTTCAAGACTCCATCGGAGCTTTTGCTGTAACAGCAGGTCCACAGGTGGAAGACCTTGCTAAAGAGTTTGAAGCTAAAAATGATGATTACTCTTCAATAATGATGAAAGCTGTTGGAGATCGCTTAGCTGAAGCTTTTGCTGAATACCTTCATGAAAAAGTTCGTAAAGAATTTTACGGTATTGAAGAAAATTTTAGTAAAGAAGATCTTATAAAAGAAGCGTATCAAGGAATTCGCCCAGCTATAGGTTATCCCAGTTGCCCTGATCATACTGAAAAGCAAACTATTTGGGATTTAATGGACGTACAACAACGCATCGGAGCTGAGTTGACTGAAACTTATGCAATGAACCCTCCAAGCTCCGTTTCTGGGTATTATTTCTTACACCCAGACGCCAAGTATTTTCATGTAGGAAAAATCGACCAAGACCAGGTTGAAGATTATGCCCAAAGAAAAGATATGGAGCGCACTCATATTGAAAAGTGGCTCTCTACTCATCTTGCTTATTAAATAAAAAAAGGGACTCGATAACGAGTCCCTTAAGTGTTGTTACGCTCAAGATGTCAACGTCTTGAGTTTATTGTTTATTATAAGCGGTTCCTTGATCAAGATTACTTGGTCTGTCTTCTTGTGACTCAGACATTTCAGAAACGCCGCCATCATTTAAATAAAGAGTGTCACCGTTAAGGCTGTATACGCCATAAAGAGTGTTTGGAATGGATTGAACAATACATGTTAAATTATCGCTGTTATTTGGACTGACTTCTTCTTTCTGTCCGGCTTGGTAACTTTCTACACCACAATAATTAATAGCGCTCAATGCATCAGCCAAACCTTCAGACTGAGCGGTTACAAAAGCTTGATCAACCATAATCTCCATTGCTCCACCTTCTGAATCAGGAGCACCATCATTATCAACGTTATATGTTCCCTCTGCTTGTGCCACTCCTTCAGGGTCACCCGAACAATCAGCATTTAAGAAATAGTCTTGATAGCGAGTGAATTTGTCTGGAGTTTCAAATCGTAAGGTTTCTTGATAAGAAAGACCAACACTTCCAACACCAACATTCACACAGTTCTCATTAGTATAGCGACCATTAAGTTCAGGTTCTTGTACAAAAGGAATCTCTGTATTGTCGTCACCACAAGCTGTGATTAATGTGGCAGCTAAAGCACCAGAAGCTAAAGTTAAAAGTGTTTTCTTGATCGTCATTTATTTTCTCCATTGTTAAAAAGTTTCATTCATAAATTGAAAACAAATTAACCGAGTTTTTAGAAAAAAAGTTTTTAGGAATCTCTATAGAATGTGTAGATTTAATATCAAACTGTAATATTTATGAATTTCTTACACATAAATTAGTCATAAAGAGGGCGGCGTCTCAACGGAGATCAAGCTTTATTAAAAGGAACCGGTCTTTTGCGGTTAGGATGAACCTCTTTACAAATCATGCATTCAAGACCGTGACAGGATCTCGCTTTACAATGTTCGCGTCCATAGAAAATAATTTGCAAATGCAGATCATTCCATAAATCTTTAGGAAAAAGTTTTTTAAGATCTTTTTCTGTCTCAACTACATTTTTACCGCTAGTCAATTTCCAACGTTGGGCCAAGCGATGAATATGTGTATCGACCGGAAAGGCCGGATAACCAAAGGCTTGGCTCATAACCACACTGGCTGTTTTATGTCCAACACCGGGGAGCTCTTCTAATTCCTCAAAAGATTGGGGCACTTTTCCCTTATGCTTTTCTATTATAATTTTAGAGAGCTCAGAAATCGCTTTCGATTTGCGAGGACTAAGGCCACAGGGTTTTATAATTTCTCTGATTTCCTCTACTGGCACTTTCACCATTTTTCTAGGGGTATCAGCTCTTTTAAAAAGGGCCGGAGTGATTTGATTGACTCTTTCATCCGTACATTGAGCTGACAATAAGACGGCTATCAAAAGAGTGTAAGGATCTTTATGATTAAGCGGAACAGGCGGATTAGGATAAAGTTCTCCTAATTTTTTAGCAATAAATTGAGCCCGTTCCTGCTTCGTAATGGAAATAACCTCGTTTAAAGAACTTCTACACCTGTAGCAACAAATTGAAACATTGTCCGACCGGTTTTTACTTTTTTAACTTCTTCCATTTTTTTACCTTCATCCATTAAAAAATGTCGAAGTGTGGGAGCTGAAACATACTTCTTTTTTAGTTCCCCTTGGACTCTGACCTTTTTACCCAAAATTTCTTTGGGTACAAAAAATCCATAATCTTTGAAGAAAGTGCGGACATATTTTTTGTCATCCTTTAGGACCATCCAACAACCTTTTTTTTCACACACTTTTTCAGGTGTTGCTTCAAGAGCTATGGTTTTTCCCTCATAATTTTTGTAATCGTCCATCGCCTGGGAAAGGTGAACCAATTTTACATTTTTATCCGTTTTTTCTCCAAAAACCTTATCGTTAGCTGTCTTCTGAGAAGACTCCGATTTGGCCTGAACTAAACATGCTATTGAAATAACTGATAAAAAAAGAAACAACTTTTTCATATTTCCTCCTGGATGCCCAATAATATAGAGGTTGCTGGCCTTAGGTCAAGTTTCCTCTCTATAATACCATTTAGTTAAGCCTCCAGTTTCGTTGAATGTGTCGTCGTCATATTGTTCGTATAGCTTCTTCCTTATCCTCACTGCAAACTTAGCTAAAGCGGTATTAAATAGAGTCCTTAACTGAATGGTATTATTCGCTTCTAAGCCATACCATCATCACAGAGCAATCTAAGAACAGCCTCTTTTTTGAGTACTTTCAAAAAGTCTGAAACACTTCACTCAAAATTTGAGTCAGTTCTCATTTCTTAAGCTCAGTCCCTTTTCTTTTATAGAAGCATCGAAATTCCAGAGTCTTACTTTTATAAAAACTAAAATGGCAAAATCCCATAAATGTTTCGACGATGGTCTAGTCAACTTTCTAAAACCTTAAACCGATAAAATACTTAAGGAACTCTAACGAAAGAGGAAATCGTGGATATAGCTACACTGGTAGGACTGTTAGGATCATTTGCTGTTATCTTTGCGGCGATTTTGATCGGCCCCAATCCAATGATGTTTGTTGATGTCACCTCCATTCTTATTGTGTTTGGTGGAACATTGTTTGTTGTAGCCATGAAATTTAGTATTAAACAACTTCCCAACGCAGCAAAGGTGGCTTTTAAAGCTTTCTCATCAAAAACAGATCGCCCTGAAGATCTTATTGACCAAGTTTATGAATTAGCAAAAGCCGCTAAAAAAAGTGGAATTCTTGCCTTAGAGTCTTTTGAAATTCAAAACGAATTTTTAGAAAGAGGAATCATGATGTTGGTGGATGGATATGACCCGCAAGTCATCCGCGATATTTTAACAAAAGAAAGAGACCTCACTATCACAAGACACCAACAGGGACGAAAGATCTTTGATGCCGCTACTGATGTGGCACCTGCCATGGGTATGATTGGTACTCTTATTGGACTGGTTCAGATGCTTTCAAACATGAAAGATCCAAAGTCCATTGGACCGGCCATGGCTGTTGCACTTTTGACAACTCTCTATGGAGCGGTCATTGCCAACGTTCTTGCAGCACCTATTGCTGACAAATTGGCATTAAGAAGTGAAGAAGAAGAAAAGAACTATAACCTCTGTATAGATGCGATTATGGGAATCTCTTCTGGGCTTAACGCAAAAATCATCAAAGACTCTTTACGTGAGTACTTACCAGCTCATCTTAAAAGACAGTCTGAAGACATTACGAAGGCTGCATAATGGCAAAGAAGGAAGAAGCAAAAAAGGGAGCTCCGGGGTGGATGGCAACATTTGCCGACCTTATGTCTCTACTTTTAACATTCTTCGTTCTTCTACTTTCTATGTCGGAAGTGGATGCTACACGTTTTCGGAAAGTTTCGGGATCATTAAAAATGGCTTTTGGTGTTCAAAGAAAATCCATTTTTGACGAACCACCCAAAGGTTCCAGCTTTATTAAACAAGAGCACAGTGCTGGTGGTGCCCGCTCCCCGATGAGCATCGGCGGTGCTACGGCGAACATTATTGATCCACAATTGCAGCAAATTAAAAATAAAATGGAAAAGCAGAATCGTATTGCTGAACTCCAAAAACAAAAGAGACTTGAGCAAAATCTTAAAAAAGTTTTTGGCAAATTTGAAAAAGAATGGCGTGCTGGGCAAGTTGAAATCGACAAAAAAGATGGAGACCTTATTATTAGACTCTCAGAGAAAGCCGCATTTTCACAAAATAGAACGCAATTAAAAAAGTCGTTTGAAAAGATGTTAATTAAACTCTCTGAAGTCGCACAGGATGTGGATGGTGACATCGTTATTGCCGGTCACAGCGATGACAAAATTATTAAGACGGGAAAATTTAAGTCCAATTGGGAGTTTTCCGGTGCTAGAGCCAATGTTATTGCCCAGGCTCTTATGAAAAAGGGAGACGTGGATCCCAATCGCCTGACAATACAGTCTCACGGTCCAACAAAACCACTTGTTCGCAATAATTCCGATATGAATCGAACTAAAAACCGTCGAATCGAAATCATCATAAAGCACTGATTGAAAATTCTCATTATTAAGGGTCATTGGTCTGCTTAAAAGAGCTCTCAACTGTTTCCACAAAGACACATTTCTTTTAAAGACAAACTATACAAAATTTGATATTTCCATTCTATGGAAATAAAAGCCGCCGTCTTAGCTATTGGTAACGAAGTTGTGGAAGGTCAAATCACGAACCGGAATGGTGCATGGCTTTCTCAAGAGTTGTCTAAAATTGGAGTCCAGTCTGTTTTCCACCTCACATGTCGTGACCAACCCACTGAAATTTTACAATCTCTTGATTTTTTAAATAGCCATTGCGACCTCATTCTAATTTCAGGTGGTCTCGGCCCAACCAAGGACGACCTCACTCGCCAAACGATGGCTCGATGGCTCAAGGTTGACTTAGAGCTCAATCAACAACTTTGGGATGAAATACAGTCAAAGTTAAAGTCTCGTAATTTAACCATACGAGACGGACATAAAAATCAGGCTCTTCTTCCAGCGGGATCGGCCCCGCTGGCTAATTCTGTCGGAGTAGCACCTGGCTTTTTCGCTAAAGCGAATGGAGTTTTCCTTGCTAGCCTACCTGGCCCTCCTGGTGAGCTTCACAGCATGTTCCATCATGAGCTTTTGCCTCTTATTATAAAACACCTACAACCGCAAAAAGAAAAAACACTGTACACCTGGGCCTGCCTTGGAGCGCCAGAGTCTGAAATTGCTCACATTGCTGACAGTCTCTTGGGATCTGAACTTGATATTGGTTATAGACTCCATCGCCCCTATGTCGAAGTGAAGTTATGGCTGACACAAAAAGAATTCCTTGAACTCAAGCCCCGTATAAAAAAGTTTGAGGAAAAGATTCAACCTTGGTTTGTCAGTCATAAAATTTCAACTATTCATGAAAACTTTCATCACTACCTTAGCCAGTTCCAATATGTTTTTGTTATTGATCAACTCACCACAGGTCTTTTACTTGAAAAGCTTAAAGAGCATAAATCCATTGATAATCTCCGATATCAATGCTTTGAACACAGTGCCTATCGCTACTTCAAAAAAGAAGAGGTTCAACAAATTATCTCTCACATGATGCCACACCAAAACAATCAACAACTTTTTTACAGCTTGTTTCCTGCCTCCGATTATTCAGCATGGGTCACTTTTAATTCTGAAATTATTGAAATTGAAATCCCCCATCGTTTTAAAATTAACACCAAATACGGGGAACATTTTGCTATCGAAAAAAGTTTTTTAATTAAGCAAAATGGCTAAAAAGAAGAAAGCTAAGAAAAAAGTATTTAACAACTCTTGGGTTTATGAGCCTTTAGAAGAATTTGAAGACTTTTACACCAAGAGAATGTTTGGAGGACTCGCTATTTATTGCCATGGGAAAATGGTCTTAATGTTGGCAGAGTCTCCTGGCGATTATGAGTACCGAGGAGTGACCTATCCTTTTGAAGTTTGGAATGGTGTTTTATTTCCCACTTATTTTGAGTTTCATCAGAGTTTAAAGAAAGACTTTCCCGAGTTAGTCAACCACCCCATACTTGGGAAGTGGCTTTACTTTCCCCACGACAATCCTACTTTCAATCAACAAGTTTCATCCATAGTGGATCTTATTTTTGAAAACGATGACCGCCTGGGCATATTCCCCAAAATCGACTAATTGGGTGACTGTCACCTTTAGGGTACGCTGTGCGTCTCCGAGAAATATTAAGTTGAGTAATTTGACCCTATTTACGCTCACTTGGGGGGGCTTAGGAATTGCAGCTGTCTGTCTCACTATGTCTCGTCCACCTGTCATTCTTACTGACCAACACCCTTATCATATTACCGCTAGATCGAATAATCGAGATTGGTTCGATGTGCCAATGAGCTACTGTTTTGGAATCTATATCAATGTTTTTGATGAATGTTTGACTCGTTTTAATATTAAAATTCATGCCTTCGTTTTAATGAACAATCATTTCCATCTGATACTTAGTACGCCCGACAAAAATGTGAGCGCCTTTTTAAAGTATTTTATGACTGAAACTTCCAAGGGAATCGGCAAAAAAAGTCAAAGAATCAATCATATCTATGGAGGTCGGAATCATAAGTCATTATTGGTCTCTCCAGAATACTATGCACTTTGCCTAAAATACGTTTACCGAAATCCGGTCAAGGCAGGCATCTGTGAACGCGTTGAAGATTATCGTTGGTCAACGATTTCTAAAAAACATAATAAACTTTCAGCTTACTTATCATCACCTCGCTTTGGTCATGACAGTTTAATTGGTGATAACAAGTTTGAGTATATTGAATGGTTGAATAAAAACCAGAATGCGGAAGTTGAGGCGAACATTCAACGTGCCAGTCGAAGCCCAATATTTAAAGTTAAAGAATATAGTCTCAGTAAAAAGAGGTTGGACCTTGCTGGAGAGTTGCCGACGCGGGGTGTACCCTGAAGGTGACGGTCACGAAATGGCGGAGAGAGAGAGATTCGAACTCTCGAGACGCTATTAACGCCTACACGCGTTCCAGGCGTGCGCATTCAACCACTCTGCCACCTCTCCGCGACGGTTGAAATTCAATGAATCCAAGGGTTTAGCATTAGCTTACTAACCTGTCTAGCTCAAAGTTCAAAAGGAAATTGATTACCGTATGGTCATGAAATACTCAATTATTCTAGTGATTTGAGGGAATGGTGTTCTACCTCAAAAGCTCACAGCCTTACCTTTGAAATTAACCCAATGATTGAATTCGTTGGATTTTTAGCCTCTACGGCTATTAAGACTCTATATAAAAATTGCCACAAGCTTAGAGGGTAGTTTTCGATGATTTCATTGTCAGACCTGTATACTTAACTTGGATTTCAAAAACTCATTAAAATAAATCAAATCTTCTACAAGGGTGATCATAACAATGAAAGTTCAATACATTTGCTGAGAAGAATTTAAAAGCTATAGTCTTAAAACTCACCATGAGCAAAAAAGTCTTCGATTTTTTTTGTTAGATTTTCACCAACCAAGTCTAAGTAAAGAGCCGATAGGTCTCTTTCTTCCTCTTGGAAATCCTTGTTGTAGTAAACACTTTTTTGATCGTTTAAGATGAGTAAAGTTTGACACAATTCCTTAATTAACAATGGATCATGAGATGAAACTAAAACGGAGTTTCCCATTTTAACGTACTCTTTTAGTAGTTTTTTAAGAGCAATCACACTCGGTACATCAAGGCCAATTGTTGGTTCATCAAGGATTAGAAGTCGCGGCTTAAGAATAAATCCTATACTTAAAACAACCTTTCTTCTCATCCCAAAAGAATAGTCCTTCATAAACTGAAGTGAATCAGATTCCTCTATACCAAAAAAATCAAAAACTTTAAAGATTTGCTCTAAGGGTAGACTCTTCCCAGTTTTTATATGGATAGTAAACTGAGCAAATTCGACTGCCGTTAAATAATCGTAATAAAAAGGTGAATCGGAAACAAAAAAAAGATTCTGTTTTGATAAACGCTTTTTGCCATCCAACAAAATTGGATCATAGCAAACATCACCTCGATAAGGAATTTCACCAATTATAGCTTTTATCAAACTGGTTTTTCCGGCCCCATTTCTTCCCATTAAACCTGATATGCTGCCTTGATTGATTTCAAGGTCAACAGAGTTGAAGACTGACTTCTCACCATAACTCACTGATAAATTCTTAACGTTTACCAAAGAAAGTCTCCTTTAAAAGGGAAATGAAATAAAAAGGAATTAGAATCGGCAAACTGATCCCTAAAATTAAGTTGATTGCTTTTTGAAAATCACTATCCAAAAACTTAAATTTTATCAGCAAACAATAAGATAAAAGTACATACAGCATCGGAATAAGCAAAAGCTGATAATAATTAAAAGTAATACCAGTTACAAATAGTGAAACCAAAACAATGAAAACCAATATTAATATGTAAATCGCCCAGAAGATAAAGTCTGCTAGAAGTGCCTGCCTCTTACTTTCAAATATAAAATATTTTAAATCGAGATAAGTCTTGGCATTCATAGTTAACAACGTCAAAAAAATAGGGAAAAAGGGCAATAACAATAAATAATCTTGGTTCACTCTTTCTTTAATATATACTGACATCAAAGCAGTTAATATTAGAAAGTAAATTTGAGACAATAGAAATGGCTTTTTATTTTTTCTGATCATGTAAAGAGCATTTAAATAAATAAGCGATCTTATTTTACTTGATCCTCTAAACCAGTTTTTATTTCTTAGTGAAATTTTATTCCAGAAACTCCATTCAGAATCACTATTACCAAGAAAGGGTATTATTGACGCAATCAATACTAAAGTAATTAATATTAATAAAACTGATACGAAGTGCCAGCCCACTGTTATCAATGCAGGACACAGAAGAATAAAAAAAATTAAATAACCCAAAGTACTAAATTTTAAAAAAGTAACTTTTTGTATTGATCTCTCAGACAAGCCCGATCGAAGGAAATTGGAATCTTTCTTCAAATACTTCTTTAAAGTCAAAACAACCGCTGAAGCAATAAATCCTGTTACTAATATCGGCTCAGACAAACCTAATTTTGTTATAATCTCAACACGGGTGTGTGATTTTAATATTGCAAATAATATAATCTCACAAAGAACTAAAAAGAAGAAAATTGAAAAACCACTGGTTTTCACAATATTTTTAAACATTAATAAATAAAATGAAATCGTCTTTAACTCTTTAATCACTTTATATCTCTAAAATAAATCAAGGTCGTCTTTTAGTAGGATTTTCCGATGGGTCAGTAAAAACCACTCAATAGACACACTCAATGATAAAATGTGTATTTTTTTACATTTTAATTTTGTTTTCTCATAAAACACAACTGGGTTTGTTGGCTTTTTTTGCTTTATGAACTCGTTTAGTCTTTATAGCTTTGATCTCAGTTCATGGAGAACCTTAGGAGTTATTGCTAAAACGAAATAAAGTAAATGGGGCCGAACACACATCAACAGAATCTACGGAGGCTTTTGGCTTACCTCCTCTCTTCATTTCACTTGACCCCTATTAAAAACATGATCATATTGCCTTCAAAAGGCAAAAGAATCTTTCATGAATAATATCATAAATATATCTTTTTTAAACCAAGACGACCCCGATAACCAAGAGTGGAAACAACTTATTCAAACTCATTTGAATGAATATGAAGTTAAATATTTTGATGCATCAGAAATCCCAAGTCATGGGCGAAAAATCCTACTAGTCTCAGGGGGTGATGGCAGCTTGAATCGCGCTATCAATCGACTGATGAAAAACAAGACAAATAAAGATTTAGAAATTCTTTACTTTCCGAATGGTACAGGCAATGATTTCTCACGCACAGTAGGACTTTTTCAAAAATCAAAAACTGATATTCTCAACCTTATAAAGGCTGGAGAAAACACACCTATTCATCCAGCAAAGCTAGATTCACAGTATTTTATTAATATGGGAAGCTTTGGAATGTTTGCAGAGGTGACTCCCGAAGTCGACCCACAGCTCAAAGGAATTTTCGGTAACTGGAGTTATTATTTTAAAGGTATTGAGAAGCTCATTGATATTCAAACGTTCTCCATTGAGTTTGATATTGATGATCAAACTCTATCGTCAAATGATTGCATTGGCTTTTTCGTCGCAAACGGTCGGTTCTCCGGCGGTGGTGTTCAAATTTCTTCAGAAGCAACACCTTATGATGATGAGCTTGATCTTTTGATTGTTAAAGATTCACCTTTATCTAAGCTCATTGCTTTAGGACTGGAATTACAAAAAGAAAATCCTGTGATTACAGATTTTGATGTGGTCAAAAAAAGATTTAAAAAACTTCGTTTTACTTCCGAGCAGCCTATTTCAATGTCGTTAGATGGAGAAAAATCGTCTCAAAAAAATGGTGAAATTAATCTAAGTCGAGGATCAATCCAAATAATAACTCCATAAATAACTGTTTTTATTAAGATATTCTGATGTTGCTAACTTTAAACATAAAATAGAAAAATCCAGCAAGTATTTTTTTAACTCTAAGACTATCGTTAGAAATGTAGATAAATGAGTTATCAAACTAAACGATAAAGGAGTAAATCATGTTAAATTGGGCACTCATGTTTTTTATAATCGCAATTGTTGCAGCAATTTTTGGCTTTGGCGGAATTGCAGGATCGGCAGCAGGTATAGCAAAACTCTTATTTTTCGGTTTTATTATACTTTTTGCTATCTCCCTCATCTTCAACCTAATGAGAGGAAGAAAGCCTAACCTGTAAAGGACGAGGGCCAATCCCTCGATTCTAATCAATGTTAATATCTGTAAGAGGAAATTAAGAATTTCCTCTTGCTATTTATGCCCCCACCAAGTGAGAATAGGGGCTAAACAAATTAAGGAGTAGCAACAATGACTAACTATAGAGTATGGATCTCTCGTTCAATTAAATTAATCGCTGCAATGATGATGGCATTTTCTCTTTCTGCTTGTTGGGAAAGTGATGCTGAAAATGCTGCGGAGGACGTTGGAGAGCAAATTGAAGAAACAGCTGATGATGCTGGTGATGCAATGGAAGACGCAGCTGACTCTGCAGAAGATGCCGCTGAAGATGCAATGGATCATGACCATTAATTAATAATATACAATTCAATTTAAAAAGCCTCAGAAACCCTGAGGCTTTTTTTTGACTCTGACACGAAATGATTTAATGAGGAAAGCTTTCAAAGCATTCTCTTAATAGAATGGAAAATGATCTCCAGAGACACGCTCCCAATCCCAAATTCCGAGAGTCGAGAGATAGCAGTACATAAATAATAAGCTCGGAAAACATGACTGTAAATTAACACCTGTCATAATTGACCATAGTGATAACAGCAAAAACATCAGTATAAATGGAATTGTAATTCGATACTCCCTTTGAACAACAAAATATTTAGTAAGAATAATCATACCCCAAATAAAAAAAATGATGAGTAAAGACTTACCAATTATCCAATTGGTCGCTTTTCCGCTTAAAGATAAAACTCCAAACTCAAGCAACCTATGTAAATAAACTTTAATAACAAACGCAGTCTCAGATAAAAGTAAATCAATATATATTTTATTTGCGGATTTAAAATAATCATCGGACATATAAGAATAAGCTTGGTCTTTACTTGCAACAAACTGATAAGTTAACTCATCACTTTTACCTAATCCTAACTTATTATCATATTGACCAAGTCCCTTAAGGAAATCATGTCCAAAAGATAGAGCTTCATTTACCTTTATATTTTGATTGGTATTTGTTTCTATATAATCAATAGCCTTCATATATTGGTTATGTGTCCAATAAATTGAATACAAAAGGGGAATGAACAAAATAGCTAAAGTTCCTATTTTTTTAAAAAACCTCTGTTCTGATAGTTTTATTAACAAAAGAGCAGAAATATAAAAAACAATGGCTAATTTAAATGAAATTAAAAAGCTTAAACAAGCCATCAGAGAAAGTGGAATTAGAAGTAGTAATGGTAGGATTTTTTTTCTAGATCTTAAAATGAAAAGAAATAACGGGAAAAAAGAGACAACCCAATAGGCTGCTAAATGTTTATCTAGCTCAATTTGGCTAGTGAACAAAATTAAAAAAATTGAAGAGAATAATATATGAATTATTTTATGAGATCTACTTTTAAAAAAATATAAAGCTCCTAAGGCGGTCAAAACAAGAGATATTAACGTAAAAGCGAGGTAAAGATAGTTTAAAGCTGCAACTGTATCGCATGATAGAAGTTTTGAAATTTTAGGTACAATCCAATGAAGACCCAAGTCCCAAGAATCATTTTTAACTAAAGATAAACCGTGATTTTTTTCGGCTACAAAGTAAACACCCGTATCCTGAAATCCACTTGTGACAGATTGTAGCTCATTGACCTGAGAGGTACTAAAAGTAAATAACAAATAGAATCCCACTACTTAAAATCGCCAGCATTAAGCTTGCTTTTTATATTCTTCAGCACCAACTTCTACTGATTCATCATCACTATTTTTTTGTAATACCTGGGCATGAGGTTTCACAGCGTAAACCATTTGATTAAATGAATACTCAAACTCTCTAAAATAATCATTGCGACGTAACTTCAGAAGGCTTAAATCTTTCTTAGATGTCATGATTTCAATGTCTTTTTTCATTCTATAAATGGCTCCAACAGCTTCATGACTGTATTTCAATCCAGCCCAGGTAAAAGCAACAGTAACAGCCCCAATTCCGCCAAGAAGAACAACATATATAAATGTTTCTTCCATTTTTAAAGACTCATAAAATAGATGACCTTTTTCTATTCCTGCTTTCTCCGCTATTAATTTCATATTTTCTAACAGTCCATAACCAAGCAAAGCAAAGACCCCGCCTTGCGCCAGACTAATGCCAGCAAATATTTTTAACATCTTAGATTGATATTCGGAGTTACCATAAAATGATTGTGATTTTCTATTCATGTGCTTATTTTATGTTTATCTACAAAGTTCATCTAGCTTTAATAAAGGAATCTAGCCTTAAATAGCTAGACAGAAAACCTGAAGTGGATAACTGCTTTGAATAATATTTAAAAAAAATCAATTAAATTAAATAGCTATCTTCGGCTTCAATAAACTCGACTTTCTTACAATTTTAGATAGCAATTTATATTCATAGTCCTGTCAAAGCGATCAAATCCGCAATGACAGGACTATCAGATTAAAAAATCCCCTAATTAACGTCAAAAATTTTTCCCGGATTCATTATATTATTTGGATCAAATATTCTTTTAATCGATTTCATAATTTGAATTTCTTCAGGTGAACGGGAGTATTGTAAATAGTCTTTTTTCAGTTGCCCGACACCATGCTCGGCGCTGATAGATCCCTCAAACTTTGAAACAATGGAAAATAAAGTCTTATCACTTTCTTTACACTTTTTTATAAACTCAGACTTTTCCATATTATCTGGCTTTAAAATATCAATATGCAAATTACCATCACCTATATGTCCAAACCAAGCCACACCAAAATCAGGGTACTGCTCCCTATATGCAGTTTCGATTTCTAAAGCAAACTCAGGTATTTTAGATGTTCTTACCGAGACATCATTTCTATAAGGGCTCATTGGACTGATTGATTCACTAACAAATTCTCTCAAGTTCCAAAGGGATTTCCTTTGTCCTGGTGATTGACTGATTACCCCATCCCCTATCCATTCTTGTTCAAAGCAGTGCTCAAACAATGTCGATAAATACTCAGAGTCATCTTCACTGCTATGTTCAACTTCAAGTAACAGATAAAAAGGCACTCTGGTTGCAAATGGCGCAGGAAGATCATGCATTTCAATGACTTTATCTAATGCAAATTGAGAAAAAACCTCACAAGCTGACAATTGAGTTTTCTTTTTAAAATAATCATAAACATGGATAACCTTTTTTAACTCTTCAACTCCCAAGACTAACACCGTTGTGTTTTGTGGGAGACGTGTTACTTTCAACTCAACCTCTGTAACAAAGCCAAGGGTTCCTTCACTACCTATGAACAGGTTTTTCAAATCATAACCTGTGGCATTCTTAACTAAACTCTTACCCAAATGCAGCTCATCTCCATTTCCTGCAACCACTTTTAAACCAGAAACCCAATTTCTCATCATCCCATATCTTAAAACGCGAAGTCCACCGGCGTTCGTAGCCACATTACCACCAATTTGACTTGAGCCTTTTGCGGCTAAATCAATGGGAAAGAAATAGCCTTTTTCCTCCACGAAGTTATGTAAGTCTTCAGTTATGACTCCAGGCTGTACCCTTACAGTTTGATCAACCTCATTCCATTCAAGGATTTTGTTCATCTTTTCCATAGAAACAACGATTTCATGATTTGAGGCTGTCGCAGCCGAACTTAAACCAGTTCTTCCACCAGAAGGTACCAGTGCAATCTTTTCTTGATTAGCCCACAGTATAATTTGCTTTAGTTGTTCAGCACTTTCAGGAAACACAACAGCAGAAGGAGAAGCTGGGAAATTCATCGCCCAATCCTTACCGTACTTTTGCAATTCTTCAGTTTGTGTAATGACAGGAGTGATTTGACTTAGTTTTTCAAAATTCATTCGCTTTTCCTTAATTCTTCAACAACCCTTAACACGATGGGCTTAATATCTAATGCCTCGTTTTTGTATTTATAGATTAATTTCGCAATTTCAAGGTAATCTTTTTCAATTCCAACTTCCTGTAATAAATATCGAACATATCGAATAGAGCGATCCACAAGCTTACCATTGGTGGGCTTCACCCACGTCATTATGTTTGAGTGATACCGACCCAACTTACCCATCAATAATGTGGAATGAGTGTTAAGAAGGATTTTTAGAATGGTGTTTTGCCCAATCTTTGATTGTGTACTTAATTCCCAACCTGACTCTAAACCTCCAAAGGACCAATGGAGGGTTTTTTCCAGTAATGAGATTTCAAATAAATATTGCCTACTATAATCTAATCTTTCTTCCCTATTCTCAATAGCATTACGACTAAAATCAAAACTCTCAAGGTAGTCTAAACTCGTTCTCGAATCAATTTCCCAGTTCAAAGCACTTGGCTCCCTCTTAATAAGTTCTTGCCAAGCTTGTGCTGAGGTTTCTGAGGAGGGAATCAAAACATAACAAAGAGAGGGTTTAATTCCTTTAACCCATTTCTCATTTTCAAAAGATGGTAAGCTAAATGTCGGAGATCTTTCCGTCGTATCAGTGAATACACTCAGCGCCATACACCTTGGAACATACATAACATAGGCCCCTTCAGTGTAAACTTGAAATTCTTTATTTATAAATGGCTCTAATTTCAAAAAATCAATCTGCTTAAATGTCTTCATGAAATCAGCATAAAGTTCTTCTATACTCTGCTCCCGATCAAGTAAGCACCATCCAATCGCTAACTGCAAGATTGTAGACGCCTGCATTCTAGTGCTACCAGAAAGAGCCATGGGTCCAACAAATAGCTCAACAGCATTTATATTTGTATTTGTTAAAACATTTTTTGATCTTGGTATTGTTTTTATAAGTACTTCAGAAGGATTACAAAAAAGAAAAAAGGGCTTTCTTTTTGAAAGTTCCGTCGCTGCTTCAGTTGCACCGATAACAAAAGGAGTTTCACCTCCTTCTGTGGATGAGATCAATAAGTCATTATCCGAAAAACCCAATTTTTCTAAATGCTTTCTACCAAGCTCAGGGTAGTCTTCAAATCCCTCTAATGAGTGAACTAAAGCAACATCTCCTCCGGCCATAAAAGCACAAACTCTATTGTCTGAATATTGATCCTTCCACAATGACTCTAGCAATAGTGACAGTCGACCTGTAGCGCCGCAGCCACATAAAAAAATACGACCACCTTGTGCCAGGGTTTCACCAATAGCTTCTCTCAAAGGTTTTAAAGAGGATATCTGAGCTCCTAAACGCTCTAATGCAATTAGATCCACTCGATTAAGTTGGCCGATTGCTGTGGATATATCTGTAGTTATTAGCTCTGCAAGCCCTACGGTCTCTTTACACTGAGTCTCCGTTGGTAAATCGCCTAACTGAAACTCTTGATATCTTGAAAAAAACTCATCAATTTCCACAATTCTATTTTATTAGCTTTACCATTAATGTCCACTGCTACTTCTTTGTGACAAAAGAAGAATAAAATGAACAGCTCCTCAATTGAATAAGTTATAAATAGGTCTTTGCCTCTTTAGAGTTTTGGATGAAAAGTGACCTCTTTTCCATATAAACAAGTAAAAAGTGACATGTGAGAGCTCCAAAGATATGCCATAACCAATGGGTTCCTATGGGTAGATGGGTTTGAACCCAAGGACTAGAGTCTATAATTCTAAAAAACAGGGCAATAATGAGAAGAAAAAAGGGAGTTAAAAACCATTTTAGAAAAATACCTTTTGTCTTTACTAAATCTATAAGAATTGGGAGCAACACAGGAACGGCAAGACAAATATAACCAATTGTAGGAACATTGCTCGAACTAGGCATAATAAATGTGATTAAAATATAAAAAAGACAAAAGCAGATAAGAAAAATCAGTCCAACTGTGATTTTTGTCGCGCGAATCAAACTCCAATGGTAGATCGCCGTGAAAAAACCGATAAAATATATAGGCAATACGTCCATGAGCATCCAAACAACATGAGATCTTGTAGCATGATAGATGGTACCACCAACATAACCGACAAAAAGAAAAGGAATGTTCAACTTGAGAAATTTCCTAAAACCAACATCAGAAATTTTTTTAAGTCTAACAACCCAATACAGTACAACAATTAAGAAGAGAACATTTGAAAGTGTATTACATGGCTCAACAGGAAATTGAGCCATATTTGTTTCTGTGTATGCGGGGTAACCATCAGATGGTTGAATCATCTTTCATTCCTATCCCCCAATTTAATCTATGCCTGAACCACCGTTTGATCAATAATACCAAACAAATCCTTTCCTGATTTGTCTTTCATTGACATAGTCACTCGGTCTCCCACTTTCATGAAAGGAGTTTTAAAAACACCATCATTAATTTTTTCAATCATACGCCTTTCAGCCAAACAACTGGATCCCGCATCCGGAGCATCATTGGACACTGTTCCACTTCCAATAATGGTCCCTGGCATTAAGTTCCTTGTTCTTGCGGCATGAGCAATCAACTGCCCAAAGTGAAAGTGCATCTCTTTACCATTCGCTTTACCAAAAAACTCACCATTAAGTTCAATATCGAGCGGAAGTTCTATCCTTCCATTGTTCCAAGCTTCACCTAATTCATCTGGAGTCACCGCAAAAGGTGCAAAGGCTGAGGAAGGTTTACCATGAAAAAAACCAAAACCAGATTTTAGTTCATCTGGAATCAAACCACGTAAAGAAACGTCATTAATGATCACACAAAATAAAACCTTTTCTAAGGCTTCTTCAGGAGTACAGCCCATAGGGACGAAGTCGGTCACAACCCCAACCTCTCCCTCAAAGTCAGTTCCATGAGAAAAATCAATTTGTGGAATCCCATCATTAGGAGCCAAAAAGTTGTCTCCCCCCCCTTGATACATTAAGGGGACCTCGTAAAGACTATCTGGCATCTCAGCATTTCGAGCCATTCTTACTAGCTTAACATGATGTAAAAAAGCAGATCCATCCGCCCACTGAAAAGTTCGAGGTAAAGGAGAATGGAACAACTTTTGATCCATGGGTGTTCCATTGATTTCACCAGAGTTCAGCCCTTCATAAACTTTGAGTAAACGATCTTTTAGATTGGCCCAATCTTCTAGTGCCTCACGAAAACTTTTAGATATTTCTGGAACTTCAACAAATTGGCTATTGTCCTGGCTCACCACAACCAAGGTTCCATCGTAGTTTTTTGATTTGAGGGTTCCTAGTTTCATTTCAACTCTCCGTCGGTTTTATTTATATAGTGTCTTCATATCATATTTGCCCTGGGCTGAGTATAGGGCTCCATTGTCATAAATTTGTACTTGCCTGTTGAGATGCAGACATTATATAAATTATTGATATGATTAAGCTTTATAGTTACTTTCGATCTTCTAGTTCCTATCGAGTCCGTATTGCACTGAATCTTAAGGACATCGATTACCAAATTCTCCCAGTTCACCTCCTTAAAGATGGGGGAGAGCAGTTCAAACCTGAATTTGATAACTTAAACAAAGCCCATCGAATTCCAGTCATTGAACATAACAATAAGGTTCTCGCTCAATCGGTTGCGATTATTCAATATCTCGAAAGCCAATTTCCCAAAAACCCTTTAATACCTTCCGACGCCTATGAAAAAGCTCTTTGCTTTCAACTCACCGAAATTATCAATAGTGATATACAACCTTTACAAAATCTCAGTGCTCTAAAAAAACTTGTTAACGATTATAAAATTAGTGAAGAGCAAAAGATTTCCTGGATTCAACATTGGATCGAACTCGGCCTTCAATCTTACGAAAAAATTCTAGAGAAAACCTCAGGTCAGTATTCCATCGGTGATCAACCCACAATGGCCGATTGTTTTTTAATACCTCAACTTTACAATGCTCACAGGTTTCAACTAAATATGGAAAATTTCCCATTAATTAATAAAATCGAAAAAAATGCCGAGCTCAACCAAGCTTTTGTGAAAGCTCACCCCAACAATCAACCAGACACACCTAGCGAAAACAAATAACCTCAATATAAAAAAACAGGCAAGATATCAATTGAGTTTAGGTACTTAGATCCAAATTTTATTTGGTCTTATAATATAGATTCACTAAGGTCAGCATAAGTGTCAGCGCTAGTCCTAGATGAAGCACACTCAACATTGCTGGCATTAAGTATTTTAAATTCATTATGCCCACAAACATTTGAGTATAAACTAACATAAAAGCCCACACTCCCAATCTTCTTTGATTGTTGTTCAGACCAATTTTAGATTTAAAAAAGATGGCAAAAATAAAGAGTCCCGTAATAAGTAAACCTAACCAATAAGCCCCGAACCTATGAAACATTTGAATAGCAATGGGACCTATCATAGGAGGGAAATATTGACCATTGCAGGTTGGAAAATCAATACAAACAAGTCCCGAATATGTAGAGGCAACCAGCCCTCCCAAGACAATTTGTATGAATACAAAAATAACTGATAAAATGATATTTAGTTTAAACAACTTATAGGTTTTCTTAGATCGATTGAGTTTCGTTGATTTTTCCTCATTGAGAGCCGTCTTTTTCATGACAAATAATACAAGCAGAAAGATCGTCGCTAAAGATAAGTGAAGCGTTACAATATAGGCCTCTAACAATTTAAGAACTGTCAATCCACCCATGATGATTTGAGCTAAGAGAAAAAACAATCCCACTAAACTGTAGATTCTTAAAGACCTTTTAGAAGGACTCTTCCAAATTTGAATAAAAAAAGCTAAATACAAAAGACCGACAATACCCGCGATCACTCGGTGTATAAATTCCAAATAGACGCCAAAATGGAACTCAGGCACGACCTTCCCAAAGCAAAGAGGCCAATCGGGACAAGTCAATCCCGCATCCATCGTTCTTACGCCTGCACCTAAAATCATTAAATCAAAAGTTAAAAATAAAAGTACGTTAAGCAAAAATAAATTTGATGTCTTTTTTATAGCCATGGAGTCCACCGATCAATTGCTGGAACTAAAACAAAGATGAGTACACTGAAGGTCGTCCACAGAAAAAAGCCCAACCAACTTTTTCCAAGAGGGTCTTTTAAAAACGAAAACAATTCCCATAAAACCTTGAAAGCAAAAGGCATAGCAATAAGTAAGTAAGCCCAACCAACAGGTACAACAAAGGGTGCTGAAAGTGCCAGAGCAAGATAAGCAAAAGTATAAATACCCACGTAATACTCTGTCGCCTTCAAGCCCTTGGCTGCTGGCAACACAGGAATACCACCTTTTGCATAGTCCTCTTGATACCTTAAAGCAAGAGCCCAGAAATGGGGCATTTGCCAAACAAACATCACTAAAAAGAAATAGAAATTAATCCAATCAAAAATAATATTTGAGGCCGCGGTATAACCAATCACAAAGGGCATCGCTCCAGGTATAGCTCCTGGTACCGCAGCAAAGGGTGAGTTTCTTTTCCATAAAACCGTATAAAGATAATTATAAAAAAGAACGGTGGTGAGCCCAAGTAGGGCCACTTTCCAAGAAGCTAAAAAACATAAAGCCACACCGACGATCAAAAAAGTCAGTGCGAATACAAGAGCTTTCTTGGGTTGCAAACGTCCACTTGGCAAAGGTCGCTTTTTAGTTCTCGGCATTCTAAGGTCTAAATCTCTTTCTTGATACTGGTTCAGCGCAAAACTGCCAGAACTGAGGAAATAAAGTCCTACCAACGTGAATAGTAAGTTGAGGGCAGAAAATGGCTCATGGAATGGTTGTCCCATTAAATAGCCACCGGATGCTGTGATAATCACAAAAACCACGATCCCAAATTTCGTCAACTCAAAATATTTTTTCATGAACAACCTATTGCGCTTTATTAACATAGTTAGTGGAAGGATGCACAAAACTTCTGCACCCAGAGCCGAAATAATTTTAAATTTAAATCGACATATTTCGGCCAAAATAGAGTGCTTTGCAGATCAGTTTATAGATGCTTGGTCATACTTTTAACTCAAAATTAAAAAAGCCGACTCTTAATCGGCTTTTGTTAATTATTAAATAATTTAAGCAAGACGTAATTAACGATCTTCTAAATTATCAGAATGTGCTTTCCACTGGAATGCGAGTGTAAATATCAATCACACAAAAGATGAAAAGTAATAATACAAAAATAAAGCTGCCAAAAATGATAATTGAGTTAGATTTTGCATCATATTTAAGATGCATAAAAATAGACATAACCAAGCCCGCTTTTACTGCTGCAATAATAAAGGCTACAGCCCCGTTAAATGGATGAAGATCCATACCCTTTGCAGTTAAGACCGTTAAGAAGGTAAGGAATATAAGGGCTGCAAATACCTTCATGTATGTTGAAAAGGGAATTATATGATGATCTGACATGTGCGCCCTCCTTATACCAAGTACAGTAATGGAAAAAGAAAAATCCAAATTAAATCAATTAAGTGCCAGAAAAGTCCAACACCCTCAACTGGCGTGTAATAGTTAGGACCAAACTCACCTCTATTAGCTCGGATCATTACCCAAGCCACTAAACACATTCCAGCAAGAACGTGTATCCCATGTAAACCTGTCATCATAAAATAAAATGAAAAGTACAATGGAAGGTTTTCAATCCCATGGGTGTCTCCATGGAACCACTGACCGGGGAGCCAACCTTCATGAATTTTATGTGAGTACTCAAAGTACTTAATACACATAAAGATAGCTCCACAAAGGATTGTGAGTCCAAGGTTTAGAACCGCCTTCTGCTTATTTCCTTTTTGGCAGTAGTAAATTCCTAAGGCCATCGTTAAAGAACTAAACAGAAGCACAACTGTGTTGGTCGCCCCTAAAACCCAATTGGTAGACTTAGACCCTTGCAAAAAGACATCTGGATATAAGTTTGAATAAATAAAGTACCCAACGAAGAGAGCACCAAACATCAAAATCTCTGAAGTTAAGAAAATCCAAACCCCTTCTTTTGAGCTTTGATATTCATGATCTGCACTGTTGAAGTGGTGAGCGTACTCACCGTCTTTTTTGTTTAGCTTACCTGTACTCATATGGACCTGCCGTAACGGTTGGAATTTCGTCAAAGTTTTCATGAGGAGGTGGAGATGGTATTGTCCACTCCAAAGTTTTTGATCCCCAAGGATTCATACCAGCTTTTGCCCCATTGCGAGCACCCTGGATAAGACACCATAAAGCTACTAGAAACCCGACTCCAATTGTATAGGAACCAACACTTGAAATTCGATTAAGGGATTCAAAGGCTGGTAAATAATCAGCATACCTTCTTGGCATTCCCATCGCACCCAATACGAATTGAGGGAAAAAGGTAACATTAAAGCCAATGAAGATTAAAACCCAAGAAAGGCGAGCCATTGGCTCATTGAACATACGACCTGTAATTTTAGGAAACCAATAAAAAGCTCCCCCCATAATAGCCATAAGGGTTCCACCAACCATCACATAATGGAAGTGAGCCACAACAAAATATGTATCATGGAAATGGATATCTGTAGCGATAGTTGAAAGGAAGATTCCAGTCACTCCGCCGATAGTGAAGATGAACATAAAGCCCAATGCATAAAGCATGGGAGATTGCATTTGAATGGAGCCTTTATAAAGAGTCGCCAACCAGTTAAATAATTTGATCGCCGTAGGAACTCCAACAAGCATTGTTAACACAGAGAAAACAATGGCAGCCACTTCCGATTGGGAGCTAGTAAACATATGATGTCCCCAAACCAAGAAGCTCACACCTGCAATGGCGATTGAAGAATAAGCAATGGCTGTGTATCCAAAAATAGTCTTTTTAGAGAAACAAGTAATTAGCTCACTGATAACACCCATAGCTGGCAAGATCATAATGTAAACCGCGGGGTGTGAATAGAACCAGAAAAAATGTTGGAAAAGAACGGGATCACCACCAAGTTCAGGATCAAAAATACCAATTCCAAAAATATTTTCCATGACTAACAATAGAACAGTGATTCCAACAACCGGAGTGGCAAGGACCTGAAGAATGGCCGTAGCATACAAACTCCAGGTAAAAAGAGTGATGCGGTTCATTGTCATTCCAGGGCATCTCAATTTATGAACGGTCGCCACAAAGTTAACCCCAGTTAAAATAGAGGAAAACCCTGCAACGAAGGCCGCCAAGGCCGCTGTTATATTCGCGCCAGTGAAATTAATGGAATAAGGAGTATAAAATGTCCATCCTGTATCAGCTCCACCCAAGAAAATACTAACAAATGCCAGCAGTGCTCCACCAACATAACAATACCAACTCATCAAGTTGACTGTTGGAAAAGCCACATCCCGTGCTCCGAGATGAAGTGGCATTATAATGTTACCTAAAATAGCGGGAATCCCAGGTACAATCACAAAGAAAACCATGATGACACCATGATAGGTCATAAATCTGTTATAAAGGTCGGGCGAAAAATAGTTTCCAGAACTAAACAATTCTGTACGAATAAGCATCGCCAAAACCCCACCCAACATAAAGAAGAAAGCGATGGAGTAGAAATAAAGAAGTCCAATTCTTTTATGATCACGAGAAGTCAGCCAAGACATGATTCCCGCTTCTTGATTTAAATAGTTTTTTCCAGGTTCAGACATTTTTGAAACTCCTATTTGATCGTCTTGATGTATTCGATAACTGCGGTCACATCTTCATCTGTCAACTGACCTTGAAACGAAGGCATTTGATTAGGCGGATAGCCTTTAACGACTTTAGCATTTGAATTTAATATAGATTCTTTAAGGTAGTTATCATCGGCCTTAGCAGAAGATCCATCGGCAAAAGCGCGATCAGAACCATAAAGTCCCTTCCACGTTGGACCTGTCATTTTAGATCCGTTGACGCTATGACACCCTAAACAAGCGCGAGTTCTAGCAATTTGCTTTCCTTTATCTGCCAGTGATTCTTCTTTATTACCACCAGAGCTTTCATCGCCAACAACCCAATCATTAAAGGCTGTTTCTTCAACAACCTTAACTTTACCAAGCATGTTAGAATGCCCAGTACCACAATATTCTGTACAGAAGACCCAAAACTCACCGGTTTTATTGGGCGTAAAGCTAAGACGAGTATAACGCCCAGGAACAATATCTTGCTTTACACGAAAAGCAGGGACAAAGAAGCTATGTAAAACGGCACGGTCTTTTTTGTCAGCAGGATTCACCTTTGAGGAAGTCATAACCAATCGAACAGGCTTATTAACTGGAACGACCAAGGTTGATGGAATTTTATTTCCCTCATCGTCGATATCAGAAAGAACTTTTCTTCCGTTCTTATAAATAAATTCCCAGTCCCATTTTTTTGCCACGACATGCACTTCCATAGCCTCTTCAGGAAATGTGCGCATATCAAGATAGATTTTCGCACCCCATCCAAAACAAACCATAAAGATAACGAAAGGAACAAAAGACCAAACAAACTCAAGAGTATGATCATGAGTAATATAGGCCGTTTGATCATTGCTTCCGCGACGACGGTATTTGTTCACAAAATAGATGAGTCCGCCCATTAAAATAACAAACGAAATCAAACTGGATATGAGCAAAAAGCCATATAGAGAATCTACACTCTTTGCGACCTCAGTTGCCGCTGGAGGCATGAAAGACTGAGCTTCAGCTGTCGGAATCCACCACATTGAACCAACTCCTTTGTGAATCAAGCTGCTGGTACTAAACCAATTATTTAACTAGCTGTTTTTTTTGATTTCAACCAAAATGGCACAAGCCAGGCCAATAAAACAAGCAGAATTAGGGCTGCCGCTCCCCTTAATATATTCATAATGTAAAAGGCATATTTATTCGTTTTTGGATCATAACGAAAGCAAAAAAGTGCAAAGTTATCAGTAAGGCTTCCAATCTGCCCTTTGGAGGCCTCAACCACAGAAAGTCGAAAGGTCTGAGGATCAAAGTAAACACCATGAAGATACCTGGAAATCATCCCCGATGGAGTGGATATAATCGCTGCTGACGCATGAGCCCATTCATTCGCCTCTTCGCTCCATTTAAACTTAAACCCCACAGTATTAGAGAGTTTTTCAATATTTTCTTTTGATCCAGTTAAAAAATGAATACCTTTATCAGGGTCTTCTTGGGCCGTTAAGTATTCTGAAACATAGGTGTCTTTTTTAGCGGAAGCCAAATCGGACTTTTCTTTTTCATCAATACTCACTGCTAAAAATTCAAAATCTTTTCCAGGAGTTAAGCCCAATTCGTTAAAAACTTCAAAGACACCCTTTAAATGAAGGTTACATAAACTGGGACATGAATAATAAACTAAACTCAATATAACAGGTTTATCGCTACTGTAAAAACTGGAGATCTTAACAAGCTCACCCTGTTCATTGGCGAATTCCAAATCCCCTGGCAACTGAGTGTTAAGATTTTCATCTATACCCACACCATCAATCGCATCTGGCAAATTATTCTGATCTCCCACTTTAGTGTCAGGCACATAGGAGAAAGCAAAATTAAATGTGAGGTAAAATAGCAACAGTTTTATAAACAATTTAAAACCTTCATAAGTGGGATCAGTGACCTATATTTAATGCTTTGCGAAAAAAGTGACTTCTCTCTTAGTCTTCTGTGCTCTCAGAAGTATCCCCACCTTCTTCTTGAGCTGCCGCCTCCGCCTTTTCAGGTGTAGCCATCTTTTGCTCAACTTCCTTTGTTTTAATCTCTTGTAAATCGACACCAGAGTGAAGAAAAGCAACGTAAACAAAGAAAAGTAGGGTTACGACCATTGCAAAAAAGAATGCAAGCATTCCACCACGATTGTAATCACCATATTCATAGGTTTGAGACATGAGATATTCCTCCAGAAAGCGACCGTATCACGCAAGTTCTCGTAATCGTCCCACTTAGCTACTCATACTATTAACTTAGACGAGTATTAAAGTATTAAACTGAAAACCTAACTTGTTAGTTACAGTCTCAAAAAATGCGATGGACCTAATAATTCTCACTATGAGGCAATGAAATCAAGCTGTTTCCTAGCGATTTCACCATTTCTATTAGATAATGAAGATTATGATCAATTTGCTCTATATATTAATCATTTTTATCTCCACAGTTCGCTGTGTTTCAGACTACGAGCAGAGAAAAGCCGAATTCGATGCCGTTGAAATTGGAATGGTGAAATCAGAGGTCCTTGATATTGCTGGCCCGCCACATTGGTCTGACCACAAACATGATCATGATCGCTGGATTTACTATATGAAGCCAGAAGGGCGCCAATCGGAGAAAATTATATATTTCAGAAAAGGCGTGGTTGTTAGAAAAGGTTTACGAGAAAAACCTGTTTTAACACCTGAAGAAATGGATGAGATTAAAAAACCAAAACCAATTAAGCCCAAGCCCTTCACCCCCACTTATACCAAAGAAGAATTGCGCAAAGTGATCAAAAAAGCTGTAGACGAGGAAGAAAAAAGAAAACCAAAAGATCGCAAAGACTCTAATCTAGAACAACTTTAAAACCTCTTTTGCTGTAATACCAGTCCTCTCAGCCATTATCTTAACCGTTTGATTCAGATCTTAGCTTATCAACTTAAGAATAAGATCCGAATTTGTAAAAATATTCCAGCAAAGCACCAAGTCTTACTCGTTACGCAAAAAATGAAAAAAAGAAAACGGACTAAGACGAAAATTATGAAACTCATTGTTCATACTTTATAACTGAAGTGTATGAATTTATTTCCAGACCCGAGTTCATTCTTGTAGTTTCAAATGGATTTTTTATGGTACTTATCTATATAATACCTACATCTGAACCAGATTGGAGCGGTTGCATGCAAACATCCTCGTACAAACCCTTATTTAGAATACTTTTTAGTCTTAAAGAGTTTTACCCCATAATTATCTTTTTTTCGATTTGCATTAGTTTACTCACTCTCGCTACTCCAATCTCCGTTCAATCCCTAGTAAGCACTTTCTCATTTGGACCTTATTTTCAACCTATATTCATACTGAGTATGATTCTCTTTAGCCTCTTGGTTCTTGTGGGATTTACCAAATCATTACAATACCTCGTTGTCGAGTATTTACAGCGCAGACTCTATGCTAAGATCACTGCCATTATCGCTCTTGCCTATGAAGTTGACGATATGGAAAATGATTTAAAACTTGAACATCGAGCCAATAGATATTTTGACATTATCTTAATTCATAAAAGCTTGGCTTTTATCGTTACCGATGTCCTTTCTGTTGCTTTACAAACTTTTATTGGCTTAATTCTCCTTTCTTTATACCACCCGTACTTTATAGTTTTTGGATTTTTAATTCTTTTATCAATTGCAATACCTCTTTATCTCTTCGGCCGCTCAGGGAAAGAAAGCGCAACTGAAGAATCCAATAGAAAATATGAAGTGGCCGATTACCTCAAGTCCCTTGCTCTTAAATATCACCAAGGGGAGCCCATCAGTCAGTACAACACCACTGACAATCAAATTAACTATTTTCTCTCTGGACGCAGCCGACACTTTCGGACACTTTTTGCACAAAATATTACATACATGGCTTTGTATGCAATTTTAAATGCCTTGCTTCTCGCCCTAGGAGGCTTTCTTGTTATTAAAAACCAATTAAGCTTAGGGCAATTGGTTGCAGCCGAAATCGTAGTCAATGCAATACTGGGTCACTTTATGTACGCCTTAAAATATCTTGAATCTTTTTATGATGTTTATGCGGCTTCTCACAAGGTCTATCCTTTTTACCTATCTCTTGAAAGATTGGCTGATAAAAGAAAACTCGATTGGCAACTCACAGATTCTAGCCCTCCTATTGGTAGACCCATTCAAGAAATGGAATCTTCTAAAAAGATTTTCACTCCCCCTAATTTTAAAAAATTCTCTTTGTATTTGGGCGGTGTTGCCTTCCTCGTTCTCCTATTTTTAGTTCTTGTTCCTTGGCAGCAATTCTCTAGAGGAACAGGTAATGTCGTCGCTCTTAACCCTAACGATCGAGTGCAATCTATCACAGCACCCTTAGATGGAATTGTGGAAGAATGGCTCGTTCAGGATGGACAGTTTGTTAGAAAGGGGGAGGTTATAGTTAAAGTCATGGATAACGACCCCAATTATCTTGTTCGTTTAGAAGCTAAACGTGATGCCGCAATAGCCGAGTTTCAAGCCGCTAAGGAGGCCAGTGATACTGGAAGACTTAATTTCCATCGACAAGAAAAACTACGTGATGAAGGACTAAGCTCCTCAAAAGAGTTTGAGCTTGCGAAAATCAAATATAAAAAACTACTCGCAGAAGAGTCAGCAGCGGCCGCCAACCTTGCCCAAACTGAAGTGGAGCTTGCAAGGCAACAACAACAAGATATCATTGCTCCTCGTGCGGGACAAATTCGTCGAATACTTGTGGGTTCAGGACAAACAAAAGTTAACATGGGTGAACCTCTAGTCGAGTTCGTGCCTGAAACAAACCAACAAGCCGTCGAACTCTTTATAGATGGAATGGATTTACCTCTTGTTCACAACGGTAGACATGTTCGCCTTCAATTTGAAGGATGGCCCGCGATTCAATTTACTGGCTGGCCTTCTGTTTCCATTGGAAGCTTTGGTGGCCTTGTTAAGGTGGTTGACCCATCGGTAAATAATAACGGACTTTTTCGGATCTTAGTCGTCCCTGACCCTGAAGATCCCAATCCCTGGCCTAGTGATCAATTTATCAGACAAGGAACTCGTGTTGTTGGAATTATTAATTTAGATATCGTTACCATTGGTTATGAACTTTGGAGACAAATTAATGGTTTTCCAAAATCCATGGGAGAATCTCCCCAGTATCATTCTACTGGAGGCAACAAGAAATGAAGTATTTGTTAGCTCTATTCTTGCTATCTTCTACTACTGCGTTAGCCATTTCGGAAAAGGACGTTATTTCATCAAGCCTAGAACACTTTCCTAAAGTGATCGAAGCTGTAAAACAATTAGAGATTGAAGAAAACCGTGTGACCAATCGTTCTGGTGCTTTTGATGGAGATATCCAAGGGAAAATGAAAGCTCGTACGGAAGGCTATTACGATGGTGATTATTATGAGCTTAAGGTCGAAAAACCCATCTCTTACTTTAATTCAAAGGTCTTCGGAGGAAAGCGACTCGGGGCTGGAGAGTTTCCCGTCTACGATGAGGAGTACAGGACACTTAATGATGGTGAACTTTTTGCTGGCTTCTCTGTTTCTTTGTTAAGAAATTCACTCATTGATATGAACCGTTATAACCTTTGGTATCAAGAAGAAAACCAAAAACAGGCTGGCTTAAACTTAAAACAAGTAAAAGTAAATGTGCAGACCATGGCTCTTAAAGCCTACTGGACATGGTATACAAAGGGCCACGAGTTAAAAGTTTATCAAGATATCCTCACTTTAGCCGAAGAGCGTGATAAAATTATAGCCCGCAGAATAAAGGTGGGTGATCTTGCTAAAATATATCGAGTCGAAAACAATCAGTATCTTTTACAACGCCGAGCCGATGTTCAGCAAAAAACCTTAGAGTTTAAAAAAGCGAGCTATTATCTTTCACTTTTTTCTAGAACCCCTGAAGGCGCTCCAATTATTCACCTAGCACAAGAACTACCCACACTTTATCAAGCACAGCTTGACAAAATTCAAGAAACCCAACCCATTTTTGAAAAGTCTGTTGAACGAAGTTTAAAATTAAAAGATTTAAGTTCTAAAGAGAAACAGGCTGAGCTCGATGTAAAAATGGGGAATAACTTAATTGTTCCAGAGTTAGATCTTCAATATGAATGGAGAAAGGATCAAGGAACTGGCCCCAATAACCTTGTACCGGAAGAAAACATTGTAATGCTCAACTTGAAAGTCCCATTTCAGTTTAGGAAGGGATTGGGAAAAAAGCGAGAAGGAAAAGCAAAACTAGAACAAATTAAAGTAATGAAAAATTGGGAAACTCAACAATTACAAAGAGACGTCTTATCACTTAAAGCAGAAATTAACTCGTTTTCAGAAATTTTTGAGACCACAAAACAACAAGTGTCTGCAGCTATTACCATGGCCAAAGCTGAAAGAAAAAAGTTCAACAATGGCGCTAGTGACTTAATACTTCTCAACATTAGAGAAGAAACATTAGCAAAAAACCAGATCAAGAATTTATCCTCACTTTTAAATTATCAGTTTTCTTCAGCTGATCTTAAAAAGATTCTGGTACAAATGGTGGTCGAAGAGTAGGGACTTCTTAGTGACCCTCTCCCTATCTGTGACATTTCTCACCCCTTAACTATTTTCACTTAGTGTTCCCCACGGTATTTTAAACTAAGGTTTTCGTCCCTCACTGTATTCCAATTCGGAAATAACTTCAGACCACTCAATGTAAACGAATCAATAAGAGACCTCGTAAATTGAATATTTTTTGGACACCTTGTTTAAGAAATTGAGCTCCCCAGTTCTCCTATCTTTAAAACTTTTTTGAGGCCTAGACCTAAGCCTCATTAACCTTATTTATACTTACATCGCTTTAGATGACTTTAGGCCCTCCGATAAAGAGGCATGCTTATATCATTAAACTTTTCCAAAAAATTGATTTCTCTTTTCACATTTTTCACTTTATTAATACTCACTTCTTGTGGTGAAGTTCCGAGTTCACTTGACGGTTATGATGAGCTTGAGTCAATAACGGATGATCAAGGACTCAATCAAGATCTATCTGATGATCAAGCAAAAGCCTGCCTTGGAAAAGTGATCACAGTATCCTCGGACTTAAATATTAGAACGGCCCCAGAAATTTCAGATAACGTCTGTGGAACCATTCCTTCTCAAAGTTATTTGACATTACTAAGTTTGGAAGAAGTAAACGGGTTTCTTCCTGTTAAATCTGATTTCTGTACTAATGAAGAAACTCAATATGTATCAGCTAATTTCATTGAGGCTGGAGAAGATTGTTTTGACTCACCTGAAGTGGATGAACCTATAGAGCAAAAATACATTAATGATCTTGGGAGCTACATTGAATCTAATTTTGACTTCGTCAGTACCTACCGACCACTTGTTCGTGGTGGAGCAACAGGTTTAGTTGAAGTTTATAAAGTACCAGGCCGTGGTGAAAACATTATGTGTGGAATGAAACATATTCGATCTTACCGCGCTGAGCCTTATCAAGGCAAAGACACTCTCTGTGCATGGACTGCCGTCGCGCAAGAGTGGAGACAAAAACACTGCCCCGATAACTCACCCCACTGCCGTATTATGATGGGTGATACAAGCTTTGGAGAAAGAATGCCATCAAGCTGGCCTCACTCTACCCACAGAAGAGGTTGGTGTATGGACATCTGGCCCATGAGAAAACAGGGTTGTGACGAAAAAGAAGTGACATGGAGACAGTCTTGCTATGATCAAGATCTAACAAAAGATTTTATCAAGCTTTTAATTAAGCATGGGGCCGACAAAGGAAATCAACTTTTCTTTAATGACCCTGAAATTCCAGATGTGAGATATCTGAGTAACCATGACGATCATATTCACGCTTGTTTTAAACCTTCAAACAATATTGTTAAAACACGCTGTGATTCAACCGTCGTTGACTCAAAGATATGCCCAGAGTTTTTTAAATAAAAATTATCACTAGGGGCTGTTGACAATTCAACAGCGTGATGAGGGTTCAAAACCTCAGTTATTTTGAGTTAAGCGCAGACTGAACTTTATGAGGTGTGACTAGAGCCACATCGAATAAGGGAAGGTGAGCACAGCTCAAAATGGCGAGGTATTGAAGCCGCAGTAGCTGGATGAATTATCAACAGCCCCTAACATAACTTGAACTATTTTCTCCATAGAAAGATAATAAAGTTATGCCAAGATCAGAGATAAAAACTAATGACTCGCGTATTATTGATGCTCAAAACTATAACAATAAAATTAAACTTCTAAACTCCTCATTGGGATTTAGCTTTCTTGAAACTATTGTCACGATGGCCATTATTTCAATAATCGCACTCTCTATGGGACAAATGCTATTTTCCAACTCTCGAACTATTGCTAATTTAGAGTTTCTGAATGAAGTCAGAGAGTTCGACAATGAAATTACATTTCTGCTTGGTAACCAAAGTCAGTGTGAATCAGCTTTTATTAACTCAGGTGGCAGTGAAGCCACATACACTTCAGGCACATCAAATGTGAGCCAAACCATTGTTGCTGGCAATCTTTTCTTTCGTTTAAATGAAACCCCAAGAGGCTTTCATAAGTTTAGCATCGCTTCGATTAGTTTCATTGATAGTGGCATCAGTCCCACACGGGGACGTTTTATCAATAGCCGTGGCCAAGAAATAAACGGTCACAATCATATCGTTGCTTTAGAAGTAAGAGTGAACTCTTTAGTCGATCAACATAAAGTTAAAGTTATAAGAAAACCTTTAAAGCTCTTCACTGATAACTCTGACCGTATAAGAACATGTAACGTACGCCCTAACTTTGAAAGAGTACGTGCTATGGCTCGTCGCTTAATGATCGGAATAGTCGATCATTATTGTATCGAAAGACCGGCACCACAATTCTATCAAGCCAACTCTTGCGCAGACAGTAACTCAGATGGTTTGTGTGATCATGATAGAAGGTTAGCGAGAATTCCCCATCCCATGTCAACTATGACCCCTAATACCATTGCTAAGTGGAACAACAGTTTTCCATCTCGTAATCCAGGTTACTGGGGACCAGCACCAGTAACAACAGCACAAGAGGGACGCTGTCCTGTACGCATCGATTTTAATGAAACACTTGAGGACCCCAACAATATCTTTGTATTAGAAACATCTACTGTTCCTTACTCAAGCACTGTACGTAGCGAGGGGCTTGGGTGTAATGCAAGTAATGGATGGCGAATTGTAGGCTGCACTGCAAATGGATTCAGGCCCATTGCTGGAGGAGATATTAATCAAGTTCAGATAAGAGGGAATGAGGTTTGTATTACTAGCCGTCACACCCGCCCCCACCTCAATCGAAACAGTCGCAATGATTGGTGGGCCCCAGACCTAGATTTGACTGTCATTTGTGAAAAAGTAATCCAGAATTAATTGCTAAAAATTATTTTGTTAATTTTATTTTCGATCTTTCTCTGAGATAAACGTCAGCTTCCCGTTCTCGCTTTTTCTTTCTTTTCTTATCAACCACTTTTTCAACAGCAAGAACTTCTTCTTTCTTGTCCTCAACAGTCATAAAAGAAGAGAATTTTAATTGAACTTGCATCAAGAGTTTATCAAGCTGTTGACTCAGCGGGCTCGCTAAACGCTTTGCTCGATCATTATATCTTGCCATTCTTGTGTCATATTCATCAAGAACATGAACTTTGTCAGGATGCTCTGCCTTCAAATGGTCTCTGGTCGTATCTAAAGTTTTTCTTAAAGAGATCAGTTCCGCATGAATCTCTACTATACGCTGTAGCGTTTGTTCAATTCTTGCCTGCTCTCGGGTATTTTTTTTCTTTTCAACTAAAGTATCTAGCTCTTGCTGACTTTTATAGATTGATCTTTCCAATTCCTGTATTTCAAATTGATGATCGGCCCACGGTTTGGCATTCACAATGACCGGGAATAAAGTCATTACTAAAAATATTAATTTATACTTCTTCCTCACCATCAAAAGAATCCCCCTGATCATAATCTTCCTCTGCTTCGACAGTCTCAATTATAACTCTTTTTTGCTTCCATTTGATGTCCAGATCTGAATACTGCAACTGTTCCACAATTCTCTTTGCTTTAATTGGATTTAGGTCGGGGATTAATAACTTCCCTGTTTTAATTTTTTTTAGAAGCTCACCGTGATTAAGCTTCAATTTTTCATCCATCAGCACAAATTTAACTTCATCTCGCAAATCTTTTGAATCAATGCGAGAGACCTTTATATCGTAAAGGAGCTCACCCTCTTCTATATTAGATTGTTCTGAGTTTGCAAATTCCGATATATCAACAGGCGTTGTATCTGGCGTGGCAGGCATGGAGAATTGCCCCAAGTCCTCGTCGCTCTCCCCCTCTTCTTCAAATTGCGACGGGGAATCTTGTTCATAGTTATTAGAGTTCAACTCCTCATTGGGGCTTTCAACATCTGAGGACTCTTCAAGATTATCTTCATCGGTTGTGTTGTCCTCATCAAAATGGGAGAAACTCGGATTAAAATCAGAATTGGAATCGCTTTCACTAAATTCATTGGAATCTAGACTGCTATCTTGCTCATCATTATCATGGTTCGAGATATAATCCTGGTCTTCTTCGTCGAAAGAACCACCCCAGTCTTCATTTATTGAATCCGATTGGTCATCATTATTAGAAGAATCATCACTTTCAAATGAGTCTTCATTCTCAAAGGAAGAGGTTTCTTGATCGGTCTCCTCAAAAGAGTCTTCGATATCATCCTCATCATAAGAGGCTATCGCCTCATCGGAAGCCAAATGAACCTGGCCTGTAATATCAACCATTAGGACGGATTGACACTCACTACAAGTGACCATTCCAAAATCCATATCTAATTCGGCATTACACGAGGGACACTTCGGCACTCAAAATCCTTTTAAAAAAGTTTTTTCTTCTTTTTGCCCTTATCCATCTGTCGTCTCTGTTTACGACTCATTCCTTGATTATCCGATGAATGGCCTTCTGGCATGGTTCCGGCACTTGAAGCACCATCACCAATCATTGCGCCTCTTCCCTCATGCATTTCTTGTTGTTCCTGAGGACGAAAAGCTTCAAGAACCTCATTTTGCTCTTCATCGCTGACTTCCTGTTGAGCTTCATGACGTACTTGAACTTTCATCAGCTTTTCAATGGTATCTTTATTAATAAGTTCATTCATCTCCTCAAAAGCTTGAAAAGTTTCTTTTTTGTATTCTAGCAATGGATCTTTTTGAGCATAGGCTTTTAAATTAACCCACTCTCTAATGCGATCCACTCTCTGTAAGTGCTCTTTCCAATAGTGGTCAATAGCACTGAGCAAAATACTTTTTTGAACATCTTCAAAGATGGGTTCCATCATCGCTTTCTGTTTATCAAAACGATCCTTCACCTTTTCCATCACAAGCTCGGTGAGTTTGTCTCCAGTAATAGACTCTGGGATTTCAATATCAATACCAAATTGATTTTCTAGAGCAACACGCAATCCTTTTAGGTCCCAATGTTCTCTTTTTACATTTTCACTGGCGAAATTATCCAAAATATTAGAGGTCACTTCGGACAACATGTCTAAAACAGTGGATCCGATTTGGGTGTCACCTTTGTCATTTTTTTCAAGGAGAGCTTTTCGACGTGTATAAACCGATTTTCTCTGTTGATTCATGACATCGTCATATTCTAGAAGATGTTTTCTAATTTCAAAGTTATGACCTTCCACTTTTCTTTGAGCTTTCTCAATAGATCTTGTCACCATACGAGCCGTGATGGGTTCATCTTCAGGCACGTTCAATGTGGTCATGATTTTTTTAATTTGTTCACCGTTAAACTTTCTCATTAGATCGTCTTCTAGCGAGAGATAAAAACGGGATTCACCTGGATCACCCTGTCGACCGGAGCGTCCTCTTAATTGGTTATCAATTCTTCGGCTTTCATGCCTTTCTGTACCAATAATATAGAGACCACCTGATTCAAGAACCTCTTTCTTTTCAACTTCACACTGAGCTTGGTACTTCTCAATCACCTTTTGAAAGTCAGGATGCTCGGGATCTCCTAACTCTTTAAGAGCCAAAGCCTCTGCATTACCGCCGAGAACTATATCAGTCCCACGACCGGCCATATTAGTTGCAATAGTAATCGCACCTTTTCTACCTGCCTGAGAGACAATTTCAGCTTCACGCTCGTGATGTTTTGCATTTAAAACATTATGCGGAATTTTTGCTGCTGCCAAAGCTCGTCCTATGGCCTCTGATCTTTCAATACTGACAGTCCCCACTAAAACAGGTTGGCCCGATTCTTTGCGACTTTTGATATCCTCAACGATGGCATTGTATTTCGCACGCTCATCTTTATACACAACATCGTCTTTATCCTGACGAACCATTGGTTTGTTAGTTGGAATCACGTGAACATTAAGATTGTAGATTTTCTTAAATTCTGGAGCTTCTGTATCAGCTGTTCCAGTCATACCAGCTAACTTTTCGTACATTCTAAAATAATTTTGGAAAGTAATGGAAGCTAGTGTTTGATTTTCATTTTTTACTTTAACGCCCTCTTTAGCCTCGACAGCTTGATGAAGACCATCGCTCCAACGTCGACCTTCCATGAGTCGACCAGTAAACTCATCAACAATCACGATCTCATTGGCCTGAACCATATAATCCACATCTTTTTTAAAAAGATGGATCGCCTTTAATGATTGGTAAATATGATGGAGCTTGTCGATATGTTGTGGATCAAAAATATTTTCAATCTCCAATATAGACTCTAAAGCGCTGTTACCTTCTTCTGTTAAGGAAACAGAACGACTTTTCTCTTCCATAGTGAAATGGGTTTCTGGGACCAATTGCTTAGCAACATTGTGCATAGCTAAATAAATTTCAGTGTTATCCTCGGCGGGGCCTGAAATAATAAGAGGCGTTCTAGCTTCATCAATCAAAATCGAGTCACACTCATCGACAATGGCATAATGCAAAGGTCTTTGCACATAATCACTCAAATTGTATTTCATATTGTCGCGCAGATAATCGAAACCCAATTCATTGTTCGTGCAATAGGTAATATCAGCTCCGTAAGCCTTTTTTCTTTCTGCATCATTTTTATCATGAGAAATTGTATCTGTTGTCAGCCCTAAAAAACGATAAACCTGACCCATCCATTCCGCATCACGAGTGGCAAGATAGTCGTTCACCGTCACAACATGCACACCTTTTCCTGTTAAGGCATTTAGATAAACAGGCAAAGTCGCAACAAGAGTTTTCCCTTCCCCTGTACGCATCTCTGCACAAGCTCCCTTATGAAGTACGTAACCTCCAACAAGTTGCACATCATAATGCCTCATTCCCAAAACACGCCAAGCGGCCTCTCGGCAAACGGCGAAAGCTTCAACCATAATATCGTCGACGGTTTCACCTTTTGCCAATCGTCCTTGAAACTCAGGTGTCTTAGCCTGTAATTGCTCATCCGAGAGCTTCTTCAACTCTGGCTCTAAAGCATTAATAGAATCAATGTAAGGTCTTATGACCTTCATATCACGGTCGTGGGCGGTTCCAAAAATTTTTGTCAGAATACTCATATCACTCCAAGATAAACCATTGGTTTCAATAGGCAATCATTTTACCGGATTTGGCCCCTTGATCGCAATTGCCGTATCCCTTCAAATGTGATGATGGAAACCGAATTGGCAAGGTTCAAACTGCGTGTTCGGCCAACCATAGGTATTTTAAAGGATTGCGCAGTGCGAGACTTCCACATTTCCTCAGGAAGCCCCCTTGTTTCTGGCCCAAAAATAAACCAGTCTCCCCTCTCCATTGTTTTATCATAAACAATATTCTCTGTCTTAGTGGTCAGAAAGCTCAACTTATCAAGTGCTTCTGGACAGGATTCCAGAAACTCCTCCCAATTGGAATAATAAGTGTGTTTCAAATATTGCCAATAATCTAAGCCAGCCCTACGCACTTGTTTCTCATCAATTGAAAAACCCATTGGCCCAATTAGGTGCAGGTGACAGTTGGCTGCAACACAAATTCTTCCAATATTACCTGTATTTGTAGGGATTTCCGGTTGGAATAAAACAATATTAAAATTGCACTCTTCATTTTGATTCATACGGCTACTCACCTTTTAGAGCCCATTGCAGGGAATGTACTTTATGAGGATTTTAGAATCTATACCAAAGAAAGTGTAAGAAAGCAGTTTATAGTAAAGCTAAGTTTAAGTAGACCTTATTGCTTTCAAAATCGTTTAGAGTGGTTGCAAAATCATAATGTTGGGAAGCTCACCTTCTGAAATCGAAACAAAACTTTTTACTCGGGGTTGTCGTCAAGCGGCCATCTTCTGAGTGACCCAACTTCAGCTCTCACTCAATGTATTACGCCTCATTTGATCTGAAGATCTTGCGCCTTGAACCTAATCATTTGGCGACAGCCTCTAATATTCTCTCTCTTCCCGCAGGAATGACGGTTACCTTTAGGATAAAAAAAGTGCTGTTTCTTTACCCATTGGGGTCAACGCCAACCTTCTACCCTTATCAACTATCAACTCTAGGTTAATTAGTTCACGGTAAAGGTCCATCTTGATTGGAACAATTTCACGACTACGACTTCGTGCTAAGCGGCATATATATTCTCTATGCCTCTCATCAAGAAGATCTAAAACGGTTCTATTTTTTTTAAAATAATTTTGCCAATCATTTTGAGGAACCAAAGGCATCGTTTTCGTTATTTTTTTAGGGTTCAAAGTGTATGTCCAAGCCAATTGAGTGGAAAAATCACCCACTTTTAGAGGCACATGACTTCTTTGAAAAAGTCCTTTATCCGGCCTTTGTGGGTCGTATCCCATAATTTCATCAAAAATCGGCCAAAAGGAGGAGGAAACTTTCAACTCTAAAAACTGACCATCGACCAAATCCCCATCACTTGTCGCAATAAAGGCAGGCATTCCACATTTCAGACGATAGACCTTGCCTCTGGCAAATGCTCTTTTTTCTGAATGAATCAGATTAATGAGTTTTTTGTAATGGCTTTGACCTTTGGCAAATGGCCCATAACAAAAAAAGTTTTCAATCACGGATGCTTCTCCCCTAGCTGGTCTGAAATTCAAGATGAAAGGGTATAACAAAAGAATGAGGTTCGAGCAATGATTCGCCCCAGAACACTTTGATTGAGTTGACTGGAGCCAAAAGCCCGTCAGTATTGGGGTCATGAAAACGAATGATAATTTTAACTCGTGCCTTCCATTTCCTTTGACACCACTGGCACAAAAAGCATAGGTTAAGTGCATTGATGAAGAAGATAGAAGCAATCATCAAACCTTTCAAACTGGACGATGTCGTCGACTCATTAACTGAGCTGGGCATCGAAGGGGTGACTGTCTCTGAAGTAAGGGGCTTTGGTCGTCAAAAAGGACGAACTGAGATCTACAAAGGGGCCGAGTACATCGTCGACTTCCTACCAAAAATGAAATTAGAAATTACTTTATCAGATTCACTTGTTGAATCGGCTATTGAGGCCATCCAACAATCAGCTCGAACGGGAAAAGTGGGAGATGGAAAAATCTTCGTTATTCCGGTTGAGCAAGCGGTCCGAATCCGCACAGGTGAAAGTGACGAAGCTGCCTTATAATAAAATTATGATTATTTTTAACCGAGTGAAGGAGTAGAAAATGAATCCACAAGAAGCCATTGATTTTGCCCACAAGTATGGCGCAAAAATGGTCGACCTAAAGTTCACGGACCTAATAGGAACCTGGCAACACTTAACCATTCCCATTGGACAATTAAAAACCAATGTTTTTGAAGAAGGACTTGGCTTTGACGGAAGTTCTATAAGAGGATGGCGTAATATCAATGAATCTGACATGATCATCATGCCTGATCCGGCCACTGTTAAAATGGACCCATTTACTGAGATCCCCACTGTTAGCTTTGTCTGTGATATTGTAATGCCCGAATCCTACACTCCTTATGATAGAGATCCTCGTGCTATTGCAAAAAAAGCTCTTAATTACCTTGCTTCAACGGGTATTGCCGACCAAGCTTTCTTTGGACCAGAGGCCGAGTTCTTTATATTTGATGATATTCGTTACCAACAGGATGCCAATCTTGGTTTCTATCAAGTGGATTCTGCAGAAGGACAGTGGAACAGCGGACGTGATGAAGGCTCAAACCTCGGATACAAACCACGTCACAAAGAGGGATATTTCCCTGCAATGCCAACAGACACTCTCCACGATATTCGTTCAGAGATTTGTATGAGATTAGAAGACTCTGGAATCCCCGTTGAACGTCACCATCATGAAGTTGCGACTGCAGGACAAGGGGAGATCAACTATCAATTTGGGGAAATCATTCAATCTGCTGATGACTTGCAATGGTTCAAATATATAGTGAAAAACACAGCTCGTCGTCATGGTAAGACGGCTACTTTTATGCCTAAGCCCATTTTTGAAGATAATGGTTCTGGCATGCACTGCCACATGTCTTTATGGAAAGATGGAAAGCCACTCTTTGCTGGCGATGAATATGCCGGACTTTCTGAAATGGCCCTTCATTTTATTGGCGGTATCTTGAAAAATGCCTCAAGCCTCTGTGCTTTCACCAACCCCACTACCAATTCTTATAAGAGATTAGTCCCTGGATTTGAAGCTCCCGTTAAACTGGCCTATAGTTTCAAAAACCGTTCAGCTGCTATTCGTATTCCCAATAGTGGTGATAGTCCGAAAGCGAAAAGAATTGAGTTCAGAACACCAGATGCAACAGCTAACCCTTATATTGCTTTTGCCGCTCTGATCATGGCAGGAATTGATGGTATTCAGAATAAAATTCACCCTGGCGACCCTCTGGATAAAAATATTTACGGTCTACCACCAGAAGAAGCCGCTAAAGTTCCTTCTGTTCCAGCCAGTCTCAATGAATCTTTAAGTGAATTAAGTCAAAATCACGACTTCTTACTTCGTGGAGAAGTCTTCAGCGAAGACTTTATTAACAACTGGATTGACTACAAAAAAGATAAAGAAATTCTACCTATGCAACAAAGACCCGTTCCTTATGAGTTCTTTCTTTATTACGATATGTAGTTAAGACACTGACATAGAGAGACTTTAAATGGCCACAAATGTGGCCATTTTTTTTGAAGTCCTTATAAAAGACTTAAGCTTCTTCACTTTCCTTTGATTTTGCCTGCTCACTCAAAATATCAATCACTTTTAGCTCACGACCATCGTGATGCATGAGTTTGGGCTTTTCATCAATAACAGTCACCAAGTTCACAGGTCTCTTCCAAAGAGTGAAAAGGTTTTTCAATGTTTCTTGGGCATAATTGTATTGAATTTCAACGCCCTCAAATAAATGAGTTAACAACAACTCTCCACGATTATTAAAATTAGCATTTTCAACGTGAATAATAGGCTGTCCAAAATTCGTTAACTGGAAAAGAAGCTGCGCCTTAACAGCTGGAAATTGTCTTGTATCCATCTCATAACGGCCAGCTCGTTGATTGTATTTGTAAACGAACATTTTATTCCGCACACAAAAATCTTCAGTTAAAAATTCATCAATAAAAGTCACGTCATTGTAATCGCGCCGGACTTCAAAAATTTTATCCCTGCCTAAACCAGCATGAGTATCCCAGGCTTTCTTTGCAGCGATATCATCACAATCACTCCATTCTTTACCAAATCTTCCCTTGTTCCAACGGTCTTCAATATCTCTAAAAAGCTCAATTCCCACTTTGTAAGGATTAAACCCCGTTGGTGACATTGCTAAAGTTCCAGCACAAGCATCCGCATAATCCACAACTTCAGCATCATTCATAATCGATTCAGTCATTAACTTTGAATGCCAATAAGAAGCCCAACCTTCGTTCATAATCTTAGTCATTCCCTGGGGAGCAAAGTAATAGGACTCATTTCTAATAATGGAAAGAACATCTTGCTGCCAATGCTTCAAAGGCGCATGGTACATTAAGAAAAGTAAAACATCTCTTTCTGGCTTTTCAGGGACTTGCCCAATGACATCCTCTTCTTTTTTCTTTTCAAATTCACGACGATGCTCAGGGTTTACGTACTCATCCATGTATTCTCGATCAAATCGCAGGAGAGCTTTGCGTTGCTCGTCACGTTTCTCTGTTTTTTTATCAACGGATTGAGGTTTATAAGGAGCATGTCTATCAATAAGGTTTTCAATGCTCAAACAAACATCAATAAATGACTCAACCTCGTCCACACCGTAACGATCCATATAGCGACGAATGCGAGTGGCATGATTAGCCATTGTGTCCATCATTTTACGATCTGTTGGACTAAACCATTTATTGTTTTTGAAGAAATCACAGTGCCCGTAAACATGAGCCATCACCAGTTTTTGATCAACGTGGCGATTGCCTTCCATCAAATAAGCGTAGCAAGGGTTATTATTGATAACCATTTCGTAAATTTTAGATAAACCGTATTCATAACTTTTAGAAAGCTTGTCGTACTCCATTCCAAACTTCCAATGAGGATATCGAACGGGAAAACCACCATAGGCTGCAAATTGGTTCATTTGATCATATGTAACCATCTCAAAAATAGTCTCATAGCAATCCAGCCCAACTGCGCAGGCTATGTCCCAAATTCGCTTTCTTTCTTCTTCGAGTTCTGGTGGTAAACGCCCCATTATCGTCCTTTGCCTAAAAAGTCTTTTATTGAGCCCATGATGGCATCTTTATTTTTGATTTTACTAAGGACCACTTTGTCATCACTTGGAAATTCTTTTTCTAGATCCTTAAAAAACTGACCGCTCCCATATTTACTCTCCACCTGGCCATAACCAAAAAAGTTAACATATGGGATGAGATTTTCTTTTAAAATCTTCATACAAAGTCTAGTATCATCTCCAGACCAGTTATCTCCGTCACTAAAATGAAAAGGATAAATATTCCATTCATGTGGAGGATAATCTCTATGAATAATATCTCTACAAAGCTTATAGGCCGAACTAATCAATGTTCCACCCGACTCGCTCGTTCTAAAAAAAGTTTCTTCCTCAACTTCCCTGGCAGAAGCATCGTGAATTATAAATCGAGTTTCTAAGCCTTTATAATGTTTCTTTAACCAAGTATTTATCCAAAAAGACTCTAAACGAACAATTTCTTTTTGTTCATTACCCATAGAACCAGAAACATCCATGATATAAATAACAACGGCATTGGCTTGAGGCTTTTGAGTAATTTTAGTTGAGCGATAACGATAATCACCACGAATCGGTACAATAATTGGCTCTTCAGGGTCGTAAAGTCCACTAGCAATCAATCTCTTAAGAGCTCTTTTATAAGAAGATTTAAAATGTCTTAAACCTTCAGGTCCCACAGGAGCCATACTCGAGTATTTATTTTTATCGCTGGCAAGCTTCGTTCCTTTGGGTTCAATACGAGGAAGTTCAAGTTCTTCTCCTAAGATCTCGGCTAATTCTTCAAGCGTAATATCCACTTCAATTTGATGTTCACCTGGTTCATTTCCGGCCTTACCTTGTCCTGGTTTTTGCTGCTCACCCTGGCCTTTACCAACTTGATCTCCCGGTTTTCCCTCGCCTTGACCAACACCACCTTTTTGTTTCGGACCATACTTAAAACGAGGAATATCAATATAGGGAACAGGTATTTTAACGTAATCGTCTTCCCTCTTGCCAATCATCTCACCATGAGTGACATATTCTTTGAAGTTTTCCTTTATCTTTCCGCGAACAATGTCGCGGAATCTATTTTGGTCCTCACGTATTGACATAGATCTTAATTACTTTCCTTAACATCTCCGCGTGCAAAAATACTAGCAACGTATTGAAGAACATCAGTGGCTGAAATTTCATCATATCCGAAATCTTTTATTAACCTTGCTTTGACGATATCAATTTTTTCTTGAGTCGCCTTATCTGCTTCAGATGAAACAAGAGTAGTTAACTTAATACTATCTTTTTGATCTTCAAAAAGTTTCAACTCTAGTGCCTTATGAAGTCTCTCATTCATACGATAATCGAAACTTTTACCTTCCAATGAAAGAGCACCAATATAGTTCATGATCTCTCTTCTAAAATCATCTTTTCTAGACTCAGGAATATCAATTTTTGTTTCAATTGATCTCATTAGCCTTTCATTCGCCTCTTCATCTTGACCGGTGAATGGATTGCGGACTTTTTCTTTTTGAGTATAAGCTTTTACATTATCAATATAGTTAGAGCATAGTCTTGATAAAGAACTATCATCAGCACTGATTGCTCTTTGCACTTCTGATTTAATGATTTCTTCATACTCTTTACGAACAACATCAATAAGTTCACGATACTCAGACTTCAAATCATCATTGGACAAAAGGGAATGATGCTTTAAACCAGACTCAAGCTCATTGAGGACCATAAAAGGATTCACAGATCCTCGATTATGCTGTGCCTGAATGAGTGAGTTAGAGATTTTATCTTGAATATATCGTGGAGAAACCCCATCAAGGCCCTCACGAATCGTTTCTTTACGAAGTTCTTTAATATTATCTTCAGTATAATTAGGAAGAGTTTTACCGTTATAAAGCTTCATTTTCTGCAAACGAGTTAAATTCGCTTTTTTAGGCTTTTCCAAACGAGTGAGTATCGACCACATAGCGGCCACCTCAGTGGTATGAGGAGCAATACTCACCCCACGAATTTTCTTTTTATTAAAGTCTTTCTCGTAGATTTTAATCTCTTCATCCAGTTTAGTAATATAAGGAATATCAATCTTAACAGTTCTATCTCTAAGAGCTTCCATAAACTCATTGTTTTGAAGTCTTCTATACTCTGGTTCATTGGTGTGACCGATAATCACTTCATCAATATAGGTTTGAGCAAACTTTTTAGGTTTCACTAAATGCTCTTGAGAAGCTCCTAATAAATCGTACAAAAATGCCACATCAAGCTTTAACACCTCTACAAATTCAATCATTCCTCTGTTTGCGACGTTAAACTCACCATCAAAGTTAAAGGCACGAGGGTCAGACTCAGAACCATACTCTGCAATTTTACGATAGTTAATATCACCTGTTAGCTCGGTACTATCTTGGTTCTTTTCATCTTTCGGTTGAAAAGTCCCAATACCAATTCGATCCGCTTCACTTAAGATTAATCTCTTAACTCTTACATGTGAAAAGACTTTATTTAAATCACCGTTATACTTCTCCATCAATGATTTAAAAATGAAACGTGATGGAGGAGAAAGCTCTCCTTCAATTTTAACTCGAAACTCATCCTTAGAACCTTTATTAAAGGACTCTTCAAATTGAGAACGCAACTCTTTTGGGATTAACAATAAAGGCTCTTCATGCATTGGACTTGAAAAAACTTTTACATCTTTACCAAGAAGGCCATCCAGCACACCATCGGTATCAATCCACTCAAATGTGTATAAAGCTCCCTCTGGTTTTTTTGAATAGTTCTCAATACCTTTCTTTAAGCGACGACAAATTGTGGACTTTGCACTCCCCACCGGACCATGGAGAAGAATAACTCTCTTTTCAGTTCCGTATCCGAGGGCAGCAGACCTAAGAACATTCACAAGCTTCATTAATGAGATATCAAGACCAAACACTCCATCTTGACCCGCATTTTCTGCATCATCAAAAAATTTGTAACGAACAATTTTCTTTTTACAGTCAATATACTCTTCTGTTCCGTAGCCAATAACCATGTCATACATACGCTGATAAGCATTGCGAGTGACTTTCGGGTTTTCTTTAACCAGATTGAGATAATCATCAAAACTTCCGACCCAGTTTCTTTCTTTAAAGGCCGATTCATCGCCCCAGTCGTTTACAATGTCTTTAAGTGAAAGATTTTTGTTTTCCATGAGTTATCTCCTTGGCTTAGCCCTACCTTCATTATGCCGAATTATCTGACGACAAACAAGGACCCCACCCTAATTTCCAAATCATTTAAGGAGCTTGCAAAACAGGCTCTTAAATTAAGACACCGTAGAAACGAAAAGAGAAAATTAAATTTTGATTGTTTTGAATTGAGACGAAGAAACAGGTTTAAATAAAGAATCTTTTACCTGGACCTTCGACCTGGATAGCTTTAGCTGCAAGGTGTTTGAGTCTTTTTCGATCACAATAGTACGTGAGTTAACCTCCCCATAATCAACTCTAAATTGTGTTTTGTATGTTTCAGAACGGCAGCTCATCTCTTGCTTTTCTCTTACGCATTGCCATTCAGTTCCAGGAGATTGAGGCTCCCCCAATAAACTATAAAAAATTTTAGGGTCCAATGAAAGTTTTGTTAAGTATTCAAAGAGCTTCTTTCCATCATTTGATTCAAAGTGCTTGCCTTCTAAAAATAACCATAAATCATTTGTACTTTTATTTTTAAGAAAGGTTGCCACTGGTTGATCAAAAACAGCATTTACATTGACCCTCATCCTATTGTTTTCTGAATCACTTGCCCAGATGACATAAGCCCATTTTTTAAATTTGGTGACATTATTAACCATTAAAACTTTTCCTTGCCACACACCAACATCGGTCAGAGAGCCAGGTCCACTTTTTTGGTTAGATGTACATTGGACTAATAAGAATAGTAAAAATAATTTTGCAATTGATTTCATTTGTTTAGCTTAACGCCAAAACAAGTTCATTCCAAGAGGCCTTGCCCCACAGAATGAAAATCAATTCAAATGCTCAACGCGTTCAGTTCGATGCTGGAGAGCGTGAATTATTTGATTTTTCAGCCTGTAAACGAACTTCAATGGATTCTATTTTCGATTGAATCTTTTTCTTCGTAGAGTCATTGGTTTCTAACTCAGCAGCACGCATATACATCTCTTTGGCTTTACGCGGAAGCTTGTGCCTAAAATAAGCATCGCCTAAGTGCTCAGCAATTATGGCTTCTTTAGATTCTTTTTGGAAAGCTTTTTCAAGAGTTCTAACGGCTTCTGCGATTCGGTCTTGTTTGAAAAGAACCCATCCAAGCGTATCCATAATATAACCATCACCAGGCTGAAGCTGTAATGCTTTACGTACTAACTCTTCCGCCGTTTTTAAATTATCTGTCCCATCAGCATAAACGTAAGCTAGATAGTTAAGAGCTTGTACATGGTTTTCATCTAAACCAAGTACTTTTTGCATATGCTCAACCGTCTTATCTTTTTTTCCTAAACGGTCATATACGGAGCCCAACTGAAAGTGGATCTGTATATCTTCTGGAAAACGCTGGACCGCTTTTTGTAGAACAGCCTCAGCTTCACCCACCTGATTGCTTTCATCGAGAAGAGAGGCATGCAATATCCAAAACTTTGGAGAGTCTTTCTTATGTTCGAGGCCAGAACGCACTTTTGCAATTGCTTGATCCATATCACCCATCAACTTATGCAAATAGGATGAATGCATAACACTGTCTTCATAATAGGAACTACCAAACTCAATGGTGTCAAACTGCTGAATGGCTGCTCTATAATCCTTCACCTCTTCGTAGAGAGCTCCTAGGTAAAAACGAACTTTCTCAGAGTCAGGATATTGTTCTAGAATTCTCTCAAGCTTCGCTATGGCTGGATTGTATTCTTTTTGCTCAATCATAATGAGGGCAATTTTTAAACTTATGTTTAGATTTTGAGCATCATAGGCTTCTACAATCTTTAGCTGCTCAATCGCCTCATTTAACTTGTCTTCATCAAGATAGATTTGCGCCAGTCTCTCAGCAATAACATGGTCACTGCCATTTTCTTCCTGAAAGCGCTTATAGAGCTTTTTTAACTTTTCATTTTTATTTTGCTTCTCATAAACCCCACCGAGAGCCAATACAACATCTGTTGCTTCTGGCTGAAGTTTAAGGCTGGTCGCAAAAGCGGATTCAGCATTTTGATACTCTGGGTTTGGTTTAGAAGAATAAACTCTTCCCAAGTAATACCAAGCTTGAGCTTTCTCCTTAATTTTAGGGTTACGAACCATTTTCTTAAAGTGTGCAATGGATTGAGAGAACTCACCTTTTTCTGCATACAAAGCACCTATAAAAAGAGAGGTTTCCATATCGTCAGGATAAAAACTGAGTGTCTTCTTATACAATTCAAGTGCCTGGTCATACATTTGCATAGCAGACATAAGACCTCCAAGAAGAAGAGCCGAGTCTTTATGTTGAGCATTGGACTTTAAAGCTTCTTGGCATTGATTCATTGCCTCAGTAATAAGGCCTAGCTTAACGTACTCAAGAGCCAAACGATAACGAATCTGTGGAGATTCTTGATCGTAAACAAGTGCCATTTTATAATTTTCAACAGCTTTGGCGGAATCATTTTGTAAACTATAGGACTCTGCCAACGTAAAGTGGTAGTCGGCCTTGGTGTTCATATAAGTATCATCAGCTTGATCAGTCTTTTGATCAGGTATCCTAAGATCATCAGGAACCTCGCTCTGCAAATTAGCAGCCTGACTAATAAAAGGGCTTTTCCCACCACCCAAGTGTGAGCACCCAGCGACAAGTATAAATATACTAAATAACTGAGTTTTTTTAACTAATCCCATGAGCACTCCAAGAGTTTACCTTTGTCATAGGTCTCTATCGGTCAAACTCAGAAATCTCTTAAAGACCGCGCCAGTAAACTAGACCCCGTCTTCAGGAGCCCATTTACTTGCATCTTATTTTCATCTTCATGAAACTTTCTTAAATTCTCTGTTAATTTAAATGCTTAATATAACTAATGAATTGTTTGATTTTGAAAAAATGCGTTATTTTCAATGATTATTAAATAATCAGTTTGTCACCGCCTTGACAAGCTGTGGCGGTCAGAATAGATTCCGACCGAACACAGCAACATTATTGGATGTTTAGCCATTCAATCGTCAATGGGAGGAAAACCTTGATTAGCTCAAACCAAGATAACAGCAAGAAAGTAAAAATTATAAAGCGATATCAAAACAGAAAACTCTACGATACTCAGCAAAGTTGTTATGTAACATTAGACGATATTGCTAAAATGATTCGCGCCAATGAAGAAGTCATGGTGATCGACAACAAAACAAAAAATGACATCACGGCTGCCACTTTAACTCAAATTATTTTTGAATCTGAAAAGAAAGCCTCTCAGTACGCGCCTTTATTTACTTTAAGAGAAATTATTCAACATGCTAACGGAAGTATTTCTAGCTATCTTGCAAAGCTTGGTGCATTTCCAAAAGAATACATCGTTAAGTCAGCTCAACCTTCAACTTCTAGCAGCAAGTCCAACAGCGACTCTGTTGTTGATAAAGCCGCTGAATCTTACGACACTGTAAAGCAATCCTTAGAAAACCGCGTGGCTCAAGCAGCCACAAGTGGAAGTGGACAAGAGTTCACTGGAAAGCTCCCTCAACAAGAGGAAACTCCTAGCCTTCCTAATCCAAACAAGAATTTTTTAAACCCACAGCAATAAATGATTTTAGAGAAAACCACTGATGGTTTTCTGGTTTGAGCAAAAACCTAGGCCGAAAGACCTAGGTTTTTTTGTGCCTAATTCATCGAGATGGATTCGATCTCTCGACACCCTTTTATGTCTTCATGATAGGACTCAGAAAGCTCCAACTTTTGTTTTTTAGTGAGTGCTTTACCAGCCAGTTGAAAAACTTCGTGCTCTTCTTCTTCCAAGTGATGCTCTACCAAATCTTTTAACTGCTTAGCTTTTGTTAACCAGGAAGTGGCTGACATTTCAGTGTTTTCCAAATCTTCTATTTTTTCATCTATCTCATGATGTTCATGCACACTATGGCGAGCTTTTTCCATGGTAATATCATCTTCCATGAGAATTCGGTAAAACCATCTTTCTTCATATTTGGCATGTCCTTTTAAGTTTAACTTTAATTCTTCAAAGATCTTCTCTCTCACTTCACTCTCGCCTGAGGTTTCTACAAGATGGTCTAATAAAGCTCTTTGGATTTCGTGATCAGCTCTTAACTCTTCAAATATATCTTTCTTCATTTATGAGTCCTCCATTCATAGGACTCATAATACTCTTCTCTCTTATTTAAGGCTTTTGTTGGATTTAAATATACTGTGAAAAATTAAGCACATTTAATAGGTGCGCTCAGACACAAAGGTTTTTTTTCCCTTCTTAATATGAATCTTATCATCAAAAATTGTTTTCTCCCCTGAAGGTCCAGAAGCTACGACACTCAGTTGGTGATCTCCTGGCGATAAACTGAGTCGTGCAATTTGAAAACTCTCCGGCAAAGTCGACCACTGTCTAAGATCGGCTTGGTCAGAAACATGCATTGCAATCAAAGCCAAAGCTCCCAAGGCTTCATTTTTCTGACGAATTTGATCAGCTACAATTTCTTTGGCCACAAAGCCCGCTACTTTTTTCGCCACAAGATAACCATAATCGTCGTTTAAAGTTCTAATCGCCTCTTTCCCAATATCATAAAAAAGTTTAGTTTCTTGTGACTCTTTCTTGTCGACAATCAACTTTGACCGATGGAATTGACTGGATTGTGGTACAAGATAAGGAAACCTGAAATTCTCAGGACGTGGTCTTTTTCTTGGTATCCAGCCCTGCTGATATAGGAAAACTAGCTCACCATCATTCTTAAATTCTTTTTTAATTGCAGATAATTTAAATTGAGGGAATTTCTTTTCCCATCTGGCCAGCTCTTCATAACGACGAGCTCTCCATGCTGACCGCATAAGGTCTTTTCCAATCTGCTCCAATGTCGAATTAATTTCGTAAGCATTTTTATAATCAATGTAAGCTGAGTCCCAATTATTTTGGGCCTCCCAAATCATGGCAGAAAGATAACGAGCAAAGAAGCTCTTCTTACTGTCTTCGTTTTCCAATTTAAACTTATAAATCTTTTGATCAATTCTACGACATTCCACCAAGGCATCTTCAAAGTTTCCTAATAATGTAAAATTTAAAGCTAAATAAACATTGATAAGAATATTTTCAAATCTCTCAGTCTTGTATTGAATAAGACCTTCATTTAATAAAAGGGAGCCGGCTTCCCTCGACAAACTCGTATAATCTTTAACTTCAGCTAAACGATCTGCAGCAATCAAAATTTCGTTACTCTTTTTAAAGTCGCCCGCTTCATGAAGAGCAACCCCATAGTCCAACATGTAAAGAACTTGATCTTTACCATCTTCACCAGCTGGAGTTGCCAAAATGTCCACGGCCGCCTGAGGATGACCTGCGGACAACTGTTTTCGCGCATCACCCACCTTATTCTGGTATGTGGCACATCCCCCCAAGAAAAGAGGAAGAAAAACGAAAAAATATGAGATTCTCACTAACAACTCTTTTTAAATTAAAGGCCCATTCGTCTTTTTTTATACTTTTTTCTAATTTGCTCGTAACCAGTCCATTCAATGATATTGGTTTTAAGATTAGTCATATTTAATGTAATTTTATAATAGACCGTTTTATTTTTATTTATGTCTTTAACAATAGAAGTTAGGCGACCATTGATAATAAAGTCAGCTCCAATTTGCCCGCCTTTTCCTTTCGCTGTTTCTTTAGAAACCATACCTGAATTTTGATAATCATACTCTTCAGCCACATCGTCTCTAGCAGCCTTATCAACAAAACGAACTCCGCCTTGATTCGTCAATTCCACTCTCACCATATCCATAATACTTTGCGTATCAATGTGCTCATCCGTTTGGTTTTGAAGTCGCGTAACCATAACAATCGGTGGCACTTTAGCACTTTGTACCGCTCGGCTTTTAACCATCTTGGTGACTAAGTTTTCCACAACCTTTTGCATATCAGTTTCTGACCAACGATCATCTAAAAGGTTTTCATTGTTCACATCATCGTACTCGCCTTTTATGTAACCCTTAGGCCCACAAGCTGAAAGAAGTAGGAAAACTAAACTCATCAAAACAACTAATATTTTCATAGACACTCCCATTTTAGAATCCGAAAACTGGTTCTAAACAGTCTATTCATTAATAAGATCCATAGCAACGACTCGGCACAAATTATGCCTGATATTGACCCATGAATAAAGACCATCCAGTCCTCAGTAACTTGGGAAAAAGAACAAAAGCACAATTGAATAGCCCTGGCCTGTGGTTGTTGAGACTCAACTCTAAGGGACAATCCCTATTGCTGAAACCTATTCCCATTGAACAATGCCAAGATGCTCTGGAAAGGATCCGATTTTTTCGCTCCGCAATACCCACCCATAAGGAACACCATCATTTGATCATAAGGTCTTCTTCCGAAGACCATATCTTTGATTCACTTGACTGGGAACTTATACATTTTCTCAATGAAAAAAATCTTTTTTACACGATCATTTCTGATTATTTGAAGGTTGAAGGGACTCACTTTTCGCAATTAAGTGATTATATGTTTTTATGATCCATTGGATATCAATTTTTATCTAAGCTTTTTAACACTTGTGATTTCCATCTTATCATTCACCTTTACTTCGTAACCCATTTTATAAGCCTCTTTAATAAAGGTTTTAACATAGAGCTGTTTTTGAGCCTTTTCTAAATCTTCATAGCGCTGTTTTTTTGCTAAGAAAGCATCCAATTGCTGATCCAGATTGACAGGCTCATTAATACTTTCTTCCATAGTATCACTGGCCGCAGGTCCCACATCTGCACTAATCACAGTCTCATGGAATTCATTTTGTTTAGCAAAATTAGGATCCAATAGGGGCTTGTTTATACTCTTCTGGATTTCAGCTCTTTGCTTTTGAATTTCTAATTTAACTTGAGCCTCTTTCTTATAACGCTCAAGAGTATCATAACTAATCCCTTTCCCCTTGCCTTGATGAGGAACTAGTCTGGTGGTCATGGAGCTCGGTCCACTAATATAGAGATACCCAAAAAATAAAGTTCCAAATAAAAAAAGTGAGGGCACAAAATAGTACTTCATGACTCTCTTATTATCGGAAATTAAGGGTTTTCCTTTATTTAACGAAAAAACTGTCTCAATTTGATAACTCTAACTAAAATAAGTCTTTTATTTAAGTCTTGCTAAAGATCACACTGAGACCTTCGTTTCTCAAAATACTGAAACTACTCTCTATAAATGGGTAAACTAATTTGAAAAGTTGTACCTTTACCTAGTTCACTTTGTACATCTATTTGCCCACCATGAGACTTAATTATCCCATAGGAAATACTTAATCCCAAGCCAGTTCCCTGCCCCACTTCTTTAGTAGTATAAAAAGGATCAAAAATCTTTTCCACATTGTCCTTCTCTATACCCATTCCAGTGTCTTTAATTTCTATACGGACAACCTTTTCTTCACTTAAGAATTCAGTTTTTATAAAAATATCACCCTCAGTTTCAATAGCCTGAATGGCATTGTTCAAAATATTCATAAAAACTTGCTTCATTTGATTAATATTACAATTAATCTTTGGAACCTCATTATAGTCTTTTCTGATGAGAATATTATTTTTCAATTCACCGGCTAATAACTTTAAGGTGCTATCAATACCAGCGTTTACATCAAAGGCTTGAGTTTTTTCTTCATCTGCCCTGGAAAAATTCCTCAATCCTAAAACTATATCTTTCGCTCTGTTTGAACCCTCTTCACAGGACTGTATTAACTTTGGGAAGTCCTTCTTTATATATTCGTAATCCTCTTCTTTTATCAAAAAGTCCATTTCGTTGGGATTTTTTAAACTTTTATCAATAATTTTAAATAAACTTTGAGAGTATTCTTTTAGATGTCCGATGTTTGAGTAAATGAAACCAATCGGGTTATTCAACTCATGAGCTATGCCCGCTACAAGTTCACCTAAACTGGCTAATTTTGCTGATTGTACTAGCTGATTTTGAGTATTCTTAATCTTGTTATTGGCTTGCTCAAGTAGGTCTAATTGTTTTTTCATTTTTTGATCTGACTCTACAATTTGAACAGACATTTCATTAAAACTATCAATTAACTCTGCAATTTCTGTTTTACTTTTATTTTCAATATGAGGAGCCACTCGAGCATCTTTTAGTTCTCTAGATGCCTTTATTAAAGACTCTATGGGTGACACAACTTCGCGAACAAAATAAAAGCTCATCACCAAGATAAATGCGAAAACGCATAAAAAGGTCAGTATAATCATGTAATTCACGTTACTTATATTAGAAGCGGCTGCGGCTTTTGAAGTTCCCATGCCAATTAGAAATTCAAACTGCCCCCAACTTATTGATGTTGAAACAAAGGCATAGGGAACCTCTTGGATACTGAACTCAAAAAATTTGTTCTGACCACTTAACAATTGCTCGCTTAAATTTAAAGTATTCGTGGATGATGGAAGGGATCCTAATAAAATCTTACCATTGCCATCAAAGAATACAATTTCGGCACCCATCGCTTGTGTGATCTTTTTTAAATAACTTTTATCGACGGACAAAGTCGTTTCTATGTAACCGACAGTTTTATCTTGTACACCTACTATTTTTCTTACAATAGAAAGGGCTAAAATATCTTCACCTTTTTTATTCTTCTGAAACAAAACTCTGTGAAAGGCCTCTTCGTTTTCTAAACTTTCTCGCAAATCCAGTGGCAAGTCGAGTAGCCCATGAATACTTTTAAACTCTTTCTCAAAATAAGTGAAAACTTGCCCTCCTTGGGAATAAACCTTCACTTCTTCTTGCTTAAACAACTGTATTTTATCACTGAGAACTTGCTTCAAACCGTTGGGATCTACTGTACTGATAAAATATATTAAGGACTTATCTTGCAAAGATTTGGTAAGGAATTCTTCTAAATTCGAGCGTTGCTTTGCAAATAAGTTTTCCAATTCACGCACGTGAACACTTAAACGGTCTTTAATTTGTTGGTTTATACTTTTTTGATATTGATCTTGTACGACAGTAGCCAAGATCACTAGAGGAATAAGGGTAAAAAAGAAAAACCAAGTAAAGACTAAGCTTCTTAAGGATTTTCTTTTTTTCTCAGACTTCATTGCCTTTAAGCCTTAGAACTATAAATATTTGAACTTTTACCCATTTCAATTAACTCCTCCCTGAATTAGTTCTACACGAGTCCTTTTATGTAGAGACCTGAAATGATTTCCATTGTGGTTCAAGCGGTAATTTCTGTAACTCTTAATCTGTTGATACTTGTTTTAAGAGATCTAAATCTTCAAGTGCCTTACCAGACCCCATAACAACACAAGTAAGGGGGTTTTCAGCAATCGTTACAGGAAGTCCCGTTCTCTCACGAATAAGAACATCCAGATTATGAAGATGAGCGCCCCCACCCGTTAGAACAATTCCATTATCAACGATATCTGAGGCTAACTCAGGAGGTGTTTTCTCCAAAGTGGTACGAACGGCGTCCACAATTTCCGTCAAAGGATCCTTTAGTGCTTCATTAATTTGCTCACTCGATATTTCAATGGTTTTAGGAGCACCAGCGACTAAATCTCTTCCCTTAATCACCATGGAGCGAGACTTTTCAAAAGGATAAGCATTACCAATGGCAATCTTAATTTGTTCAGCCGTTCTTTCTCCAATAAGTAAGTTAAACTGTCGTCTCACATAATTGATGATTGCTTCGTCTAATTTATCACCGGCTACTTTAATTGATTTACAAAAGACAATTCCACCTAATGAGATAACCGCAACACCGGTGGTTCCCCCACCCATATCAACAACCATACTACCAATAGGCTCCGCGATGGGAAGACCTGCACCAATGGCAGCAGCCATAGGTTCTTCTATAAGATAAACCTCTCTAGCTCCTGCAGACATTGCTGATTCCTTAACGGCTTTCTTCTCTACTTGGGTGATTCCATAAGGAACACAAATATTAATCCGGGGCCTAATAAAGCTCTTTTGTTGGCCTGTTGACTTAGAAATAAAGTACTTCAACATCGACTGCGTAACTTCAAAGTCCGCAATAACCCCGTCTTTAATAGGACGAATTGCGACAATAGTTCCAGGAGTTCTACCCAGCATGTCTTTAGCTTCTTTACCAACAGCTAAAACTCGGCTTTGCATCCCTCTATAATTTTTCTGAACAGCAACAACCGATGGCTCATCTAGAATAATGTCTCGGCTACTCTTAGAGTAAACCAAGGTATTGGCTGTACCTAAATCAATAGCAATGTCGTTGGAAAAATAATCTGAAAAGCGATTTAAAAAACTCATAGGACAACCTTTCTGAGCCTAAAGATTAAAGTTTAATAAAAAAAGAGTCAATACGAGAGGTTATACCTCTCTCAATAAATAATGGTCACTTTTTTATGGACTGTCCTGTGAAAAGTTACACTCAACGAAGAAACGCCGCATTATTGTTTTTCTTATAAAAAAGGCATTCAATGCCGCCCATGGAAAAAACTGCCCTTATCCAAAACCTTATTTCTTTTTTAGAACAAGAAAAAGCCTGCCAAGAAACTCTTTTTTGCCTTTCTCATAAAGCTGAAATTGAAATTCAAATTGCTCAAGAAGCCTACATTCGTGTCACTCATGATAAGAAAAAGGTCGTTGCTGAAGAAAAAAAAGCACTGGCACCTGAATTCATTTTTGACGCCACACCAGAATCCATTGCCACATTAATTTCTGAAAAAGATCTAAGTGCTGCGCAACTAGGCATTAAGCTTGTTAAACTCATCGTGAGCCGAGACATTAAGGTCTCCATGCCAGGAAGTATTTTACAGGTAACCAGCAAGGGATACTTTAAAATCCTCAAAGTGGGTGGAGCTGAGTTTCTTTCTGAACTGAAAAAATATAATTTAACAAGTATTCCCAAAATCACGGCGGCTCTCAAAAAATTAGCTAAACGCTAAGCCAATAAACTCTTTTTCATTTAGGAGTTGTAAGAATACCGCCGACCAAACTGGATCTTGTTTAGCGCTAGGATTTAAAACTCAGCCTCAGTATTTTTCTTCCACGATAGCTCATCTTTCATTTTGGAGAGGAGCTTCTCTTGTTCATAACGAACTTTCTCCTCATCCCAATCTAGTAGATCCTCAAAAACTTTGGTAATATTCTTAAGATACTGAATCCCATGGTCCATGGTTGATAAAAAGAGTGGGCTTCTCCTCCAGTAAAAATCTTTCAAAGTAAGACACATTGTATTTTGTATCGCAAAATGAGCTTCACCCATCCAATAGGCCTCACTCCCCGTATAACAGGAGTAATGTTCAGCAATGATTTTCATTATATCAACAGCTTCGTCTCCATGCCTAAACAACAGTCTCTGTACGATAGAAGAATCAAGGTTGTATTTTTCTGCATAATATTTTTCTTTTAGCAAAATTCGATCAAAAAGTGTTTGAGTCACTCTTGGATTAAGAGCTTCCTTCGTTTGCGATTGAGAAAAAGCCATCGATTTATCAAATGTCATTTTAGATAAAATATGATCAACAGTTTCTTCAGACATTTTTCTGTATGTTGTATACTTCCCACCAGCAATAAAAGTAAGATTCTGACCTGTAGACCAAATTTCATGTTCACGACTGGTTTTTCCCTCTGTCGAAGAACCATCGTTCACAAGTGGCCTAACCCCCGCATAGGACGAATAGATATCTTCTTCTTGAACATTTAAGTTAGGAAAATAGTCATTAAGAGCCTTAAGTATGTAAGTCACATCAGAACTGTCCGTTGTCACAGTTTCTGGGTTTTGCTGAAAATCTGTATCCGTTGTTCCCACAATAACCATTTCATGGCGAGGTATAACAAAAATAATTCTTTTTTCCACGGCCATAACAACAGCTTTCTTAACTGGAATTTTCTCACGAGAAAAAACCAAATGAACTCCTTTGGTCGGTCGCAAACGATCTTTCCAACTTTTATCCACGGAATGACCAAAAATATCTGTCCAAGGGCCAACACTCGACAAATATTGAACCCCCTTCACCTCAAAGGACTCTCCCGTCAAAGAATCCACCACATTCAAGCTGTGAACATCACTTTGATCTCCCTCAACAGTGTCGACTCTTAAATAGTTTACAAGACAAGCCCCTCGCCGATTGGCATCTCTCAAGGTTTCAACCACAAGACGATCATCATCTGTATAAGCATCTGAATATTCCATTGCCCCCACAAGTTCAGTGCTATTTAAGTCCGGTAAACGTTCTTGTACTTCCTCACTATTTAAACTCTCATGCATTTGTGGAGTTTCAAAAAGAGCTAAAAGATCGTAAAGCCACATACCTGCCAACATTTTCCAATAACCAACTCTGGATTTTTTATAGATTGGAATAACGAATCTCAATGGGTGTACTAAATGTGGGGCTAATTTGAATAATAAGGCTCTCTCAGACAAAGCTTCAAAAACAAGACCAAACTCAAAGTTTTCTAAATATCGAACCCCACCATGTATTAACTTTGATGACCTAGAACTGGTTCCCTCAGCAAAGTCTCGTGCCTCTACCAGTGCCACCCTAAGTCCTCTTGAGGCCGCATCTCGAGCCACCCCTGCTCCAGTAATTCCTCCTCCGATAATCACTAAGTCAAAGACTTCCTCTTTGAGTCTTTCAATATTTTTTTTACGAGTTATTGCTGAAAATTCCAAAATTATTCCTCATTTAGTTTTGTAGTGGACAGATGAAGGAAGTCACCTGATTTAAACTGATTGAATTCTCTCTGTACAAAGTCACTTTTATCACAGGCTTTGTTAAACAAAACTTTTTGTAAATGTTTAGTCTTAGCCCATCGAATTGTGGTGTCCAGCAATTCCAATCCTACATGATCATTTTTGAAAGATAAGTGGTCTACCCAAAGACTCTGGGTCCATTTGTTAAAGAACAGTAACGGCTGACCAAGAATATAACCTTCTATTTTCTCCTCATTAATCGCAATAAAGCTCCAACCCAAGTTTCCATAGTGCTCTAAAGACTCTTTTCTCCAGGGACTTTCCCAGGATTTCATTTCTTTTTGAATTCCCGAGAGTTCCTCTGGCAGGAGTGAAATTTCCCATTCAAAAATGGCATCCACATGCACTGGCAACATTAGTTTTATTTCCATGGGATGAGTTTACCCTATGGGCCGATAAGCGTCTACTATCAGGCTTAGAACACTTAAAATTTTCACAACAAAACTAAAATCGAATCACTTTCAAGAGCCCCTAATCAGAACGGACGTTGGCATCGGGTGTCTTTTACTGTAAGTTATCAAACATGGAAAAAAATCATTTTAGCGATAAATTATTAGATCAAATTAAAGCTGATGTAGAGAAAGCGATGAAAAGCTTCTCTGGCCCTTACTACGCGGCCTTTGATGCCGATGGAACTCTTTGGGATAGTGACTTAGGTGAGCAATTTTTTCAATATCAGATTGACCGTTGTAACCTAGAAACACTCAATAACATTGACCCCTGGGAATACTACGAGACCACAAAACAAACTGACCCAGTTGCCGCTTATCTTTGGTTAGCTCAAATCAATGCTGGACATAGCTTAGAGCAGGTTCGTCAGTGGGCAAAAGAATGTGTTGATACTAAAGGAGCCCGTGTCTTTGAATCTCAAAAGAAATTGATAAAATGGCTGCAAGAAATGGGCGTTGAAACACTTATTGTCACGGCCTCTATTCAATGGGCGGTTGAACCCGCTGGTATGTTAGCAGGTATTCCCTACGAGAATGTTATGGGTATACAAACAGCCATTGATGAAAATGGGATTGTTACTAAAGAGCAATTCGGCCCCATTACATGGAGAGACGGAAAAGCAGAGGCTCTTCTCGAAAGAACCAAAGGAGTGGCTCCTGTCTTTTGCTCCGGTAATACCTTAGGAGATATAGCTCTTATTGCAGCTTCTCAAGGTGGAAGACTTTGTTCACAGACCCAAGTAGAAGAAAATGGCCTCTTCTGGGAAGAACAAAAGCTTCTCGAACACGCTAAATTGAATAACTGGGCTGTGCACCACTTTTTTTCATAACGAATCAAAGGGAGCTAAGGCCCAATGCGAATCATTTCTTTTCGTTAGGTTTGCCTAAAAAAGGCGGTACGAAAAGTACCGCGACTAAAAAATCAGGGAAACCAAAAGGCTTTAACTAAATCGTATTATCGATCAGAGCCAATAATTGTTTCTAGCTCATTCACTTCTTTGGGAGCTTGAGCGGTTAAATTAATACCCGATTTATCGTCAACCAGAATATCATCTTCAATTCTAACTCCAAGACCTTGTAGTTCTTTTGGAGCAGTATCATCGTCCATAGGAACATAAATTCCAGGCTCAATTGTAAACACCATATTTTTCTTGAATGGAACTGGTGATTCACCGTTTTTTGAGAACCCTACATCATGAACATCCATACCAAGATAGTGGCCAATCCCATGAGGGTAGTATTTGAGATAACTCTTATTCTCTATATTTTCCGAAACGCTACCTTTTAATAGATTCAAATCAATCATTTTTTGAGTTAAAAGTTCACAGGACTTTTCATGTAACGCTGGTAAAGAGTATCCTGGTTTAACCATTGCAATCAAACTCTTCTGCACATCGAGCACAGCTTGATAAATATCTTTTTGTGCAGGAGAAAACTTGCCATTCACCGGATAGGTTCTAGTAATATCAGCGGTATAATAGTTTTTTTCCGCCCCAGCATCAATTAAGAGAAACTCTCCATCCGTCATCAATTTATTGTTAGCTCTATAATGAAGGGTGCAGGCATTGGTCCCAGAGGCAATGATAGAAGAATAACCTTCAAAGTTAGCTTGCTGTATATAAAAAGAATAGAAAAGGTGAGCCTGAACTTGTCTCTCGTTCATTCCAGGAGCGACATTCTTCATAACATGAAGATGAGCTTTTGCAGACAGATCACAGGCTTCTGTAATCCAACTGACTTCATGCTGATCCTTAATCACTCTCAATTGTGCCGTCACTTCTTTGGGATCAAAAAGAGGGATCTTGCTTTTACCGGACCTACGATCAAGTTGTTGAGCTCGCTCTCTTGCTGAAAGAACTAATGCATCATTATCAGGGCTCTCACCCAAAGAGAAAAATATTTTATTGGCTCCTCTTAGCAAAGAAGGAAGATAGGTTTCAAGATCATCAATGGTGTAGCATTGGTCGGCCCCAAACTCTTTTTTTGCCTTTTCAACCCCATATCTTTCTCCGTCCCATATTTCTATGGCTGGGTCTTTAGCTTGAACGAAGAGGTTAAAAGATGAGTTTTGACCTGTACGTATAACAGTTACAGCCGAAGGCTCTTCAAATCCTGTGAAATAAACAAAAGAACTTTCCGCTCTAAATCTTGCTAAATGACTCTCTTCTCCAGAAAAGAAAATAAAAACGGCATTGTCTTCTAAGTCTGCCAGACGTTCTCTTCGGTCACTAAATACTGATACATCTTTAAAGGTTTTAGTAAGCATATTGTTTTGCCATATCCTTAACAATTGATTTTGATTTGATTTGACCCTTGCGAATAATAGAGCGTAATCCTTTATATGAATTTACAGTTTGTCCGGAGACAGGAAGATGAACAACTTTATCCACAACACCGGAACTTAATTGACTGGATAATTTTTTTGTTTGCAAAAGAGCCCAAGCCATTTCTTTATTCTTATTTCTAATGGAATCCGACAAAAGAGTGTTTCTATCCATAACATCGACATAAACAACAAGATTCGCACCTTGATTACGTAAATAATCAGCTAAGGCTTTTACGCCTGTGTAATCCGCACCAACACGACTGAGTTTGAAATGAGGAGACGAGGGCCAACAGGATTTCATCACTCCAATTGTGGAACCACGAGTGTAGACAGAAGACTTTTCGCTGTTCACATCAATCGCTGAGCAAGCAAAAGGAATCGCAGTCTCATCAAGCCTTGCTTTACCAAAAACTTTATCTAAGTAAGCAGAAAAATCGCCGACTTGTGGCTGAGATGAACTTGTAAAAAGTCCACCAGAAGGTTCAAACTTACTTCCTGGTAGCTTCAATAGTTTCCATTCAATAGAGTGAGCTTTCTTATCCATCGCATAGGCCGCAGCAACCAGAGCACCCCACTCGATTCCTGCAATTCCATAAACGGGAATCTTCTGCTCTTCCAAAGCTTGCAAGAAGCCGATTTGAGCAAAGCTCAGTGCTCCACCGGGACTCAAAATAATACCAAGCTTCGGAGCCTCTTTTTGCAGAAACTGTGGCTTTTCGATATTTGGTTGATTCGTGGTTAATTCCCCACTCCCTGTAGCAGGATTAATGGGTTGATCACTCGTTTGTGGCGTTTCTTTTTCAATCTGCTTGCGAGTTTTTAACCCCAAGTTCTGGCAGCCAGAAAATAGAAAAATTAAAAGGCTAAGCTTTACGACCGGTAAGAAGATACTCTTTGTTGCCATTGTCCCCCTCTATTGGTGAGTCACAATATAGCATATGTTCTAACGCATTTTGACTAAAAACCCCAATGATTTTTTCAAGGGCTTGCCGACGTAACTCTTCGGATTTCACCACCCCTTTTTTATTTAAATCTTTTTTTGTCGATTCAAACTGAGGTTTAACCAAAGTAACAATCTGACCCTTAGTTTTTAAATAAGAGACTAAGTTTGGAATAATTAGTTCTAAAGATATAAAAGATACATCCACAACAATTATATCGAAATAAGGTGGTTTCTCTTTAAAAAAATCTTTTAAAATATTTAGAGGAATAGGATGTCGTCCATTGATCTTATCGTAAGCCATTAATCGTGGCTCTACTTTCAAACGTGGATGCAATTGTCCCTTCCCAACATCAAGCCCCAAGATTCTTTGAACTCCCCTCTGCAATAAAACATCAGAAAATCCTCCGGTTGAAAGACCCATATCTAAAACCATGGCATTTTTAACTTCGATAGAAAAATAGTCCAAAGCTTTTTCTAATTTTAATGCTCCTTGAGAAACATATTTTAAGTGCCGTAGATCAGCAATTCTAACATTATCTTTTAAAACTTTTTCCGGCGGGAATTTTACACCTGGTCGGTCAATAACCTTCCATGGTGAACCCTCAATAGAAATTTCTATATTACCAGATTGAATGAGCTTTTGAACCTGAGTACGAGTCCATTGCGGATAAAGCTCAAAAACAATCTGATCTATTCTTTTTAAATTCATTGATCGCGTTCAATATTAAAATTAATAAGTTCTTTCATTAATGGAGTGTCTATTCCAAGATCTTTAAGACTTTTTTTAATACGTTCATTAAGACTTTCAAGATAACTTAGAGTTCCCTGTTCTCCCAAAAAGGTGATGAAACTCATATTGTCCTCTTCATCGCGATCGAGCAAGTCGTCCTTAATTTGAAAAGCAAGTCCCACCTGTCGACCCAGTTCTCTTAACTCAACAAGCTCACTGGAAGTTTTTCCTGCAATAACCCCTGGAGCCTCAAAAGCAAGGGAGATGAGGCAGCCTGTTTTTAACTCGTGTAACTTAATAAGGTCTCCCAACTCCGATACGGGCGAGCCTTTTCCTAAATCTAATACTTGTCCACGAATCATACCGTTAAGTCCACTGGCTTCAGAAAGAAGCTTAATTAGCTCAAGACTATACGGAGAAGGATCGTGAGAAAGAATTTTAAACGCCTCTGTTAACAGAGCGTCACCAGCCAATAGGGCGGTATCTTCAGTAAATTTAATATGATTTGTTGGTAGTCCTCGGCGCTCTTTATCATCATCCATACATGGAAGATCATCATGAATAAGTGAATATGTATGAATGCACTCCAAGGCTAAGGCAAAAGAAATGATGTCTTTCGCTTCCACACCCAAACTATCTGAAATAGCAAAACAAAGAAGAGGTCTAAATCGTTTACCTCCATTAAACAGAGAGTATTCAATGGAATCTAATAAAAAGGGTACATCTTTTGCCTCGACACGTCGATGTGCAAAATATTCTTTCGCAACACCCTCGAAATCTTCTATCGATTTCATTAACTCGGGACTCATTGGTTGAAATCCTCCAAAATAGGCTCACCGTCTTTATCAACACCAACAAGTTTTTTCACTTTTTGTTCCGCTTCACTGAGTTCTTTATTGCATTCACGAGAAAGTTTAACACCCTCTTCAAAAAGTTTTAAAGATTCATCCAAGGAGAGCTCTCCATTTTCCATTTTCTGAACAATTTCTTCGAGTCTCGTTAATTTTTTTTCAAAACTCATTTTTTCTCCTTTATTCTATGAGCTTGTACTTTTGCATCTAGAAAACCATCTCTTAATTCTATTTCAATTGTTTCATTTTTTAAGCTGGTACAGTCGGGAATTAATTTTCCATCCGACCGAACAATAGCATAACCTCGATCCAAGGTTCTGAGAGGACTCAGACTATCCAGCATTTGAGAAAACCGTATCAGATCATTTTTATTCAAATCTACTTTTTTTGTAATTTGACCAATCAACCACTTTTCTAAATTTTTGTTTCTTTCTTGTCCCGCCTTGACTAACTGAAGCGGGTTGATCAATCCGCCTTGCAGAGCCTTAACATTTAATCTAAAGCTTTTGATTTGACGACCCATACTTTGAATCAATCTTTGACTCCAATCATCAAGTCTTAAAATACTATCTTCAACGTATTTTCTTGGGTCGAGTAATCGCTTGTGATGTAAATTAAGTTGTTGGCCACAATCAGAAATTTTCTGAAAAATCATAAGTCGCAAAGAGCGAGTGAAAAACTTTAGTTTTTCAACTAACTCTTCTTCACTCTTTGCCACGACCTCAGCCGCTGCCGATGGCGTAGGTGCTCTTAAATCGGCGACGAAGTCAGAGATTGTAAAGTCAATTTCATGACCAACAGCCGAGATTATAGGAATTTTAGAATTGAAGATGGCTCGTGCTACAATTTCTTCATTAAAACACCAGAGGTCCTCGATCGAGCCACCCCCTCGGCCAACAATGAGCACATCAAAGCCACCCACTTGATTAGCAAGCTCAATTCCTTTGACTATTTCTTCGGCGGAACCCGCCCCTTGTACGCGAGCCGGAATAACGGTGACTGAAAGCCTCTTCGAGCGACGCTCTAAAACATTCAGAATATCTTGAATGGCCGCACCAGTAGGAGATGTAATGACACCAACACTTTGAGGAAGGGGGGGTATTGTTTTTTTTAGATCTTGCCGGAACAATCCTTCTTTATCCAGCTTTGCTTTCAATTGCTCAAAAGCTTTTTGAAGAGCTCCAGCCCCTAAGGGCTCCATGTGCTCACAAAAAATTTGATAATTCCCTCGAGGTTCATAGACAGTAATCTTCCCTCGAACTAAAACTTCCATTCCACTTTCTGGACGAAATTTTAAACGGGAATTGTAGCCCTTGAACATCACTCCGTTGATTTGTGATTTTGAATCTTTTAAGCTGAAATAATAATGGCCTGAAGTATGAGCTTTAAAGTTTGAAAGCTCTCCTTGTAACCAAAGATAAGAAAACTCACCTTCCAACTGTGACTTTATCGCTTTATTAATTTCTGAAACGGTGTAAATGAGGTCTTCTGATTCTTGCTCCGGCTCATCATGCTCTGACTGCAAAGAAAAACTTTGTTGTGGTATTACAGTTTTTGGCTCTACAACTTCCTCTTTACTTTGAATTGGAGTTGTTTTTGTTTGGCTGGGAATTTCTCTAAGCAAGTGATCCCAACGTCCTTTAGAGGATTTTTCTTTTTCATCAGACATAAAAATCAATAAAACAAAATTTCTAGGGAAAAGAAAGAAAAAACTCGTTCTGTGAGTGCTAGAGAATCAACGAAATCCAAATTCACCAGGTGGGTAGCCATTATAACGATTTTAGGCTTCCCGGATCGATCCCGGGCCTGCTCACCGTCGTCAGGGACGGCCCCCTATCTATAATTTATAGATTTCTGTTATTCTACAAACGCACCACAGAACTTAGTTTAAAGACTATCAAAGAAATTGTTTGTCGTCATTTTTTTTATGCTTTCTTAAATGTTTGATACGAGAAAAACCTTAAAATTGGACCTTGATGATAAAAAACTTGCAAAATAATATTGGCTTTATTTTTGCTTTAAATTACTCCTCTATTGCTTGTTAAACCCTGAGTCCAGCGAAGTTAAATCTTTTGAGAACAAGATCATAACCCATAATAATGCCCCCCTTTTGCAATTACTCTTTTCCTTAATTTGTAACGATCAGTATTCTAAAGCTTTTCTAATAGTAAACCGAAAGATCTTCTATGAATGCGACAATTGATTTTTACTTTCCGTTTATTATTTTTGCTTATGGGTCAATTATGACCTTTGCAACCCATTTACCTATATCCCGATCCAAGGCAGAGGAAGTTGTTCATTCCGAAGTACTAGACTGGTTTTATAGTCATAAAATACTTGGTGTTGTTTGTTTTTTTGTGGGCGGCCTATGGTCGCTACAACGACTTCTCTTTTAACACCTAAAGAAGCCCGCAAAACTTAACAAGGATTATACATAGACCATGATACAGCCCACGATCTTATCCAACACAATTCAATATCATGCCCTTTTGTCTTAGTGTTTAGTCCATTTTAGTCGAGTTTTTCTCAATTTTGTCCCATTTTGAAACAGGCCAATTTGCGACAAGTCTTTCCTCATATATAATTATAAGTGCGTATTACTTTTGTCGGTCTTCTGAAAAAACCGAACATTCTTTATTTTTACTTACTGGGGGTAAAATGAGTATCAAATTATATATGATAATTATTTTGTTTTTTTATTCCCTAAATGCATCTTCGCAAACAAATAATATGCTTTCAAATGCCACGGTCAATGTTTCCATGAATGAGTTGATGGCTCTACAACAACAGCAGTACTCGGGACAGGGGTGTCTACAAAGAATGATCGAACAAGTGAATCAAGGCGCCACCTCAGCCTATGAAATTCAACAACAACAAACAAATGCCCTTATGGGAATCGCTGAAAAGTATTATGAGCATGCCAAGACCTGTGACAACGAAATTTATAAACATTTGGATGCCTATCGCGTAGCCAAACTAGAACATGAAAAAAATGAAAATATGCTCGCTATAAAAATTAAACGGCAAGAGCTAGAGTATAGAAAATCACTGCATGCCGTCGAAAGACAGTGTCAGGAAAACTCAACGGCAGAATGGACAGAGTTCAAAAGTCAAATGAGTTCTGGTGTTGAAAATAATCCTGTCAATTTGATTGGGAAGAACCAGCGTTTGAATAATATGCGACCACTCTTCTATGATGGCTGCATGGCTCAAAGAACAACTGTTGATCAACTTCAAGATCTCAGTGATGAAATGCGGCTCAATGTTGAAGAGATTTATGCAGAGTTTGAAAATAGTGCTGATACGATGAGGTCCGTTTCTCAGAGACTGAGGCAGAATCAAGATCTTGCCATCAAACAATGTTTACAAGGTCGAGAGCAGCTAGAATACCAAGAAGCAATGATTCGTAATCAGAACGCAGCAGCAGAAGCTCACTTAAGAAAACAAAACCTTTTAGGCTTACTTGGTGCCTCCTACTCTTGCTTTAATGCCCCAACAAATCAAAATGGAGTGAATGACACAACGACCAGAGCTCCTTCCAACTCGCAATAGTACGAATCAATAGTTCACTTACCAGAGAACTCCCACTTAATAAATGTTAGGTGGACTTCTCTCTTGGTATTCCCTAGAATATCCTCATGGGAATTATGAAGAAATTATTACTTGTTTGTATTGTGTTAGGATTCATTGGACTTGGATCAGGAATCGGTCTTTATGTCTACTTTGCGAATCAATTACCTGATCTATTTTCTGTGGAGGATTACGATCCACTTCTTGTTAGCGAGGTTTATGCCCGCAATGGTGAGAAGATCGGTGAATTTTACCGTGAAAATAGAAAAATCGTAGCTGTTGAAGACATTCCAGAAGATTTAATCAACGCATTCCTCAGTGCGGAAGATTCTGACTTCTATAATCATACCGGATTTAATTTTAAAGGTATGCTGAGGGCCCTCGTTGCCAACTTAACATCTGGTGAGAGATCTCAAGGAGCTTCAACAATCACCCAACAGGCAGCACGGACACTCTTTCTAAGTTCGGAAAAAACTTACACTCGAAAACTTAAAGAAGCCATCATGGCAAGACGTATGGAAAGTCATATGTCTAAAAAAGAAATTCTCTACCTTTATTTGAATCAAATTTACTTTGGCCAAGGAGCACATGGTGTTGCCTCAGCAGCAGAAACTTTCTTCAGAAAAAAGGTCAATGAACTCTCACTTGCTGAGATGGCTGTCATCGCAGGCTCACTCACAGCTCCAAGTGCCTACAATATTGTTGCTAACCCCTCTAGGGCAAAAATTAGGCAAAAGTATGTTCTTGGTCGAATGCTTGAAACAGGACGTATCAGCCAAGAACAACTGGATGTGGCCTTAAAAGAAACAATCAAAGTTTACCGCTCCAAAAAATATAAAGAAGTGGCTCCCTACTTTGTCGAAACTATCCGTCAATTATTAGTGGAGGAGTTGGGTGAAGAGATTTTACTCAATAAAGGAATTAAAATTTATTCCAGCTTGGATTTTGAAGCACAACAAAAAGCGCAAGCTAGTTTGAGGAAGGGCTTAAGAGATTTAGATAAACGGCAAGGTTACCGCGGCCCTATTGAGAATATTGATATCAAAAATGAGGAATTGGTTCAAAAGAAGCTTGAGTCTGAGAGAAATCAGTTAATAGACGAAGCTTACGCCACTTTCCAAGTCTTTCCCGATGGAACGACCGACGAATATGGTGAATTTAAACTTTATCAGAAAAAAAATGAAAAAGATGAGGTCGTATCCAACATTCCTCCTTATGTTAAAAAAGGGGACGTCGTTAATGGTGTGGTTACAGAGGTCGATGATGCAAATGATCTTGTCATCGTTCGCTTTGCTGAAGCCCAAGGAATCATTCCGCTAACCCGTATGGAGTGGGCAAGAAAACCTGACCCCTCTGTTTTTTATGGAGAATGGCTTAAAATAAAAAGCCCGTCAGAAGCCCTCAAGGTCGGTGATATCATCGAAGTTGAAATCGTTGCTCCGCTCGCCAGTAGCATCAAGGTGGGAAAAAGCTTCAAGAAGGATTTACGCAATTACGCTGAGCTTTCTCTTGAACAAGAGCCCAAAGCAGAATCCGCACTTATCTCTTTTGACCTAAAGTCCGACGATATCATTGCCATGGTTGGCGGCTCTAATTTCCGTAAAACAAAACTCAATCGAACTTATCAAGCCGTTCGCCAGACGGGGTCTGCTTTTAAACCTATTCTCTATGCTGCAGGTCTCGATAAGGGCTTAACTCCCGCCACCCCAATTATGGGAGCACCCATTGTCTACAATCAAGAAACGGGAGAAACGGAAGAAGTTAAAGAAGGGGAACAAGTTCAAGAATCCGCCGAAGATCAAGAAAAGAAAACTTGGAAACCAGGCAACTATGGAGGAAGATTTACTGGTGATATCTTACTCCGCAATGCCCTTAAGAAAAGTTTAAATACCCCAACAATTAGAATTCTCGAAAAGACGGGGGTCTCTTTCGCTGCCGAATATGCCAAGAGACTTGGTATTTTTAGCCCCATCAACATGGACATGTCCCTAGCTCTTGGCTCAAGTGGTGCCACCCTTTACGAAATGACTAAAGTTTATTCTATCTTTGCCAAACTTGGTAAAAATATAAAACCTATCATAATTCATGAAATTAAAGATCGCCATGGAGAAACACTGGCTCAAGAGGTTTCATTTGACCTCCATTTTAAAGAGCAGGTTGGTAAGCTTAAAAATGAATTTAAAGAAAAACGTGAGCAATATGAATCTCGAATTATGGCAGATGATAATGAAACTCAAAAAACATCGCCTTTTTTCTTTAATGATCCTGATCAACTCATCTCCCCGCAAACCGCTTTCTTAACAACAACTTTACTTCAAGCTGTCGTCAATGAGCCAGGGGGTACGGGAGCCAGAGCTCGCCGTCTTAACAGGGAAGTGGCTGGAAAGACTGGAACCACAAACGGTTATTTCGATGCTTGGTTTATGGGTTACACTCCACAAGTGAGCACCGGAGTATGGGTTGGATTTGATCAAGAAAAATCTTTAGGGCGCGGAGAGGCTGGCAGTCGAGCCGCTCTACCCATTTGGCTCGATTATATGCAAGGTGTGTTAGAAAAAACACCGGCTGAAAACTTTCCAATTCCTAACAATATTGTATTTGCCAATATCGACAATGAAACAGGCGAGTTAGCTTCAGCTCGAAGTCATGAAGTTGTAAGACAAGCCTTCATTACCGGAACAGAGCCTGGCATTGAAAATGAAGAGTCTAATCAACGGATTGAAGAAGAGAACAAAACAGATTTTTATAGAGAAGAGTTTTAAGTCGAAACGACCATCTAGTCCTCTGCTTTTGAACTAACCACAGTGCTATCTTTCTTTAGAAGGATGGCACACTACAGAAACCTTGCTTCTTGTCTATTCACTATCCAAATGAGTGGTTTTTTGGTAGCCTCCCCAAGATGGATATAGAACTTAAAGGCGTTAGGCAAAACAACTTAAAAAATATTGATGTTACTATTCCAATGAACTCTTTTACTGTGATTTGTGGACCCAGTGGCTCAGGTAAAAGTTCTCTTGCCTTTGAAACTTTATTTGCAGAAGGGCAACGCCGCTACATTGAAAGTTTATCTAGCTATGCAAGGCAATTCTTAAATCAAGCTCCAAAACCTTTGCTCGATAGTATTGCTAATATTCCCCCCGCAATTGCCTTAGAACAAAAGAATACCATTAAAAATAGTCGTTCCACTGTGGGCACAACATCAGAGATCATTGAGTACCTAAGACTTCTCTATTCAAAACTATCAATAGCCTATTGTCCTAACGGACATGGACCAATTATCCACGACTCACCGACATCGGCCGCCGATAAACTCATCAATGATTGGTCAGGTAAAAGAATCTACATTACCTGTTTGATCCGTAAAAAGAATCTTCGCTTTAAGAGTGCCGACTTACTTAAAACACTTTTATCAGAAGGACATAACAGACTTCTCGTAGATAAAAGTCGCGCAAAAAGCACATACAAATTTGAAACCATCGAAATCAGTCCTAAAACGAAAATCAAAGACTTACCTAAAAAGGATTTCTATCTCGTCCTCGATCGCCTGGCTGTAAAAGAAGAAGATCGTGGCAGAATAGTCGATTCACTCGGTCAATCCTTTGAGGCATCAATAAAATACAACCAACAAAGCTACAGTTCTGCGGAAATTATTAGTACCGAAAATGAAGTTCTTAAGTTTAGTGATTCACTAGCCTGCTCAGTCTGTGAAACACTTTTACCTCCAAGAACACCGCAACTATTTAGCTTTAATTCTCCTGTTGGAGCCTGCAATACTTGTAATGGCTTTGGAAACACACTTGATATTGATGAAGCGAAAGTCATACCAAACCCAACACTGTCGATTAAAGAAGGAGCGATTTCTCCTTTTTTCATGCCAAGTGCCACCCGAGCCAAAAGAAAGCTTCTCAACTATTGTAAATCAGCAAAAATTGATACGGATAAAGCCTGGGAAGATTTACCTGTTAAAAGTAAGAAAGAACTCTGGGATGGTAACTCTAAGTTTTACGGTGTTCGCGGATACTTTGATCACTTAGAAACAAAAAAATATAAGATGCATGTAAGAGTTTTTTTAGCTCGCTTTAAAACAGCCTTTACTTGCCCCGATTGTGAGGGTGCGAGACTTGTTAAAGATACTGTAAATTTCAAAATTAATGGAAAAACCATCACAGAATTGTGTGATCTCAGTTTGAAGAATCTTTATGAATTTTTTCAAAACCTTGAAATGAGTGAATATGAAAAAGAAATGGTCAAAGATATTTATGACCAACTTCTTTCAAGACTCATGTTTTTAAATCAGATTGGAGTCTATTATCTCACTCTAGCAAGACAAACCAGAAGCCTTTCCGGTGGAGAGTTCCAACGACTCCTTTTAGCTAAACAGTTGGGAATGGGTCTGTCTCAAGCTCTCTATGTACTCGATGAGCCAACCATTGGGCTGCACCCACGTGACAACGATCAACTGATTAAACAATTAAAAGCCTTAAATGAACTTGGCAACACTCTTGTAATTGTTGAGCATGACCAAGATGTGATTAAAGAAAGTGATCATGTCATCGAACTTGGACCTGGCTCGGGGTATAAGGGTGGTGAAATTATATTCAGTGGTGACCAAAAAGATTTTCTTAAGTGCAAAACCTCCAACACCAACATGTTTCTCACTGATAAGAAAAAGGACATCTACTCTCCTCGCCCTGTGTCCTTAAAAGAATATAAATACTTTCTTGAGATAAAAGGATGCCAAGGCCGCAATCTTAAGAATGTTTCGGTAAAAGTACCTCTCAATAGAATAGTCACAGTGACTGGGGTGAGTGGATCAGGAAAATCCACACTTATTACTGAAACTCTCTATCCAGCACTACTCACTGAAACAGGAATTGAATACACTAGAGGAGAGCCTTACAAAAAACTAACCGGAGCTGAAAACTTAAAGAACGTACTTCATATCAATCAATCACCTGTGGGAAAATCAGCACGTAGTAATCCCGCCACATATTTAAAGATTTATGATGTGATACGAGATATTTTTGCTACAACACTTAAAGGTCGTGAACGTGGTTACACGCCTGGAACTTTTTCTTTAAACGTCAATGGTGGACGATGCCCTGTATGTAAGGGCCTTGGCTATGAATTGATTGATATGGTGTTTATGGATGACATAAAGACCACCTGTCAGTCATGTGATGGCAAAAAATTTCGTAAAGAAATTCTAGATGTTCGTTATCGAGGAAAAAATATCTACGAAGTTCTTCAAATGACTGTTGCCGAGTCTATGGACTTCTTTGTTTCCTATCCGAACATCAGAAAACCCTTAAGCGTCTTAAAACAGGTGGGTCTTGATTATTTGACACTTGGTCAATCCACTTCCAGCCTCAGCGGTGGAGAATCACAAAGAATAAAAATTGCCAGAGAACTTTATAAAACCAATCAAAAAGCCACTCTTTACATACTTGATGAGCCAACAACCGGTCTCCACTTTAGGGAAGTTCAAATGTTGATGGCCATACTCCATCAAATTGTGGAAACCGGAGGAAGTGTTCTTCTTATTGAACATAACTTAGAAGTTATGGCACAGTCGGATTATATAATTGATCTTGGACCAGAAGCCGGAGTGGATGGTGGCAAAGTTATTGCCCAAGGCTCCCCCATCGAATTGGCCCGTAAGAAAACCCACACTGGCAAATATTTAAAAGAGTATCTCAATGTCTAAGCTTCAACGATTCATTTATTGAATATACTGTAGATTATAAAATCGAGCATACTCACCATCTCGCTTGATAAGCTCATCATGCTTGCCTTCCTCAACGATCTCGCCTTTTTTCATAACGATAATTCGATCACTATTTTTAATAGTTGAAAGCCTATGGGCAATGACAAGGGCGGTACGGCCTTTGAGCAAAGTTTCAATCCCCTTTTGAACCTCTAACTCGCTGGCAGAATCCAGAGCACTTGTCGCCTCATCAAGAATTAATATGGGGGGGTCCTTAAAAACGGCTCTTGCAATACTGATTCGTTGCTTTTCACCACCTGAAAGACGCCCACCTCTTTCCCCCACGTTTGACTGAAAGCCTTCCGATAATTGCTCGATAAAAGGAGAAGCATTGGCCATTTTAGCCGCATCCTTCACATCATTAACATCACGGTCAAGGTTTCCAAAGCGGATGTTATTTTCAATGGTTTCATCAAAAAGAAAGACATCTTGGGTGACATAACCAATTTGCTTCCTTAGCTCGTTGGTTTGCATTTGTTGGAGATTGGTTTCGCCAATGAGTATTTGCCCACTTTGCGGGTCAAAAAATCTTTGTAATAAACCAGCTAGGGTTGATTTTCCGGAACCACTTTCACCAACTAGAGCAATCACCTCTCCTTTTTTTATCTTTAAATTGATATTTCTAAGAACGGGGTCTTGGTTATAGGAAAAGTTAACTTGGTTAAATTGTATCTCAGACCAATTGGAGGGAAATGGCTTTGGCTGTGCAGGCTCACTCACCTCAGTTTCACTATCGAGAACCTCTTGTAATCTTTCAGTAGCGACAATGTTTTGCTGGATTCTTATTATGGCCTGTTGAGTTTTTTTGACCGGTTTATCGAGGAGACCGGCCGTAAAAATGAAGCCGAGAAAACTTGGAAGTGTGGACTCACCGATGGCTATTTGCTCGATTTGAAAAAGACAGATCCCACACGCCAAGAAAGAAACGATCCACTCATTAATAGGGCTTCCCGCCTCTTCTCTGATGATAATGTCTTTCCGTCGTCCAAGGTAGTTGAGCACTTGGGTGGAAAATCGAGATTTCATTTGAGATTGTAGGTTGAAAGATTGAATGACTCTGACTCCATCTAATCCCTCTTTGAGGGTCTTGGTGACTTCCTCTAGAGCTTCCTGACTTTGGTGACCAAATTTTTTTAAGCTCTTGCTGACATAACGGATCACCCCAGCAATCAATGGTAAGAATAGAAAGCAACCAAGTGCTAGCTTCCAGTTAATAACGAAAAGCCAAACAATCAAAAAAAGTCCAATGATAGGTTCTCTGAGAAGGTCACCGTAATACTCCAATCCATTTTGCAGGACAATGGTGTCGTTGAGTGTTCGGCTAAGCAGCCCCCCTGAACCCTTTTTTTGGCGCCCAAGATACATCACATCAAGATCCATGAACTTGTTCATTAGAGATAAACGAATGTCTGAAATTATTTTCTCACCGATATATTTAATTAAAAAGAAGTGAAAAAAGCGGATAATCCCATAGACTAAGAAGTAAACTGGAAAAGCGAAGGCAACATATCTGACTAAATTCTCAGGAGTGACACTTAGGTCTGATAGAAAGAAGGTCGGATTTCTTCCCAACCATTCGACCAACCAATGATCGGCTTTAAACCCCATCAGAGTTGTCAAGTTCACTGGCTGAGGTTGTGAACTACCTATTTCCGCTCCTGACTTCACCATTTCTCCCATAAAGTTGAGAGCCGAAATCAGCATTTGAGCTAACATAGGGAACACAAGCGTGAGTTGTGCGTAAAAAAAACCTAACAATAGAGCTAAAACAACTTGCCATTTATAAGGTTTAATAAAAGGCCAAAGCCTAAACCAGGAATTTAACATGCCAAAGAACTTGTCAAAAAATCCAAGCAACTTCAATTCTTTTTTGACTGCCATTTAGACAGCTCTCAAAATGAGTCACTACAATTCAAACAGGTTCCCCAAAAAATCAAGTTAATTCATATAGATAGAGATTGTGACTAAATTCTTCGCAGCACTGTAAAGTTGTCCACTTTTTTGACGATAAGAACTTGTAGATAGAATTGACAGCAAGGAGTATCCGTAATGATCAATTGGGATGAATTTGAACATATTCACGTCATTAAAAAATTGAAACTCATACTTTCCTCTTGGTGGAATATTGATGTGATCTTCACTGATGAGCGCGGAAAAATTCGTGGCTTTAAAGATAGTGGAATTACCAATCCAGCTGTGCAAGCCTTTTTAGCAAAAGAGTCCAATCAAGATAGCCTCGGTGACGAAGTTTCCAAAGCTATCGCTGAAATGCAAGCCAATGAAACACGCTTTTCACTCTCTAAAGTTTCTCATGCTGGTTATGATATGGCTATTTTCCCAATCGTAATTGATGGGGAATTCATGGGAACTGTGGTGGGAATTGGTTTCATTAAAGATACCAGTGAAGCTAATCGCATCGAAGAAGTTAAAGATCGAATGAGTGCTCAAGGTGAGAGCCGTGACACTGTCGACTTTGCTGTTTCAAAAGTTCGTTTTCTGGACGACAACGATAGAGCGCATTTTATCGACCTTGTTGATCTGGTTTCAAGAGAGATTGTTACACTGCACTTAGAAATTACAAACCGTGAAGAACGTATCCGTGAACTCAATAAAGAACTGGGAAGCCGATACAAATACGACAATATGATTGGTAAATCACAAGCTATGCAAAGCACGTATGCTTTACTTGATAAAATTAAAGGAGCCGATAGCACTGTTCTTATTCAAGGGGAAAACGGTACCGGTAAGGAACTTATTGCCAAGTCCATACACTACAACTCTGTTCGTTCATCCAAACCTTTTGTTATTCAGAACTGCTCCGCTTTCAACGATAACTTACTTGAGTCAGAACTGTTTGGACACGTAAAAGGTTCATTTACAGGTGCCCATAAAGACAAAAAAGGTCTTTTTGAAATCGCCGACAAAGGGACATTCTTTTTAGATGAGATTGGTGATACATCACCACAAATGCAGGTCAAATTATTACGTGTTCTTCAAGAAGGAACTTTCACGCCAGTTGGAGCTCTGGATGCTCGTAAAGTGGATGTGAGAGTTATCGCCGCAACTAACCGTAATTTACGTGAGATGGTTGAAAAGGGAACATTTCGTGAAGATCTATTTTACAGACTGAATGTTATTAACTTACGCGTGCCTCCTTTGAGAGAGAGAAAAGAAGACATCCCTCTTCTTGCTGAATATTTCATTGATATAGCTTGTAAAAGAGCTGGCATTGGAAAAAGAACTCTCACTAAACGAGCCCTTGAAAAACTTTATGATTACCATTGGCCTGGAAACGTACGTGAACTTCAAAATGAAATGGAAAGAATTGTTGTTCTTAGTGGAGAAGAAACTAAAATCACTGGTGACATGCTTTCCCCTAAAATTATTGAAGGCGGACAAAAAACAAAGGTACAGGGAACACGAGTTACTGGAAAACTGAAAGATGCCATCGAAGACTTAGAAATGGAAATGATCAAAGAAGGTCTTCGTCGCACAGGATGGAATAAGTCTAAACTTGCAAAAGAACTTGGTATCAGTCGAGCTGGCTTAATCATGAAAGTTGAGAAGTACGATCTTGATAAGCGTCGATTACGCAAAAGTTAAGATCTCTCATTGTTTATGATCGGTTAAAAGAAAGCCTCATCTATGATGAGGCTTTTTATTTTAAGCTTTGCCAACTAGAGCCCAATAAATGAGTTTTATTCAGCCTCTTCTCTCTGATTTCTCTCAACAATTGATTTTGAAGGCACAAACAAAGTTAATTTTTTACCTTTGTTTGCCAAAATCTGCTGTATACCTTCTTTAGTTAGTTCTTTCTTTTTTAAAGTGATATCTTCATCTTTAGACGATAGATAAATATTATTCTTATCATGATTAACAACTTGACCTGTAATCTCAATATTTTCACCAGCAAAAATGAATTGAACCAAAAGGACTAGACTTAGAAGATATTTCATTCAAAAACTCCTTTCCAAATCACACTTTCATTTTGTCATTACTTTAAAATCGATTCAACTCTGCATGATATTACACAAAAAATGTTGAGCTTAAACTTGAAAGAATCTGTCTTAACAGGATTAAAAGAATCATCTATTACCCCGTCGATTTTATAGACTTAACTGTAAGTTTTATATTTCCCCAAACTGAATGGACCTTATTCATTCATGAAAAAACTACTGCCAACGAAACAACCCACACCTCTCTCTTACCGTATCCTCATAATATTATTGATGTTTTAGCAGTCAATTTAAAAGGTTTTTTGATTACAAACTGTTAATATTTCAATTCGTTCAGACAAAAAACGGCACAAGAATTGAATAACAACTTCTAAAGGGAATCGCATAATTTAGTGAAGGATGTGGAAAGAATGGACAAGATTATCAACACTGTCAGCACAATTTTTAAAGAACGTTATGGAGCGCAACTTAAAATCGAAAGAAACTTAGGAACAGACAAGCAAGTTCCTTTCTTTCATAGTCATTGGAAGAATACCTTCGTTTATTCACAAACTATGAGACAAGTCAGCTTTCCTATATTTAACCTAAAAAAAGAGCTTAAAGCTATAGCAACAGCTAGCCCTGTGGAAAGCCAAGATGCGGTTGTCTTCGATGAAATGGCTCAGTTTTTACAACTCACCATTGCTGAACATATTGAACTCACCGATCAAGTGGATTTTCAAAATTTCACTCAGCAAGTTATAGAGTCAGCCCATGTCGAACCCAATAAAGTGGTACAATTAAGAACAAAAAAACCAGTTAATTTACCAACGATCGAGTACAAGAAAAGAAAGATAAACAAAAAGCCCGATTTACAAGCTATTTGGCTCAGTGGTTCTAATGAAAACTTTAATGCACAGATTGCATTTTCAATACATGATTGGATTTCTAATTGGGCGTTCATCAACGCAAAAGAGATTCCAGATTTGATCTGGAAAGATCCTCATAACTGGAAGAACTTCCCACAAGTAACCATTTTCATACCGGACATATCGACTCTTCCAAAAAAGAAATTGGATGTACTTAAACAGAACCTCAGTGAATTAAAAAGATCAAAAGGTCCTAAACCAATGATAGTGATCACTAGCTCAGTCGATTTATCAGACGAACTTGATCATTTTCGCAGCTCTTTTAAAAACTACAAAGTAAATGATAATCTTTCAGCACGTGTACAAGCTCACTTTTTACTGTTTCACCATAAAAAGAATATCGTTGGCACCTATACCGATGAGAAAACAAAGGGACTCTACTTTCTCCCCTTCTCTCCCAGTCCCACACGAATTCATTAATTGAGTAGGAGTAAGCAGCATTTGTTGTTACTCCTCAGGAAGTCGATTAACTTTAAATCAATCTCAAGGGCCACTATTTCAAATGGTGGCCGAGCACACCCTTCAGTTTTAACTTTTGCTGCATGGTACAATCTCTAAACCAATCCCTTTTTAGGGAGTAGCCTTTAGTCATGAGCCAATTTGAAAATTTTCTTAAAGCCTATTTAAAAACTGAAAACTACAACATCGTTCCACTCGCTGGAGATGCCTCCTCAAGACGTTATTATAGAATTATCAGTGAGAAAAATAGCTGGGTTTTAATGGAATGGGAGCCCTTTGAGCGTATTGAGGATTTCCCTTTTTTATCTGTTCAACAATACTTTTCCCAGAATGGAATTCGTGTCCCAATAATACATCACTATGATTCCCAAAAGGGCCTATTTTTACTCGAAGACCTTGGTGACCTAACCTTAGAACGTCGTTTTTGGGAATTCCAGAAACAGGAAATTATCCTACCTTTTTACGAAAAGACTCTCGATGAACTCATTAAAATACATTCACTGTCATTTCAAGACACAAGCAAAACAAACTGTACTGCTTACGCAATGGAGTTCAGTGTAGAAAAACTAGTTTGGGAGATGAATTACGCAAAAAAATATTTACTCAAAGAATACCTAAATTTAACAATGAGTGAAAAAGTTGAGTCTGAACTTGAAGACGAGTTCACAAAAATTTGCTCTCTTCTTTACAAGTCTCCACAAGTTATATGTCACAGAGACTTCCATTCAAGAAATGTTATGCTTCACTATAACGATCTTGTTGTCATTGATTTTCAAGATGCTCGGATGGGACCACCAGTTTATGATCTCGTTAGTCTTTTTTGTGATTCTTACGTTGAACTCAATAAAGATTCTGAAGAAAAATTAATGAGCTACTATATTTCAAATTTTCCTTATTTTAAAAATTTAAACCTCTCACAGGATGAATGGCAAAACTTCTACAACTTACAAGTGGTACAGCGCTGCTTTAAAGCCTGTGGAAGTTTCTCAAGTTTTAAAGTCACTCGTGATGACAACCGATACTTAGGATATATTGCTCCCACCTTAGAAAAAGTTTGTAACTATCTTGAAATAATTGATTTAGCCCCCACTCTTTCTCAAATGTTAACAGAATCTAAAAATCAATGGTTGAGCACCAAATGATTGCTTTCCTATTAACTGCCGGTGAAGGTCGTCGACTTCGACCTTTAACCGAAAAATATATCAAGCCAAGTCTTCCATTACTTAATTTACCACTTTGTTACTATAGTCTTTATTTAGTTAAAAAAATGGACTGTAATAATATTCTTTTAAACAAACACCATCTTCCAGAACAAGTTGATAAGCTTGCACAAGTTCTCAACAAACAAAATCACCATGTTCAAGTTTCTGATGAGAGTTCACAACTACTGGGAAGCGGTGGAGCCCTTTGGAAAGCGCGACCCATACTTGAAAAGCATGATTATTTTCTAGTTGCCAATGGAGACGAAGTTCTAATTCCAACAGAAGATTCCATACTCAAACAACTATTAGAAAAACATATCGAAAAACAATCTATTGCCACCTTACTTACTTGCGATCATCCAGAGCTATTAAAATCATTGAAACCTGTTTGGACAAACAAACAAGGTCAGGTTGTGGGCTTTGGTTTACAATCACCTAACCCTGAAGCCCAACCTGTCCATTACACTGGCTATAAAGTCTTTTCCCGCAAGATATTTGATTATATCCCAAGTGGTGAGTCGAATATCTTTTATGATGTTGTTACAAAAGCCCTAAAAAACGGAGAAACCGTAGAGACTCTTCATCTTGATTCTTGTTTTTGGCAAGAAACAGGTAATCCACCGTCTTTCATAGAAACTGCAAAAATGTTGGCCGAAGAACATTTGAAAGAAGTTAATGTTCGGTTAAATGCTTTTGCCCTGCCACTCAATCATCTATTTAAACACCCTAATGGCATCCTAATCTCTCCTAAGGAAGTCTCTAGAACTGACATTGATTTTAAAAATTTTGTTTGTATCGGCAACGACATTGAGTTTGGGGAAAATATCTCGCTCGAAAATGTCATTATTAATAGCCATGTCACATTACCAGACAATACCTTTTTAAAAAATAACATCATCATGGAACTTTAACTATGCAATATAAAAAGATGAAAAAAAAGATTAAAGCTCTTGGCATTATGAACGGAACAAGCCTCGATGCCATTGATTACACTCTTATTGAGGTTTCATCAGACTTAACACATTTGAGGTTCCTTAAACATGCTCAAAAAAGAATACCAAAAAGTTTGCGTAAGAAGTTACTTAGTTGTGCCAACAATGAAACCCTGACTTATGATTTATCTCACCTATCAACAGAACTCGGACAAGTTTATGGCCGTCATGTTGATGAATTAAAAAAGTCTTGGACTTGGGACATTGTAGGACTTCATGGACAAACTGTCTTTCATGAAGGGAAAAGATCAACTCTTCAAATTGGTCTACCTCATTATATTTACAAATCCTCTCCTAAGCCGATCTTCTTTGACTTTAGAACTCCAGATGTCACCTTCGGAGGAGAAGGGGCGCCCTTCGCTCCAATCTTCCAAAACCAAATTGTAAAAAACCTTAAATTAAAACACTCTGCTTTTCATAACCTCGGTGGTATTTCAAACTTATTTAACTGTAGTAGTAAAAGCTTACTTGCCTTTGACACTGGTCCCGCAAATATCCTACTCGATGCCTGGATGAATGAAATAAAACTAAAATCTTTTGATAAAGATGGTAAGGTTTCGCAACAAGGGTTACCCAGCCCATTAGTTGTGAATAACTTTCTATCCCATCCTTATTTTAAAAAGCGAGCACCTAAAAGTACAGGACGTGAAGATTTCAACTTAGATTATATAAAAACATGGGGTGGTATCTCATTTAAAAATCTTTCTTTTGAGGATCAAATGGCTACCCTAACAGAAGTCTCTGCTTTATCTATTTCTCATTCCTACTCTGAGTTAAAGGTTAAGCCCAAACAAATATTTTTTTATGGTGGCGGCGTAAATAACCCCTATCTTATGAGTCGAATTCAATTTAACTTACCTTCTGTAGAAATCTTATTAAGTGATGAAATTGGTTGGCCAAGCCAAGCCATGGAAGGCGCTACATTTGCCTTCCTCGCGGCTGCACGTTATTACGGAATTAAGGTGCATCTCCCGAAATTAACTGGTGCTAAAAAACAAGTAGCACTCGGTAGTGTTTACCTCTGATGATACATGGAGCTTGAGTTCTTCTTATAAGCCTTATTTACGACTCCCCAGATATTTTCAAAAGGTCCATTCGCACCACCGACCGAAGCAGGCGCTCTACTTCCTGAAACATCAGCATATTTATTTAACTTTCTCTGTAAAGCTGCTTTATCTGAGCTGCCATTTCCACCATTACTAAATTGGCTAAAAGATGGTCTTGGCGCTGCTGCCGATCCACCGCCGCCGCCAGAGAAGCCGCCACCACCACTGCTGGAACCCATAAAGCCTTTATGAATATCGGTATTGGGGCCATCTTCACCAGAGCCTGATCCACTACTTCCTGATGAACCCACTCCGCCGCCGAAAGAGCCGAGTCCTCCCATACTTCCTCCAAATCCGGAAGAAGCAAAGGGATTTCCACTTCCACTTCCGTTACCACTTGTGTCACCTGTACTTTCTTCAGAACCGGTACCATTAAGTGTGATCCCTTGACCCGTCGTATTCCCTGTTAAGCCAGCTCCTGCTAACCCAGCTCTTGTACCGCTCGGATCCGATTGTCCTTCACACTCAATCAAAAGATGGGCAAATTCACCTTCACACTTATCTTCCTCTTCATCTTCATCAAGAGAAGCCGTGTCCACTCCGCCTTCACCAAGCCCTAACGCTTGAGCAAGAGCGGCCAGCCCCGCTAGTATATCTCCTAATTGAGCATCAAGACCTGCAACAGCCTGTTGTGTGGTAGCATGTTCTTGCCGACACTGATTCATTCTTTCATTATCTTCATTGGCTTTATTGTACTCATCTTGTGCTTGTTGTGTTTGCGGAGGAGTGCTTGAATTATAGCGATTTCCAGCTTCGATGTGTTGATTCGCTTCATCCACACACTGTTGTTCACAACGACTTGTCGCCTCTTCACAGGCTGCACGAATTTGAGCTAATGACATGCGCGAAGAATTAGCTTGGGATTGCCCTTGTCTGATGGACTCTCCACCACCATTATCATTTCTTACTAAGTTACTTAATCCTGTCGCCTGTTGAGCCGCTCTCATTTGTGGGTTCTGTGAACAGTAATAAGGTTGCTGTCTTTGTATATTTTCACATCCATTCAATTGTGAAGCTCTTTCAGCATTGTATTGAGCATTCGCATTTGTCGACATGGCTTCAATGGTAGAATTAGTCGCTCCGCCACCTGTCGGGTCTGCCGCATTTGCCATTACTGAGCTAGGTAAACCTAAACCCATCATCAATAAGATTCTAACTATATTTTTAGTTTTCATTTCCATCTTAATACTCACTCGTGAAAAATTCTTTTTCAGTTTTTTTCTGCTTATATTTTTTATGAACAATTAAAAATAAGTTGGCCATCCCAATACCAATGGGATCACCATTAAAGTTTTTACTCAAATCGGCTGCTTGACTGGCTGGAAGTCTTCCAGTTTTTTTCGACTTCTTCTTTCTGTATTCAATTTCTTCAATATATTTATTACCCGAATTAGCACCAGAGCCAGCACCATACTCACTCAATGAGCCTGAACTTGTACCTTTAGTCGCTGCTATAGCTGTACCAGTCATTACACCGCTTTCTGCATCCACTCCCGTTTCCTCAAGAGCAGTATTTTTAATGGAATTCATTTTATCTAAAACACCTTGTGCCGCTTCAGCAGACATTCCTTGCCCAGTCAGTCCATCTAATGAAGAATAATCAGAAGCCGAATAACTTGCTCCATTAGGACCAGACACAGAGCCATCAGGATTTGTTGTGTATCCAAGATTTGCTAAATTTTGTAGAGCATCTGCTGCTTGAGCTTGGAGGACATCATTACTTCCAGTTCCCACATCATAATCACCCGTTCCACCATGCTCGGGATCAATATATGTACCCGTTTCAAATGCCGCTTGTTTGGCAGAACCACCCGACATGGCATCCATAAATGACATTGCTGCCAATGGGCACGCCCACTGACCACCTAGTTGGGGACAGATACTTGCAAAAGCGGCTCCCATGGCCATACCCAACATTTGCACAGAACTTCCTTTGGCTTGCCCATCATTAGTTCCCTCAAGGCCACCTTGTTGAGTGACTTCAAAACCACCTGTACTACCTAAATCTTCTCCACCCGAATCACCTTCAACCTCGTTTGTTCGATCAGGTGCTACACGCCTTTCATCGATCAAAAACTCATCACCAGTTGTTAATGAAGTTTGAGAAAAAGAACATAATGGGAATAATAATACAGCAATGTATATGAATATATTCATTAATCCCCCTACACTCTTATACTTGTCGGACTTTAATCCTGAAAACTAAAGTCTCTGCTTTTCAATATAAGAAGTTTTATCTCTATTATTTTAATCTGAATTGGAGAATTTTTCTAAAAATTGTAATTAAGATGTTTCAATTTGAGTCAAATGGATCATCTTAAGACATTAATGATCCATTGTTGGTAAATCTTTATGACTTTTAGCTCCTAACTTTTCCATTTTTTTTGCCTGAACAAGCACTCGTGATTTCAAACGATTCAAGCCCGTCTCATAGTTTTCCTGAGCTGTTTTGAGACTTTTCCCAATTTGGAAATAAGACTCCATAAAATCCGTAACCCGTTTATGCAGTTCTTTTCCGATCTTAGAAATCTCTTCAGCATTCTGATTTAATCGTTCTTCATTCCAACCAAATCGAATCACTTTTAACAAACCAACAAACGTCGGTGGAGTCGCAATTAGAATTTTCTTCTCTAATGCAAACTCAACAAGGTCGGGCTGAGTTTCAAGTGCCGCGTACAAAAAAGATTCATTAGGTAGGAACATCACTGTAAAATCTGCGCTCTCTTTTAATAAATCCCCATAAGATTTACGGCTCAGTTTAACCACATGTTCTCGCACTTGTTTACCGTGGCGAACCATTTCTTCATTTTTAACTTGATCACTGTCAGCTTCTAAACTCTCAAGAAATCCGTCCAAAGGAGTTTTAGCATCAACAACAACCACTCGACCACCAGGCATCTTTACAGTCATATCAGGTATAAGCTTCTTACCGTCTTCAACATTTGCATCCTGAAAAAGCACATCAGAAAACTCTGACATTCCCGCTAGTTCTACACAGTTTTTGAGTTGCACCTCTCCCCATCTGCCACGGATATGAGGTTTCTTGAGTGCATCTTTAAGAGCTCTTGTTTCTTTAGAAAGAGTCGCACTGTTTTCCACTACTTTTTTTATTTCATTTTCAACAACAGCGTAAGATCTCTGTCTTTCTCTTTCCATATTATTAACTTCTTTTTGAAACTGACCTAAAGCTTCTTGTAAGGGAGATACAATATTTTGAATTTCCATTTTTTTAGAATCAAACCTGGAAACAGATTGTTCCTGATAATTTTTCAAAGTGATCTCTGCCATTTTTAAAAACTCTTGATTACTCCCTTTAAGAGTTTGCTGAGCGAGTTGATCAAATTTAAGGCCAATCTCTTCTTTAAAAACATCCATTCTTTTATTTTGCTCTGCAATTTCTTGCTCTTTAGAAAGCAACCTTTCTCTGATTGCGATAAGTTCTTGGTAATGTTTTAACCAACGCCATCCACATATAAGTAAAGTCACTAAGAGTACACCGCATAAAATTGATAGGATTAGTAGCAAAGCCAACCTCATTAATGTGAAGATTTGTCTTGTTAAACTCTCATCTTTTGTAAAAAAATTTCACCAATTTTGTCATTTGCACACAGCAGTATTCCTTTAAATTTATGTAAATATTACATGCTATTATAACTATCTATAATTGCTTATTATTTTTAAATTTTATCCCTAGACTTGAGTCACCCTTTTGGAAAGAATTTTTAAAATAAAATGCTATAATCACTATAAGAAATTATGACTTTACTTTTTTATTTAATAATTTGAAAACAAACCCAGTGCTGGTTCCATATTGGCACTAAATTTTAGGGGGAACCATAATATCTTGG
>CAXREJ010000015.1:0-44507 GCA_964229765.1 Bdellovibrionales bacterium | reverse complement strand
GGCGGCGGGTGAAATGATCTACAAAGAGAAGAATAAACCCAAAAGACTAACCCAATTTGAAAAATACATGCAATTTGTAAAATGGGACAAAAATCAAAACTGGGCTTTGTTCCCGTTGGGCTTCTCTAGAAATTTTTCACTTTCAACAATCTTGACCTCTAAGAGGGTCTGCATTAAAAAAAACCATGTCAAATTACGAAGTTCAGTCCTTTTATTTTTTTAAAGATAATCAAATTGATCATTTACCCTCAATAAGATCTTGGTTGCTTGGTCAAGCTCGGATCCACGATGTATTGGGTTTGGTAATCTTAGGAACAGAAGGCCTTAATACGACATTAGCCAGTCAAGACCCTAATAAAATTGAGAATTTTATTAATAAAGTTTTCCAGTTTTTTAGTGTTGAGTCCGTGGATATAAAAAAAAGTCAGAGTGACAAAGCTCCCTTTAGAAAGTTTGTCGTCAAGATCAGGGAAGAAATTGTGACCTTAAATAGGCCTGAATTTATTCCTAATGGGGAGCATAAGCATCTTAGCCCTCAACAGTGGCACGAAATGCTTTTAAAAGAAGATGTGGTGGTTGTTGATACTCGCAATGATTATGAGTATGAATTGGGAACTTTTAAGAAAGCAATTGACTTAGAAATTAAAGAGTTCACAGAGTTTCCAGAAAAACTTAAAGAAAAATCACCAGATAAATCAAAGACTCATTTAATATTTTGCACAGGCGGTATTCGCTGTGAAAAAGCTATTTATGAGATGGAACAACAAGGCTATGAAAAAGTATATCAGCTTGATGGCGGTATTCTAAACTATATGGAGCATTATCCAGAAGGTCACTTTGAGGGGGAGTGTTTTGTTTTTGATTCTCGTGTGGCAGTGAATAGTGAATTAAAACCGTCGACTCAGTATTCTCTCTGTCCCCAATGTGGAGAAGTAGGAAGTGTAGAAATCCAATGTCGAAAGTGTGATGAGTCTTCTAAGCTTTGTAAAAAGTGTATAAAAATAGTGGAAACTCAACCTGAGTACGAAACTTGTTCTAAAAACTGTAGACATCATTATCTTAGGAACCCGAAGACAAAGGGGCCACAGCAGAAGCAATTTTATCACACATAATTTATTATGTTTCATAGTAGGCTTTAGTCTTGTGGATTCAATTTAAGTTTCATTTATACCGATATATAAACAGAACTATTAGTTAAGTTTTATAGTTTAACAATGCTTGCTTTTATTAGCAGCGCTCAATGTTGAATTAAGAACATTTTAGTTCATAAATTTTATTAGAACTCCTAGGGGAAATACATTGAAGTTAAAAGAGTTATCCTTTTTTAAAAACTTTCCAGAGAAGTTAATGGAAAGCTTGGAAAAGTGTTCTGAAGAAATTTCTCTTCAGCCTGGGGACGTTCTTTTAAGTCAAAATGAGATGAATCAACACCTCTATTTTTTAATAAAAGGTGAGTTGCATGTTGTTGTCGATAATGGAGTGGTTGCAAGTCTAAAGGAAGTTGGAGATCTCATTGGTGAAATGAGTTTGATTAGTCAAAAAAAATCTTCGGCCGAAATCAAAGCAAGCAGTGAAACATTAGTTTTAAAAGTAGATGGGCCAGAGTTACATAAAATATTTGAAAATAATAACACTGGATCCTGGAATCTTTATAAGATTTATACTGATATTCTTATTCATAAATTAGAAATAACGAATCAAAAGGCTAAGAAAATTGAAGGATTTGTTGAAGAACTTGAGCGAGCTAAAATAGAGTTACAAAAAAGCAATTCTAGTCTAGAGTCAAAAGTAGAAGAGAGAACCAATAAGATATCGAAGCAACTGAAAGAGCTTCAGCAAAAGAATGTTGAGCTTGTAGCATCACATAAAAAAATTAGTGATTTGTACCAGAGTCGGGACGTGACTTTTCAAGCTCTTGATCAATTATTAGAGCAAAGTTTAAAGCCGCTTTCTAGTAAAATATCAACACTCGGTTTAAATGCCAGTGATGGTCTTGAGAAAAACCTTAGAAAAGCGATTAATAGATTGGAGCCATTGACGACCAGTTTTTTGACTGAAAAGTCGATGAACACAAAAAAAGTATTATTTGCTGAATCGGTAAAAAAACAACAAGCTGTTGCCAAGATGGCTCTTGGGGGAACCGGAGTTTCTTTAAAAGTTGTTGGTGATGTTGAGAAAGTTGAAGATTTATTGAAGGAAGAAAAATATGATATCTTTCTTTACAGTGAAGATTTTATTGAGTTGGCGAATAAAATATATTCTGATTATCCTGATATGAAGATGGTCTTTGTGGCCTCTAAAGAAATACCTCAGTATGTATCAACTATATTGGGGCAAAACTTTATACCTAATATAATTATCCGCGACGAAGAAGATAAGCAGTTCACTATTAAAAACTTTGTAACCACTGTTTCTAAATTAGCGAGTGGTAATTACTTTGGATTAGAAAAATATATGGCTTGGGGTGTTGAGACAAAAGAGATTGAAGTTTCAAGTAGTGGGTGCCGTAGTGGAGTTATCGAAAAAGTGGATAATTATTTTGACTCTACGGGAATTCGTTCTAGCAATAGAACACGCATGTCCACTGTTCTTGAAGAGTTACTGATGAATGCCATATATGATGCTCCTCGTGATTCAGATGGCAATCCGATATACAACCATAAGGATCGAACAGAGAAAGTCGAGCTAAAAGAATCCCACCGTCCTATGGTTCGATACGCTACGGACGGGGTCTTTATGGCAGTTTCGGTGGAAGATCCTTTTGGTGCTCTGGATGCTAGAACATTGTTTCGATATCTTGAAAAGTGCTATACAAGTAAAGAGTCCCTTAATGATGGTGATAAAGATAAAGGGGGCGGAGGTCGCGGTCTCCATCAGATTATTGAAAACTCTGATTTAGTGGTTTTTAATATTGATTTTGGTAAAAGAACGGAAGTCATAGCTTTATTTAATGCCGACCCTAAAATTATGCCCGAAAGAAATCCAGGTCTTCACTTCTTTAAAGTTTAAAATACATTAGGGGTTGTTAATTATTCATCTAGCTACTGTGGCTTCAAGCTCTTGCTGCTCACCTTCATCTTATTCGATGTGGCTTTGGCCACACCTTTAATACCGTTTTGACTATCCATTAGAGTAAACTGTTATTAGAGTTATTGTTGCTTGTGGGATTGTCATCCTGAACGTAGAGATGGATCTATTGAAATACTCCCTTTTAACCGGTAAGTAATTTTTGAAAAGTGACCTTCGCTCGCTGGTTAACTGCATAGATTCTAGACTATTTTTGTAAAATTTTACATGCCGTTGGCATTTTGAATGGAATGCCTTAAAAGAAAGAAAATATACATGTTACGCAATTTAAACTTTCTTTCTCTGATTGTTTGGTTCTTATTGAGCTTGTTGTTTCAATCAATGGAAGAGCGGTGGCTACAATTTTTTGTATTTCAACGGGTGAGGAAAAATATGAGTAAAAAATTCATTATTGAACGTATAGTTGTAAAACCTATTGTTGCACTCGGTTTCATTTTTCTTTTAACCATACAAGCTCAAGCCTCCGAGCGAATCGGTGTATATAAGGGGACTTTTGATCCTCCACATAATGGGCATAGAGATGTGATTTTAGCAGCCATAGAGAGTTTGAATTTGGATAGAATCTACGTTGTACCAGGAGTAAATCAACGACATAAACCCAATGCCAATAGCTATGAATTAAGAGCCCAAATGGCACAATTAGCATTTTCAGATATTCCTCAAGTTGTTTATGTTGAGCCCTATCACTTGCAAATTCTCCGTGAGTCTTCTGATGAGGGATTGATTTCTCAGCTTTCAGTCGAAAATAGGGAGTCTCACTTATTCCAAATTATGGGAACCGATGCTTTTGAAAGAATCGTTGAGCTTGATGTTCCACCTGTACCTGAGAACTTTTCAATAGCGGTTAATCAACGAGAGGTGACAGAGACTCCATTGGTTACTGAGTATAAGGGGCGATCGGTTGTCGGCTTTGAACCTTCCGGAGGTGATAGAGGTTATTCTTCTACAGCCATTAGAAATCAGATTGCATCGGGACAAGTGCCGGTCGAGCTCAATTCGGATGTCTATCAGGTAATAGAAAGAAGAGGTCTTTACGGCTTGGCGAGACGTTGTATTCATCTTTTAATGCCATAAAAGTATTCCTGTCCAAAAATAATTGTCTAAATTATCTTATAAATAGGTATGAAAAATCACATATCCTATTTCATTGGGATTTGAATAGAGAGTGTTATTCACTTGTCTTAAGTATTCAATTTGAATGTTAAAGTGAGGAATTGGGAACCATTGAACACCAATGCCTGGTTGTTGTGTAAGACTGTAGGCACTTTCACTCTCGACAGAAGCATGTTCAAAAAGGAGATACCACATAAAGCCTTTAAAGGGTTTGTTTCCAAATCGAATGAAACTCGCAATTGTATCAACAGCCTCTTGTGGATTGACATTAAAGAAGCTTTGCTCAAAGTCGATCTCAGACATTAATATCCAGTCTTCACCAAAGGGTACAACGGCATTTACACTCGATAGGAATCGTCTTTTTTGAGAAGATTCACCCATAAGTAGACTTCCACCTATTCGGGAATTGCCATTGAAATAGTAAGTGAAGTGGCCTGATAAATTTTTATCACTTGCAGGCTCTTGCGGTAAATCCAGTCTTCCAAGGCTTGAACCAAGTGTAATTTCGTAAGATTCAAAAAATTGCGTAAACTCGAGGTTATAAGTTTCACTGAGGGCGCCAAATCCAAAAAGACTTTTTATGAGTCTTGTGTGGTTGGGTGTGTTGATTCCAAATGTTTGCCTAAATTTTCCTACTCGAACTCGACTTGTTGGTGTGGGGCTCCATAGAGCATAGTGGCGTTCGGATAAGAACTGACCTCGACGAGGGGCTCTTTCCGGACCTTGTTGTAATCCTAAAGTTCCAACGAACATAATGTCATCCACTTTAATCCCAGCTTCAATATTTTGCTGCATAGGAAAAAACTGACCTTCGTTTATATTCTTGTTTTTAAAATAAGTTTGGGCGGTACGAATGTCGCCGCCCCATTTTACAGTTTCTCGATTTTTGATGCCTCCAAAAAAAGGCTGAGCAAAGTTGTCGCTCACTCCCCATGTACTCATAAGCTCGTTAGAGAGGGAACGGCCATAATCAGTAAGGAGACCACCACCATTAGGAGAAACGTGACAAGCGATACAGGAAGGGTAGCCATGAGTAACGTTCTGTACAAAACTAAATCCTGGGGTGCTATAGAGAATAGTCGATAAAAAAATAGTAAGAGCCAATAACTTCAAAGGAGCCTCTCTAGAAATTAAAATATTTAAAGTTGTTTGATCACACTTGATTCAAAAGTGATGTTCACTTTTTCTGCTATAGTAATTCCTTTATAGCTTGGTGTTTCGATTTTGAAGTCCGAAAGATTAATAGGAATTTCGGCCGTCATTTTGACAGTGTCGTTTTCTGACTCTAATTGAGCAACACCTGTTACAGTTTTAGTGGTTCCATGAAGGCTAAGTTCGGCTTTAAAATTAATTTCACCATCATTTTCTTTTGGTAGAGAGACATCCGTTAAGGTGAGGCTTGCCTCGGGATATTTTTTCACTTCTAAGTATTTATTCTTCATATGATCATCGCGGAGATCAATTCCAGTGTTGAGAGTGTCTAGTTGGAAAAGTAGTTTTCCTGATAATTTTTTATCATCTTCTTTTAGCTCTCCAGTCACTCCTTGGCCCTGACCTTTAATGGTTATAAGATTAGGCCAGCCTTTTGTTTTGAATTCCACTGAACCTTTTTCAGGTGAAAATATATAATTCGTAGCTGCAAAAGTATTATTAACGTTAGTTAAAAATAAAAAAATCAATAGTGCTTTCATAGTTCACTCTCGTTGTAAGGAAGTTTGAGTTCAATCCATTTTTCAATTGTTTTTAATTCTTCGTCAGTTACGGGAGGGACTATACCCTCAATGTCGTCGTTGTCATTGTTAAAAGGCATGGGATCAAAAAAGAGTTGGCTGAAGCGTCCGAGGATGGCTCCGATAAATAAACTGTCGTTGGGGTTCTCATGATCAAAAAATAGGGGAGAGTTATTCGCAATTTTCTGAAGTTCAAAAAAACTATCAAAGTTTTTTGGACCTCTCCCGCCATAGGAGTTGTGACAAAGGGTGCACTTGGGACCTAATATTTGGTTTCTAATAGAAATATAAGTGGGCTTAAGCGGTGGGTTCAACTCACTTGTTGTTGTGCCGTCAGAATATTCGGGACTTCCCTGTTCAACCCAGCGAGCGAGGAAGCTTTTATCGGCATCGAGTACAGGTTTGATTTCTTCTCCCTTTTTTTGTGGGAATGGCATCTTATTTTCGTCGATAAATTGAACAATGGAAGCAAGAGACTTTTTTACTGTAGCAAAATCATTGTAGTGGGAGTGACAAGTTGTGCATTTGTAGGGGTCTAAAACTCTTTCTTTGACATCTGTAAAGCTTAAAGTCGGCAGGGCTTCAGTCGGTTCTTCAATTTCTTGGTCATTAAACTCGGGCGCGCCTGCTAAAACCCATTCTTTAAATTTAGCAATTGTTTCGTCGGGGAGGGCAGGCAAGTCTTCGGGCATTCTTAAGGTAGGGTTGGTTGATTCCATTCTCTCAAGCATTTGGAAGGCGGAAGTTTTCACAATTTGATAATTGTCATAAAGATTATGTCGCCCCTTATGGCAACTAATACAGTGGGGAACAAGAATTTCTTCTTTGATTTGAGAAAAATCAAGACGACTTTGTATTGATTGCCCTTTGTTTTCATTGGGAAATACAGGGGAAGTTACTTCTCGATAGTTTCCACAACTGATAAGAAAGATAGTCAGTATAAATACGAAAACAAATTGTATCATTCTTCCCCCTAAAGTCTTAGACACAAATTATTTGCGAGGTCTTTCACCCGATTCTTCTTCCCAAAAAACATCGGCATCAGCTTCGCGCAGCTCCAAATCTCTATCAAAGCGAGCCTTAGCTCCTTGGCTGATAAAAAAGTGCATTCGTTGACCGTGTTGAGTGAATAGTAATGGGTCTATGTCGGCATAACCTCTGTTAGACATTGCCCAAGCACACCATCCACCATAAGTGGGTTCATACTTGGTTGGGTTGGACATGAAAAGCTTTTTATTTTCTTCTGAAGAAAAATAATAAATGACATTACCGTACTCTAAAGAAATTTCAGGGTTTCCCATTAGAGCTAAGCCCTGGTTTTCACTGAAGTAAGCTACGGGGTCGTAACCTTTTAGGCCAAGATTATTCTCTAGGTTGTATTCCTTTTCATTTCGATCCGGATGTTCTGCTGTTGGAGTGGCATGTCCTTTCCAGGACGCAGATAAAAGCAAAAAGGAAACGGCTATATATTTAATCATATAATATCCTTATGTTGAGTTATGTGTTACCTGTGAGTTCGGATATTATATGTGTTTGTGACTTTTATTTTTAGAAACTCAGATATTTGTCTTACTGTTGTCTTTTTTTGTAATAAAAGGCGATTCTCATCTAACTTTCAAAAATAATGATAAGACTAGATAGTAAACTTCATTTTGCAAACCTTAAATGTTGTACAAGAAGTCAAAGAATCTGAGATTTTGTGTGAATTTATTAAATATAAAAAAAATGGGGTCTTATTTGCAATATGACCTTTGTAGATGATTAATTATTTTTTGTCTGAAAAACTTTTAAACTTTAAACGCCGTGAGCGGTGGATTCTTTGTATCCCATTGGAGACATTTCCATAAAGCGAGCTTTATCTTTAATTTCAGTAACACTATTGGCGTTAATATAAGTCATACCGCTTCGTAAGCCGCCAGCAAGTTCAGCGATGACATCGCTTAAATGTCCTTTCACAAAAACTTTTGTTGCTTCGCCTTCTGGTGCCATCCCCTGTGGAACTCCTCCTCGCCATGAGTCTTGAGCGGAACGAGAAGCCATTCCACGATAAAGTTTCTGTCCATGTTGAATCAGTCCTGGTGTTTCAATTGTTCCTGCTAAAATGCTTCCAAGCATAACCGTGCTTGCGCCAGCAGCAAGAGCTTTGACGATATCTCCAGAAGATTTGATGCCTCCATCAGCGATAACGGGAATGTTTTTTTCTTGTGCAACCTGGGCACAAAGAGAGATGGCTGTGAGTTGTGGAACTCCACATCCTGTAATTATGCGGGTTGTGCACATTGACCCTGGTCCGATACCAACTTTAATGGCATCAGCACCACCTTCGATGAGATCAAGGACTCCTTCTGGAGTGGCTACATTGCCGGCGATGATAGAAACATCAGGGTATGTGTCTTTCATCCATTTTAAAGTTTCTAACATTTGGACAGAGTGGCCGTGAGCAATATCAATTGTGATAACGTTGGCTCCAGAAGCAACTAAAGCTTGTGCTCGATCTTGACTTTCTTCTCCAACACCAATGCTGGCACCGACAAGTTTTGCTCCGGACTCTTTAACCTTTTTTACTTCAAGTGCTTGTTCTTGTGTGGTCATAAAGCGATGAATAATGCCAAAGCCACCTTGTTGGTTCATTGCGAGAGCCATATTGGCTTCCGTTATTGTATCCATGTTGGCTGAGATAAAGGGTAAGTCGAGTTCGTGTTTTGAAGTCAAAGAACTCTTAAGGTCTGGGTCACGTCGTGAGCGCATTTCTGATTTAGAGGGAATGAGTAAGACATCATCATAAGTAAGACCACGGCCTCGGTTGGTAAGTTCTTTCCAGCTGAAAAAAAGCGAATCCATAGATCATCCCCCTCGTTAGATCGACTTGGAATACTAGATAGAAATAAGGGACAAGGTCAATGGAAAGGCGGTTTAACACAACATTCCTTTGTGACTATTTGTGGAACTGATCAAATCTTATTCAAAAAGAAAGGCTTTAAATGGGGCATTGAAGCTTTGAGTTTCATCTGTAGGAATAGATATCTCAAAATAATAGGTTCATTTGTCTTTCTTAAATTAAGGGTTAATCTGTTGTAATGGGGCAAAACAAAAAGAGGAGATGGTATGATAAAGGATCTATTTTTGATCAAAGTTCTGTTGGTTTTCCTAGTAAGTCCAAGTGTTATGGCAAAACAAAAACAAGAGTTTAAATCCTCAAAGACCAAGAATCATCAATGTGCTGTTTACACTAAAAATGCTAAAAAAGCTCGAAGGCTTTACTCTCAAAATAAAACTCAAGCTGTTCATGAAAACAAGCAAGTTCAAGCTCTCAAGACAGATCAAAGGCGAATGCCAGCCAGTACAAAATTAGCAAAAAATGTTGTTAACAAAAAAATTGAAAGTTTGTCGCGTTCAAAAAGACAGCACTTAATGAACAGTTTGAAATACTTAGAAAAACATATTCAGTATGTTAAGGCAGCGAAAAGAACTTGTAATCCAATATATCGCTCCAAGAGCGCTAAGGTAATTAAATCTTAATTGATAAAGATTAGGGGCTGTTGACAATTCATGTAGCTACTGCGGCTTCAATCCCTCGCCATTTTGAGCTGTGCTCACCTTCACCTTATTCGATGTGGCTTTGGCCACACCTCATAAAGTTCAGCTTGCGCTTAACTCAAAATGACTGAGGTTTTGAATCCTCATTACGCTGATGAATTGTCAACAGCCACTAGAGTCACTTTTTAAAATCAACACCACGGCAAACCAGTTGCCGTGGTGTAAAATCTCATTTACATCCTTTAAATTTGGATATTGTGTAAATGAGAGGGTTCATAGGGTTCTTGGAGATTAAGGTGGGGCTCCAAATCGACCACACAGGGAGAGTTGTGGATCAGCTTTTTTTCAGCGAGTGATAAGGCTTGGGAAAGCGTTTTGCCTTGGCTATCTGAAAAAAGTGCATCGTCTAGGCTATGAACCTTAATATCTATCCAGTAAAGTCTATTTTTTTTGTTAATATAAAGATGGATTGGTTGTTCAGTGAAGAAGTAGCGTTTGAGCTTTCTTATGGTGCTGCCAATGAGTTCAATATCTTCTTCGTGAGGAGCAAATCCGGAACAGTAAATTTCATCATTGGTGAAAATATTCAATGTATCAAAACCAAAGACTCCAAGGTTTGATTTTTCAAAATTATGGGCTAGCATTTTAAACTCCTTTGAAACTGTTTGATAAAAAATTAACTTCAACTTCAGTTATAAAAATTCACTAATGGTCTCTTTGCATTCACTTAATGTGAATGGTTTGGGTAAATAATTAGGGCATGAGTATTCATTTTTTAAACAAGAGACAAACCGCTCAACGGGAAGACTTGATGTGACTAATATTTGAGTTTTAGGATATTTTTGATCACAAAGCTTCCAGATATCAAGGCCTGTGATTTCTCCTTCTAAAAAAATATCAGCAACGACGAGGTCATACGGGTGAGTGTCATGAATCTCGCTTTCTCTCATTAAATAGGCTTCTGCTTCTTCTCCGCTAGTGGCCCAATCAATTTTAATGTTTGGGGAGATTTCCTCAAGAACTGTAGTCATTAAATTAGTAAGTGAGATATCGTCCTCGATAATTAAAACTCGATTCATTGCAGTTAAGGCCAAGGGTTTGTATCTCGTTTTGGTTGGTTCAAAGTTTTTAAGATCCGATGCTATCACTGAGTTAATCATAAACTCTCTCCTTTGCTCTCTCTTTAATAAAGCAATGACGGTGCCAATTGTTCTGCCATTTAAGCGGTTTTGAGCCTTGATAATTGTCTTGTATGGGGCAGAATGCCACGGCAAAAAATGACTCTGCCCCGTCGTGCTAGAAAATAGGGAGTTGTGAATTTTCTTACAAATATGCCGAGTAAGAACTAAGTAATAACATGTTATTACGGACAAAAGTACAAAATGCCCCATTCTGGAACGAGGCAATATGGTATTATCATATAAAATTAATTACCCATCTGTTACCCTAGTTATTGGAGGTTTTAGATGGAAATGAATAAGGTCTCTTCTCATTCTGAGCAGGTTATAAAAAATCAAAAAAATCAGTTCAGAGTTTTGATAATAGATGATGATAAAGCTTTACTTGAATTATTATCTGAGTTTTTTTCAAGTAATGGTTTTGAGACTGAGTGTTGTGAATCGGCTGAAGCTGGTATTGAAAAAGTGTTACATAGTGGTAAAGAGTTCGATCTCATTATTTGTGACTTTAATCTTCCTGAAAAAAATGGTTTAGACTTTATAGAAGAAACTAAGGTTTCCAAAATTGAGGCTCCGGTTATTTTAATCACTGCTTTTGGAACAATGGATGATGCTGCTCTGGCATTGAAAAAAGGAGCATATGACTATATTACTAAGCCGCTTAACTTTACTGAGTTAGAGGTTTTATCTCAAAGAGCCATCAAAATAAAAAACCTTGAGAAAGGTTACGAGCGTCTTAGAAAAAAGTTAGGAGAAGTTGAAGAGCGAATTGATATGCTTGGTTCTGGAACCAGAATGAGGGAGCTTAAGGTCCTTTTAAGTAAGATCTCGCAAAGTCAATCCAATGTGCTGATTACCGGTGAGAGTGGTAGTGGGAAAGAGATGGTCGCGAGAACAATCCATGAAAAAAGTGACCGCAGGGAGAAGCCCTTTATACCTATTAACTGCTCTGCTATTCCTAAAGATCTTCTTGAGGCTGAACTCTTCGGGTATAAAAAGGGAGCCTTTACCGGAGCCAACGAAAATAGAAAAGGTTTATTTGAAGAAGCTCAAGGCGGGACTCTTTTTCTTGATGAAATAGGCGATATGCCTTTGGCACTCCAAGCAAAAGTCTTACGAGTAATACAAGATAGACAAGTTAAGCCCTTGGGAGACTCACAGTTAAAAAAAATTGATGTCCGTATTTTAGCAGCGACACATAAAGATTTAAAAATGGCTGTTAAGAAAAAAGAGTTTCGCGAGGATCTATACTTTCGATTGTGTGTGATTCCTGTGCAGGTTCCTCCACTTCGTGATCGCAGGGAAGATATTCCTATTCTTGCTGATTTCTTCTTAAAAAAATATTCAAGATTAAATGATAAGGGGGTCAGCGGCTTTACGAGGGAGGCCATGGCTAAGTTGAAACGCTTGCGTTGGTCTGGAAATGTAAGGGAGCTAGAGAATACCATTGAGAGAGCTATTGTCTTAACTAATGAAAAAGTCATCTCCGAGCGTGATATTACTATTGAGGGAACGCTGGAAGTGGATGAACAAACCAGCCTTTTGTTTAAAGAGCTTCTTTCTTTAAGAGAATTGGAAAAACAATATATTAAATTTGTCCTAGATAAAACCAGTGGCAAAAAAGAAGAGGCTGCTGAGATATTGGGCATTAACAGGAAGACTCTTTATCGTAAAGAAAAAGATTATGATTTAAATTAATGCATGTGGTGTTTTTGTGAAAGAATGTTAGGCTTATCAAATGAGTTTTAAAAAGAGTTTGTTTGCTTTTTTATTTCTTATACCTTTGGTTGTTTATGGCAATCCGAAGGTTTCGTATATTGATTCTAAAGGAAAAGAAAGAGAAACCGATTGGCAGGTTTATCAGACTTATGTTTGGAAAAATGTCGGAAAATTCAAAGTTCTCAATAATCAGACTTGGATTGCTCTGCCCCCTCTCTTGGAATTAGCGGATGTGACGACCGATAGCACTATTGTCGAAAACAGTAAGGATAATCAGTCTCCTTTTTGGGAGAATAGGAATATTAAAAAAGTTCTGGTTTTCGAGCATTCAAATGCCACTCAAATTGCCCCTTTGGTTAAGACAGCAACAGCCAGTGGTAGTGAAAAAGTGGGGGTAAAGGTTCAAGATTTGAACTATAAAACTCATACAGCCATTACCAAAGAATGTCGGCAAATGGGCTTAGCTCTCGATGCAATGGATAGTAAGCCCTATATACTTTCTATGGACTGTATAAAGAATAAAGATAAAGTTGAAATTCTTATTGGCTTTTCAGGTAAACTCAAAGGCTTTGAAGCATTAGGAGGCGAAATCTTAACGTCACATGCTGAAAGAAATCATGTCATTTTAACTTACAAAAAAGACCGTAGTCTTGCTGTTAGAAAAGATAAGGCTCGTTTTGTAGCTAGTCTTTCTGTGGAAGCAGAGGACGGCAAGAGTATGGAAAAATTTTCTGTCGTCTACAAGAAGCCTAAGTTAAGGCGTGGTAAGGTCATAGCTGTCGCAACTGAGTCTCAAGATCCTTCCATTGATCAAAATGAAAAAAAAGGAGATTACATAGAGAGTTCCAATATTATGGTGGGGCTTCTTTCCTCAAAGTTAGGGGTAGAATCTATGTTTAATGGACAACTTCATTTAGGAAAGTCTCAATTTTTAAATATTCAATTCAGTACTCCCTATAGTTACTTTGTCAAACGATACGCCGATCGTTCTTATCTTGATGCTAGTATAACTTATAATTGGAGATTGAGTTTTTTAACTGTTGGTAGTGGATTGCGTTTTGTCTCTTTACGAGATGATGAGAGAAGACCCTTTGATTACGGAGTCATATCGGGTCTTAATTTGAGAGTGTCGGCAGACTCATTGTTTAAGATTTTTAAAGATATTCGCTACGGAACCTCCTTAAGTTACATGCCCTTTGCTTTTGATCAGATTCTCACTGCGCAAAGGTTGAGGTGGGAAGTGGCTCATATTTCCTTTTTCAAAAATGAAAAAGGAAGGTTTTCTGGATTGCTTTACTACGATATTCTTCAGATTAAAAAGAGTCAGTTTGAGTTTAATGATTATAAGTTTGTTGGAGGGGTGACCTACCAATGGTAAAGAAAATCATGAGTCGCATTCGATGGTGGGTTGTGGTGTTTCAATCTCGATTGATTGGAAATCACCATAGAAATTTAACTGCTGTCTATGTGTTTGCCCTATCCTCCATAGCTATTATGGCTTTAGTTTTTCAAACTTTTAAATTTGCAATACATTCTGATCAGCTAAGTACGGTTGAAACAATTCGCTCAATTGAACGTCAGGTTGCATTGGTTGAAAAATTGTATTCAAAAGTGGTAGATGCTCAAATTACAATTGAGCCGGATAAGTCTAAAAAAATTGAAGTAAGAATTAGTAAACTTAAAGAGACATTAAACTCTAATCATCAAAAAATATTTTCTGGGATTGACAATGATTTCTGTCAGACTCCTAGCTGTTGGAAACATATAGAAAGTCCCTTTGGCAATAGTCGATTATTTGATGGAGCCACTCTGTCACCAGTTGTTGTAGAGGCAGCTTTAGAAAAGATCAAAGATTATCAAAAGTTTTTAAATGAAGTGTCCCTTGTTTTAGATGAGAAAGTGAAGGCGACGACTCAGTCCCTCATTTATTTAGATATCTCTTTTCTAGTGTTATTACTTTTTGTTCTAGTGATACAAGGGTTCCTTGGTTTTAGACCTGCCGTGCAAAAGTTGAATGAAGCTTTAAGTATACGTTCTGACTTTATCAGCCGAATTAGTCATGAAATTAGAAACCCTATGAACTCTATTATGGGAATGGCCGACATATTGAAGTCGACAAAGCTCAGTGCCGAGCAAATTCAATATGTCAATAATTTGCAGAGATCCAGTCATGTACTCCTTGATATGTTAAACAATTTGGTTGATTTTTCAGGGCTTGAGTCTCGTAGTATTCAAATTAAAAAGAGCCCTTTTAACTTGTATAAACTTGTTGATCAGGTGACGGATGTTATTTCCATTCAAGCCCATGATAAAGGACTTGAGTTGTTCGTAGATATGGACCCTAGGATACCAAATAAATTAGTGGGTGATGGGGTTAGAATTGAGCAAGTACTTCTTAATTTTTTAAATAATGCCTTAAAGTTTACGAGTAAGGGTTATATTTTACTGAGCATACAAGTTTCTGATAGTTATTCTGTCGAGGGAGAGGTTTGTATCGAGTTTAAAGTAAAAGATACAGGGATTGGAATAGACTCTTCAAAGACAAAAGATATTTTCTTGAGTTTTGTTCAGGAGGATTCCTCAATTAAAAGACGTTTTGGTGGCTCAGGACTAGGTCTTTCAATCTGTAAAGAAATAGTTGAATTGATGGGTTCTCATATTGAAGTTAAGAGTCAAAAAGAAGAAGGGGCTGAGTTTTACTTTTCTCTACCTTTTGAGACGGATGCGGTTAGCAATTCACCAGTTTTCCAAGGAGAAGGCTCGGCGTTAATCTATGTTTCTGGTCTAGAAGATAACACACCAATTTTAAACTACTTAGAGTCTCTTTCGGATAATGTGATTGTGGTCACAAATATTTACGAACTCGAGGCTGTTATTTCTGATGAAGATAAAGATGTCTATTTGTTACTAGATGATTCTATTGGTATTGTTAGTATGATTAACTCCTTTGGGTTGGTCCGCTCAAAGGTAAAGGCAGAGAATATCTTTGCTCTAATGAGGTCTAATTTTTCTAAAGAAAACATGGAGCTTATCAGGAAAAATGGTTTTAAAAATTTCCTCATTAAACCTTTTAGAAGCTGGCATCTTCGAGAACATACTCCCATTGATAAACAATGGGGTTATGAAAGTGATATGGGAATGATTGAGGGAATGAATGTTGAATTTAAAGAAAGGAACGTCTCAGTTTTAGCAGTGGATGACTCTAATGATAATTTGTTTCTTCTTAAAGAAATATTAAATCCAATTACTAGCAATATTGATTTTTCCAATAACGGTTTGGAGGCTTGTGAGCAGGCTAAAAAGAAAGCCTATGATATTATTTTTATGGATATTCAAATGCCAGTCATGGATGGTTATACAGCTATAACCCGAATCAGAAAAGACGATAAAAAGACTCCTATTTTTGCTGTCACGGCACATGCTGGTTTGGTTGAGGAGAAAAAATGTGTGGAGGCGGGTTTTACTGGGAGAATCACAAAGCCTATTAATCGCGACAAGATTTATACAACGATGAAAGAGGTCTTTAATATGGAAATTAAAGAGAAAGAGAGTCAGGCAAATCACCCTCAAGATCCTCTTATCATAAAGTTATTGCCAAAATACTTTGAAACCAGAGAAGAAGATTTAAGTATTGTAAAAAAAGCAATGAATGAGAGCGATTTTCAGACCATTAAAAAAATTGGGCACAGAGTGAAGGGAAGTGCAAAGAGTTATGGTTTTGAAGAGATTGGTGAACTCAGTCATAAGCTAGAGGTAGCTGCAGAAAACTCTGATTTAGATCAGTGCCATCAATTGATTGATACGATTGACAAAAAAATCCACCAGGCCAAAAGAGAATACAATATATAACTTTAGTCGTGTACTACTCTTAGACCTGATCAATCTTAAGTCCTTACAGCATTCAATTTATTTTATATGGCTACTCCTCTGAGTATTCCATAATAACTTTATTAAAATTAACTAAATAAAACCTCTGTAGACTTTTCAGCTTGATTTTAAAAAACAACTCAATGAGCTTTAATGTAAAATTACTGATTTTTTAGTCTCTACTTGAGCGAGTATTCATCCTTTTTAAAAATGAATAAGGCAAAATTTAAAAATTGGGGCAGAGAAATGAGGCTATTTGCCCCGTAATATCTAGTTTGTATTTGAAATTAAAAATATCAGGTTTAGAGGTGGCATAGGGGTTGCTTATAAGAGTGTAGAGAAAGGAGTGAGTCATGCTACCGACCGCAATAAATACAACAACATTTATTAATAAAGACTTTGAACGTCCTTTGAATCTTGCGATCGTTGAAGATGATGAATCGATCCAAAGTTTAATTTCTAGTTCATTACTCTCAACAATAGAAAATGTGAATATTATTAAGTTTAAAAATGGTAGAGAAGCTATTTATGAGTTGTGGGAAAAAGACTCTGGTTTGTTTAGTACTCTTGATGGATTATTTTTGGATATCTATTTAGAAGACAATACCTCTGGACTTGATATTCTGGATTATTGTCAGTTTGTCCCATCCAATATACCTATTGTGCTAATGTCAGCTTACTTTAATGGTGAGCATTTAAACAGTATTGCTAAGCTTGAAAAAGATCCCATTTTGATGAGAAAGCCATTCTTTCCACAAGATGTAATCAATTTATCTAATTGGTTATTTAACTCCGATAAAGGGAGGTTCAAATGAGCTCATTATCAGAAAAAACATGGTTGAAAATAGAGTTTAGTGATTTCAAAGGCTACGAATTTGAAGAGAGATTTGTTAGAGCCACCTTACGCACGTTACTCGATATTGCCCCAAGTCGCTCGTCCTTTAAGCTTGAATTACAGTACCGTAACGACGTTTTTTGTGGAATTTTAACAGTTAAATCGTCTGAAAAGAAATTCAAATCAACGTGCTTTGATCGCGACTTTTATGGGTTAATAAAAAAAATAAAAAGAGATATGAATTGGCAGTTTGAATCGTGGAAGCAAACTCGATTTATTAATGCTGCGATGTAATTTAAAAAGGGAGACAAAGTTATGAAACAACTTATTGGACATGCTTTTCGTTATCGCTTGAAAAAAGCTTGTGGTATTTTAGTTCCAGCTCCTCAGAGTCTGCGTGATGAAAATATTGATTTCTTATTAATAGGTGAAGATGGTGTTGAGTATCATCTTTTAGGTAATCCTAAAACATTTCAAATGTGGAATTTAGTTGATACAAAAGTTCATATTTCAGGATGGCAAAAAAGTCATGATGGTCCTTGTATGAAGATCTCAACTCTCACATATAAATGTGTTGATGATTTTATCGATACAGATAATTTGCCAGTGAATCAATTGGATGAAATAGATTTTCAATTATCAAATCTTGATTACGCAATCTAAGGAGGTTGTTATGGAGACTAGGTGTACATATCATGGTTTAAGCTTAATGTTTCCAATTAAAGAGATTGAAGGATTGCTTAAGAAATGCGCTCATGAATTGGAGGAGCGTGTTCCTGACTTACAGCAGGCCAACTTTAGTGTGCATCCGAATGATTGGAATCAAAGGCTTTATGACCTAGATTTGAAAGTTAAATCTCCTCAGGGAGAAATTGTTTCTAGTGTTGAAACACAAGATATACTAAAGGGGATACAAGTTTTAAAAGAGGAAACTTTAAAAAGATTGAGAGAAGTTAAAACTGTTAATTTTAAGTAACGCTAACCCTAAAACAAAGGAGTTTTTTAGAGAACCTATTCTAAAAACCGCTTTATGACCTTCAAGAAGACTTGTTGCCTGAGTACTTAATCATAACGATGCCCCTCAGCATGATTTGAGTAGCTAGGTAACAGGTCTTCTTTATTTTTAATTAATCAATAAAAGACTTTTCTTTTTCAATCAGAAAAAGACTGATTTTATCTAGAATGGCATAGCACTTTTGAGGGTTTCTAATTTGTGCTGATTTATTTAGGTTGTCTCCCCATTCCATTAAGCAGGAAAAGTCAGAAGGAAGTGAGAGATCGCTCCAATGGCGGATGATCTTTGGAATTTCATCGTACTGAGACTTTTCAATAAATTGTAAGATGGTGTTTACATCATCTATACGGCCTTGTAAGAAGGTGGGCATAAAATCAATATCATATCTTAAGGCGGAAAGCTTTTGTGTTTTTAAAGCCATAGCACCCCTCCTGCTTAGCTAGTCTCAAATATATATCACTACCTGTTTTGATAATCGACAATAAAGGACATTATCACCATAAATTTAATTAGATATAGATAATGTAGGCTTAAGTCTTGTTCGTTAATTAAAAATTAAAATTTATAACAAGGCAAATAGGGGATATTAAACGCTTTTAACTTAAATATTCTTACATAAAAAAATAGAGTATCGGTAAATTAAATAGATTTAATTCATGAAAGGGAAGGCGCCTTTGAGCCCTGTAACGATCATCTCGACTCCAACAACTGCGAGTATAAGTCCCATCAATCGAATGGTCACATTGACCCCTGTTTGTCCGAGGAACTTTGTGATCTGTTTGCTGAATAAAAAGCAAATATAGGTGATTAAGCAAAGGACGAAAAAACACATTATGGTAATAATGATGTTGAAGATACCGCCACCAGTAACGTAATTGACGGCTGTTGTAATTGTACCTGGACCAGCAAGAAGTGGAATTCCTAATGGGCTTACGGCAACATTGAGATCACTTTGTGCACTCTGTTCATGAGCTTTTATGTTAGGAGTTTGAATTTTTGATTGCTGACCACGTAAGGACTCAAAGCCAATAAGCGTGATGAGTACGCCACCAGTCATCTTAAAAGCGGGTAGAGTGATGCCAAAGATCATAAAGATGCTGTTCCCAGCGATACAGAAAAGACTGGTTATAAAAAAAGCGACAATCACTGAATTGAGTGCAATTTTTTTGCGAGATAAGGTATTTTTATCGGCCGTTAAAGTTAAAAACATGGTTGTGTTGGCGATAGGATTCATGACCGCAAAAAAGGACATAAAAACAGCAGCAGCAAAGGTCATTGTTTCATTCATGTATAAAGCTCCAAAGAAAGCACAATGGGGAATCGTCTTATGAGAGTCAACCCTTGTGAGACTTTTGTGTACATTTTTTAGGTTAAAGAATCATGTTAAGTTCTTATTTTAATTCTGCAAACCTATTATTATTCAAGTCATTAAGTGCAAGTGGAGTGTCTCAATTAAAGGAAACTCTCGGTAAGCAAGGATGAAGGGAGTGCAATAAATTGTAATAATTGTATTCATATAAAATCTTTTAGAGATTTGACTTTGTTTTTATTAACATTGCTCTCGTGAAGGCCTTGTATTTTATTTTCATTATAGTGTTATGGACTCCAAAGTTGAGAGCTGAAATCCCCATTCATCAGTCCATACCTTTAGATCTTGAGTTGGAAATCCGAGCAGGGCTTGAGACGGTCCGTGAAATGAGTTGGCTTACAGAGTCTCAGTATCATCGAGATCTTTTTGGGCACTCTACAGGAGGGGCCACTTATCTAAGTTATTTAAGTGTTGTGGCTGGTGTCTTTTATTCTGAGGGGGATCATCGGGGCTTTTATGCCTATGCTGTACCAGGATATAATATTGTTTATCTGACTCCACTTATTAGAGAATCTAAAGTTCCACTATTAGAATTAGTGTATGCATTGCTGCATGAGGTAAAACACTTTGGACCACTCCTAATACAACACCGACATGTCCCGTGCCCCAGTCATGATTTGCTTGGAGAACCACTTATTTCCCATGAAAACAAATCTTACGAAGGAAGGCTCGCCTGTGATGACTATGGGGATGGAGCCTTTGGCTTGGGGGTTGTTATGATGGGTCAGATATTGAACCATTGCGATAATTGTACCTTGGAAATGAAGTCCGATGCGCGTAAGCTTGGTAAAAAACTCCTTTCACGAATAATTGATCCTTTGTGGTTTTTCAGGTATCAGAGAGAGTATCAATTTTAGGGAGGGGGCCCGATGATCAAATATATCTTCTTTTTTTGTACTCATCTTTTCTACTTTTCAATGGCTTTAGGGAATACACAGTTGGAGTGTTTTAATCCTCGTATTTTAGAGTCAACACTTTCTGTAGAAAAGCTTGAAGGAACCTGGATTTTATCTTCTCAGAGTGGTCGTTGTGAAACTCAGATTGTGGATCTTGATATCAATTCTAAAAACTATGAGAATTGGCTTGGCTTACAAAGTGTTGACTCTAAAATATGCCTCAATATTGGGAGGGCTTTGTTTGGTCAAGATAGGAAACTATTTGGGGTTGAAATCAGTCCCTCTGTTCAAGAAGGAAAACAGGGGTTTTTAAAATTAAAATTTGAAAATCTCTCTGAGTACGGGCCAGAGAGTATTAAAACTTTCCTTAAGTGCCATCCTGCCTAGTTATTGACTGGTAGAGTGAGTGGAGTCGTCAAAGACCATTTGTTCTTCATGGTTTGGTGCGGATGTCATGGAGCAAGAGTTCGGTCTGTTTTGTGGTGTTTGTTCCACTCGCCTTTGGTAAAAACTTTGCCAAGCGGCTAGGCTTTGCGTATTGACTCTTTCCTGGGCATGAACAGCGACGGAGGGACCATCGCTACATAAGGATCTTTGTGAAGTACAAGAGCTAAAGAGGTCCCTGTTTCGTCTCTGAAATTGCTGTGCTCTTTCAAAGCCATTGTCGTATTCTTGTATCATTTATCTCAAAGACAAATTGTCGATTCTTTCTGGTGATGGGAGAAGTCCTATGCGGTCGCTTAAGACGATGAGGTTTGTTCCAAACCCTCTCTCTTCAGGGTCAGGATGGACCCCGTTGTCCACAAATAAAATATGCTCCAGCCGGCTCATTCTCTCCCAATGAGCTAATTCGAGCCTTAGGGTGTTCAAATCAGTATCTAATCTATTCTGGTAACGGTAGCGACCACTTTGGTCAAAATGCACAGCTACAGCAATGGGTCCATTGAGGGACGGAATTTCTAGCAGGCCAATATTGTTGCGATAGCTATTGATATTCTGTTGATTGAATTGAAGTTCGTAGATATTTGAGCTGGGAGCTGATGTGGCTATATAGACTTGTTGAGGATTTGTACCCTGAAAGAACCAATAGTGTTGGGTTTGATCTGAACAGTGTTCAGAGAGGTCGCAAAGGCACTGAGTTTGCCATGTGAGCTGCAATCCTTGGGCGCTGAGAAAATGAATAAAAAGAAGTTTTAGAAGAATTGTCATATCCTCTTTGATTTCAAATTGCGTGCCATTCTTAATGTGTGAATAGTGAGATTTTACCCCTTGAAATCACCCTTTGGCAAAAATTGTCATGCAATTGTAATTTTAGTGGTGAGGGGGTAAATAGATTAATGTTTAGGGAAGTAAGAGAAGACGTGTGGAGAGGGTTCATGTTTTTATGGAAAGAGAGTCATATCCTTCTTATTATTTTGCCATTATTTTTAAGTTTTGAGACAATGGCTGACGCTCCTTTTGTAGAATACAGCCATTGGGGGAGTGAAGAGCGAAGAGAAGTGAATTCACCAAGACAGATTGATGGTGAGTACCAGTCGGACCGCTTAACTTATGAGTTCCAAAATCAATGGCATGAGTTTTGGTGGAAAGAAAGTAAAGTTTTTCAATATGCCGCAGGAAGTTTGGGGCCTTCTCGTTTTCTTACAAGATCGCGATTAAAATTTGAAGAATCAATAACTGAAAAGTTTAAATTTCTATTGATCTATCACGAAGTGGCTGATTACACGCAGGATCGTAGTGCCATGGTTTTTGAGTTTGCCTATCGTTTAACTTCTTTGTTTGAAATAAGTCTTTATGGCCAACCATCCACTTTGAAAAAAGAAGATGATGTGGGATTAGCTTTTACAACTTGGTTTTCGCAAGTATCTAAGTTGAGGATTTTTTTTACGTGGGTGGATTTCTCATTCAACAAGAGAACTGAGGATAGTGAAAGTTATAATAAAAAGCCTGGTACTTATGGTTTTGTATGGAGGCGCTCAGAAAACAAGGACTCTTTAGACTTTTTAGAGTTTTTTTTCAAAGAAGACCTCGCTATGGAATTAAACCAGGCAAGTCAGATGTATGCTTTTAGACAAACTCAATTTGGCTTAAAGGGAAGAGAGAGGGGCGGATCCTCATTTGATTTTATTCAGTATGAATTGAATATGAGAAATAGTCGAGAGAGAGATACTTTGAATACTGATTTTGGTATTGAAGAGTGGTCGGCGCAACATTTTGATGTTCTTTTGCAGATGCAGAATAGCTCTAACGTGATTCCGTTGTATGGTGTGCGCTACACTTATTCCAAGTGGCAGTCCTTGCAAGGCAATGTCATTCATAACGATATTTTACCTCATCTTTGGTGGCAGCTTTACAATCAAGAGAAAGGAGCCCTTAATCATTCTATTTTCTTGGGTTATGAGATGACTTGGCATCGAGGGAGAGGAAAGACTCGCTTGAGGAGTCAACTAGATCGTAATGCTAGGCGAGAACATCGAATAAATTTCAAATACAGTTTAATGGCCAGAGCGAAAACTCGACTTAATGTATTGCTGACTTTTGATGGTGATCAGTTTGGAACGGGAGAGACTTGGGAGGGGGGAGCGATACAGTTCTCTCAGCTTTTTTAGTTGAAGTTAAAGTCGTCCTTTGCGGCTTAATTCTTTTTTTATAACATCGTGGTAGTTACGAATGCGACTCACGTATAGCACGGGTTCAAGCCCACGTGCGTATCCATGGGGGAGGCGGGTGTATATTTTTTTTGTTGATAAGTGAGGTAGTACTTCCCTGAGTCCGGCCCATGTATTTGGATTCTCGTTGTACCAGGCAGCCACTCCGCGAGCGTCTCTTATGTGCGCGTATCCAACATTGTATGAAGCGAGCGTCATCCACTTTCTATCGGGCTGAGGAATATATGTTGGAATTCGATTCTCTAAATTTTTTAAGTATTTGGCTCCGGCTAAAATACTTTTTACAGGATCGAGTCTATTTTTAAGTCCCATCGCTTTTGCTGTATTTTTGGTGAGCATTATAATTCCTCTGACACCAGTGGGGCTTTTTGCTTTGGGATTCCAGTGAGATTCTTGATAAGCAATGGCAGCTAATAAAGTCCAGTCCCATCCAATTTCTAAGGCGGCCTGCTTAATGACAGCTTCAAATTTTGGTAAACGAGACTCAATCCTTTCCAGTAATTTTTTAATATCAAAAGGGTCAAAGTTATTTACAAAAAAGAAAAAGTCTTTTTTCCATTTGCTGAGTTTATTGGTTTTGACAGTAGAAAACCATTGAGAGACTTGATCTTTTAAGTCGTGTTGGTTGGCTCTAAAAACCCAGGCCACTTCTTGCGGAGAGCCTAAATCAAGGGGGACGCTTAAGTCAGGAAAATAGCGTCTGTAGACTTTCACCGTCCCTGAATCAGCTATAGTGCAATCAATGAGGCCTTCTTGTATTTGTTTGAAGAGTTCAGGGGTTGTGACATCATAAAGGACTCGCCAGCGTAAACCTTCATATTCTTGGCTCAAGTGAATCAATCTTTCGTGATAGCTGGTTTTGGCACCAACGGCGACTTCAAAATTTTGTAATTCATTGAGGTTTTTTGGATTGATTCCCTTTTGACAGACAAGTTGTTGTTGTTCTGTTTGGTAACTGGGGCCAAAAATAAAATCTCTTTTTCTTTTTTCAGTAATAGTAATGCCAGCAGCGATAAGATCTCCTCTGCCAGAGTTAAGATTATCAAAAAGATCGGCCACAGAGTTCTTTACAATGACTTCCAGTTTTAAGTTATGCCTCTTCGCAAAGTCTTTAACCATGACGTACTCAATACCGTCACCCTCACCATCACGGTTTTCGTAATAAGTGGTCTCGGAATTGATTGTTAAAACTTTGAGAACACCGCTGGCTTTGATGGCTTTAAAATCTCTATTTTTAGGGCTGCATTTTAAGGCCACTAAAGCAATGAGAAAGGAATAGCTTATTAATTTCAGCATAATAGAGCTCTCATATCATATTTTGAATTAAGGGGTAACTTGCGAAAACAAAATAATTTTAGTAAAATTTATAGAAATATTAAAAATTCCTCTGGTTTATTAGGTGTTTAGTGTTAGTCATTAATTAGACAGTTGAGGTTTTTTTATAGAGTTAGTCTAAATTCATTGAGTCAATTGCGAGTGTTTTTTGATGATTAATTTTCAGAAATTTTATTTAATAGGCATTCTTTCGATGTGTTTAATATACAGCGCAGCGGGAAGTGCTGCGGGGATGGCATGCCGTAGTCTATTTTTTGAAATAGGACCTGTTTACTCTAAGTTTCATAAAAAACTTTCACTTATCAATCCTGAATTAGCTTTAGAGTTAGCTCAAGGTGAACGAAATGAACAAACTCTAAAAGGACTTTATTTTCTTTTGAAAGAAGAGGGGTGGAGAGTCAATCCTCGGGGAATGGTTCCATGGCGAGAGAAGGCTATATTGTCCGAAGAGGTACAAAATAGGATTATCAGTAGTCAACCTTCTGTTTATAATTTGTCTCAGTTAAACGAAGAAGATGTTTATCATTTTTACGGCAATGCTATCCAGGGGTTGTATATTGCTGTTTCTGAACAGATTAAAAAAGATTTTGTTGCTGAAATATTAGGAGATAGAGTTCCTCAAGTTCAGAGGAATCATTTTATAGCGATGCTTGAATTGACTTTGTTTCCTGGTTTAGGAAAAAGAGATTTAAGTCCAGAAAGGGCGGAAGAAGTCTTAAGTCATAGTTTGAGTGCTTATAATTGGAAAAAGCTAGCTCAGTTATCGAATGTCATCTTTGCTGTTGAAGAAAGTTTAAGGATTGAAACCTTAAAAGAAGAAGCGTCAACGATGGCCCTTAGTGAGGACGAGGAACGCTTGTTTCTAAGAGCTTTGGAGAAACCGGAGGAGAGAAGAGTCTACTGTTGTCTCAATTCTCCAGGCTGTTTGTTCTGTCCCAACAATCGATCGTTTTTAAATAAATAGTATATATAATTAAGTTAGTTCAAAATTGGCTTTTTCTAGCTCTGTAGATAGAAATTGTTTAGATCAAGGGAAGGGGGAGGGATTAGCTCTAAGAAACAAGAGTGTTGCTGGTTTGCATTATGAGGTTGTTTGCGGAGTTGTTTTTTTGAACAATTCTTGATTCTTAGACGAAGCTGGTTGAAAATGCAAAGTAACTGATAATTATCATCTTTTGAGCTATTGAATGCCATATCTTATTCGCATCAAAAGGCTTTAAATGTAAAAAAACAGGAGGTTATTTATGTGTCCCGTTTGTCTTTTAACTTTCTTAGGTTTAAGCGTGCCTTCTGGGCTGTTGATTTTTTGTTTTGGTAAAAAAATAGGTGCTCGTAAAAAATAAAGAAGGTTTTCTATGGGCGAAGCTAGTGCTCTTACTTTGAAGGCCTTTTCAGTAGAAGGCATGCATTGTGTAAGATGTATTCGTAAAATTCAGGCAATTGGCGAATCTTGCGAGGGCGTTAGTCGTATTGATGTGGATTTCAGTGAAAGCCGTATAACCACTGAAGTGACTCCTTTTTTTCAGACCAATCACTTCCAGAAATTATTAGTGGAGGCGGGTTTCCAGATTCGTCCCCTTAATTTAAGCGAGCTAGAAAAACCGGCTAATTATAAAACATTTCTTATGAGGATTGGTGTTGCAGGGGCCTGTGCTGGTAATATTATGCTTATTTCTGCCTCTGAGTATGCTGGTTCTGGCCAAAGTGAAGTGGGCTCCTTTTTAAGATGGATCAATTTTGCCTTTTTCTTACCCGTTTTGTTTTTTTGTTCATGGCCAATTTTTAGTAACTGTTTTCATTCTTTTAAGATCAAAAAACTTTCTGTGGACCTGCCACTGTCTATTGCTATTCTTGGAGCCTCTTTTTTAAGCTTCTATAATCTTGTTGCTGGCAAACAAGAGGTTTATTTTGATTCTTTAGCCATGTTTATTTTCTTTTTGCTGTCGTCACGTTACATAATATTTCGAGCCCAAGCTAAATTTTTATCTCCGGTCGAGCTAAAGAATATATTTTCTCAGGAAACATTTAGAGTTTTAACTAATGAGGGTATTCAAGAGATCAAAATAAATGAATTAAGAGCAGGTCAAAAGGTGCTAATGGAAAAGGGGAGTTACTTCCCAGTAGACAGCGAGCTTTTGAGTTCGTCTATTGAGATAGATAATTCTTTAATTACAGGGGAGTCTTTGCCGGTTACTGTGGGTACATACTCAAAGGTATTTGCTGGCGCTAAGCTACTTTCTGCAAATGCAGAAGTTCAAGTTTTAAAATCGTTGAGTGATTCAAGGTTAACAGCTCTCCTTGAAAAGATTAATCGAAAACTAAAAGTGGAAAGTCCTGTCGGTTCTTTAGCGGACCGAGGGGCTCAATATTTAACTCTTGTGACAGTGTTGGTGTCGGTGGTCGCGGCTGTTTTGTTCTATGCTTATAATATTGAGGATGGATTGGATCGTATTTTAGCTTTACTGGTTATTTCTTGTCCTTGTGCTTTAGCGATAGCCACCCCCTTAGCTCATAGCTTGACGGTTAAAAAAGCGATGAAGGAAGGGATTCTTTTTAAAACAAGCGAGAGCTTGGAGATTTTTTCCAATATTAAAACTTATATCTTTGATAAAACGGGGACATTAACAACAGGGCGTCTTGAGGTGACTCAATGGACACCAGAGATTCCTTCGCAAGAGTTAAAAAATATTATTGGAACAATGGAGTCAAATAGTGAGCATCCTGTGGCCGCAGCGATTAAAAGGTCTTTGGGTGAATTTGAAACGGTCACCTTGGAAGACTTTTTAGAAATCCCAGGTAAGGGTATTCAAGCTCGTTTCAGAGGGTCTTTTTATGAAATCAGAAGATCCGAAGAAAGTGCGAAACAAGGAGTCTCTGTCTTTAAAGATGGCAAAGCTATTTTGACGGCTCACTTGGTGGACGATGTTAAGAGTGAGATTCATTCGGTCATTAGGAATTTAAGAGAAAGTGGAAAATATCTATATTTAGTGACCGGTGATCAGGACCATGTCGCGCGTCAAGTGGGGAAGAGTTTAGGATTTAAGGGTGAAGAAATCATTTCTGAATGCACTCCAGAGTCTAAGGCATCTTATGTAGAGAAAATTAAAAGTTTAAAACAAGGGCGAGTGGCCTTTATTGGTGATGGTATTAATGATGCCCTTGCTATGGCTTCATCAGATGCTTCTGTGTCCATGAACTCTTCGGCCGAAATTGCCTTTAAATCTTCAAGCATTCATTTGCTAACAAATAATTTAGAAAATTTATTTAAAGTGGAAGTCTTCTCAAGGGTTTGTTTGAAAACAATTGGAATCACTCTGACACTGTCGTTTATTTATAACCTAAGCTTTGGAGTTCTAGCACTTTCTGGTATGATCAGCCCTTTAATAGCTGTAGTGATTATGCCCTTGAGTTCTCTTTCTGTTGTATTGATAACTTTATGGAATATTTTGAGGCGGTAGAAATATGATGATTCTTGTGATGACAATCCCAGTGACAATTACACTTGTTCTTCTTTTTATATTACTTTTTGGTCTGTCGGTAAAAGAAGGACAGTTTGATGATTTAGAAACCCCAAAGCATGCTCCTTTTTCAGACAATGATGAGGGAGAGGCGATGTTAACAACTGAGAAAAGGTAAAAGTAGGAGAAAAGTTATGAAGGATGTTGTAACTGAGGTGAGTGGTGAGACAACAGGTCAAACCTATGATGATAAAATCGTAAGATTTTTCCTTTTTGCCACCATGGGGTGGGGAATCGTCGCATTTAGTTTGGGGCTATGGGTTGCTCTGCAGTTGGCTTACTGGAAGTTTAATTTTAACTTAGAGTGGTTAACTTTTGGTCGTCTAAGACCTTTGCACACGAATGCCGCTATATTTGCCTTTGCGGGTAACGCCATCTTTGCTGGAATTTATCATTCCACTCAAAGACTCTGTAAGGTGCGAATGTTCTCTGACCTTTTAAGTCGGATACATTTTTGGGGTTGGCAGGCTATCATTGTGGGGGCGGCAATCACTCTACCTCTAGGTTTTTCTCAGAGTAAAGAATACGCTGAGTTAGAGTGGCCACTTGATATTGCCATCGCACTTATCTGGGTTATTTTTGGTTTGAACTTCTTTATGACTTTAAGAAACCGTAAAGAGAAACATATGTATGTGGCTTTATGGTTTTATATCTCAACCATCATAACAGTGGCTGTTCTCCATATTTTTAACTCGATCGAGATTCCAGTTGGTTTCTTACAAAGTTATCCTGTGTATGCCGGTATTCAGGACGCTCTCGTGCAGTGGTGGTATGGTCACAATGCCGTGGCCTTTTTCCTGACCACACCCTTTTTAGGTCTCATGTATTATTACATTCCAAAGGCTGCTAATCGCCCTGTTTATTCTTATAGACTCTCGATTGTTCACTTTTGGGCTCTTATTTTTATCTATATTTGGGCGGGGCCTCACCACTTACTCAATACGGCTCTTCCGGACTGGGCGCAGACACTAGGTATGGTTTTTAGTGTGATGCTCTGGGCGCCTAGCTGGGGTGGGATGATCAATGGGATATTAACTTTGCGTGGAGCTTGGCATTTGTTACGTACAAGTCCCGTGATTAAGTTTATGGTCACGGCGGTCACGTTTTACGGTATGTCCACATTTGAAGGACCTCTTCTTTCGATCAAATCGGTTAGTTCCCTTGGACACTATACCGATTGGATTATTGCCCACGTTCACGGTGGAGCCCTTGGTTGGAATGGTTTTCTAACATTTGGAATGATTTATTATTTAATTCCTCGATTGTACAATACGAAGCTTTATTCAACTTCACTTGCAAATCTCCATTTCTGGGTCGGTTTAACTGGTATATTAGTCTATTACATCTCTATGTGGGCCGCTGGTATCACTCAGGGTTTAATGTGGATGGCCATCGACGAGACTGGAAACCTTGTTTATCCTGACTTTGTTGAAACTGTAACCCGCATTGTTCCACTTTATTGGGTGCGTGCCATCGGTGGAGCTTTATTTATTTTTGGTGCCTTAGTCATGTTTTATAATCTGTATAAAACAATGCGAGCGAGCGATGCTAAGCCTTTTGATGCTAAAATTCCTAAACCTTTGCAGGAACGTCATAAATCTGATGAACCCGAGCAAGGGCATCGCTATCTAGAGGGTGTTGCTCTGACTTTTTCTGTTTTATCTTTTATAGCTATTGCAGTGGGATCAGTTATTGAGATTATTCCTGTTCTCTCCATGCAAAATTACGTTAAAACTGAAAATTTAGTGGAACCCTACACACCACTAGAACTAGCAGGTCGTGATATTTATGTGAGAGAAGGTTGTTACACTTGTCACTCTCAGATGATCAGAAAACTTCCTTTTGATGTTTTACGATTTGGTGAAGCTTCTACTATAGAAGAGTCTATGTACGATCGTCCATTCCAATGGGGATCAAAAAGAACGGGGCCTGATTTAGCTAGAGTTGGGGGTAAGTATCCTCACCTGTGGCACTATCGTCATATGAACAATCCTAGAGATGTTATTTCACAGTCCATAATGCCAAACTACATGTGGTTATTAACTCGTAAAACCCATTTTTACGATTTAAGAAGAAAGCTCTCGGTCATGAAAATGTTAGGTGTTCCCTATGAAGATGATGTTGTGGCTAATGCCGATAAGGTGGCAGAAGAACAAGCAAAGCTCATCGCTGAGGAATTAAGATCACAGGGAGTAAAAGATGAACATCTTGAACAAAAAGAAATTGTGGCCTTGATTGCTTACTTACAATCTCTTGGGCAAAAAGGAATTTCTGAAACTAAAGTTAAAGCAGAACAGGTTGGTGAATAATGAAAAAAGAAGCTCTTAGTCAATTCGGTCACCCAGACCTTATCCTCTTTAGTTTTATTCTTTTCTTTGTTTGTTTTCTTTGTGTGAACCTTTGGGTTTTTCATCGATCACGTCGTGAAACATATAAAATGATCGAAAAACTACCACTTGATAGCAGTAAGGGAGGTTGTGATGAGTAATGAAGAAAATGATAAGCTTATAGAAGGGCATGAATACGACGGCATTCAGGAATTAGATAATCCTTTGCCAAATTGGTGGTTATATACTTTTCTTGCAACCATTATCTTTGGATTCTTCTATTATCTCCATTATGAAGTGGCTCGTGATGGCTTAAGCTCAGATGAGGTTTTGGCTGTGAATCTCGCCAAAATTCAACAAAAAAGAGAAGTCAGCGCAAAACAAGCGGCTGTTAATAGTGTTGAAGTTAATATCGAAGATATTTTAAAAGATTCTGGAAAAATTGCTGAAGGAAAAAAATATTTTGGTCAATACTGTGCTTCTTGTCATGGACCTGTTGGACAAGGTGTGATTGGACCTAATTTAACAGATGATTACTGGATCTATTCTTCTGGTGATTATGATGGAGTGATGAAGGCTCTCGTTGAAGGATTTCCTCAGAAAGGGATGCCTGCTTGGGGGGCCCTCATTCCAAAAGAGCAGCAACCTTTGATTGTGGCTTATGTCTTGACCACGCGTGGATCCAATCCTCCTAATGGCAAAGCTCCTCAGGGTGATAAAAAGTAATGAGTGATGAAAAAAGAGATCAGTATGATGTTGTGCCTGATCGCCCACCTAGTTTAGATAAAGAGGGGCACAGGCTGTTTATTATACCAGCGTCAGTAACGGGTTTCTTTCGTAAACGTCGAAGTCTCTTCTACTCCTTTTTATTGTTTTTGTTTCTCGTATTACCTTGGACAACCTTTAATGGAAAACAGACAATACTACTTGATATAGCTAATAGGCGTTTTATCTTTTTTGATACCTTGTTTTTTTCTCATGATGGTCCGCTGATCTTTTTCATTCTAGCCCTTGCTGCTTTTGGAATCATATTCTTAACCTCTGTTCTAGGTCGGGTTTGGTGTGGTTGGGCCTGTCCACAAACGGTCTTTATTGATTTTATTTATCGTCGTATTGAGGAGTGGACAGAAGGTGGATATATTCAAAGAAGGAAGCTCCACACCACTCCATTAACTCTAAACAAATTTTTAAGAAAAACAGCTAAGTGGATTTTATTTTTTCTTGTTAGCTCACATATTGCCCATAGTTTTACTGCTTACTTTGTGGGTGCGAAAAATTTAATTAACATCACTCTTCAGAACCCTCATGAAAATTGGGGGCTTTTTCTTTGGGTGCAGATTTTTACATTGATATTACTTCTTGATTTCGGATGGTTTAGAGAACAGTTCTGTTTAATTATGTGTCCTTATGGGAGATTTCAATCAGCTCTTATGGATGAAAACTCATTGGCTGTTCTTTATGATAAGAAAAGAGGGGAGCCTCGCAAAGCAAAGGGAGTTTCTAAAGAAGATCAAGGTGACTGTATAAACTGCCTGAGATGTGTCAATGTCTGCCCAACAGGGATAGATATTAGAAATGGTTTGCAAATGGAGTGCATTGCATGCACAGCCTGTATTGATGCCTGTGATGAAATCATGGAAAAGGTCAATAAGCCAAAAGGTTTAATTCGTTATTCATCAGAGGCTGAAATGAATGGTGATAAACGAACTGTGTTTACTCTTCGTAATGGCGTTTATACTTTTTTACTTTTCTTATTAGCCTCAGGAATCGCTCTTTCTTTATGGAGTCGTCAGAACTTAGATGTTAAAATTATAAGAGCTATACAAGATCCTTATCAATTTGCTGATCAATCCCAGTCTTTGATCATCAATCACTTTAGAATGCATGTGACCAATCAGACCAATCGTTCTATACATATTGGGACATTCGCCGTTCAAAATGAGAAAGTGGAAGTGGTCTCCCCAGGAATTGAGCAAGAAGTTAAGCCAGGTCAATCCATTTGGGTTCATCTCTTTTTTAAATTTCCAGCCAATATTTCAGAAACGGGAGGCGTGGAAATCCCATGGAGCCTTAATTTCGATATGGGAGAAAAAGCACAGAAGAAAGGCCAATTAAAGCTTCTTGCGCCATAGATTTCAAAGGGATTCTTGTTATTGAGATCATAATCTTTTAAAATGATAGGTGATGAGAAAACGTCCCGAACTCAATTGTGAAACTTGCCCTGGCCGAATGAAAAGTATTTTTTGTGGGTTAAAGGGTGATGAATTAAATCAATTAAACTCTAATAAAAACGTTAATGTTTACAAAAAAGGACAGAATCTCTTTTTAGAGGGAAATCCAGCTTACGGACTTTTTTGTTTGCATAGTGGCAAGGTCAAGGTCACAAAATCCGACTCCCAAGGAAGAGAAACTATTGTTAAGCTGGTGCAAAAAGGAGGTGTGATTGGACATCGTAGTCTTTTTTCAAAATCCCCTTATGCTGCTTCAGCAACAGTGATTGAAGACGGGATGATTTGTTTTGTTTCCAAAGAGACTGTCAATTCGATTATTCAACAGTCACCCAGTTTAGCCTTAGAGATCATTGATCGTCTGAGCCAAGAAATGGGAGCTTCGGAAGAAAAACTCGCCAGTATGGCTAGGAAAAATGTAAGAGAGCGTTTTGCTGAAATGCTTCTCATTTTAAAAGAGAATTTTGGTAAATCTTTAGAAGGAAACGAAACACTTCTGAATATTAAACTCACTCGTGAAGAGATGGGGCAAATCGTGGGTGCTGCGCCTGAAAATATTATACGACTTGTGACTGAGTTCAAGAGCCTTGGGCTCATTCGAGTTGAAAAGAAAGATATTGTGCTCGTAGATGTACCAGGAATTGAGGAAGAAGCTTCTCTGGGAGTTTAAGAGTCTCTTGTTTTATTGGCAGGGACTAATACAGCGATTAAAATAAAATGGCCTAAAAACTAAGCCTGTCCTGATATAAATCAGAGAATTCCAGTCTTTTTTCCAGCAAAATTTAAATATGTTGGATATGCAAGACATCAGTATTGATAAAAAAAGGCTTCAGTGGTTTATGAAGCACTTTACTCAAGATGTACTCGTTAGAGACCTTAATTTATTTTACAAAGGACAAGTTCCCAATGTCGCCGCTCTCATATTCAAAGGTACGATTCTACTGAACCTCTCAGGAACAAGAGAAATGAAAATAGAAGCTCCAACTCTTATTGGCCTTTGTTCATTATTGGAAGACAAAGTGGCAGGCTCGGATGTTGTTGTAAAAGAAGGTGCTGAAATAATTATTTTTGATAAAGTTCTTTATCAGCTTATGCTTGAAAAAAAGAGAAAGCGAAAAGTTAAGAGAGCCCTTAGAACCTAACAAATATCAGACAATTAAGAACTGTTTATAAATTGTTTGTTAGAAATTTATTGATAATGACAAATATTCTATCTTTCTTCATTTTGCTCTCAGTTTGTGAACTAAAATTAAAGGATGATAGGCTCAATTTTATGATTCTTTTGAGACAATAACCTCAACTAAAAATTCTTTTCAGAAGGATATTTGGATTATGCAGGGACTTTTTTCTTACACTCTTTTTTTGAGCTACAAAACATACACTTGGTCCCCATGATCTTACCAAGACCTCCGCAGGATCCTTTTAAGGGCTTATTACTAAAGACCACCCCTAAAGCCATACCAAAGAGACAGACTCCTAAAATAACAAATGTTGCGAGAAAATATTGTAACATAAGATGACCTTACTATTGAATGCCTGACAAATCTACAAACTTACGAGTCTTTTTAACTAGGATGTCTTTTTTTGTTGGGTCGGATGAGATGATTAAATAGGCGGGGAGATTTTTAGATTGGGCATACTCCCAGGCTTTCTCAGGTCCCATAGCCATTAGGGCCGTGGCTAAGCCATCGGCCTCCATACAGGTTTCAGCGATAATACTTACGGAGACAAGGCCATGAGCCACAGGCTTTCCCGTTATTTGATCAATTGTGTGAGAGTAAGTTTTCCCGTTTTCTTTGAAAAAGTTTCGATAGCTCCCTGAGGTCGCAAGACTCTTATTTTTGAGGGGAAAACTCTCTTGTAGCAATCTTGTCTGTTCTTCCGTGGGAGTCTCAATAGCCAGAAGCCAGGGTTTGTTTAGGGATTTGTAACCAGATACCCGTATTTCACCCCCAATATTCACCAAATGATTTTTAAGATTTTTTGAGGTTAAAAGATCAGAGACTTTATCCACTCCAAAACCTTTGGCATTGGCTGATAGATCGATATAGGTTTTATCAAAATCTTTCGTTACGACCCAGTGGTCATTCTTCTTTTTTATAAGATGAACTTTTTTGTAACCAGTGATTTCTTTTGCAGAGCGAATTTGATCAGGCGTAGGAACTTTTTTTTCACTCTGAGGACCAAAACCCCAAAGGTTAACTAAGGGTCCAAGAGTGGGGTCAAATGTTCCACCTGTACTCTCTGACAAGTTTAGGGCATTTTGCAAAACTTCGGCAAACCACGGGCTGATTTCAATCGCCTCTCCTTTTTTTGCCTTATTCACCTTAGAAATTTCAGAGTCAGAGATATAGGTCGACATTTGTCGGTTGACTTCTTTGAGTACATTTTCAATTTCAACTTGTAATTCTTTTGAGCTTAAGGGGGAGTCCTCTTTCAAATATTTAACTTCATAAGTGGTTCCCATAGTGCGACCAGAAAGACTTTTTATTGTGTTATGAGGAGTGCAGGAAGCCATGAAAAAGGAAAAGGGTAATAGAAAACAAGGGAGAAGTGATTTTAATAAAGGGAAAGTTATCATTTTTAAAAAAAGAGGAGTGGAAATAGAGATGGAGCGAGAGTTGCTTTTTATGAAAATTTTATTTTTATTTATTTTCAACTTTATCTCCTTATGCTGATCTCTATAAGACTAGAGTTTATGTTTTATTGAGACGCTCACGTTATCATTCTTCGATTAATATTAAGCAAGTGATGAGTCTGATTTTTTATTCAGGATCAATAGGTTGATAAATTATTTGAGCCAAAAAACAAAAGGGACTTAATCTTTAAGTCCCTGATCATTGATAAAAAGTGTAATAAAAATAATGATTAAGCGATCTTAACCACCAAAGTCATCGAGCATAATGTCGTCTCTTTCAACGCCAAGATCTAATAACATATTAATTACACTTTGGTTCATTATTGGCGGTCCACAAAGATAGTACTCGCAGTCTTCTGGATTAGGGTGATTTTTCAAGTATTCTTCAAAAAGAACATTATGGATAAAGCCTTTATAGCCATCCCAGTGATCGGTGGGAAGAGCATCAGAAAGAGCGACATGCCAAGTGAAGTTAGGGTTTTCTTTTTGAATTTCATCAAAATCTTCAACGTAGAACATCTCTCTTACGGAACGAGCTCCATACCAAAAAGATACTTTTCGATTGGTTTTTAATCTGCGGAATTGATCAAAGATGTGAGAGCGCATTGGAGCCATTCCAGCACCACCACCCACAAAAATCATTTCCTTTTCCGTGTCACGAGCAAAAAACTCTCCGAAGGGCCCAGAGATGGTCACGTCATCACCAGGCTTTAAGTCAAAGATATATGATGACATAATTCCTGGAGGAACATTGGGAAGACGTGGTGGAGGTGTGGCAATACGAACGTTAAGCATAATAATCCCACGTTCTTCAGGGTAATTGGCCATAGAGTAGGCTCTGATTGTTTCCGACTTAACATTGGATTTGTATTGCCAAAGATTAAACTTGTCCCAATCCTCTTTGTACTCGTCCTCAACATCAAAATTTTTAAAATCAATATCGAGTCCTGGTGGTCGCTCAATTTGGATATAACCACCAGCTCTAAAGGGGACAGACTCCCCTGCGGGAAGTTCAAGAACGAGCTCCTTAATAAAAGTGGCCACGTTGTTATTTGAGCGCACTTTACATTTCCATTTCTTAACACCAAAAATTTCTTCAGGAACTCCGATGCTCATATTTTGTTTTACAGTCACCTGGCAAGAGAGTCTTTCGCCTTCTCGGGCTTCTCTTTTAGTAATGTGACTTTTCTCAGTTTCAAGAATGTCACCACCACCTTCAAAAACCTTCACTTTGCACTGAGCACAAGTACCGCCGCCACCACAAGCGCTGGAGACAAATATTTTTTCATCAGCAAGAACACTGAGGAGTTTCCCGCCGGCGGAAACTTCAATTTCTTTTTCACCATTGATATTGATTTTAACTGGGCCTGAGGCAACCAATTTGGACTTAGCAGCAAGAATGATCAAAACCAAAGCTAAGATCACACCAGTAAACATCACGACGCCTAAAATTATAAAACTCACTGTATTGACCCTTTGAAGTTAAAGTTAAAGTTGAATTCCAGAAAACGACAAAAATCCAAGGGCCATCAGACCCACAACAATAAAAGTAATCCCTAGGCCACGCAAACCTTCAGGGACGTCAGAGTATTTTAGTTTTTCTCTAATGCCAGCAAGAGCTGTAATGGCCAGTGCCCAGCCAAAGCCGGAACCAAAACCATAAACGACAGACTCACCAAAAGTGTAATCCCTTTCGACCATAAAGAGTGAGCCACCGAGGATAGCGCAATTCACTGTAATTAATGGAAGAAAGATTCCAAGAGCATTGTATAAAGAGGGGACATATTTATCGAGAGCCATTTCCAAAATCTGAACAGCCGCAGCAATCACCCCAATATAACAGATCAGTCCTAAAAAGCTAAGGTCGACACCGGTGATACCAGCCCATTCCAAAGCATTCTCTTTAAGGAGATAGTTATAAAGTAAGTTGTTAAGTGGAATTGTGAGCGTCTGCACAGCAACCACAGCCACACCCAGTCCCATAGCTGTTTTTACTTTTTTAGAGACAGCAAGGAAAGTGCACATACCTAGGAAGAAGGCGAGGGCTAAGTTTTCAATAAAAACGGATTTTACAAATAATGTTAAATAATGTTCGAGCATCTTAAACCTTTACATCTCTTCGATCTGATCTGTTTTCCAAGTTCTTAAACCCCAAATAAAAAATCCAATGAGAAAGAAAGCACTTGGTGCAAGTAGAGCTAATCCATTCGGTTGGTACCAGCCACCTTCAGTTGCTAATGGTAGGATTTGATGACCTAAAAGGGATCCGCTACCAAGGAGTTCTCTGAAAAAAGCCACAACTATAAGGACAAGGCTGTAGCCTAAGCCGTTTCCAATACCATCAAGAAAACTGATGATTGGAGGATTCTTCATGGCGAAACCTTCGGCTCTTCCCATCACAATACAGTTTGTAATGATAAGTCCAATGAAGACAGACATTTCTTTAGCCACATCATAAACAAAGGCTTTCAAGACTTGATCAGTTAGAATAACTAGAGAAGCAATGACAGTCATTTGCACGATGATACGAATACTTGATGGTATGTAATCTCTAATAATACTCACAAAAAAGTTTGAGAAGCCTGTTACAAGTACAACAGCAAGGCTCATTACAAGGGCCTTTTCCATTCTTGTAGTCACGGCAAGAGCTGAACAAATACCAAGAATTTGAAGGGCGATGGGGTTATTGGCAAAGAGGGGTTCAAATAAAACTTTTTTAAACTTTTCCATTAAAAACCCTCCGCAGTTGAATTATCAGCAGTCACATTCATTTGGTTTCTTAGTTTCGAGAGATAGGGGCCGAATCCATCTTCGTCTAGCCAGTAGTGAAGTAGGTGAGTCACTCCGTTACTTGTGATAGTGGCACCAGAAAGCCCATCAACCTTGTACTCGGAGTCAGGACTGCCAGAATTTACCGAACCTTTAACCACACGAATTTTAACGTCTTCGTAATTATCGCTAAAAGCTTTCTTACCGTTCCAGAGGGCTTTCCAGTTAGGATTGTCAACCTCACCACCAAGACCAGGAGTCTCAGCATGTGAGTAAAATCCTAAGCCGCGTATGGTTCTCAAATCAGAGTCTAGGGCTAAAAAACCATAGAGTGTTGACCATAGACCTTTACCTTTAACGGGCAGAATGAGCATTTGTAGTTGATCGTCTTTAACTAACTTATAAACGGGGGCATAGGGAGCTCTCGTTTTTAAGCCCGCAATGTCTTTTTCAGGAGCGATACTTTTGTTTTTTTCGGGATCTTTTCTCGCTTTTTCCTGATCGTACTCCGTTGGGTTTATGTCGGGTACAACTTCACCGGTTTCTAAGTTTACAATTTCAACTTTAATTTTAGAATAAGCTTCGTTGATTTCCTCTTTTGTGGCCGAACTTTTTATGAGCCCAGAGGCTAAAAGTAGATTTTTCTTAACATCCAGCTGTTTGTTGGCCTCTTGAGCTGGTTTCAACAATACCGCCGTTGAAGAAACTAAAACCGAGCAAACCACACAAAGAACTGTAGCAACTAATAGTGTTTTTATAGCATCATTTTGCATATCGTAACTTCCGTCTTTTAATATTCGCACTCATGACAAAATAATCAATTAAAGGAGCAAAAATGTTACCAAATAAAATAGCAAGCATCACTCCTTCGGGGAAGGCTGGGTTGACCACTCGAACCAAAACCACCATGATTCCAATTAAAGCTCCATAAAAATACTGACCTTTTAAAGTCATTGAAGCACTCACAGGATCGGTAGCCATAAAGACACATCCAAAAGCAAAGCCACCTACAACAAAATGCCAAGCCGGTGTCATAGCAAACATTGGATTTGTATCACTGCCAATGAAGTTTAGCAGTGCAGCCAGTCCAATCATTCCAAGAGTCATGGAAAGCATGATTCTCCATGATCCAATTCCAGTTGCGATAAGAATAGCCGCTCCCACCAAGCAAAGGAGAGCGGAAGTCTCACCCATAGATCCGGGGATAAAGCCTAAAAAGGCATCCCACCAACTATAAGTGATATTAGCCATACCATTAAGCGCGACATCTCCAAGAATGGTCGCTCCTGAAAATCCATCAGCGGCGACCCATACGGCATCCCCTGAAATTTGTGCAGGATAAGCAAAGAAAAGAAAGGCCCGCGCCGTAAGGGCTGGGTTGAGGAAGTTTTTCCCAGTTCCACCAAAGATTTCTTTACCAACAACAACCCCAAAGCTAATCCCCACAGCTACCTGCCAAAGGGGAATTGTGGGAGGGAGAATGAGGGGGAAAAGTAAGCCAGTCACAAGAAAACCTTCGTTAATTTCATGCTTTCTAATGGTGGCAAAGATGGCTTCCCAAGTACCACCCACGATATTACAAACTAAAAATACAGGGAGGAAATAAAGGGCTCCTAATAAGAAGCATCCAATAAGGGAGCTTGGGTCAACAACGAATCCGAGACTGTGGAATATCTCCCCTCTCCATCCGCTCACACTTGTTGATTTAAGGCTTTCAAGGCCAATCATGGCCTGATAACCAGTATTATAAAGTGTGAAAATGATCAGTGGAGTGAGGGCCATGGCCACAGTGATCATGGTTCTTTTAAGATCAATTCCGTCGCGGACATGAACAGAACCTTCTGTTTTATCAGGTGGAGTATAGAGAAAAGTGTCGAGAGCTTCATAAAAAGGATAAAACTTTTCTAGTTTGCCGCCCTTATCAAAATATTTGTGCTGTGAATCGAGTATATTACGCAAAAACTTCATGATCAGCCTTCTTTTTCAATCAGTGTAAGGTTATCCCGTAAAATAGGACCAAAATCAGTTTTTCCAGGATCAACAAAAGTTAATAGTGCTAAGTCTTCTTCCGCCAACTCTAAGCATCCGAGTTCTTGAGCTGTATCAGTATCTTTAGTAATTAAAGAGCGTAAGAGTTGGGTTGGCAAAATATCAAGTGGCATCACTTTTTCATAAGCCCCAATAGGAACCATGGCGCGATAAGAACCATTTCTATTGGTTGTAAAGGAAAACATTTTTGAAGGCATTAGTTTTGATAAGTAAATACTCTTTACAGAGTACTTGTCAAAGCCAGGGGATTGCCAACCAAGAAACTCTCTGGGAGCAATGTCTTCAATCGCTGAAATTTGTTGATGGTAGTGGCCTAAAAAATCAAAGGAGCCATCGGCTTTTCGACCGTTTATAATAGAGCCACTTATAACCCGAATTTTCTCATCGTTTGTAAGTTCGCCTTGTAGCAACTCAGAGATAGCGGCCCCACGACGAGTTGTTATTTTTCGAGGATTTTTCATGCAAGGCCCAGTCAGTGCCACCACACGTTCTAAAGAAATTTTACCTGTTGAGAAAAGCGAACCAATGGCAATAACGTCTTGATAGTTTACGTGCCAAACATAAAATTGGGGGCCCACGGGATCAACAAAGTGAATATGGGTTCCAACATTGCCAGCAGGATGAGGTCCTGAAAAAACCACTTTTTCAAATTGATTTTCTGTTGGAAGTTCAATTTTGGCTTCAGGAGAAGAACTCACATAGACTTTGCCTTCTGTTAATTTGGCTAAAACTTGCAAGCCCTTATTAAAATTTTCTTTGTTCTCTTCAATGATTGATTGAGAAGACATAGCCAGTGGCTGTGTGTCCATTGTATTAACGAAAATGGATTTTGGTTGCCCGTGTACATCGGCTACTTTTTCATAGGGTCTTTGTCTAATATGTGTCCATTCTCCCGATTCGATTAAAAGTTTAACCGCCTCTTCACGAGAATATTGACTGATATCTTTATTAAGATATTGCGAAAAACTTTGGTGCTCTTCTGTGCCCTTGACATCAATAACGATAGACTCGAACACTCGACGAGCCCCACGATTGATTGTGCTTACTTTTCCAGCGGCTGGAGAAGTAAAGATAAGCCCAATATTTTTTTTACATGAAAAGAGAGGTTGGCCAATTTTGACCTGGTCTCCTTCATTCACTAACATTGTGGGTTTCATGCCCGCATAATCAAAGCCAGTTAGGGCCACGGTGCGAACTTCTTTGGAACGATCGAGCTCCTCGCTGGGAGCTCCTTTCATGGGGAGATTCACTCCCTTACGCAACTTAAACTTCATTTCCACTCTCTTCAGTTACAATCCAATGAAAATAATAAGAAACTATCTTTCTTTGTTTGAAAGCCTCTTAAATTCCCATCGTTCAAATTACAACCTATTGGTATAAGATTGTTAAAATAAGTACAAGCAATAATGCCAGTTCCTTGGGCCTCCGAAAGCTTTATTTTATAAGAACCTGCCCAAAAGATTCTTGAACTTCAATCTTTGAATCTCTATGAAGAGAAGTGTGCTTATTTTTAAATCATTTAAGGTGACGATTGTCGACAGCGGTAACTTTTAAATGTTTTGTTTTTCCATTAGGTAGAGGCCATTCAATGGTATGGCCTTTTCCAAGCCCAATGAGGGCCGCCCCGACAGGAGCAAGAACTGATATTTTTTGGTAACTGCTGGCTTTGTTCATTTCGTGAGGATAGAGGAGCTCAACAGTGGATGTGTGATTATTTTCCTCATCAATAAAGCTGACAATAGACCCCATTGACACGACGTTTCTCAACTTTTCGTTATTATCCACAATAGTGGCCCGTGCCAGCTCTTCTTCAAGTAGTAATCCAGTGGTTGTTTCTAAGTTGCGAACAAGCTTAGATAAATTTTCAAAATCATATTGAGAAATGATTAACTCATGCATTTTAGTCTCCTAAAAAATAGTTGAATTTAATGTGTTGTTTTTTTGTGGCGGAGTAGAAGTTGAAGTTTCTTCTATCCGCGAGCTGAAATGAATTTAAGTACCGTTAAAGCGGTGATGTGAAAGTCATAAGAATGAAAAGTGGAAGATTTTAGTCTCATGTTCCTATAAATTTATCATATTAAAATACTTAAGCAAATTTAATTCTTTGAAAATCAAGTCATTTGGTATTGAATAGCCGCCAATGGGTTATTGAATTTCAATAAGTATCCAGAGGCCCATAAAAACCATCATCAAGTTTTCTGTTAAAGAGACAAAGCCAAGAGGAACGTTGCTATTGCCGCCAACGCAGGCGCATTTTAAATCTCTCTTATCAACATACACTGCTTTGAAAACGGAAAGTGCACTAACGCTGCCAATAAATAGAGAGAGCGGAGACAAAACCCAAAGACCCACTTGTGCGATCATTCCAATACCTACGATAGCTTCAATAAAAGGATAAATATATGCATAACGAACCCATCGCATTGCTAATAGATCATAAGTTATAAATTGATTACTGAAGGCATAGAGATCTCTTAATTTTAAGATAGCGAGAACACTCATGCTAATCATGATGAAGAATTTTAATAGGGCAAGGCTTTGAACTGAATGATCAATATGCCATGAAAAGGCTAGGGCGAGACCAAATGTCACTGTGAATACAGCAATGACGGGTTGGTAAGTCGTGCCATCTTCTTTTTTGGGATTCTTTTTACCAAAATAATCCAGTAAGTCTTCGTATCCCCCAATCCTTTGACCATCTATAAAGGTTTGGGGTGTTGTGTTGACGTTGAACTGAGTTTTAAATTGTTCAGTTTGTTCGCGAGTTTCTAGTGGATGATCTTCAACTTCAAAGTTATTTCTTTTTAATAGGTCGCGTGACTTTAGGCCATAGGGGCAGATGTGTTTTTTAGTGACCATTCTGTATAGTTGAGCTTTTTTCTTCATAAAAAACCTTTTTCTTTTATACATTTCAAGATAGCCGTTTTGATAAAAAAAATGATGATAAGTTATTTATTAACTTGTGAAGATTTTTACAAATAATCTAAGGCTTAAAGTTTACTTTGATCTTTTTATTTGACTGATAGCTGTTGCTTTTTGGCTTTCAACTTCTCTTTATAGAAGTTCTTTATTGCAACATAAAGTACCTTGTCAAATTCTGTATAAATAACTCCATCTTGATCTTTGTATTTAGCCTGCCATGTGAAGGTGTATTCATCACTTTTCTCTAGATTGTTATAAATGTCTTCTAGCATTTCTGTGGAAATATGGAATTCACAGTATAAATTAGTTTTAGAGGGTCTTTTAAAACGTATGGTGCATCCTTTGTCCCACACGACGTAATCATTTCCTAAGACTTCGAGGAGCATAAGCATGTACATGGGGTCAGTTGATGAATAGAGGCTGCCACCATAGGTTGTGCCAACGAGGTTGAGAGTTTTCCAATTGTACTTGAGTTGCACCTTTAATTGTCTAAAGTCTTCGGATATAAAGGTAACTCGTCCACCACTGTTGCGAATGCAGGGCCATAAATTAAGTCCCAGTTGATAGGCTTTTGCGTACATTTTTTTACTTAAATAAGGTCTTAGAAGGTCTGTAAGCATCAAAAGAAATTACATCATGTCAGCAGGCATTTGTCATCTTTATGAAGGATAGAGGTCAAATTTGTGTCATTGAGTTTTAATCTGGAATAATGCCCCTTCTATTTGTGTTTATAGAAGTTTGTTAGCGAACTTTTCAATGAATTATGAAAGTTAAGTTATTTAGATACAGATTTTTTGCTTTGTGAGTAAGACTAGTGGTATTATTAAAGTGTTAAGAAGTGCAGCCCATTAATTGATTGAGTTTACGGGGAGAGACCATGGGAATCGCTAGTAAAATAACATGTTTAGCTGTGTTATTGTGTTCATTTTTATTGATTTTCGTTACAGGCCGTTCAAACGTCAGAAACTTTGAAAAAGTCAAAAATTCCATTGAAGAAATATATAAAGATCGACTGGTGGTTAAGGGGCTTATATTTAAATTGTCATCTCTATTGCATCAAAAAGAGATGGCCCTTGTTGATCGAGATCTAAATGTGTTCCTAAAAAACAAGGATTCCGTTAATCAGAAAATCGAAGAGCATTTGAAGGCTTTTAGGGAAACTAAATTAACTCATAAAGAAAAAATCAATTTGGATATGTTTTCTCAGGGAATTGAACATCTTCAGGTTATAGAAGGGGATATTGTTCGTTCTAAAGGTGCCATAATAAGTAGAAAAGAATATGATTTGCTGAATGATAAACTGGAGATATTAAAAGATAATCTTGTTGTGCTCTCTGATATACAATTAGAAGAGGGGCAGCAAAAAATGAAAGCCGGAGACCATGCTGTCAAAAGAATGAATGAGTTTGCCAGTTTAGAAAATTATGGTCTTCTCGTTATTGCACTTATGATGGTCGTATTAATCTTCATACCAGGCTCTGGAAAGACAACCTTAGGGCAATGAGTAAGAAATAGTCTAGATTTATAATTCTTTTGGTGGACAGATAGCAGAGCCATATAATTTTGGTTCTCCGTAAAATGACGGGGTGATTCCAAGAATTTGAGACAAAAATTGCCCATCCATAATTTTCTTGTTTTGATTTTTTTGCTCAAAAAACTTCAAACAAGGAGTCATGGATGGACTATCGAAAAACTATCATCAACAT
>CAXREJ010000014.1:0-13178 GCA_964229765.1 Bdellovibrionales bacterium | reverse complement strand
TTTTTTTAAAGCACTCCATTGTCTATGGGCTTCTTTTTGATCAATTGTATTGAGTTCGCCTTTTTCATTCATCATGTGAGGATTGATAGCATATTCAACGTTAAAAAAATCTGGGGTGACCATGAGAGCCTTTTTAGGCCAGTTCATTGTGGTGGGCGTGTTTATGCCTGCTATTTGTTCTTTATTTGATCCCATAATTCCCCCGACTTCAGATTGAGTTTGATGATGGGTATATCTGCGCTATGCATCATATCAAAGGGCAATGCATCATGAAAAGACTCATGACGAATGGATTGGTTTTGGTGTAGGAGCTAGCTATCCAATAGGGGGGATTTTACATATGCGTATTCTTTTTGCCACAGTTATACTTTTGATGTTTGCAAACTCTACAATGGCTGCTGAGATTCCTCAGTATGGTTTCAGTGCTGCTGAAAATGAATTTATGGCCGGCCAGAATGAGATCACAGCGAGATTTACTCTTGGACAGCCAATGATCGCTTCCGAAAGGGATGGAACACTTCTTGAGGATACGGTCGCTCGACCTTACGCTGAGTATGAGAAGGCTGGATATTTGATTTTTAGTCCCGATTTTGAGTTTGGCTCCAAAGAGGCAAAACTGGGAATGGCTAGAAACTTGCCAGAAAATGTGAAGCTTATTATTTATTCTCGCTCCAAGTCCTCACTTTCTGCTCGTAAGATTAGAGAAGATTATGAGGGAATTATTGATCAGGACCGATTAAAAATTGTTCACATACCAGCGAGAGGAAATAGTTTTTGGGCACGAGATGGGGTGCCAGTGCCAGTATTCAGGAAAGAAAAATCAGGTGGCCAAACGAACCAATTCACTTTAGTTGATGCCGTTTACTATCATAAATTTGAGCCTGATGCTGATTTTGGAAAATTATTTCTAGCTGATTTAACAGCCCACGGTTTTTACTTTGAAGGGGGCAATTTTATTGCCAACTCTAAAAATGAGTGTTTGATCGTAAATAAGACGGCTACTAAAAAAATTCCTGACTCCGTATTTCTTAACCATTATGGCTGTGAAGTCTTAACTCGTCTTCCTCATGTTAAAGGGATTGGGCATGCCGATGAGAGTGTAAAATTTGTTTCAGACGATACTGTCATTACAGATGAGCCATCTTATATTCCTTTGTTGGAGGAAAAAGGTTACAACGTAGTGCAAATACCTCGTCCTCAAAACCAGTATGAAACCTATGTGAATTCACTCATAATAAATGGGAAAGTTTTTGTGCCTATATTCAATCAAAGTAAAGATGCTGAGGTTCTGCAAATCTATCGTGACTTAGGTTATGAGGCCTATGGGTTTGATAGTCGTGGATTATCTAATCGGGGTTTGGGTTCACTTCACTGCATAACAATGACTTACCCTGATGTACCAATGGATGAACTATTAACTTCCATGGGTGGGATGGTTATTAATTAAGGGAAAACGAACATTCTAAAATATTTAAAAAGGGCCTAACGGGCCCTTTTTTGTGTCCATTTTAACTAAAAGCAATGTTTTCAAAGGCCCCCTTAACTCAGTGACATGAAATGTGGATTCTAAAGCTTTAGTGCACTGGTCAATAATGTTAATCGTATTGAATCCTTCGTTCTATATAAAAATAGTTCGGAACTATTCCCACTTTATGTCGCTTTCAGGCTAGAGTTTCATTTCATTTGCCATTAAATTTATAAAGATGAAAAAACGAAACGTTGTTATTGCAGGGGGCGGTACAGGGGGACATATTTACCCGGGTATTGCATTGGCACAAGAGCTTAAAAAAAAAGATTCCTCAATACAGGTGCATTTTGTTGGGGCAACAGGTGGGCTGGAAGAGAAAATAGTTCCAGCGAATGGTTATCCTCTTCACTTGCTTAATGTTGGACGGCTTCATCACTCTGTGGGCCTTTGGCAGAGAATAAAAACACTTTGCCTATTACCCTATTCTTTTCTGCAAGCTCTTTATCTTTATTTTAAATTACGTCCCTTATGGGTATTAGGAATAGGTGGATTTGCATCAGGCCCCTTCGTGCTTATGTCGGCATTAGCGGGGGGGAGAACGGCTATTTTAGAGCCTAATGCTTTTCCAGGTTTAGCCAATCGATGGTTATCTAAAGTTGTTGATATCTGTTTTGTCGTGTTTGAAAAAACGAAGACCTTTTTTCCAAACCAAAAAGTGCAGATTGTGGGGTTACCTGTGAGGCTTTCTAAAAAACAGCCAAATTGTGATTTTAGAAATGAGTCAAGGCCCTTGCGAATACTTGTTTTTGGCGGAAGCCAGGGAGCAAGAGGAATTAATGAAGTCTTTGGTCAATGGGTGGAAAGCCTTGGTAACGGTGCGAAAAATTATGAAATCTTTCATCAAACAGGGCACACAGACTTTACAGTATGGCAGAAGAGATATTCTAACAAATATGATGGTTTTTTAACTTACTCAGCCTATATAGAAGATATGCCTGAAATGCTTGCTTGGGCTGATTTAGTCATTTGTCGCTCGGGAATTGGTTCGGTGGTTGAAGTCGCTATGTCGGGCAAACCAGCCATTTTTATTCCTTTGCCGACTGCTGCGGATAATCATCAAGTCCATAATGCTCAAGTTTTAGTAGATCAAAAGGCTTCTTTGATGATTGAGCAAAAAAACTTAAGCATTGAAAAATTACAGACAGTCATTGAGAACCTAAGAACTCAACCTGAAGAACTACAAATGATGATGGAGAGATTAAAACAATTCGATTACTCTTCGGCTCCTATAGAGATCTTAAACCGCTTGATGAAATAATAAAGATATGAGTTAATGCCACATCTTTAAGCTCAGAGCTTTGTTTTTGTGGTTGTGATACTCTTTGCCAAAACCGCTTTTATGATAGGCTCTTGTCTTATTGAAAACGGCATAGACTCTAAAGGAAATGGCATTAAGTTATGAGCATAAAAAATACGAAAGCCCATTTTGTTGGAATTGGTGGCATAGGAATGTCTGGGCTCGCTGAACTGTTTCATTGTATGGGCGCCTCCGTGACTGGAAGTGACTTGAAGGAGGGGAAACAGACAGATCATTTGAGACAAAAAAATATTAAAGTACTGATCGGTCATAAAGAATCCAATTTACCCGATGACTGTGATGTTTTAGTTTATTCCAGTGCTATTAACTGGGAAAACCCAGAGATGAAAAAGGCCTTGCAACTTTCCATTCCTATTATCCCAAGAGCGGAAGCATTAGCCGAAATCATGAGAGTCAAACGGGGTATAGCAGTTGGTGGGACCCATGGTAAAACCACCACCACTTCTATTATTAGCTCCATTTTTCTTCACGCTGATTTTGATCCAACCATTGCCGTTGGAGGTCGTTTAAAACTGATTGAATCGACAAATCGCTTAGGTGTAGGACCTTGGATGGTAGCTGAAGCAGATGAGAGTGATGGGAGCTTTGCCAGACTTTCTCCAGAAATATCTATAATCACTAATATTGACAGTGATCATTTGGACCATTTTGGAAGTTTTGAAAATCTACAAGAGGCTTTTCACAATTTTGCTTTAAGTATACCTTACTACGGTTGTGCCATTGTTATGGGAGATGACCCAAAAACTCGTGAACTATTTAAAAAGTTTACCAAGAAAATCATCTTTTATGGAGAGAATGACAATAACGATTACGTTTTGAGAAAAGCCGATACGGGCTATGAGGTCTTACATCAAAATCAAAAGATGGGTTCTTTTAAACTAGCAGTGCCAGGACGGCATAATGCTTTAAATGCCTTGGCAGCTTGTATTGCCACACATCAAGCAGGAGTTTCTTGGGAGAAATGTTTTCAAGGGGCAGAACACTACGATGGGGTGGATCGCCGTTTTCAAAAAATATGCGATGTTAATCAAGTTCAAATTTTTGATGATTATGCTCACCACCCAACTGAGATCAAAGCCACTGTTGCGGCTGTTGAAGATCTCAATATTAAAGGTCAGTTCCACTTAATCTATGAGCCACACCGGTACACTCGAACGAGAGATTGTTGGGAAGAATACAAGTCTTGCTTTAGCGGAGTTGATCATTTGTATTTGGCAGAAATCTATCCTGCTGGAGAAAAGCCGCTAGAGGGAGTTACAAGTCAGAACCTAGCTAATAAAGTGAATGTGTCTGTGGATTGTTTCATTGATGAGGACAAGTTTCTCAAGGACTTAGTCGTCAGGCTCAAGCCTGGTGATGTTGTGATGACTATGGGAGCTGGGCAGGTTTGGAAGTTAGGGCTCAAACTAAAATCGTTAATGGAGATGTAAAAAGTTTTGTCTATAAAGGGAAGAATAGAGAAGAATAAAGAGCTCGCTCAATTTACTTCTTGGGAAGTGGGGGGCTGTGCTCAATATTACTTAGCTCCAGAAAATCTAGAAGAATTAAAGCAAGCTGTCCTTTTTGCGTCTGAACATAACTACGAGATTTCTATATTAGGCGGAGGAAGTAACGTTTTGATCAGTGATGAAGGTGTCACTGGCTTACTTATTCATACTTACAAGCTCAATTCTGTAAAGGTTATAGAAGATAACAATAAAATTATTGTTGAAGCCTTAGCGGGAACTCCTAAATCGGAAGTGTTAAAAGTTTTTATGAAGCAACGTCTTGCACCGGCTATTTTTCTTGCTGGTTTACCAGGGGATGTAGCTGGTGGCGTTGTTATGAACGCCGGAATAGGACAGAAAAAACAACCTAGAGAGTTCGTCGAGATAGTAGATTCCTTTGATGTGTTAAGTGTTGATTCCTCAGGAACTCTCGTTGAGAAAACTTTTATGAATGATCAAGTTAATTGGTCCTATCGCAAAAGCTTAGGTTGGCAACCAGGGGTTATTACAAAAGTCAGATTGTCTTGGCCCAATGAGCCCAATCCTGAAGTTTTAAAAATGGTGCGTGAAGGTAATAAGAGAAGAAAAACCACTCAACCTTTGAGTCAGCCGAGCTGTGGGTCTGTATTTAAAAATCCTGAAGGTGATCATTCTGGAAGATTAATTGAGTCTTTAGGATTAAAAGGCTTTCAAATTGGTGGAGCTCAAGTGTCTGATAAACACGCGAACTTCATTGTAAATTTAGGTGATGCAACGGCAAAAGATATTCATGAGCTTATACAATACGTACAAAATAAAGTTTTTGAAAAATTTCAAATTAAGCTGACAAATGAAGTGATTTATTTAGGCTCTTGGTAATATTTATTCCTCTAATACCATTTAGTTAAGTTTCTATTTTCGTTGACGGCGTTGTCGCGGAATTTTCGTATAGCTTCCCCTTTACACCTCACTGTGAACTTAACTGAGTTGGTATTAAATGGGACCTTAAAAAAACGGTATTCGTTATTGCTCTGAGAAGCGTTTTATAACAAGGGTCAAAGCCTCTTTTGATTGTCTAAAGACTTTTTCTCTCCAATTTAAATCAGAGGGATTAAACATCTCTTTAAAAAGTTTCTTAGCTCTCTTTTCAGACTGAGAGTTCTTGTATCCATAATGAAATCCTTGATTTTCATAAATCATATTTCTCAAAGATTTAAATCCTCCAAGTATAGTCTGAGAGTCCAGGGTTCCAAATTCAAATGTCATTGGGACAACAAATTCTTTGTCTGCAAATACATTAAGAGTCATGGTTCCAAAATCTCCTGATGTCTCATAAAAGTCTTTATCTGATCCAAAATCAATTGCCAGTCCCTTAAAAATAGCCTCAAAACTATCTCGTCCTTTAAGCTTTCGGTCAGAAAAGAAGTGCAACTTTCCATGTTCACCATAGCCTGTATGTAAATCTATATGGAGAATTTTATTAAAGGGTTTACCAACACTTAAAAACATCTCTTTTATAATTTTTGAGGTGGGTTGAGTTTGCGAGCCTCCGTAGTAGATTCCCAGTGGGTTTTGATATTGTCCCCCGACTGCAATTTGAGCTATTTGTTTTTTCCCGTATACGACAAGTTTGTGGAGTGATTTTAAAAACAATGTCAAATCATCAAAGTAATTAGCACTCAGAGGTTCTGTGGGGTTCAAATAAGAATCAAATGAATCATAATCAGAAATTTTTGAATCAAAGTTTTTATCTGAAGCAGAGAAATTTCGGTTAAGGTCAACATTGTTTTCATCCACTCGTCTTTGGAATTGATATCCGTAAGGGTTAACGGCGTGAATAATTAAAAAAGCCGTGTTGTTTAACCAAGTACTATCAAAATAATTATCAAGTAGATCAAATTGAAGGGAACTTCCTGTGTAGGCCTCAATGCCATGGGTGCCCGCAGTAATAATAACAAGGCGTTCTTGTTTGCTACCGTTTTGAGGAATAAAGAGGGCATCAATTGTCAGGTGGATATTGGTTTTCGTGGGTACATCCATTTGCTTTAATTCAATATTGCTATTTTGAGATTTCATGGATTCGGCGATTTCGATGAAGTGAGAGCGACTTTCCAGATAACTCTGTGGATAAAACTGTGCAAAGGCTTGAAGACTAAAGAGAAGTAATAATTTAAACATAACTCTATACAATCCTTCATTTGTGGATCGGTCAAGATTTCAATGTTCTATCTGCTAATAAATCTACAGATCTGAAAATTCCAAGTTCTATTAAATAATTTTCGAATTTTTGGAAGGTAATTCTATTCGAGAAGGTAACTTTGTTATTGATTATTGATGTCGGCCTACTAAAAGGTCCGTTGAGGATAGATTGATTGCTCCAAGTTGTCAGATTGATGAAATGAGCTTCAAAGAATCAAAATTGATTATTGGAGCTGGTATAATCCTAGTCTAAGGCTTAAATCAATCTATTGATTTGTTTAAATACAAAGAGCTGGATAGATACTTTTAATTAGAAAAAACCACTGGTTCACTTGCTGTTGTATCTGTTGGTGGTTGTGGAGTCTGTCCATTGCGATTGTTTTGATCTATTTGGTAGGCTGTGAGACCTACGGCGACCACAGACAATCCAATCCAAAACCATTTGTTTTTATAAAAACTCATGGATTGTGTTTTTGATTGGTTTGTTAAGTTCTTTGTATTTGGTTCTATTGAGGACATCAGTGTTTGAGTTTTACCCACACAACCTTTATCGAAAATCAAGGGTGAAGTATTTATTAATTCTGTATGATGGAAAGTGGGATTGTGACAATTCCCAGTCACCATAGGTTGTTTTTGAAGCTTGAGTGACTTTAGGTTTTTTGTATTTGTAACAAAAGTTTGAGGAGACCATTTGTTTGATAAAAAACTAATGCGAATGGTGCTCATTTCTTTTTTTAAAAAGCCAGATGCACTTTCAATGCTATTCCCGTTAATTAAAACTTGATCAAAAAGATTATAATTATCTGGTAATGGCCAAATTTGAACATTAAGTTGAGCTTTTGTTGTAGCGTACTCGTTGATTAAGGAAGGAGGGAATAGTTGATTGTTAGGCTTAATCTTATTGTTAAAAAATAAAGCGTCTTTTAGGATTTTGACGCGTTTTTGCTTATTTCTCTCAAGTTGTGCGAGTCGTAGAAAAGCATAATGGATAATTTTTTGTTGTTCATTGTTCCAATCATTTTTAAAGCGTAGTTCAATTATATTTTTAAATTCTTTTTTGGATTTTATAAGCGAGCCTTTAAGAAATTCAAATTGTGCTTTTTTTAATATAAGAGAGAGCTGATTGTTGTGAGCTATCTTTTTGTGGTGACTTTCTATAAAGCTTATTTTATCGGACTGATCTTGTAAGAATTTTTGGTATTCAAAATTATTCGTTGACTCAGCTTGTACAACAACAGAACTAGCACTTGCAAAGGCACTTCCTATTGAAAATATTACCCATAAAATCATAAACTCTCCCATTCATAAATCACTGATCTTTTCGGCTTTCTTACTTTAGGTTTATCAACTTTCGTGCCAAGTACTTTCGGGTTCCGAATAACGACAGTGTACTCTCCCTGGTAAGCGAGAATAGGACTCAATTCTCCGTTGTCGAGTAAGATATTAAAAATACGCGGGTTTCCAGGTGTTTTTACGATCTTTACGGCAGTGGCTAAGCGTCTGGCTTTCTCTTGAGGGTTGAGGGGCGTTGAATAGAGATCTACGACACCAAAATGTCCGATAACTTGGTCCAAAGATTCGTAATTTGCTATTTTGATTTGTAGTAATGCTTTGTTATTCGGAACATAGGTGTCTATTGATTCAATTTTTTCGGATCCTTGTGTGATCGGAATGTCCTTGCTTTGAAATTGTATAAGGTAAGAAGCCATACCGAGTAGGAATGTCAGAGATAAAAATCCCAAGAACGCTTCTTTCGGGTGCTTTTCAGGGTTAATAAAGTACTCTTTTAATTTTATAGCGATGGTATTGATGTTTGATTTTTCCATGACATTGCTCCATTCCAATTAAAAATAAACTAATGAAAAAGGTAATAATGATTGTTTCTAAAAGGGACTGCCCTTTCCGATGGCTGGTAGCCAATTGAGACCTCCTTGCTTTTTGGGATGAGTTGAACATTCGCCCTCCCAGTGACCATAAGGGGGAGCATAATTTTCTAACCATTTTGGGAAAAAGTTTTTCAATGGAATTTTCCATTGAGACTGAATTGTTTGTAAATGAGAGTGCAAAAAGACTCTGTTGTAGACCGATGCAATATCTTTTGTTGTAATTTGCACTTGAGTTTTTTTAGGATAAATAAAAATTTCTGGTGTACGAAACTCTGTTGTACGCCATTGTCGAGACAACTCGTAATTCACTTGAACAAATTTTTGTTTAAAACGTTGAGTCCATGAATGAGAACTGTGGTTCATTTGATTTATTATTATCTTTTGAGTCGCGGCTAAACTCTTTTGTCTTGAGATAACAGTTTGGTATCCGGCTTTTGCTGCGGCAGCCACGGGTGGATAGGGGGAAAACCTTAATGGAGAAAGGGCTCTTTTGACATAGATTAAAGATCGAGCTTCAAAGTTGTGGGATAGGAGCCTATTATTTCCATTTACTAATTCTTTTTGACTTCTAAGTAAGAAAACATGGCATAGGTTATCAATTTTGTTTTTTTGATTTACAAACCAAAACATCCACAAGCTGGTGAATAAAATTGCAAAGAAAAATGGTAAAAGGGTTAAAAGATAAATATGGATAAACCCCTTGTTGTTCATTGATATTCTCCGAAGTCTTCAGGCCTTAATGGGCGTCTCCATTGATAAGAAAATTGTTTGTGCTTCATTGTTAATGTTGAAATTTCTCCTTCAAAATAGAGACGAAGGGAATTGCGAGAGAGATTGGTCCAGTGTATTTCTAAGAATGGAACTTGCTTGATCCGTTCTACAAACTTATTTTGACATTCATTATAGGAAAACTCTTTTTCTAAACAGAGAGCTCCCTGATAAAATTCATAATCTATATAATAGTAACTAATAAAACTGTAAGACATTAGTAGTCCGCCAAGAAAGAGCAGTTTTATAAAAGGCATAAGAAGCAAGCTTTCGATAAGAGCTTGTCCTTTTTGTAAACTCATAATTAGCGTCCCTGTGAAACGGATCCGTGAAAAAAGTCTGACATATCTTTTTTCTTAATATCCGACTCTTCTATTTGTTCCATTTCTATTGATAGGCCAGCTCGACTGCCTTGAATGGTTTGAGTAATGCTTGCTAGTTTTTTAGTGGTTGTATTCGATAAGATGCGCATCATGCCCATGGTAGCAACAGCCATTAAGGCGACAATGACCATATATTCAACAAGTCCCTGACCTTTTTTATTGTAAATCTTTTTCATAGCGACTCCTTTTACGGACATTAGGAGCAAGATAGAAACCGCGATAAAAGACTTTAAAAAGACTTTAGAAAATAATTTATTCGGATTTCGGTCTACGAGTCGAACAATTGGTAGTTAATCAAATTTTATTGAAATTATATTTATTAAGTGGGTAGGGAATCGATTGGCTAAATAACGGGGAAATTAAAATATGAGAGATAACGATCTCAAAGAATGAAGTGCATAATGGCTTGAAGATTTTTAAAAGAATATAAGGAGTTATTCTGCTTTTTTACCAGACCGACTTTTTTTACTTGCTTTGGCTTCCTGTCGTTTTTGACTAATGTTGTCAATAATCTCAAAGGCTTCCGTGCGAAGATCGTTTTCGTAGATAAAGCGATAAAATCCTTCGATCTCAGGACTTTGTCTGAATTTTTTAAGGGAGGCTGGGATGGCTGGCGCTTCTGCTTCGTTTGTTGTTTTGCTTTTTTTTCTGGCCACTTTCAACTCCTTATTCAATGGCACAATCTAGCATAGTCGCTGCTGGGGTCAAGTTTTATAGACTCTCAGCTGCCAATGGTTGAAGCGTGACATCAGGGATGGAAAGACATAGAAATCAAGCTAATACCGTTTAGTTAAGCTCCCAGTTTCGTTGACGGCGTCGTCGCGGTACTGTTTGTACAGCTTCCTCCTTGCGCCTCACTGCGAACTTAACTAAAGCGGTATTGAATAGTTCATTAACTTAACGGTATTGGTAATCAAACTCAGTTAAATTTAAAGGAGCCATTTTGCAATTATTAGATGGTCGTACCTACGCCAAAGAACGCAGGTCTCGCTTAAAGGAACAAGTCGAACAATTTCAGCAATCTTCAGGAATTTCACCTTGTTTGGCCGTCGTGCTTGTTGGGGATGATCCTGCTAGTCAGGTTTATGTGTCCCACAAGATTAAAGCTTGCGCCCAAGCCGGAATACAATCGATTGAAAGGCGGCTTTCGGGCCAAACCACCGAAGAAGAGCTTTTGCAGGTTATTGAGGATCTCAATAGCAATCAAAGTGTTCATGGTATTTTAGTACAACTTCCCCTTCCTGACGGTATTAATGAAGATCGGGTATTAGATAAAATCTCTCCCCTCAAAGATGCTGATGGCTTAAGTGTTGAGAATTTGGGAATGTTATTGGCTGGGCGGAAAAGAGTGACTCCTTGTACTCCCAGTGGAGTGATTGAGCTTCTTAAGCACAACAAAGTTAAAATAGAAGGTGCGAATGCTGTGGTTGTTGGTCGCAGTGAAATTGTTGGTAAGCCCATGGCCTTGTTGCTTATGGAAGAAAATGCAACAGTGACTATTTGTCATTCTCGAACAAAAAATTTGAAGGAGCATTTACTGAGGGCCGACTTGGTGGTCGTGGCTGCAGGTAAGCCTGAGTTTTTAGGGCAAGGGGATTTCAAGGCGGATTCAGTTGTCGTTGATGTTGGAATTCATCGAAAAGAAAATGGAAAACTTTGTGGGGATGTTCGATTTGAAGAGATTAAAGAGGAAGTATCAGCTATAACCCCAGTTCCAGGGGGAGTGGGGCCCATGACGATAGCGATGCTTTTGGAAAATACATTGGAATTAGCCAAATTATCTAGGGAGAGAACTCAATGAGTGAAAATATGATGAAAACGCCAATGGATAAAAGCCATGTTAATCGTGGCGGAAAGATGGTGGAGTTTGCCGGTTGGCATATGCCAGTGCAGTTCGAGGGAATAAGGCAAGAAAACGATCAGGTTCGCAATAAAGTGGGGCTATTTGATGTGTCTCATATGGGTGAAATTCGCGTGAAAGGACCTCATGCCCTTGAGACTTTGCAGTGGGTGACAACCAATGATGTTTCTAAGTTGAAAAAGGGGCAGGCGCAGTACACTCTTTTCTCAAATGGCCAAGGTGGAATTGTTGATGATCTTATTGTTTATTGTCTTGAGCCGAATGAAGATTATCTCCTTTGTGTTAATGCTTCTAATACTGAAAAAGATTACCAATTTCTTGTTCAAAACAACAAGAATGCCACTCTTATCAATGAAAGTCTTAAGTGGGCTCAAATCGCCATTCAAGGACCTCAGGCTTTAAAAGTAGTAAAAAATGTGACTGGTGTGGATATGGACTCTGTGGCTAGCTTTGAATTTGTCGATTGGGAATCTCCTGAATATGGAACCTGTTATATCGCCAAGACAGGTTATACAGGAGAGTCCGGAGTTGAGGTGTTTGTGCCTTGGGAAAAGGCCGATAAACTCTGGAACTTCATTTTGGATAATGAGTCTGAGACCAAACCCATCGGGCTGGGAGCTCGCGATACTCTGCGTACTGAGATGAAGTACCCTCTTTATGGACAAGAGATTTCTGATGTAACCAATCCTTATGAGGCTGGCCTTGGTTGGGTTGTTAAGCCGGATAAAGGGGATTTCTTGGGCAAACAAGAGATTCTTTCCGCCAAAGAAAAAGGTCTTAAAAGAAAACTCGTGGGTATTGAGATTACAGGAGCGGGGATTGCACGGCCTGGTTATAAGGTCTTTTCCGTTGACAGTGATGAAATTGGTATCGTAACTAGTGGTACTTTCTCGCCTATTTTAGAAAAAGCCATTGCGGTGGCCTATGTTGATAAAGACGCAAGTGCTATAGGCACAAAGCTCCTTGTCGAAATGAGAAAGAAAATGATAGAAGCTGAGGTTGTAAAAACCCCTTTTTATAAAAAAGTTGAGGAGTGATTCAATGGCCTATGTTCCTGAGGAATATTATTACACAAAAGATCATGAGTGGGCTCAGGTCGATGAGAATGTTGTCACTGTGGGAATCACAGAGTACGCCCAAGAGCAGTTGGGTGAGGTTGTTTATGTTGATCTTCCTGAGGAAGGTCAAAAAGTCACTCAAGACGAGAGTTTTGGGGCTGTTGAAAGTGTAAAAGCGGCCAGTGATTTGATCGCTCCTGTTTCTGGCACTGTTATCGAGGTGAATACGTCTCATGGTGATGATACAAGTCTGATCAATGATGATCCAATGAATGACGGATGGTTGATTCGCATTGAAATGGATACAGAAAAAGAGTTAGCGGCCTTGTTAAAAGCTCCCGATTATAAAAAGCTCATTGAGAAAAAGTAATTTTTAGGGCATGTTTCGGTCTTAAGTGACTTCCGAAACATGTTATTGTGTTATATAACTGTCGCTTAACAAATAAATGTCAACGCGCTTGTGGTGGAATTGGCAGACACGCTAGACTTAGGATCTAGTGCCGAAAGGCGTGGGGGTTCGACTCCCTCCAGGCGCACCAAAAACTAAAGGCAACCCGAAGTGGTTGCCTTTTGTTTTTGGTGTTTATGAAGAGAGTGGAATCGTAGGCTGGGGTTCGAAAAATTTTATCAGGATGATAAAATTTTAGATGCCGAAAGCTTGCTTGAGGCCGAGTGAGCGGGATGCGAACGAGTACTCCCTCCAGGCGCACC
>CAXREJ010000013.1:0-58194 GCA_964229765.1 Bdellovibrionales bacterium | reverse complement strand
TCTCTATTCTCTATTCTCTATTCTCTATTCTCTATTCTCTATTCTCTATTCTCTATTCTCTATTCTCTATTCTCTATTCTCTATTCTCTATTCTCTATTCTCTATTCTCTATTCTCTAAGTGTGGGGGGCTATTTAGGAAGGGTGTTTACTCTTTTCCATCCACTGTTGGGCTGATTTTAAGATTGTCTTGATGTCAGAATATTGAGGGGACCATCCCAGTTCTTTTTCCGCTTTTTTTGAGGAGGCTACAAGTTTTGCGGGATCACCGTATCGGGGGGGTAAAAACTCGATATTTATTTTTTTGTTTAATAACAGTTCGGCGGTTGAGACTATCTCCAAAAGGCTCATCCCTGTTCCAGTCCCAAGGTTAAAGATGGGGTGTTGTTTGTTGGAATTTGATTGTAGCCAATTGAGTGCAAGAATATGAGCTTTAGCAAGGTCTGAAACATGAATAAAGTCTCGTACACAGGTGCCGTCATGAGTTGGAAAGTTTTTTCCGAAAATTTCTACACTTTGGTCGTTTGAGGCTTTTTTTAAGATATTGGGGAGAAAATGGGGCTCAGGGTCATGGAGCTCTCCAGTTTCAAGCTCTGAATCAGCTCCTCCGGCATTAAAATACCTTAGTATGCAGGGGTTGAAGCCAAATTGGGTTTTGTATTTAAGGAGAACCTTTTCCGTCATTAGTTTGGATAGCCCGTAAGGGTTGATTGGGTTTGTTTCTTGTTCTTCTGTAATGGGGAATTTTTGGGGGGCTCCGTAGACAGCGCAAGTGCTAGAAAAAACAATATTCTTCACTCCGGCACTTCTCATGGCTTCAAAAAGAATGGAGCTGCCATAGAGGTTATTTTTGAAATACATATTGGGACTATGAACTGATTCTCCAACATAGGCATAGGCTGCAAAATGGATGACGGCTTCAATTTTGTAAATTTTTAAGGTTTCTGTAAGCTTTTCGTAATCAAATAGGTCGCCCTGCACAAAAGGTCCCCACTTTACGGAGCTTTCATGTCCTCGACACAAGTTATCGTAAGTGATCGGTGTGTATCCTAATAGTTTTAGTAGTTTACAGGTGTGGCTGCCAATATAACCAGCACCGCCGATGACAAGAATGGCGTTTTTAATGGTTTCTTTGTGGGGCGTCTGTTTTTCCATGACATTGAAAATAATGGGGTTGGACAAGAGTGAAGACAAGTTATAAAAAACACAAGAAAAAAGCGAAAGTCCCTTGCTTGGCGCGACATTATCGACTATATCGGTCAGTTCATTGTCGACAAAAATTGGAGTTCTGAAATGGCTAAGAAAGTCACAGGTATGATCAAGTTGCAAATTCCAGCTGGTAAAGCAAATCCAGCGCCTCCTGTTGGTCCAGCACTTGGACAGCATGGTGTTAATATCATGGATTTTTGCAAACAGTTTAATGCGAAAACTCAAAAAGCGGGCGATACAATTATTCCCGTTGTGATTACGGTTTATCAAGATCGCTCATTTACTTTCATTACAAAAACACCACCGACTTCTGTTCTTATTAAACAAGCTTGTAAGTTGAAAAGTGGTTCTAAAATGCCTCAAAAAGACAAAGTGGCAAAAATTAAAATGGATGAAGTGAGAAAGATCGCGGAAACAAAACTTCCGGATTTAAACTGTTCCAGTGTTGAGAGTGCAATTAACCAAGTTGTTGGTACATGCAACAGCATGGGAATTGATGTTGTAGGATAAGGATTGAGAGATGGCTAAATCAGGAAAAAGAGTTAAAGCAAATAAAGAAAAAGTCGATCGTTCACAAAAGTATGCTGTGTCCGATGCTTTCAAAATGGTTACAGAGCTTGCTACAAGTAAGTTCGATGAAAACGTTGATGTGGCTATTCGTCTTGGAGTGGATCCAAAGCAAAGTGATCAACAGGTTCGTGGTTCTGTTTCTCTTCCTAATGGTGTTGGTAAAGACGTTAAAGTTCTCGTTTTTGCTCGTGGACCAAAAGAAAAAGAAGCTCAAGATGCTGGTGCGGACTTTGTTGGTGCCGATGACTTAGTTGAAAAGATCAAAGGTGGATGGCTTGATTTTGATAAAGCCATTGCGACTCCTGATATGATGGCGACGGTTTCTAAGGTGGCTAAGGTTTTAGGGCCTCGTGGTCTTATGCCGAACCCAAAAGTGGGCACAGTCACAATGAATGTTGGTGAAGCTGTTTCTGCTGAGAAAAAAGGGAAGTGCAGTTACCGTGTTGAGAAGGCGGGGATTGTTCACGCTGGAATCGGTAAAAAATCAATGGGTGCAGAAAAACTTCAAGAAAACTTTATGAGTCTTCTTCACGCATTGTCCAAGCAAAAGCCGGCTTCAAGTAAAGGAGTTTACTTACGTAAAATCGACCTTTCTTCAACGATGGGTCCTGGAATCGGTGTTGACGTTGCTAACGCAACAGCGAAGATGAAGTAAATTTAATCTTTTATGTTCCACCTGATTTTTCCGGTGGAACTTGATGGATTAAACGCGATCAAAGACTATCGGTACACCATCTGGTGTTTAATCATTTGGCCGATTGAGATGCGGAGTGAACCTCCCACGATTTGAGTCGCCTAAGTGGTTGAAAGGAGGACTTTACATGCTAACACGCGAGCAAAAAGCAGAGCGTATCAGTACGTTGTCAGAAAGCCTTTCTCGTTCCAAGGCCACATTTCTAGTTGATTTTAACGGGATGAACGTTGAGCAGGTAACTGATCTACGTAAAAATCTCCAAAAAGTTGATGCGGAAATGAAAGTGGTTAAAAACACTCTTGCAAAGCTTGCCCTCAAGGATTTTCCTGAGTCGGACAAAGCTTTAGAAGGTGCTTTTGTTGGAACCAACGCTTTTGTTTTTGCCTACGAAGATGCCAGTGCATCGGCGAAGGCTCTTTCAGAGTTCAGCAAGTCGGTTGAAGCTTTGAAATTAAAAACAGGGGTGATTGACGGAGAAAGACTGGATGAGTCTAAGATTAAGTATCTTGCGACGTTGCCTGGTAAGGATGATTTAAGAGCGAAGCTTCTCAGTGTCTTCATGGCTCCAGCGACAAGCGCTGTTCGAGTTATGAATGCTGTACCAAGCGGATTCTTGAATGTCATGAATGCATACAAAGATACAAAATCAGAATAATTTTAACTTTAAACTTACAAAATATTAAATCAAACGGAGTAAAAAATGGCTTTAAATAAAGATGAAGTAATCGACTTTTTGTCAAACATGTCAGTAATGGAAATTGCTGATTTAGTAAAAGAACTTGAAGATAAGTGGGGCGTAAGTGCTGCTGCTCCTGTAGCTATTGCTGCTGGTGGTGGAGCTGGTGGCGGTGAAGCTGCTGAAGAAAAAACAGAATTTGACGTAATTCTTGCTTCTGCTGGAGACAAGAAAATCAACGTGATTAAAGAAGTTCGTACAATCACTGGTCTTGGCTTGAAAGAAGCAAAAGATCTAGTTGAAGGTGCCCCAAAGCCAGTTAAAGAAGGAGTTCCTAAAGAAGAAGCTGATAAAATTAAGGAAGCTCTAGAAAAAGCTGGTGCAAAAGTTGAAGTTAAGTAAACTTTCGGCTTATAGTAGATAACTTGGAATTGATTTAAGAGGGAAGGCCTGATGGGTCTTCCCTTAAGGTGTTTGCGGGAAAAATGCTTACTAGGCAGGCACCTCTCGAGTGGAGTAAGCGAGTAAAATCTTGGAGGTGAGTGGCCTTTTCACACCTCTGAGGCAATAGGTCGAACCCCCTGGGGTTGAGGAGCTGAACTGATTTTCAGTCCTTACCGCCAACTTCGACGAAGGAGAGCAAATGGCAACCAGTCCTGTGACTGCTTCAAATGTCCGAGTACGGAAATCTTTTTCTCAAAACAACGTCGCAATTGATATTCCTAATTTGATCGAAATGCAGAAGTCCTCTTATGAGAGTTTCTTGCAGAAGAATGTGGATTCTGATCGACGTGGTGACGATGGACTTAACGGTGTTTTTAAGTCTGTTTTTCCTATCAGCGACTTTAATAATACTTCTAGCCTTGAGTTCGTAAGTTACGTTCTTGAACCGCCTAAATACGATGTTGAAGAGTGTCGTCAGAGAGGTATGACATATGCTTCCCCTGTAAAGGTGACTCTTCGTCTAATTGTATTTGATGTGGATGAAGAAACGGATGCTCGAAGCATTCGCGATGTTAAAGAACAAGAAGTTTATTTGGGTGAAATCCCTTTGATGACTCGTAATGGTTCTTTTATCGTTAACGGAACAGAGAGGGTTGTGGTTTCTCAATTGCACCGTTCTCCTGGGGTCTTCTTTGATCATGACAGTGGTAAAGGCTCTACAAGTGGTAAATACATTTATTCAGCTCGTGTGATTCCTTACCGTGGATCTTGGTTGGATTTTGAATTTGATCAAAAAGATTTACTTTATGTTCGTATCGACCGTAGAAGAAAGTTGCCAGCAACTATTGTGTTGAAAGCTCTTGGTTACGATACTCAACAAATCTTAGAATATTATCATGACATCGATGCGGTAAAAGTTGGAAAAGGTGGAACTTACCTTAGAGAATTTGATGTTGAAAAAGTGGCTGGTCAAAGAGCCATTGTTGACATTACGGATCCTAAGTCCGGTGATGTCATCGTAAAAGCCGGTCGTAGAATCACTCGTGCGGCCGTTAAAAAAGTTAAAGAACTTGGTATCACTGAGTTGTCACTGACAGCAGAAGACTTAATGGGTAAAGTTGTTGCTTCTCCTATTGTTAACGAGTCGACGGGTGAAATTATTGCCGATGTTAATACAGAGGTGACTCCAGATGTTTTAGAAGCTGTAGAAGCTCTAAAATTAAAGTCCATTAACCTCATTTTCTTTGATGGACTTGCTGTTGGACCCTATTTAAGAAATACCTTATTAGTTGATAAAGTGGATACGCGTGATGAAGCCATCATTGAGATCTACAAGCGTCAAAGACCTGGTGAACCACCAACAATTGAAGCGGCTACAAGCTTTTTTAATCGTCTTTTCTTCGATCCAGAAACCTATGACCTATCAGAAGTGGGACGTTTAAAGATTAACCACCGCTTTAATATTTCATTTGATGAGTGTCCTGTTGAGCACAGAACTCTCACTGAAAAAGACATTATGGAAGTGGTTCGCACACTTGTTAACTTAAGAAACGGTAAAGGAAATGTGGACGATATCGACCATCTAGGAAACCGTCGTGTGCGTTCTGTGGGTGAGTTGTTAGAAAATCAATATCGTATTGGTCTTGTTCGTATGGAAAGAGCCATTCGTGAGAGAATGAGTTTACAAGATGTTGAGACGATGATGCCTCATGATCTTGTCAATGCAAAACCTGTAAACGCTGTTGTTAAAGAATTTTTCGGTTCATCTCAGCTTTCTCAGTTTATGGACCAAACCAATCCACTTTCTGAAATTACACATAAAAGAAGACTTTCAGCTCTTGGCCCAGGTGGTTTAGAGCGCTCACGTGCTGGCTTTGAAGTTCGAGACGTACATCCGACTCACTATGGTCGTATTTGTCCAATTGAAACTCCAGAGGGACCAAATATTGGTTTGATTGCTTCATTGGCAACCTATGCACGAATTAATAATCATGGATTTATTGAAACTCCTTATCTTACTGTGGAAAATCAGCACACTGACGGTGAGGTGGTTTATCTTTCAGCTCTTCAAGAGACAGATCAGCATATTGCTCCTGCTTCTCGTGAAGGTGCTTCTTCTTTAAAAGAAGAGCAAATTACAACTCGTTGTAATGGTGATTATCAGCTTAATCCAGCTGATAAAGTGACTTATATGGATGTTTCGCCGAGCCAGTTAGTTTCTATTGCTGCCTCATTGATTCCATTTCTTGAGCACGATGATGCCAACCGTGCCTTGATGGGATCAAACATGCAACGTCAGGCGGTTCCATGTTTAAGATCACATTCTCCTCTTGTTGGAACGGGTGTTGAAAAACTTGTTGCTCGTGACTCTGGTACCAGTGTTGTTGCAATGAATGATGGTATTGTAGAGGAAGTTGATGCTTCTCGAATTGTTGTCCGTCGTTTAGCTAAAGCGGGTGGTCTTGGAGCTAACGTTGATATTTACAATTTAACTAAATATCAACGTACTAACCAAAATACTTGTTTTAACCAAAAGCCAATTGTTGTGAAAGGCGATCTTGTTAAAAAGAACGACATTATTGCAGATGGTCCATCCACAGAGTTCGGTGAATTGGCTATTGGTCAAAACATCCTTGTCGCGTTTACGCCTTGGATGGGATACAACTTTGAGGATTCTATTCTTATTTCTGAGCGTCTAATTCGTGATGACACTTACACTTCTATTCACGTTGAAGAATTCGAGTGTGTGGCTCGTGATACAAAACTTGGTAAAGAAGAAATCACGCGTGATATTGCTAACGTTGGGGAAGAAGCTCTTAAAGATCTTGATGAATCTGGAGTTATTCGTATTGGTGCGGAAGTAAGACCTGGTAACATTCTTGTTGGTAAAGTGACTCCTAAAGGTGAAACACAACTTTCTCCTGAAGAAAAACTTTTAAGAGCGATTTTTGGTGAAAAAGCAGGAGATGTTAAGGATACTTCTCTACGCGTTCCATCTGGTGTTTATGGAACAGTGATCGATGCTCAGGTTTATAGCCGTGAGGGTGTTGATCGTGATGTTCGTTTGCAGTCCATCATTCAAGAAAAGAAAAAGAAAATTGCGAAAGACTTTGATGTTGAGCAAAACGTTATTAAAAACAACGCTCTCGAAGATTTAAAGCAAATCCTTATAGGGAAGAAAACAACAGGAGCGCTTCTTAATGAAGATGGGTCTGAAAAGCTTCTTGAAAAAGGTCAGACGATTACATCTGAAGATTTAGAGTCAATTGCGTTTGAACTGCTCTCTTATATTCCAATGGAGTCTGAGCTTGAGTATCAAGTTTCTCGTGTGATTGATAAAGCTCGTAATCAGTTGGATGCTATTAAGCTTGTTTTTGACGAAAAAGTAGATCGTCTCACTAAAGGTGATGAACTTCCTCCTGGAGTGATTAAGATGGTTAAGGTTTACGTCGCCATTAAACGTAAACTTCAAGTCGGAGATAAGTTTGCTGGTCGACACGGAAACAAAGGGGTTGTCTCTAAGATTCTTCCTGTTGAAAGTATGCCTTATCTTGCTGATGGAACACCTGTTGATATGGTTTTAAACCCATTAGGGGTTCCTTCTCGTATGAATATTGGTCAGGTGCTAGAGATTCACTTAGGGCTAGCGGCTCGTTATTTAGGTGTTCAGTTGCAAGAGCAGCTTGAAAATTGGAATGAAGCCAATGCACGTCAGGCCATGAAAGAAACTTTTGATGATCCTGAAATCTCTAAAAAGATTGATCAAGCTGATGAAGAATCACTGAAAAAGATGATCAAAGCTGTCGACAAAGGTGTTCACTTAGCTTCTCCTGTTTTTGATGGGGCCAAAGAATCTGAGGTAAAAGGACTTCTTGAAAAAGCTCACATGCCGACATCTGGTCAGATGGTTCTTTTTGATGGTCGTACGGGTGATGCTTTTGAAAACCCTGTGACTGTTGGAATCATGTATATGTTGAAGCTCCATCACTTGGTTGAGGAAAAAATTCACGCAAGATCCATTGGACCTTACTCTCTTGTTTCTCAACAACCTCTGGGTGGTAAAGCTCAGTTTGGTGGTCAGAGACTTGGAGAGATGGAGGTTTGGGCTATTGAGGCTTATGGTGCTGCTTACTCTCTACAAGAGTTCTTAACTGTGAAATCAGATGACGTAGCAGGAAGAACGAGAATGTATGAAAGTATTGTGAAGGGTGAGAATATACTTGAGCCTGGATTGCCTGAGTCTTTCAACGTTCTTGTTAAAGAGTTGCAAAGTCTTGGTTTAAATATCGAATTGGTTGAGTCTGGAATCTTGGCAGATACAGATGAGGACGCCGTCGGTATTGAAGAAGACTTTATGGAACAATAGTTTTAGTGGAATTTAATTTTTAAAAACTTATAAAAGTAGTCGTTGGAGGTTGGTTTAAAAATAAATTTAAAGAATTGATAAATGATCCTTTAAATAAATTAAGCCAACTGAAGGCAAAAGGGAGTCACCTTGAAAGATTTATTAAACTTTTTTGACAAACCAAAAGATCCATTATCATTTGATGCTGTTCGTATTTCCATTGCAGCGCCTGAGATGATTCGTTCATGGTCCCATGGAGAGGTAAAAAAGCCAGAGACCATTAACTATAGAACGTTTAAGCCTGAAAGGGATGGACTTTTCTGTGCTAAGATTTTTGGTCCAGTAAAGGATTATGAATGTCTTTGCGGTAAATACAAAAGAATGAAGTACCGCGGAGTTGTCTGCGAAAAGTGTGGTGTTGAAGTCACTCAAAGTAAAGTTCGCCGTGAAAGAATGGGTCACATTGAACTGGCCTCACCAGTGGCTCACATTTGGTTTTTAAGATCTCTTCCTTCTCGTATCGGAAACTTGATTGATCTGACTCTTAAAGAAGTTGAAAAAGTTCTTTATTGCGAAGCTTATATAGTTACTGATCCCATGGAAACGGACTTAGAAGAGGGAGCTGTTCTTACTGAAGAAGCTTACCAAAATGCACTTAATGAGTTCGGTCCTAACTTCAAAGCAGGAATGGGTGGAGAAGCTGTCCGAGAAATTCTGCGTAAAGTGGATCCTGATTATCTTTCTCGTAAACTTCGTATGGAGTTGAAAGAAACAAAATCAGAAGCGGGTATCAAAAAGTTAACGAAGCGTTTGAAAATTGTTGAAGCCTTTCAAGGATCCATTAATAAGCCAGAATGGGTTATGCTTGATTGTTTACCTGTTATTCCACCGGACTTGCGTCCACTTGTACCTCTTGATGGTGGACGATTTGCGACATCGGACTTGAACGATTTATACCGTCGCGTGATTAACAGAAATAACCGATTGAAAAGACTTCAAGAGTTAAACGCTCCTGATATTATTATCCGAAATGAAAAAAGAATGTTGCAGGAGTCTGTTGATGCATTACTTGATAATGGTCGACGTGGGAAAACATTTACTGGCCCGAACAAAAGACCTCTTCGTTCATTGAGTGACATGCTTAAAGGTAAGCAGGGTCGTTTCCGCCAAAACCTTCTTGGTAAACGTGTGGATTACTCTGGACGTTCTGTTATTGTTGTTGGACCTACGCTTAAACTTCACCAATGCGGTCTTCCTAAGAAGATGGCTTTAGAGCTTTTTAAGCCATTTATTTATAATAAATTAGAAGAGCAAGGTTTCACTTCAACAATCAAGCAAGCCAAGCGTATGGTTGAGCAAGAGACTGTTGAGGTTTGGGATATACTTGCAGATGTGGTTAAAGAGCATCCTGTTATGCTTAACCGTGCTCCGACTCTACACAGACTTGGTATCCAAGCTTTTGAACCTGTTCTACATGAAGGAAAAGCAATTCAGCTTCATCCTCTAGTATGTACTGCGTTCAACGCCGACTTTGACGGGGATCAGATGGCTGTTCACGTGCCTCTTTCTGTGGAAGCACAGGTTGAAGCTCGTGTTCTTATGATGTCTACAAATAATATTTTATCTCCAGCGAGTGGAAAGCCAATTATTAATCCAACACAAGATATTGTTCTTGGATTGTATTGGATGACTCGTGTTCGTCCTGGAGCCAAGGGGACTGGGCGTACATTTGCAAGTACATCAGAGGTTATCTTTGCTTTTGAAAGTGGAACTGTTGACTTGCAGGCTGCTTGTAAAGTGAGAATCCACGGTCAATTGAGAGAGACATCTGTTGGTCGATCACTTTTGAGTGATATTATACCTAAAGAAGTTCCTTTCAATGAAGTTAACCAAACGATGACTAAAAAGCAGATCGCTAAGCTCATTGATAAATGTTTCCGTTTGGCTGGGGCAAAAGCGACAGCTATTATGGCTGATCAGTTGATGACAATGGGGTTCCATTACTCAACTAAGGCTGGTATTTCGATCTGTCTTGATGACATGGTAATTCCAGATACAAAAAATCAACTTCTTGATGATGCCGATAACTTAGTTAAGGAAATTCAATCACAATACGATGAAGGTCTTATTACCGACGGTGAGCGCTACAACAAGGTTGTGGATATTTGGGCTCAGACAGGTGATAAAGTAGCCAAGCAAATGCAAGCTCGAATTGAAAAACAAGAGTTTGATGTTAATGGCGAAAAAGTCACTGATGATTCCTTCAACTCAATTTTCATTATGGCTGACTCGGGAGCGAGGGGTTCTGCGGCTCAGTTAAGACAGTTGGCTGGTATGCGTGGTTTGATGGCCAAACCAAACGGTGAAATTATTGAGACTCCTATTACTGCAAACTTTCGTGAAGGATTATCTGTTCTTCAGTACTTTATTTCCACTCACGGTGCTCGTAAGGGTCTCGCTGATACGGCACTTAAAACAGCTAACTCAGGTTACTTAACTCGTCGTCTTGTTGATGTGGCTCAAGATGTGGTTGTGATGGAAGATGATTGTGGTTCAACAGAAGGCCTTGAAATTCGTCCAATTGTTGAGGGTGGAGAGGTTGTTCATCCTATGGGTGATCGAGTTCTTGGGCGTATTGCTCTTGAAGATATTGTTGATCCCACAGACGACGCCGTTATTGTGGCTGCTGGTGAGCAAATCACAGAAGATCATATTGATCGTATTGATTCCTCTCCTATTGATAAAATCATGCTTCGTTCAGTTCTTACTTGTAAAACTCGTCGTGGTGTTTGTGTGAAATGTTACGGTCGTGACCTTTCTCGTGGAAACATGGTTAACCACGGTGAGGCCGTCGGAATTATTGCAGCTCAATCAATTGGTGAGCCAGGTACCCAGTTAACGATGAGAACATTCCACTTGGGTGGTACGGCTTCTCGTGCAGTTGAACAATCAGTTCATACCGGTCGTTATGAAGGTATTGTTAAGCTTGAAGATGTTCAGTTTGTTGAAAATAAAAATGGTAAACTTGTTGTTCTAAATAGAACAGGAAGAGTTCTTGTGACCGACGAAAATGGTCGTGAAAAAGAAAGCTTTAAACTTGTTTATGGAACGATCCTAAATGTTAAAGATGGTGATAAAATTGATAAAGGTCTCAAGCTTGCTGAGTGGGATCCGTATTCAAACCCAATTGTTGCCGACTTAACGGGTACCATTAAATTTGATGGTCTCGTTGAGGGGATTACAGTTTCAGAGCAAGTTGACCCTGTGACTGGGTTTGCCACTAAAGTTATTACCGAAGGTAAAACTGCGGATGGAAACAAGCCAACAGTTTATATTGTTGGGGCTGATGGGGAGCCATTAAAGCTTCCTGGTCGAGACATACCAGCTCGTTACGTAGTTCCTGTAGGAGCTCAGCTGATGGTGGCTGATGGCGCTGAAATACATGCTGGTGATATCGTAGCAAAAATTCATAGAGAAACTTCAAAAACAAAAGATATCACAGGGGGGCTACCTCGAGTGGCTGAGCTCTTTGAGGCGAGAACTCCTAAAGAAGCTGCAATCGTTTCAGAGATTGACGGTTACATTACTTTTGGTAAAGACGTTAAAGGTAAGCAACGTGTGATTGTTACACCTGATGTGGGTGAACAAATGGAATATTTAATTCCAAAAGGAAAACACGTGGCCGTTCGTGAAGGCGAGTACGTGAAAGCCGGAGAGTCTTTGATGGATGGTCCAACCAATCCTCATGACGTTCTCAAAGTTCTTGGTGAAAATGAATTATCGGCTTATCTAGTTGATGAAATCCAAGAAGTTTATCGTCTTCAAGGTGTGGCCATTAATGATAAGCACATTGAAGTTATTGTTCGTCAGATGCTTCGTAAAGTGACTGTAGTTGACGCTGGAGACACACGTCTTCTCGTTGGTGAGCAAGTAGAAAAATACGTATTTGAAGAAGAAAACGAAAGAGCAGCCGCTGAAGGTGGTCAGAAAGCCACTTTTGAACCTCTCTTGCTTGGAATCACAAAGGTTTCATTAAGCACTGACAGTTGGATTTCAGCAGCCTCGTTCCAAGAGACAACAAAGGTTCTTACCAACGCTGCTGTTCATTCTAAAACTGATACGTTAACAGGACTAAAAGAAAACATTATTATGGGTCGTTTGATTCCGGCAGGAACGGGTCTTTCAACCTATAAACAATGGAATATTTTGGTAGATGATGAGGATGATGATGTCTCAGCAGCCCTTCCTGGAATGGGTGCGACAGACGGTAATCAGCCCAGAACCGTTTAAATTGGCCCCGACTCCTGGAGTTTTTACTTTTTAACAGGAAGTTGGGAAAAAACTTGACCCACAGGCGGTAATTTTATAATTTTGCCGCCTTAAATCGATGGTAGGAGAAAAATGCCGACTATTAACCAGTTGATTCGTAATGAACGCAAAATGAAGAAGCAGAGAAGCAGTTCACCAGCTTTGACGAAATGTCCTCAAAAGCGCGGAGTTTGTACTCGTGTTTACACGACCACTCCAAAGAAACCGAACTCAGCCTTGAGAAAAGTGGCGAAGGTTCGTCTTTCTAACGGTTATGAAGTTATTTCCTACATTCCGGGAATTGGTCACAACTTACAAGAGCACAGTGTGGTTCTGATCCGTGGAGGTCGTGTTAAAGATCTTCCTGGTTGTCGTTATCACATTGTACGTGGAGTTCTTGATACTCAAGGTGTTTCCAACAGAGTTCGTGGTCGTTCAAAATATGGTGCTAAAAAGCCAAAAGGCGCTTAAAGGATAAAAATGTCTCGTAGAAAAGGTAATTACAAAAGAGAAGTTGCTCCAGATCCAATTTACAATGACGTTTTGTTAGCGAAATTTGTTAACAAAATCATGCTTGATGGTAAAAAAAGTGTTGCTCAAGCCCTTGTTTATAAATCTCTTGATCAAGTAAAAGACAAAGTTGATGGGGAAGAGCCTATTGCAGTTTTCAAAAAAGCTGTAGAGAATATTAAACCTCAATTAGAAGTTCGTTCTCGTCGTGTGGGTGGAGCTACTTATCAGGTTCCTGTTGATGTTAGACCAGCACGTAGAGTGACATTAGCACTTCGTTGGTTAACAAACTATTCTCGCGAGAGAGGTGAGAAAGACATGGCCACTCGTATTGCAGGTGAAATTGTTGATGCTTATAACAATCGCGGAAATGCGATTAAGAAGAAAGAGGATGTTCACAGAATGGCTGATGCCAACAGAGCTTTCTCACATTACAATTGGTAAGTTCTTTTTAATTCATTTCGATGTTAAAAAACGCCACTTTAAAGTGGCGTTTTTTTTTAGATTGTGAGCTTTTTTTGATTATAAAGTTTTAATGCTTTCGTGCTAGAAAATGAGCCTGTTTTCAAATGGGACACAATTAAAAATATTTTGAGCTGTATCTTGATCTTTTTTTGGAGTTTGCGGCGGTATTTTTCTCTGAAATTTTTAAACATTAGGGTAGTTTAATACTTGAGGGCACTTTTGTGGGAGCTTCTTAAAATAGAATTTAATATTGTTAAGAAGAGGTCTGAGGTGTTTGAGTAGGTATTAAGCTTTTGTCAGGATAATACTATTTAACAAGGCTTATCATTTTGTGGACTGTGGTCGTCACATTATAAATCCTGCAGTCTCCTCCAGGGTCCCTCGTCGTGTGCTTAAATAAAGTGGTCTTAACTACACGATATTATCAGTAAAGGTCATCTGTCAGATTCAGTAACTAATCTTTGATATTTTGGTCGTTATATCTTGACCAAATCTTTTAGTTTTTAGACTCTGTTGAGCGTTATCTTGCAAGGAGAAAGTTTTGAAAAAGATAAGTTTTTTATTTGGTCTATTGGTCTTAGTCAGTTGCTCTAATAAACAAGTAAAGCTTGATGGTTCAGATGACCCAAATCTATGGCTTGAACAAGTAGAAGGTGAAAAATCTTTGAGCTGGGTGAACGAGCAAAATGAAAAAACTTTAAGTAAGTTTACTAAAACAAAACGTTATAAAAAGATTAATGAACAAGCTCTTGCAATATTGCAGGCTGAAGACAAAATTCCCTATGTAAGAATAGCTGGAGATTATTTATATAACTTTTGGCAAGATAATAAAAATGTTAGAGGGATCATTCGTAGAACCAACTTTAAAAGTTATTTGTCAGGGAAAACCAAGTGGGAAACCGTTCTTGATGTAGACGTGCTATCAAAAAAAGAAAAAGAGAACTGGGTCTATAAAGGTATGAACTGTCTTTATCCTGGCTATGAGCTTTGTCTTGTAGAGTTATCTCGTGGGGGTAAGGACGCTGTTGTAATTCGTGAGTTTAATACTAAGAAAAAAAGTTTTGTTAAAAATGGTTTTTATATCAAAGAAGCGAAAACTTGGGTGGATTGGAAGGATAGAAATCACTTACTTGTATCAACTGACTTTGGCTCAGAAACTTTAACGGAGTCAGGTTATCCAAGGCAGACACGTGTGTGGGCCCGTAATACCAAACTTGATAAGTCTCCTGTGGTTCTGAATATTGATCGAAAGCATATGGGGTCCTCTGGAAATACTTATCATGATGGTGGCCAAGATATGTATATTTTAAAAGACTGGAAAACTTTTTTCTCCAGTAAGCATTACGTATTAAAGGGTTTGGAAAAGCATCCAATCCCTGTTCCTGAAACTTCAGATTTAGTGGGGCTAATCAATGGTCACTTTATTATTCAACTCCGCCATGATTGGAAGATTGATGGTTCCACCTTTAAGAGTGGTTCTTTGTTTGCTGTTAGCAAGAAGGTTCTTGATAGTTCTAAAGTTCAAAAGGAAGATGTTAAGTTACTTTATCAACCTAATGAAAGCTCTTCACTACTGAGTGTCTCTATTATTAAAGGCGCTATTCTTGTTAATGTATTGGAAGATGTTCGAGGACAAGTTTATGAAATTAAGAAAAAAGGAAGTGGATTTGATAAAGCTTATAAGCTTCCAACCAAAGTTAAGGGAGATTTAAAATTAGTATCAACAAATGATCAGTCTTCTGATTTCTTTTTTCAATCCGCTGATTTTTTGACTCCAAGCACTTTATATTATTGGAATTCTAAAATTAAAAAAGAGAGGATTGCTCGACAGCTTCCTGCCAAGTTTAAAAGTAGTGGGATGACCTCTAAACAAATGTGGGCTGTGTCTAAAGATGGTACTCGAGTGCCTTATTGGTTAGTTGGTGCCAAAGCCGCTTTAAAAAAAGGTAAAGCTCCCACCTTACTTTATGGTTATGGTGGTTTTACAGTTTCTTTAACTCCTCGTTACAGTTCCCTTGTTGGTAAGCTCTGGCTTGAGAAAGGTGGGGTCTATGTTGTGGCTAATATAAGAGGGGGAGGAGAGTTTGGGCCTAAATGGCATCAGGCGGCTTTAATGAAAAACCGTCATAAGGCTTACGAGGATTTTATTGCTGTGGCAGAGTCTTTAATTGAAAAAGGAATAACAACAAAAGATAAGTTGGCGATTGAAGGTGGCAGTAATGGTGGTCTTTTGGTTGGTGCTGTCATGACTAAGCGACCTGATTTATTTAAAGCCGTTGTTTGCAAAGTCCCTTTATTAGATATGATTCGTTTCTCGCAACTTTTAGCAGGAGCCTCATGGGTGGGAGAATATGGTGATCCTCGTCAAAGTGATATGAGAGATTATCTTTTGAGCTACTCTCCTTATCATAATGTTGAGAAAGAAGTGGATTATCCTGAAGTCTTTTTTATGACGTCGACTAAAGATGATCGTGTTCATCCAGGGCATGCAAGAAAAATGGTAGCTCGTATGAAAAAACAAGGGCATCCGGATATTTATTATTATGAAAATACTGAGGGCGGGCATGCTGGCAGTGCTAACTTAAAGCAAACGGCTAGAATGACGGCTCTAACTTATGAGTTTTTATTTGATACGATTGCTAAATGACCCAAAGATAAAGACACCAAAGTTTCAGTTTGTTGAGTGAGAGTGTCGTGCAGTGGGAAACCTTAAGTAAGTGACCTCATAGGAACTCTGTAGTTTTATGCTAATACTACAGAGTTTTTATCTTATAAAAAATTAAATTATAAAGCCGTGTTACTCGGTGTAGAAGAGTTCCCATTAGGGCTTGTTTGACTATTGCACTCAAGAGGTCCATGGGTATTATTTCTGTAGCGCTCAGTGAGTGATCTTGAAATTCTATTCTCTCCACCAGCAAGGGCTGATCGACTGTTGTCTGCACCGTGACCTTGGAATGTACCATCTAAGATGTCAGGTAGTGGAACTGACTGTCCATTGACGAAAGCTGTTTGGCTGACAAAACGAATACCTTGAGAGTAGTCGGCATAGTTTGTTCCATGAATAAGTGATAATGGTTGAACTCGTCGACCGCCATCAAAGTATCCGCCATATATTGGTAGATTTGGGTTACCAGCAGAACGATTGGTTAGAACCACATCCTTTTTATGTCCAGCAACAAGACGCGGAGTTTGGTTGGCTGTGCTGCCTGGAGCCGTTGGATAATGGAGATTGCCAGGAGCCGATGAGTTCTGGGGATCTGTATTAGTGAGACCAGCAAGTTCGGTGTCAATACTGCGATCATGGCGATTGATGTAGCTCGTGTATTCCATTCCAGCGCCATAAGTTTCTGTTTGTGGTGTGAAGGGTAATTTCACATCGGCATTTTGATAAATGGCATCGACCATAGCTGGAGTCGGGAGCATCATATTCATTTGAGTCGCTAATTGTTGGGCGGCTGTTAATCCGAGTGGCATTCTGAAATTGTCACTGTCATTTCCAAAAGATAAATAATCTGGCATTACACAAATAGTAACTTGGGTTCCATCGCGATTGATATTAACAGGGACTAAAGTTCTGAGGGAGTTCGGTATGTTTCCACAAGCGACCTCTTGCACAAGTTGAGTGTCTCGACTGTTTGAAGAGTTAGCTTCAGGAGTTTCTGGAATACTACTTGTAATAGCACTCCCTGTTCTTTGACCGTTTCCTTCAGGTATGGCTGATGTTAATTGAGAGTCTGAGCAAGGATTAGACTGTGTTGATTGTGCTAGAGCAGGCTGGGTCATCAATAAAAATACGGGTAATGTCCATAAGAATACTTTCATGATATCTCCTCGGTCCATCTGTGAAATCCCTTAAATCCATCCCCAAGAGTTAACTCTGCAAAAGTAGGGCCTAAGGACTCTTTAGGCGTCAAAGAGCGATAGTTTTGTTTTGATAGAAAAAATATCTAAAACTGTGGGCAGCTGTTTAAAAAAACGATGTTTCAATTTGAGACTCAATTCTGGTTTGAGTGCCTCATCAAAGGAATCTTTGAATAGATGAAGCCTTCTCTAAAATAGCGTGTATAAAATTAATGTTTAATTGGGGAGTGTCCTCATTTTCTAAGGCCAGTCATAAAAATGAACTTAAAATATTTTCGTTCTTCGCTTCATCACAATAGCTTAAACTATTGCTCTTACCCGTGTCTTTAAATTGGATCTGATTACAAAGTCCTGGAAAATGGGAGACTTCTAATAAGAGGGCAAGCATTGTCAACAGCCCCTAGTCATCAAGATTTAGTTGGAAAGACAAACACTCTTTGTACTGCAAAACTAAAAATGAAAAGAAACAGTTCAACTATAATTTTAGATGGAATTGCAGGGAGTCCTTTATCAATAAGCATCTTAGTAAGAGGGTAAGATGCAAAGATCATAAAAAGCACAAGAGTGACAAACTTTAGTAATTGGTAAGCCGCTCGGCCTTTACTGTGAAAAACAATTTCTCTATTGAGATAAAAACTCACGCCGGTGGCAATGACTCTTCCTGAGGCAATGGCAGCAAAGAGATTTCCAGACAAATAATAAACAGGAATAAAAATGAGATTGTCTGTAGCAGTCGTTGCAAGCGACGAAAATAAAAAGCGAATGAAAACAAAGTATATAGCAATAGAGTCGAGCAGGGGTCTAAAGTGGGAACTTTTATTATCGTCAATATAGACGGTCTCAATAGTGACTTCTTGAATTTTAGTTCCATTTTGTGCAGCACTAACCAGCATATCGAATTCAAAGTCATATCCATTGGATTTAATTTTAAGGGCATGAAGCATAGCTGATTTAGGAATGGCTCTGAGACCCGTTTGGGTGTCACTCACTTGTTGGCCCACAAAAAAATTAAAAAGTTTTTGAGTGAGAATGTTCCCAAATTGACTGCGAAAAGGAATGCCTTGGTTTTTGAAGCAGCGTGATCCAAGAATGAGGTTTTTCGGCTCCTGTTGAGCTTGTTCCATCACTTTCTTGATATCTTCGGGTTTATGTTGTCCGTCAGCATCAAATGTGACAACACTTTGTAGTTGAGAATATTTTGTTAACAGGTAGTTAAAAGCAGATTTGAGAGCGGCTCCCTTACCTAAGTTTATAGCATGTTCAATGACTTCCACATGAGGAGACTCTGACAGTTCTTTGAAAAGGGGTTGGCATTCGGGATTTGACCCATCATTAACTACGAGAACAGGAAGTGGAGCTAGTGAATCGACGACTTCTTTCAATTTTACATCAGGATTCAATGCTGGTACGACCAATCGGATGTTTGACATAGATAATATTCTTTCCTTTTTAAGCCTGAATGGTACTGGTCGTTTTTCTTACTACCTTATCCATCTTATTTCGACGTTAGGTGTCTTTTCACTGCTTTCACGCTGCGTCAACACGCAAGGCCCCATACTTCTTTTGCCTAGCCTGTATTTGGGGCCATTACTACTTTTTTTTCTATCGGGTTGCCTCCATGTGCCGTTAGCTTATTCGGCTATCTTAGTGTTTTTGATTTCATTGGTGGGGCTTCTTTTTTTAAAACCCTTACTTAAAGATAAGTTGAATCAAACTTCGATATACATGTTTTTGCTGTGGAGCTTTATTTTATCATTCTATGGTCGCACTCCCTATGTTCCTACTCAATGGGATGAGTTTTCCCATTGGGTGACCTATCCGGTACAACTGACTCAACTCCAGACTCTTGTTTCCCCTCAGTTTTACAATTTGTTAACTCTAACTTATCCTCCTCTCTATCCCTTAACGGTGGCCTATCCCAATCTTCTTCTTTCTCTGAATCCATTAGAGACGAATTATATGATAGTTCCGCTATTATCTTGGATTGCATTTTTTGCTGGAATTTATCCTTATATTAAAAAAGCTTTTTTTGGTTTGGCGTTACCTTTGATCTTGTCACTTTTATTTTTAAAAGGCTTGCCCACAGATCTTCTTATAGAATGGCCTCAGCTTCACTTGATGAGTTTACTTTTTATTGTGGCCTCGGGAGGTTTCCCGTTTAAGAAAAAAAATGAAGTTATTTTAATTGTTTTATTAACGGTTCTTCTAATCTATTTAAAGAACTCTAACTTTTTCCTTTTAGTTCCTATTAGTTTATTTCTTTTATCGAGAAAGCAGTATCAGTCTTTATTTATTATCATTTCAGTAGTGCTGACGTTTACAGTTCCTGGTTTGATGTACTGGAAAGCGCAAGCCAGTTTTGTAGAGTATCCCTTTCAGCCAAGAGGGTTGATTGAGCTTCCCATCAAAGAATTTGTTTCTGAGTCAGGATTCATCTTTCTTAAGATGTTGAAAAAAATGTTTAATTTTTTGGGTTATTTTGAGGTTTTGCTTTCTGTCATACTTGTGAGTCTAAGTCTTAAGAAGAAAGGTATAAGGATATTGCGAAGTCCTATCTTTTTAACCCTTTTTCTCTACTTTTTCGTGATGTTTAGCATGTATGTTGTTTTTTTCAATCCCTACGAAGCTAAGCAAATTGCTTCATTTGAGCGTTATTATTCACTTATTTTATTACCTTTATGTTTTTCATATATTTTTAGAGAAAGAAAAAGTTTAGCAAGACCATTAAAGTCTTGGAAGAAAAATCAAGTGGTCACCGCTTTGATACTTATTGGATTATTTCGTTTTATTGAACCCCAGATTCGAATTCAGGGGGAAGGCTCTCATTTTATCGCTCTCTGGGATCAAGTTATGCCACACCTTAGTGCTGGTGATAAAAAGGGACTGTTTGTATCCCAGGGAGATGATGGTTCCGACTTTGTCCAGATCCGTTATGCTAGTTTAGAAAGTTATCCTCAGAATATTTCTTGGGGAGATTCCTATTCGTTTTCTAAAAAGCCAGGGAATTTCTGGGCCGTTGGGATGGGAGATTCTTTTCAAGAATATCTTTCAAAATTCGATTTTATCCTTATTTACAAAGATGATGAAGAAATGGACTCCCAACTTGCCAAACTTTCTGGGGTTCAATATAAAAATTGTCTAAAAAGTGGGGAGGCTCCCATTTTATTTCAGAAAATAAACAAAGGGTGGTCATGCCAAATTCTTCATTAGAAACTAATTGGACAGAATATTATAAAAACCCCTCCTCTGTGACTGTTGTGACTCGTGGTTTAACTCAAAAACTTTTAGCCGATATGTTTAAAAGAGGAACCACAATTTTGAATAAGGAACAATTATCTGTCTGTGAGTTAGGTGGTGCCAATAGTTGTTTTGTAGATGGGCTTATTGATTCAAATATGTGTAGTCAGTACGATGTGGTTGATAAAAATGAGTTTGGCCTTCAGTTATTCAGAGAGAAAAATTTTAAGAATGGTGTTTCTGCTCAAGCCATCGAGCAAGACTTGATACAGCCATTAACGGCGGATATACAAAAAAATTATGATTTATGTTTTAGCGTGGGATTGATTGAGCATTTTAACCCACAGGGAACTAAGGAGATCATTAAAAAACATTTCGATCTAGTGACAGAAGGTGGTTTAGTATTAATTAGTTTTCCGACTCCCACTTTACAGTATCGGCTAACTCGAAAGCTTATGGAAAAGGCAGGAGTTTGGGGCTTTCCCGATGAAAGGCCTTTGGAAATGCTAGAAGTTGAAGATGTTTGCCTCTCTTACGGAAGAAAACTGGACAGCTTTATTTTCAGAATGTTGCCGTTGACTCAAGGTTTTGTGTTGGCCCAAAAACTTTCATTATAGGAAGTTGATTGTAAGCCTGTTGGAATCTTAAATTGTCATGTTGATTTATGGTGATTCCTATGAGCGTTTAATGATTTGAGCTTTTGTTGAATTGGATTGCAAAAAGCGCTTTCGACACACTACTTTGGGGATTTTCCTCGCAAAGAATTCAAATTTATATTAATAATCGAAACTATGTCAGTAGCAGATCCAGAAAAAATTGAAGAATTAGCATTTACTCGTAATATCGGAATTATGGCCCATATTGATGCGGGAAAAACCACCACAACGGAGAGAATTCTCTATTATTCAGGGAAAAACTACAAGATTGGTGAAGTTCATGATGGTGATGCGACAATGGATTGGATGGAGCAGGAGCAAGAAAGAGGTATCACTATTACGTCTGCTGCAACCACTACGTTTTGGCAAGATCACAGAATTAATATCATCGACACTCCTGGGCATGTTGACTTCACTATTGAGGTTGAAAGATCGTTAAGGGTTTTAGATGGAGCTGTTGCTGTTTTTGATGCGGTTAGTGGAGTTGAGCCCCAGTCGGAGACGGTTTGGAGACAGGCTGATCGTTACAAAGTTCCAAGAATTTGTTTTATAAATAAAATGGACCGTGTCGGAGCTGACTTTGATATGAGTGTTGACTCAATCAAAGAGAAATTGGCCGCCATACCAGCCCCAATCCATCGCCCGATTGGAGCTGAAGATGAGTTTTCTGGTGTGATTGACCTTATTCACGGGAAAGTGCTTCTTTGGAGTGGGGACGATAAGGATGCTCAATTTGAAGAGCGAGACATACCAGCTGATTTGCAAGATGACTATGAAGTTGGAAGGGAAGCTTTGATTGAAGTCTTGGCGGATCATTCTGATGAGTTGGCCGACTTATATCTTAGCGGTGAGAGTATTTCAGATGAGCTTTTAAGTAAAACATTGCGCTCTTGCACTTTGGACTTGAAGGTGACGCCTGTTTTGTGTGGTTCCGCTTTTAAAAATAAGGGAGTACAGCCTTTACTAGATTCCATTATTAGTTTCCTGCCAAGTCCTTTGGATCGTCCTGATATTGTTGGGGTTGATGCTAAAAAGCCTGAAAAAAATATGACTTGTGAGACCGACTTTGATTCTAGGCCTGTGGCGCTTGCATTTAAAATTGCTAGTGATAGTTTTGCGGGCTCGCTAACCTATGTTCGTGTTTATTCGGGCATAATTAAGGCGGGGGCACAGCTTTATAATCCTAGAGAAGATAAAAAAGAGAGAATCACTCGATTAGTGCGTATGCACGCTAATACGCGCGAAGAGTTAAAAGAACTCAAAGCCGGAGATATTGGAGCTGTTGTTGGTTTAAAGTTCACTGCAACAGGAGACACATTATGTGAAACATCACATCCTGTGATTCTGGAATCAATAGACTTTCCTGAACCAGTTATTTCTGTGGTTGTTGAAGCAAAATCTTCCGCCCAACAAAAAAAGATGATGGATAGCTTGCAGCGTTTGATTCAAGAAGATCCTTCGAGTTCACTGAGTACGGATTCTGAGACAGGGCAGCTTCTGCTGAGCGGAATGGGAGAGCTTCATTTAGAGATATTGGTGGATCGTTTGAAGAGGGAATTTGGAGTGGATATCAATGTTGGTAAGCCTCAGGTTTCCTATAGAGAAACAATTGGTCAATCAGCAAATGCTCAAAAGCAGTTTTCTCGTGAAGTGGCTGGTAAGTTACAAGCGGCTATGGTGTCTCTAAAGTTAGACAAGCTAGACTCGACGGGGTTAGCGAATCAGGTGCATCTTTCTGTTGATGACAAAAGGCTGACGGACGCCTTTAGAGCTTCTTTGGTTAAAGGAGTTTCTGATGCATTAGAGAATGGTGTTATTGCCGGCTATCAGGTTCTTGGAGTCAAAGCGACTATTGTTGGTGTTGAGTTCGAGGAGGAGTCAGCCCATGAGGCCGCTTTCCAGATTGCTGGATCCATGGCGTTGAGAGAGGCCTTATTGTCGGCAAAATGTGAGTTGATGGAGCCAATGTTTGGTCTTGAAGTTGTTTGTCCTGAGGAATTTCTTGGTTCGGTGATTGGAGATATCAACTCAAGAAGAGGTAAAGTCATTGCTACAAAGGCTAAGGGACACCTCCAGTCTGTTACAGCGGAGGCCCCATTAGCGGAGCTATTTGGGTATGCAACGGATTTACGCTCATTAACTCAAGGGCGTGGAACGTTTATGATGAAGTTCAAGGAGTACGCTCTCATTCCAGAAAGAGTTCAGAAAGAAATATTACAAAAAATGGGTCGAATCTAAATCCAACTCTTGCGATGCATTTTACTTGCGGGGCGAGGGGATAAAAGCTCACGGTGTTATTTCAATCTTAACTTCGAATTTGTGTAACTAGTGCTTATTTTCGCTTTTAACGCTGCGATTGACTTGCAAGTAAGCTATCTATTTTTATTTATTAAATGGCTCGTAGCCTTATTCTTTGATTTGAATCTTATTATGTTCAGAGTGGTATTTTTTTATGGGTGAGATGAATTTTGACTTTTTGTCGCCTACCAGTGCTTGGCTTTTATGACCCATGAGTCTAAAGCGAATTATCTGAAGCTTCTTGTCGAGGCTGTGACGAATTGAGTTTATATAGGGGCTGTTGATAATTTATCCAGCTACTGCGGCTTCAATCCCTCGTAATTTTGAGCTGTCACCTTATTCGATGTGGCTTCGGCCACGCCTCATAAAGTTCAGCTTGCACTTAACTCAAAATGACTGAGGTATTGAATCCTCATTACGCAGATGAATTGTCAACAGCCCCTAAGGTTTCTATATCAGAAAGTTTTCAGAAGTCATTTGTTGGAGTCACATGGGTTTTGTATTCAGGAGCGCAAAATTTCCCTAAGCTGTTCAGAGAAGGCGGATGTTTTGAGTCCACAGTTATGAAATAAATTTGTCTTTTTTACATTTCACAGGTGTCGTAATTCTTTTTTCTAATAGTTCTTCCTATTTACCAAGAAGTTTTCTATATAATTATTGATGAAATTTCACTGCTGTTTACAACTTTGACGCCTTGGTTAAAGTTGTGGAAATTTCTTAAAAAAATCTAAAAACACCCTTTGACAAAGACCTACCCCAACATGCATACTCGCCGGTCTATATTGATGAAACTAGCGCTAGAAGCCTGTTTTGAGTTTAAAAAGAGCAGGAATTTACTAGTGTTTTTAGAGAGTTAAAGAGGCTTAGAGAATGCAAAGTCAAAAAATACGTATACGTTTAAAGGCTTTTGATCACAAATTATTGGATCAATCGACTCGAGAGATTGTGGATACTGCTCGTCGCACTGGAGCAAGAATTGCTGGTCCTATTCCTCTTCCAACTCGGAAGAATCGCTACACGATCTTAAGATCACCTCATGTTGATAAAAAATCTCGTGAGCAATTTGAGATTAGAACCCACAAGCGACTATTGGATATTTTAGAGCCGACTCAGCAAACAATTGATCAGTTGATGAAACTTGATTTGTCTGCGGGTGTTGATGTTGAAATTAAACTTTCTGCTGAATAGAGGTATGAGAGATGAGCGAAGAAAATAAACCGGAAGAGGTTGTTGAAGAACAGACACAGGCTTCCGCTGAGACACAAAATGAATCCACTCAAGAAGCCACGACAAGTAAGACGGTTGTGCTTAATGGCATGTATGGATTTAAAGTAGGTATGGCCACTGTTTACAATGAAAATGGTGTCCAAGTCCCCGTTACAGTTCTAAAGGTGAAACCTTGGACAGTGACTCAAATTAAAAATCAAGAAAATGACAATTATTCAGCGGTCCAAATTTCTTTATTGGAAAAGGCTGAGAAGAAAACCAGCAAAGCAGAAAAGGGTCACTTGAAAGCTGTTGGTAGTCAGAATGGTGCGCGCTTTACCAGAGAAATTCGTCAAGAGCTTCCAGAGGGAGTTTGCGTTGGGCAAGAGGTCGATGTCTCTTCTTTTGAAAAAGGCCAAAAAATTAAATTAACAGCCAAGTCTAAAGGGCGCGGTTTTGCTGGAACGGTAAAAAGATGGAACTTCGGTGGTGGACCGGCTTCGCACGGTTCAACTTTTCATCGTCAGCCTGGTTCTATCGGAAACTGTACCTTTCCTGGAAGAGTTATGCCTGGGAGAAAAATGCCCGGACATTTTGGTGATGAAAAAGTAACAGTAAAAAATGTGGAAATCGTTGATGTACAAGTGGAAGAAGGTCTTTTGCTTGTTAAGGGGCCTGTTCCAGGAGCTCGCAACGGTCTTGTTAGATTGCAGAAACAAGGGTGAGTTGAATCATGGCTAGTTTAGAAGTTCTCGATTGGAAAAAAGGAAAAAAAGGAACGGTTGAAGTTCCTGAAGGAATGATTGCTGAAGAGCTAAGAAAAGATGTTCTTCATACTCTTGTTCGTTGGCAGTTAGCTTCAAGGCGTGCTGGAACTCACAACACTAAAAATCGTGGTGATGTTAGTGGTGGGGGTAAGAAGCCTTATAAGCAAAAAGGAACAGGTAATGCGAGACAGGGGTCGAGTCGTTCTCCACTTTTAAGAGGTGGATCTGTGATTCATGGTCCTCATCCTCGTGATTACAGTTTTGCTGTAAATAAAAAGTTGAAACAACTAGGGTTGCGCTCTGCTCTTTCTTATCTACATAAAGAGGGACGCTTTTTTGTTGTTGATGAAATGGTGTCTAAGGATGGGAAAACAAAAGAGTTAGCTTCTCGTTTGAAAAATTTTGAATTAGAAAAAGTTTTAATCATTGATGAGAAAAAAGATGAGATGTTTGCTCGTGCGAGTAGAAACTTGCCAAAAGCACGTTATAACACTGTAGAAGGTCTAAATGTTTATGATCTTCTTAAATATAACGCTGTTATTTTCTCGCAAGCTTCTTTAGAGCAAGTCGCTAAAAAATGTGGGGTGCAGTAATGTATGACGTAATTAAAAAACCACTTTTGACAGAGAAGACGTCGGCTTATGGTGACTTTGATACTTATGTATTTGAAGTTAAAAAAACGGCGACAAAAACAGATGTAAGAAATGCAGTAGAGAAAGCTTTTGATGTTAAGGTAGCCGATGTTCGTACTTTGGTTTATAGAACACGTTGGTTGAAGCGATATGCTCGCTTTGGTCCTCCTAAATATAAGAAGAAAGCTTTTGTGAAGTTGGCCAAGGGTCAAAAAATCTCGATTTTTGAGGGAGCGTAAAGATGGGTATTAAAAAGTTTCGCCCAACCAGTCCAGGACGAAGGGGAATGACTGGGTTTGATTTTAGTGAGATTACTAAAGATAAGCCAGAAAAAGCCCTAACAAAGTCACTTAAAAAGAAAGCCGCCCGTAACAACTACGGTAGAATCACCATTAGACATCAAGGTGGTGGTCATAAGAGAAAATATCGAATTATTGATTTTCTTAGAAATAAACTCGATGTTCCGGCAAAAGTTGTAGCGATTGAGTATGATCCAAATAGAACATGTCGTATCGCTCTCATTCACTATGCTGATGGTGCTAAATCATATATTTTGGCTCCAGTTGGTTTAGAAGTTGGTGCTGAAGTAATTTCTTCTGCTACTGCTGATATTAAACCAGGAAACAGTCTACAGTTGTCTGAGATGCCAATCGGTACAATTATTCACAACGTTGAATTGCGCCCTGGAAAAGGTGGGCAACTGTGTCGTGGAGCTGGAACGGAAGCTACTTTAGTTGGTCGAGTTGGTAAAATGGCCCAGGTCAAATTACCATCGGGTGAAGTTCGTGAAGTTCTTTCTCGTTGCAGAGCCTCTGTTGGTCAGGTTGGAAACACGGATAATGAAAATGTAACAATTGGTAAAGCTGGAAGAACTCGCTGGAAAGGTGTTCGTCCAAGTGTTCGTGGTATGGCCATGAACCCTGTTGATCACCCAATGGGTGGTGGTGAAGGTCGTGGTAAGGGTAACCATCCGACGACTCCTTGGGGTAAACCTTGTAAAGGGCACCGTACGCGTAATAACAAAGCAACAGATCGTTTTATCATTAAACGTCGTAAGAATAAGAAGAAGTAAGGAGATAGCTCGTGGCACGCTCGATGAAAAAAGGACCTTTTGTTGACGATCATTTAATGAAAAAAGTGATCACTGCAGTAGAAGGTGGAGATAAAAAAGCAATTAAGACTTGGTCGCGACGTTCAACTATTCTCCCTGAGATGATTGGACTGACACTAGCTGTACATAATGGGCGAAAATTTGTTCCTGTTTTTGTTAATGAAAACATGATTGGTCATAAATTGGGTGAGTTTGCGGCAACTCGAACTTTCCATGGCCATGCTGAGAAGAAGAAAAAGTAGGTAAACCATGGAAGTAAAAGCGAGTTTAAAATTTGCAAAAGTAGGTGACCAAAAAGCTCGAATCGTTGCTGATATGGTTCGTGGAAAGATGGTTAACGATGCTATTCGTATTTTAACATACGATAACAAAAAGCCTTCTTTGATGATAAAAAAATTAGTGGAATCGGCAGTGGCTAATGCAGATCAAAAGCAAGTTATTGATGTAGACAATCTGTATATTAAAGAAATCATGGTTGATAAAGGGCCGTTTACAAAGCGTTATCAGCCACGTGCTCAAGGGCGAGCATTCGTTATTAAGAAAAAATCAAGCCATATCAGTTTAGTATTGGATGAAAGGTAGTATTCATGGGTCAGAAGGTTAATCCTATCAGTTTAAGAGTTGGAGTTATCAGAACCTGGGAAAGCCGTTGGTTTGCCCAAGGGAATCTCTACGCTGAGCAACTTCATGAAGACATCAAGCTTCGCAATCACCTAAAAGAAAAACTTAAACATGCTGGTGTTGCTAAGATAGAAATGGAAAGAGCTGCTAATAAACTAAAGGTTATTATTTCTACAGCTCGCCCTGGTGTGGTTATTGGTAAAAAGGGCGCTGGCATCGACTCTTTAAGAGATGAGTTGCAAAAGATGACCCCGAATGAAGTTCGAGTAAACATTCAGGAAGTAAGAAAGCCTGATGTTGATGCTCAGTTAGTGGCTTCAAATATCGCAACACAATTGGAAAAGCGTATTTCTTGGAGACGCGCTTTGAAGAAAGCCTTAGCTTCAGCCATTAGAGGTGGAGTGAGAGGGATAAAAGTACAAGTATCAGGTCGTCTCGATGGAGCAGAGATTGCTCGTACTGAGTGGTATAATGAGAAGAGTGTTCCTCTTCACACTTTAAGAGCTGATATTGATTATGGAACAGCTGAAGCTGAAACAACCTATGGGATCATTGGATTAAAAGTCTGGATCTATAAAGGTGACGTTCTTTCCCAGAAAGAAGTTGAGGAGGCAGGTCGTGTTAAGTCCTAAGAGAGTCAAATGGAGAAGACAGCATAAGGGCCGTCGTCGTGGTTTTGCGACAAGAGGTAGTTCAGTGTCTTTTGGAGATTTTGGATTGCAAGCTCAAAGCGATGCATGGATGACGTCACGTCAAATTGAAGCGGCTCGTATTGCTATTAGTCGTAGTGTTAAGCGTGGTGGAAAAGTTTGGATTCGAGTTTTTCCTCATAAACCGATTTCTAAAAAGCCTGCTGAAGTAAGAATGGGTAAAGGTAAAGGAAGTCCAGAGTATTGGGCTGCCGTTGTTAGACCTGGTCAAGTTCTGTTTGAAATTAACGGTGTGACTAAAGAACAAGCTCAAGAAGCTTTTCGTTTAGCTGGTTCAAAAATGCCGTTTAAGACAAAATTTATTGCTAGAGAAGTTGAGGTTTAAGGTGAAGTTTGAAGATATAAAAAATTTAACGACTGTTGAGCTTCATAAAAAGATTCGCGAAACAAAGTTAAAAATGTTTGAAGCAAAAATGAAAAATGCCATGGGCCAATTAACAAACCCTATTTCCATTCGCATGATGAGAAGAGAGATTGCTCAATTGAGAACGGCATTAACTGCGAACACTAAACAGGGTAATTGAGGTAAATGATGACTGAAGCCACACGCGGTAGAAGAAATGAAGTTATCGGGCAAGTTATTAGCGATAAAATGGATAAGACTTTAAAAGTCCAAGTCTATCGAGTTGTTAAGCACCCGAAATATAAAAAATATGTTCGTAGAACTTCTGTATTTAAAGCTCATGATGAAGGAAATACTGCAAAAGTGGGCGATACAGTAAGGATTGTTGAGACTCGTGCGCTTAGTAAAACAAAGCGTTGGAAGCTGGCTGAAATTGTCGAGACTTCGAGATTAGGAGAAGTGCAATGATTCAAATGCAAACAAGAATGAGGGTGGCTGATAATTCAGGCGCTAAAGAAGTTCAATGTATTAAAGTAATCGGTGGTTCAAAAAGAAGAACAGCATCAGTAGGTGATATTGTTGTTGTTTCTGTTAAATCAGCTCTTCCTACTTCTAAAGTTAAAAAAGGTGAAGTGGCCAAAGCCGTTATAGTTAGAACTAAGAAACAAATTAGAAGACCAGATGGTTCCTATATTCGTTTTGATGATAATGCTGCTGTTTTAGTGAACCAAAATAAAGAACCTGTTGGGACTCGTATTTTTGGACCAGTGGCTAGAGAATTGCGTGCGAAACAATTTGTGAAGATTATCTCGCTCGCGCCAGAAGTGTTGTAATTGGAAGAGGTGTAAGGTGAACCGTTTACAAGAAAAATATCAAAAAGAAGTAGCTCCAGCGATTATGAAATCACTGGGTCTTAAAAACTCAATGGAAATACCAAAGATTGAAAAAATTGTGATCAGTAGTTGTTTGCCTGACGCCGTTCAAAACTCCAAGGTTTTGAACACGGCCGCTGATGAGATTACAACAATTGCTGGGCAAAAAGCTGTTATTACAAAAGCAAAAAAATCTTTAGCCAACTGGAAGTTGCGTGAAGGTATGCCTTTGGGTGTAACAGTAACATTGAGAAGAGATAAAATGTGGTCATTTTTAGATCGTTTGATCTCTGTTTCTTTACCCCGAGTGAGAGACTTTAGAGGTTTGCCTCCAAAAGGGTTTGATGGACGTGGGAATTATAATATGGGCTTGAAAGAGCAGATTGTTTTTCCAGAAATTAATTATGATAAAGTCGATAAAGTTCGTGGAATGAATATCACGATTTGTACGACAGCAAAAGACGATGCACAGGGGAAAGCTTTGCTTGATGGCTTTGGTTTTCCATTCAGGAAGTAGGAGAAGTATTTTATGGCTCGATTAGCAATGATCGTTAAGGCTCAAAGAAAGCCTAAGTTCAAAGTGAGACAAGTAAACCGTTGCCGTTGCTGCGGTCGCCCTAGAGGATTTATGCGTAAGTTTCAAATGTGTCGTATTTGTTTTCGTGACCTTGCAGGTAAAGGCATGATTCCCGGCGTAACAAAGTCGAGCTGGTAAGGAGAATAGGCGTGGATACTATTGGTGATTTTCTCACAAGAATTAGAAATGCACATGGAGCTCGACACGAGAAAGTTGATGTTCCGGCTTCAAACATGAGACAAGGAATTGCGAATGTTTTGAAAGAGCAAAACTATATTAGTAATTACAAAGTTGTTAAAGACAGTAAGCAAGGAATGATGCGTGTTTATCTGAAGTATACAGATGAAGGTAAGCCAGCTATTTCCAAAGTAAAAAGATATAGCAAGCCAAGTCGTCGTGAGTATGTAAAGGCTGCTGACCTTCCTAATATACGTTCAGGTTACGGTCTTGCAATTTTAAGTACAAGTAAAGGGATATTGAGTGCTGGTCAGGCTAAGGAGCAAAACCTTGGTGGCGAGTTACTCTGTGTTGTTTGGTAGGTGAATTATGTCGCGAATTGGTAAATATCCAGTAGAATTTGATAGTAAAGTCAATGTCACTGTAACACCTGAGAATGAAGTGATCGTTAAGGGTGGAAAAAGCACTCAAACTGTTAAAATGCTTCCACAGGTGAAAGCTACAGTTGATGGAAATAAAATTGTTATAGAGCGAACTGAGGAAACTCCTAAGGGAAGAGCTCTTCATGGGCTTTATCGTTCGCTAGTTCAAAATGCAGTAACTGGTGTGACGGATGGGTTTACAAAAACACTAATTTTAAATGGTGTTGGTTATAGATCTTCCGTATCTGGAAAAACTTTGGAATTATCTATTGGTTTTTCTCACCCTGTTAATTTTCCTATTCCTGATGGGATTGAGATTAAAGTTGATAAGCAAACAACTGTTCATGTTACTGGTGCTAGTAAAGAGCAGGTTGGACAAGTAGCTGCTAAAATTCGTAACTATCGTCCGCCTGAACCGTTTCTTGGTAAAGGTATTCGTTACAGTGATGAGAAAATTCGTCGTAAAGAAGGAAAGTCAGCTGGTAAATAGGCTAAGAGGTTTAAAATGCGTGTAACTATAAAAAGAAAATGGAGTAATCGCTTAAAACTCCGTACAAAGAAGAGACTTAAGCTGAGAAAAAAAGTTTCTGGAGATGAAGTTCGTCCAAGACTCTGTGTTTATAAGAGTACTAAAAATATTTATGCTCAAATGATTGATGATGTTACAGGTAAAACTCTAGTGAGCGCCTCAACTCTTCAAGATAAAATTCAGGTTAAAGGCTGTGATGCCGCTAAAGAAATTGGAAAATTAATTGCTGAAAGAGCAAAAGAGAAAAATATCAACAAAGCTGTTTTTGATCGTAGTGGTTATATCTATCATGGTCGTATCAAGTCAGTAGCTGAAGGCGCTCGCGAAGCGGGACTACAGGTTTAGGAGAATTTTGATGCAAGAGATGCCAGAATACGAAGAAAGAGTTGTTTCAATCCGACGAGTGGCCAAAGTTGTAAAAGGTGGTCGCAGGTTTTCTTTCTCCGCCCTTGTTGTGGTCGGGAATGGTGCCGGAAGTGTTGGATATGGTATGGGTAAAGCAGGCGAAGTTCCTGAGGCTATCGGAAAAGCTTCAAGAAGTGCGAAGAAATCTTTTATTGATCTTCCACTTGTAGAAGGTCGAACCATTGCTCATGAAGTTGTGGGTGAGTTTGGTGCCGCTCGTGTTATCATGAGACCAGCAGCTCCTGGAACCGGTGTTATTGCTGGTGGCCCTGTACGAGCTATTTTGGAATCAGTTGGAATTAAAGATATTCTTACTAAATGTGTTGGGACTCGTAACCCAAATAACGCATTAAGAGCCACTCTTGATGGATTGTCTCAGTTACAAGGTAAAGAGTTTCTCTCAAGTTATAAATAAATTAATTGTTTGAAGGATTAAGGTTATGGCTAAGCAATTTAGAGTGAAGTTAAAAAGAAGTTTGATTGGGTGTACTCAAACACAAAAAGATACAGTTCGTTGTCTTGGCTTAAAGAAACGTGAGTCTGAAGTTGTATTACCGGATCACCCAGCCACTCGCGGACAGATTTTAAAGGTTCAACATCTACTCGAAGTAACAGTGGAGCAGTAAAATGAGTTTGTTATCGGAATTATCGCCAAACAAAGGCGCAACGCACAAGAAAAAGAGAGTTGGTCGTGGAGACGGATCAAATTGGGGTGGAACCGCTGGAAAAGGCCACAAAGGTCAATTAGCGAGATCTGGTGGTAAGGTAAAAAGAGGATTTGAGGGAGGTCAAACACCCTTGCATCGTCGTCTGCCTAAATTTGGTTTTAAAAATACAGACTTTAAAAACAACTATGTTATCATCAATCTCGCCCAACTTAATGGATTTGAAGGAGATGTGACACCTGAAGCTCTTGTTCAAAAGGGCTTTATGAAGAAGACAGAGAAGCTAAAAGTTCTTGGGAACGGTAAGCTTAATAAGTCTTTGACAGTCAAAGCTCATAAATTCAGTGAGTCGGCTAAAACAGAAATTGAAAAAGCAGGTGGAAAAGTCGAGGTCATCTAGTGGCAACAGCATCATCAACAGCGCAGATGGGGTCTGCAGGAGGACTTCTTCAGAATGAAGACCTACGTAGACGTTTGTTATTTACTTTATTTTGTCTACTAATTTATCGCCTAGGTGTTCATGTTCCAACACCTGGAATAAATGGAGATGTTGTAAAGTCATTCTTTGAAAATCAGGGTGGGCTTTTTGGTCTGTTTAATACCTTTACAGGTGGAGCGCTTAATCAATTTAGTGTTTTCGCCTTAGGAATTATGCCCTACATTTCAGCTTCGATTATTTTTCAGTTGTTAACAGCGACTATTCCTTATTTAGAGCAATTGAAAAAAGAAGGCCAACATGGTCAAAAAAAGATCACTCAATACACTCGATGGTCGACAGTCGTTTTAGCGACAGTCCAAGGTTACGCTATTTCAACATGGCTAATGGGACAAAGTGGACCCTCTGGTGAGGCTCTCTATTACCCTCAAGTTGGAGCGATCCCTTTTCAGGTTATGACTATCATTACTCTTGTTGCAGGTACATGTTTTATCATGTGGCTTGGTGAGCAAATTTCTGAGTTTGGAATTGGAGAGGGAGCCAGTCTTATTATTTATGCTGGTATTGCTGCTGGTATACCAAGTGGAGCCATGGGACTATGGACACTTGTTGCCAATAATCAAATTAATGGATTATTAGCGTTGATCCTCCTCGGGTTTATGGTGGCTGTTGTTTCTTTCATTATTTTCATGGAAGTGGCTCAGAGAAGATTGCCTATTCATGTATCTCAAAAAGGTGGTGGAAAAGGGCAAATGATGGGTAGTTATTTTCCAATTAAGGTCAATCCATCAGGAGTTATTCCTCCTATTTTTGCTAGCTCAATTCTGATGATGCCAGCCACTATTTCGAGCTTTTCAGATGCGGCATGGGTGCAAGTATTGCAAGACTATATGAATCCCCTGAGTCCGACTGGTGGGGGACTTTATAATATTCTATTTATTGCTCTCATTGTTTTCTTCTGCTTTTTCTACACGGAGATTGTTTTTCCTCCTCAAGAAATTTCAGACAATTTAAAAAAATCTGGGAAATTCATACCTGGAATTCGTGCTGGTAAGAGTACGGCAAATTATATATCAAAGGTAATGGAGCGAGTGAATGTTGCTGGAGCCGTTTATCTAAGTGCAGTTTGTATTTTGCCAACACTTTTGATTGCTCGCTTGAATGTACCATTTTACTTCGGTGGAACTAGTTTACTTATCTTAGTGGGTGTTGCCATTCAGATGATTGAAAAAGTGAATGGTTATCGTTATGAGGCCATTATTAAAGCTCAACGTCGTCCACGTAAAAAGAGGGTGCAGTTTTGAGTATTGTGCTATTTGGTCCTCCTGGGGCTGGTAAAGGAACTCAAGCGAAAAAGATGGTTGATGAAACCAACTTTGAGCACATTAGTACTGGCGACCTTTTTAGAAACGCCATGAAGAACCAGACTCCACTTGGTTTAGAAGCTAAGTCATATGTGGATTCTGGAAACCTTGTTCCTGATAGTGTGACCATTGGCTTAGTCAAAGAAGTGATAGAAGAAAATAAATCGGCGGATTTTATTTTTGATGGATTTCCTAGAACCACAAATCAGGCAGAAGCTTTAGAGCACTTAATTGAAGAGGTGGGAGCTAAGCCAATCAAAAAAGCTCTTTTCTTAGAAGTTTCAAAAGATATTTTGGTGAACCGTTTGACGGGACGACGACTTTGTAAAGATTGTGGCGCTGTTTATCATGTAGACTCTAATCCACCTCAAAAAGAGAGTGTTTGTGATAGTTGTGGTGGAGAAATCTATCAAAGAAAAGATGACTCTAAAGATGTTATATCAACTCGTTTAGAGGCTTATGCTCAGAATACTGAACCGTTAAAAGATTATTATCAGAAAAAGAATTTATTTGTTGAGATTGATGGACTTGGACTTCCCGAGGAAGTTTTTTCTAGATTTCAGCCCTATTTAAAGTAAATAACTGTCGTCATCGGAATGACATCAGTCTGAGGCTTGGAAGCCACTTCGTTTTACATTTTATTTTTTAGAGCCTTATGGTTTTTTCTGAATTAAAGAGAGGGAGAAGCTAAAAGTAGGCTTTAAACAATAGTTTGCCCAATAGGGAAATGTGAGCGAGAAAAATTGAAAATTATTGGATTTATTGCTGGACGAGGGACCTATGTGGGTGTTAAGTTTTGCGGTCCATTGGGTTTAAAGAGTTGATTTTAGTCAGTTTTTTTCCTTTTTTTAGAGATTAAAGGTTTGAAAAAAGTGACTAAAATCAGATATTTATAAGATTAAAGAGGTAGAAAATGAAAGTTCGCGCATCCGTTAAACCTATGTGCAAAAACTGCAAGGTAATTAAACGAAAAGGTATCATTCGTGTGATCTGTGAGAACCCAAAACATAAGCAAAGGCAAGGATAATGGCTCGTATTTCAGGTGTTGATATTCCCAAAAACAAAAGACTCGAAGTCTCTTTAACTTATATTTATGGTATTGGTCCTAAAAGGGCTAAAGACCTTGTTAAATTAATGGGTTACGAGCCAAGTAAACGAACTCATGAGTTAACAGATACAGATGTTGCTAAACTTCGTGATTTGATCAGTGAAAGCTTCAAAGTTGAAGGTGATCTTAGACGTGAAGTTTCTATGTCAATTAAACGTTTAATGGATCTTGGTTGTTACCGTGGTCTTAGACACCGCAAAGGGCTTCCTGTTCGAGGTCAGTCTTCTAAACAAAATGCTCGTACGCGTAAAGGGCCCAAGAAGACAGTCGCTAATAAGAAAAAGGCTGTTTAAGGAGTGAATGAATATGGCCAAGAAAGTTGCTAAAAAAGTTACAAAGAAAAAAATTAAAAAGAATGTTCCAGTTGGAAAATGTCTGATTCAAGCTGGTTTTGGAAACACGATATTCACAATTGCTGATCCAAGTGGTAATACACTTTGTTGGTCAAGCGCTGGTGCTGTAGGCTTTAAAGGTAGTCGTCGTGGAACTCCTTTTGCTGCTCAAATGACAGCTGAAGATGCGGCTAAAAAAGCTTCTGAAATGGGAGTACGCTCAGTCGATGTTTTATTAAAAGGACCAGGAGCTGGGCGTGAGCCAGCGATTCGTGCCTTGGCTAATGCGGGAATGAAAGTAACATCTATGCGTGATGTAACTCCAGTTCCACATAACGGTTGCCGCCCCCCTAAAAGACGTAGAATTTAATTAACTGGTAGGAGAAGCTCCAGATGCAAGAACATTATTATAAATTTTGGCATGATCTTATTAAACCGAAAGCTTTTGAAATTGATCGCGACTCCTTGACAGCGAGATATGGAAAGTTCTCTGTTCGCCCTCTTGAAAAAGGCTATGGTATTACTTTAGGAAACTCTATGAGAAGAGTTCTTTTGAGCTCAATGATGGGGTCAGCTGTTTCTGCAGTTAAAATTGAGAACGTTCTTCATGAGTTCTCTACAATGCCTGATGTGATTGAAGATGTTACAGATATCATCTTGAACTTAAAAGAGGTTCGTTTCAGCCAGCACACAGCTGAGCCTCAAACTTTGACTATTAATAAAAAAGGTCCTGGAAAAGTTACAGCTGCTGACATCCAGACAAATGATAAAATTCAAGTTTTGAACAAAGATCATCACATAGCGACTTTGGGGGACAATGGTAATTTTGTCGCTCAAATTCAAGTTACATTTGGTCGTGGATATGTTCCTGCAGAAGAGCAAGAAAAAGATGTTCTTGGCGTTGGAACTATTGCTATGGACGCTTTATATTCACCGATCACTCGTGTGAACTATAACGTTTCTAATGCACGTGTTGGTCAGAGAACAGACTATGATGCTCTTTCTCTAGAGGTTTGGACTGATGGTTCAGTTCGTCCAGAAGAGTCTGTAGCCTTATCTGCAAAAATTATGAAAGAGCAAATGCAGGTTTTCATTAACTTTGATGAAGATGTTGCTCCAGTTGAAGAAAAAATTGAAAAGCAAAATACTCAGTTGAATGAAAACTTATTCCGTTCTGTTGATGATCTTGAGCTTTCAGTTCGTAGTGCTAACTGTTTGAAAAATGCTAATATCAGACACATTGGTGAGTTGGTTGTTCGTTCAGAAGCTGAGATGTTAAAGACGAAAAACTTCGGTAGAAAATCTTTAAACGAAATCAAAGAGATTCTTACGGAAATGGGATTAGGCCTTGGAATGAAAATTGAGGGGTGGCCACCGCCAAACTGGGATCCTAATGCAACTCCTGTTAGACAACCCGTTCAGGAAGAGGATACCTCCGGCATGGGTGCTGGTGGGGATCACCAATAATTTTTGTTATCGAAAGTAGTGGAATAGAGGAGCTTAGAAAATGAGACATAGAGCGCAAGTAAAACGATTTTCCAGATCACCAGAGGCAAGAAAAGCCTTGATTCGTGGACTTGTAAGTTCTCTTGTTGAGCATGAGAGAATTAAAACAACTCTTCCAAAGGCTAAAGAGCTAAGACGTCACGTTGAAAGAGCGATTACGGCTGGAAGAAAAGGAGATTTGGCTGCGACTCGCAATCTTATGGCTAAGTATCCAAACAGAGGGACCGTTTCAAAAATCGTTACAGACTTGTCTGTGCGCTTTAAGGAGCGTCCAGGTGGTTATACTAGAATTCTTAAATTAGGTAATCGCCCTGGTGATGGTGCCCCGATGGCATTTATTGAATTTGTTGATTATGAGCCTGCAAAAAGTGATGCTAATCAAACTTTCAAAGTTAAAACTCGTGATGCAAAGAAGAAGCAAGTCGTAAAAGAAATGAGTCTTGAAGAGAAAAATAAATATGAAGCGCTTCAAGGTGAAAAGAATGCGAAAGCTAAAAAGAAACGTGTTCGTCAAATGGCTAACGCTTCTAGAAAAATTAATAGAGGCAAATAGTTTAAAAACTATTTGTAATTGATTTGTTCAAAAACCCACTTATTCAAGTGGGTTTTTTATTTTGTCCTTTCTCTCTTATCGTTAAGTGTGATTTTACCATTTTGACTAATGGTGGATAGGATGACTTGAGCTAATCAGGAGTCATTAATAATAAAAAGCCAACGATGCTCGGACTGATGACAAGTTTGGTGCCCTGATATATTGTGATTTTTTATAAAGGTGGTTTTCTTGAGAGTATTAGGACTAATCGTTTTCTTATCCCTTTGTGTGGGTGTTGGTGTTGTTTATTGGAAAACAAATACTTTTCAGTCTCAAGCTGTGCCGGAATCTTACAAGGTTCTTGATGATTTAGAAAAGAAGGGTATTTACGATAGGGAAGATTTATCCTTTCAAACCTTAGATGGAGAGCAAATTAATCTTCATAGCTTTAAAGGTAAGATTGTCATACTGAGTTTTTGGGCGACTTGGTGTGAACCTTGTGTTGAAGAATTTCCTTCATTCATTAAGCTGTTGGATGAGTTTCCAGATAAGGTTGTTTTGATAGCCATATCCCATGATTATGAAGAAAAAGACGTTATTGAGTTTGTAAATGCCTTTGATGGTGTTCGTAAAAACTTAGTTCTTACAATGGATAAGAAAAAAATGATGAGCCAAGCTTTTGGTGTGGATCGCTTGCCAGAAGGTTTTGTTTTCAATCATGAAGGTTTATTAGTTAAAAAAATTATTGGGATCCAAGACTGGGCGACTCCTGAAGCTATACAGTATTTCAAAAGTTTATAATTGGTAATTAAGCAGTGATTCAAGTAGTGGGGACGTGTCCTTATTTTCCTCGAACTTGTAACCAGTGCTATTTAAAAAACATACTTCGATGTATGGGAAAGTTAGCTGCATTAAATTGAAGAACTTTTAACAAGTCTTTCTATTTAAAACTTTAAACCTTTTAAGAGCTTGGAAGCTTCTTTTTTTAATTTATCTTCTGCTTTTTTCTTTTCCTTTTCGACAGCTTCATTTTTCTTTTTCTTGATGGCTTCTTCCACGGATGCAACTGCCGACTCTTTGTTTTTAAGGGAAACGCCGTATTGTTGTTCAATCTTTGCTAGTTCATTATTAATCTTGTTCTTTTCAGTATCGACAAGTCCTCTGATATGTTCTTCAATTTGTTTTTTCGCTCTGGAAATCTCACTGGAAACTTGGTTCTTTATAGCGCTAGCTATTTTTTCACCTAAATTGGATCGAATATTTAATTTAAGATTATCCCAGTTCCCTTTAGCTCTGATTTGAAGGTTTAGGTCTTTAAGACTATTAATGACTCCATCAACCATTCTCTGAACATTTTTGTCATGAGCATTGGCAAAGTAATCAATATTGGTAAAGGTTGAGGTTGATGATAGTTCTAAAGTTTCATTTTGCATTAAGAATGCGATTGTAGATTGGCCGTCCGCTTTATTGTAGCCTATTTGTAAATCTTTACTTTTAGAAAGTGTGTTTTTTTGAACGGGGAACGAACCAACGCGAAGACTTCCTTTCTCTATAGGGTTTTCTTTTGTGTGATCAATAGTAATATGACCTTTAACATCAAGTATGCTTTCGTGAGGAAAGCCGCCAGTGAAATCAAGAGTGGTCGGTATTCCAAGGTGCCGAGGATTGTTTGTTAAGTTTTTTAAAGTCCCTGTAATATCTCCTGCATCCCCCTTTTTAGAGTCTGAAGATATTTGAGCTTTTTGTAGCCAAAAGCGAGGGTAACTCTTCTTTTTAGGAAAATTAAAGTTGATCCCATTGGCACGCTCTCTGGGAGTCAGTTGCATAGCTGCTTTTTCTTCTTTTCTTTCTTTGGCCGATTTAGTGGGCATATATTCTCTGGCCATGTCTTTGTACTTCATAAGGTTGCCGAGTTGGGCTGCGACAATGTTGCCTAGTAACATTTTATTGATCTCTTTAGGATCAAGGCTTGGGATATTTAGCTTTTGAGAGATTCCATTGATATCATCTTGAATAGCTTGTTCTAACCCTTTGTACTCATTTTCATACTTTTTAAAGTCTTGTTTAAGAGCGCTTTCCGCGGATTTTATATTTTTATATTTTTGTCTCGCTTCCTGATAAATGGCATCGGCTTCTTTTAGCGACTGTTTGAGCTTGGTAGAATTACTGGTGTCAATCTTGAGAGTTTCAATTTTTTTAACAAGCTGCTTTATCTCGCTTTCATCAGGCAAATCGTCGATTCTTTTTTTCCATTCTTGTTCTTTTTGCTTTAGTTGAGTCTCAAGTAGTTTAATTTTTTTCTGGCTTTCAATTTCATTTTCCAGTTTTTTGAGTTGATCTTTGTAGTTCGTACCACCCGCTATTGAAAAAATATCTCCGAGTAAATTGGCTTCGTTTTTCTCTTCCAGTTGAGTAATAGTCTTTTCTGCTCCTAATCTAACTTTTGATTTTTGATCAGATGGAGTTTTATCTGGAATTATTCTTCCAGGTCTCTGTCTTTTTGAATGTGTTTGGACTTGGAGAATGGATGATTCTGGTATTACCACCTTTCCTCTTAGTAACCCATCCCATAATAATTTAAGTTGAATACTTCCAATTCTTACAATGTTGAATGCTGGATCTGATTTGTCCGTGATTTGTATATTGGATATAGCAATAGAGGGAGCCAAAAAGTTTGTGGCAAGAGATCCAATATTGACTTCAGCACCATGGGCGTAGGTCGCACCATATTCTATACCTTGCCGTAAGTGAGAATCGAAAAAAAACTTAAAGTATAAAGTCAGTAGAGCTAATACAACAACGAGAGGTATTAAGGCTTCCGTGCGAATGGGACCTTTTTTCTTTTTAATTTTTGCCATAACAGAGAGTCCTTTTAAAAAATGAGCCGATAATAATTTTATTAACCATAGAATTCTTCGTATTTAAGGTACCATTTGTAAAAGCTGGTCGCTTGTAGAGCTTTAAAAAATTTTGTTTGCTTGAATTTTTCGTAAATATTTTTTCTATATTTTTTTACGGTCCATAGACTTGTTAAAAAGATAAAAGGGACGAGAATTAGAGAGAGTACGCCTGAACCCATAACAATTGTATTATAAAAGCGAGTCCATGGAATAACGGGCATATTATAAAGCTGAGTGTATAAGCTTTGGAGGCTTTCTATATTAAGAACTACCATTCCAACTTCATGGAAAACAGGGTCGAGGAGAAATGCCATAAATTTAAAGAAAAACGCAGCAACTAAAGCAGCCCCTAGTTGTATTCTAAAAAATAGTAGTAGCAATATAACAAGAATCGTTTGTAGTGAAAATGCAGGAGTCATCCCAAGAACAAAACCTAGAGAAATTCCCCATGCTATCTGATGACTGCCTTTTTCGGAGTTGAGAAGCTTAACTAATTGGAAGAGTTGTTTAAGTAAATAAGTCATAAGTGTCCTCGATTAGGAAATGTCTATAATTTTATCGACTAGTTAATAGACCACAGCTTGAATTTTAGAGCTATTGAAAGAATAACATGTTTCAAGGCATTAAAGCATATGGTTTGATACAATAATTAACTGCCTAAGTTAAATATTAGCCACTTTTTAATATTAGAGGTGTCTGAATTTCTTGGCTAGCCTTTATGCAACGAAAACTAGATGTGTAGTTTAGGACACAATGTCCTGCTTAAAAAGATAATTGGCTCTCAATTTACCCTCATGCTACAAATAGGTTTCTAAGGAGATGCCAATGGAAATACCTTATTTAGATTTAACAAAACAGTATGAAGTTTTGTCCTCCAAAATTGATAGTCGAGTAAAAAATGTGTTGGCTGGTGGCCAGTATATTTTGGGACCTGAGGTTGCAGAATGTGAAGATAAGATGTCTCAATTTATTGGAGCTCCTTATTGTTTAACGGTTGCTAGCGGAACGGATGCTTTGCTGATGGCTCTTCTTGCGTATGATGTGAAACCTGGTGACGAGGTGATTGTTCCAGCATTCTCATTTTTTGCTACGGCAGAGGTAGTGGCACTGATTGGAGCGATTCCAGTGTTTGTTGATGTCGAAGTCGACACTTTTAATATTGATGTTAAGCAAGTGGAGTCTCTTATTTCTAAGAAGACCAAAGCTATTATGCCAGTCTCTTTATATGGCCAGGTCCCTGATATGGATGAATTGAATGAAGTGGCTATGAGATTTGGTGTGCCAGTGATTGAAGATGCCGCTCAGAGCTTTGGGGCTAAATACGGAGATAAAAAAAGCTGTAACTTGTCTCAAATTGGTTGCACGAGCTTTTTTCCGGCCAAACCTTTAGGTTGTTATGGTGATGGGGGAGCTGTTTTTTGCCAGGATAAAGAGATGTACGACAAATTATCTCAAGTTAGAAACCATGGACAAGAGTCACGTTATTATCATACGAAGATTGGGTACAATGGGCGTTTGGATACTTTGCAATGTGCGATATTGATCGAGAAGTTGGAAAGATACCCGTGGGAGATTGAGCAGCGTCAAAAAATTGCGGCAATATATGATCAAGAGTTTCGGGCATTGCCTAGTTTACAGATTCCATTGGTTAAGGACGGAAGGGACTCTGTGTACGCTCAATACACAATTCAAGTTGACGATAGAGATCGTTTCCAAACTAAGTTGAAAGACGTAGGTGTACCAACCTCGATTCATTACCCTAAAGGAATGCATGAGCAGCCTGCACTTAGTCAATTTGCTCCTAGTTCTCCCCTTAAAGTGACGGAGACAGTCTGTGATAGGGTGATTAGTTTACCCCTTTATGCTGATATGCCTATGGAGCATGTTGAGTATGTTGTTGAATCTGTTAAAAAAGTACTGTCTTAATGATTATTAGAAGTTAGGTTTTGTTGAAACATTCTCTTCATACATGTTCATGCAGCTTTTCTGAAGTTTACATAACCCAAAGAGAGAGTCTTCGATTTTATTTTTACTTTGAGGTAATAGGAGTGGATGCACAGCTTTATTAACGTGTGTGTTCAAATCCTTAATCCAGTCTTCAGATGATTTTACAATTTTTCGGTCATCGCAATCACTTATGCGATGACTCTTTTTTTATGTCTTTAAATTTATTTATATTGGGAGAAGGTGACAAGACCTAGCAAATGAAAGCTCGTACTAGTTAAATAAGTAGCCAATTCCAATAGTTCCATGGGCGGTGGTAATTCCGAAAGAGTCAGCTCCGATAGTGACACCAGTTACTTTTTCCTTTTTAAATGAAATGCTATTCACATTAAAGGACGCCTCTAGGTACCATTGTTTAGCAAAAAAGAGCTTTCCTTTTGCTTGCCATGAAAAAGAAAACCCAAGTTGTTCAGGCCCTAAAAGTAAGGGGTAATAAAATAAGGAAATTTCCATCCACTTCGGGTAGCGGAAAAAAGGCACAATATTAAAAATGTCATCCACAATTTTTTGAGGAGCTGTATGCCAAAAGCCTCCGACACCGAGGAAGCGCGTTTGGATGTTGTCATTGATTGTGCGAAACAAGTTAAAGTTTAGATAACGAAGTCCGAGGCCAAAGCTACTTTGCACCGGCCTTACACCTTTTGAAAGTCGGTATAAAACATCAAAATTAGTTGGATTAATGCTGATTTTCTCAGGAAACCCTTCTTTGGGGCTAAAAGCTTGTGCTGTTTCATAAAGGTTGGCGGAAAGTCCCCATCTTTGTTGAGACCAACTACTTTTCCCCCAAATTTCCTCAAACCAATGTTCCGCACTAAAATTGTAGCCAGGGACAAGGTCAAGTGTTGGTGATGTAGAGATGGCAAGGGCGCCTGAAACAGTGGTCTGATGAGCTCTAAAGATTCTTTTTGAAAAATAGTAGTCACGGCCCTTATGTTGTAAGCTAATATAATTCTGATTGATTTCTCCAGCTTTTGGTGTGGGGAAGTTCCAGAGAAACTCTGTGCCATTTTCATGTATAAAAAGCTCATTTTTAACTCTAGCGGCGAGAACTTCTTCGGAAGCTTTGGTACCCTTTAGTTCAATGTGATCAGAATAGGTAGCAATAGGAATATCATCATTGAGCTTGAATTGTGTTGGTGGTGGCACCTTGGGAAGTATCATTCCATAAAGTTGAATAGAAGCGCCTGATTGAAAGGGGGCAAATTCCATTTCTGCATCTTCAAGGTTTTCAGGCCATTCAGCGGAACCCGTATATTTGTTTTTAAAATAATTATTTTCTTTAATAAAAGAAAAAAAGCGATCCTTAATAGTCAGTTGAGTCGGCTGAACAGAGCCATCACCAGTGACGATTCCAATTCTTTTTTCTTTTGTATCAATGACAACATTGTCTGTATCTAATAAATGAACTTTATCTTTTACATAAATTGTAAATCCAGACTTAAAGTAGAGATGTAATTGAACGTTCTTCATGTTCTGGGAAAGACTAATTTGGGAGTTTTTAGGAGTCTTTTTTCCGTTCAACTTTACAGCTGCTAGATTCTTTCCTTTAAAAGAATTGTTGAACTTTTTTCCGTCGAATTGAATCCAGTTTGAACAAGCCTTTACAAGTGAACTTTCAAACTCTTGACGGACACATATCTGAAAGGGTTCTTTTAGAGTCTCAAGAAGGCCTTCGTCTTCATCCTCTAGATGGAAGCGTGCATATTTGGCGTCATAATCTCCAATATCCTTTAGTCGGAAGCTTTCGTTGATTAACTGTCTTCCCGCCTTATTGAAAATCTTTATTTCACCAAACTGAAGGAGGAACTTAGGCCATATGACATAAATTTTTAATTCTTTTTCATTGCCACTTTCGGTCTCAGGAGAAAGAGAAACATCTGTTATGTTTGGCTTTTCATAGACCAGGTCCATTCCAATATCATCTAAGCTGAATTGAAAACGTCCCACTGAGTAAGGCTCTTTTAAAATGTTATATTTGACATAGGGACCATAAAGCTGAATGTTATTAGCTTTTGAGTCGTACTCTAGCTGGGCAAGGCCTAATGTTGGTGTCAAAAATGCGAATACAAAAAGAAGTAGAGAAAAGTTTGATTTCATTGAATTAATTCTATTAAGAAGCGTGGGTAAATTCAAAATATGTGGTATATTTCCATCAATATTAACTGGTTGCGTTATACAATAAAGCGAGTGTTTTGTTTCTTGAGGTGTGAGTGTGCTTGAAGTCAGTGTCTTAGGGTCTTGTGCTTTTGTTGCGAGTTTGTTGCTGACTCGAGCTTTGATTCTTTTCTCACAGAAAATGGGTATGATTGATACTCCTAACAACAGAAGCTCTCACCAGCTGCCCACACCCAAAGGGGGCGGGCTTGCCTTTTTTATAGTCTTTAGTCTGATTTCACTTTGGTTTTATGTGTTTTATTCAAATTATAGACCTATCGTCACTCCTTTACTGTTAGGAGGACCTATTGTTGTCCTTTTGGGCTGGTTGGATGACCGGCATTCACTGTCTGCAATTGTCAGGCTTTTAGTGCACTTTTTTGTGGCTTTTTTAATCTATGGTCTAGTGACCCAATGGTTCACAGTTTCTCTAGATATTTCATTTTTACCAAATTTAAGTTGGGTCAGTATTCTGTTTTGTGTGCTTTTTATTGCTTGGTTTATTAATCTTTATAATTTTATGGATGGGGCTGATGGACTGGCAAGTTCTACAGCGATTGTCGGCTCTCTTTTAATGGCTGTTGTTTCCGTTATTCACAATGCTCCTGAAGTGGCGATGGTGTATTGCTTGATTGCCTATACTGTGAGTGGCTTTTTATTTTATAACTGGAGTCCGGCTCGAATATTTATGGGTGATACAGGCAGTTATTTTCTGGGCTTTTTATTTGCTTCACTAGCTTTGATTTCTAAAGCACATGCTGATGTTTCTTTTTACTCTCATATCATTATTTTTGGCTTTTTTATATTTGATGCTACCTATGTGCTTTTTAGAAGAGCTTTTAGAAGAGAAGCTTTATTTCGAGCCCATAAGATGTTCATATTTCATAAGTTGATGGCAAAAGGGTGGAGTCATAGAAAGGTTTCGGCTCTCTATACTATGGTACTTGTTTTATGGTTATTTCCGTTAGCTAATTTGGCCTCTATTTATGATGATCTAGGTATGGCCATTGTGGTAATAGCCTACCTTCCTTTATTGATATTTGGGATTTATAATAAGGCTGGAGAAGTTTAAGGGATGTTGATGTCAGAACAAATAGAGCGCACCTCAATGGGGTATGCAAAAGATAGAAAAATTGTGGATGTCTTGAATGACAAAAAGTTTACTCTTTCGGCTGAAATGATTCCTCCACGAAATGGTCTACAAATGCAAGTGACTATGGAGAGGCTAGAACAAGTCGTTAAAAGTGGTGTGGATTTCTTATCGGTGACAAAGGGAGCTGGTGGCTCATTAAGAGGTGGTAGTTTACCCATTGCTCAAACAATCAAAGATCATTTTTCTAAACCTTGTATAGCGCATTTTACTTGTTTGGATCTTTCTCCTCAAGATATTGAAAATCAACTTATTGATCATCATTATTTTGGAGTGAGAAATATTCTGGCTTTAAGAGGTGATCCTCCAATGGGAACAAAGGATTGGGTTCCACATCCCGATGGATATTCTTATGCCTATCAATTGATTGAACAAATTAAGAGGCTCAATGAGGGGAACTTTATTGAGAGAAGCGGCTATAAAGTGGATGGTAGAGAGCCAACAGATTTTTGTATTGGTGCAGCTATATACCCTGAGCATCCAAACAATGATGAAAAGCTTCAGTTTGCAAAAATGAAATTTGAGATGGGAGCCGAATACGGAATCACTCAAATGTTGTTTGATCCAGAGCCTTATCAAGACTTAATGAATGCACTTGGTGAAAACAATATTAAAGCCCCCGTTTTACCGGGACTAAGAATCTTAAGATCTAAAAAACAAGGTGAAGTGATGAGGTCCAGGTTTGGTTGTAGTGTTCCAGATTGGTATTTAAATCAATTGCCCGATGACCATCAAAAAGGTGTTGTTGATGAAAGTGTTGTGACTCCATTTATAGAGTTGGTTGATCGTTTAAAAGAACTTGGTGCTCCTGGAGTTCATATTTTTGTCTTAACTGACGTGGAGCTCTGTGGTTTGGCGATGGAAAAGTTAAAGGGTCGGTACTTATGATTTCTCTTGTGTTATCAGGAGGGGTTGGGTCACGATTATGGCCTGTTTCGCGTGAAACGGTACCAAAGCCATTCTCTGATTTTTTTGAGCAAAGTCTGTTTGAAATGACTGTGAAACGCCTTGCTCCTTTAGGAGAAGTGCAAGTTTGTACGGGTGAGAAGTTAAGAGGGATAACTCAACGATTTATTCGTGAAAAAAAATTACCTATAGAACATTGTTTTTTTGAGCCCGTTGGGAGAAATACAGCACCAGCCATAGCATTGGCTTGTTGGTGGCACATCAACCATGGAGGTGGTCAGAGTGTCATGGGGGTTTTCCCTTCAGATCATTGGATTGGAGATCAGGAAGAGTTTTCACAAGTTATTAAATTGGCTGAGAGATGTGCTCTTGAAGGTAAGATTGTTACTTTGGGCTTAAAGCCAACATATCCAGCGACTGGTTTTGGGTATATCGAATATTCAGATTGTGAATTAGATAAAAGTCAAACGCACAAAGCTTTTGAGGTCAAGGGTTTTCGGGAGAAGCCGAGTAAAGAGGTAGCTACCGATTTTTTAAAGAAGGGTAACTTTGTGTGGAACTCCGGCATGTTTATTTTTAAAATTGAGATTATGGCTCAAGCCTTCGAAAAGTTTATGCCTGAACTGTGGAGTGGAGTTAAAAAAATAGATCCAAACCTTTCTAATATCAATGATGTCTTTCCATCACTTCCTTCTGAAAGTATTGACTATGGGGTGATGGAAAAAGCAAAAAACCAAGTTAACATACCTTGTTCCCTTGGTTGGAGCGACTTGGGTTCTTGGGATGATGTCGCCAATATTGCAAATCGCGCCAGTAGTACCTCTCACTCATCATCCTTTCATAATAAATCAGAATCATGTTATGGATATTCTTCCTCTAATAAGACTTTAGCTTTTTCCAATGTTGATGATTTGATAGTTGTAGATACTTCAGATGCTATTTTAGTTACAAAAAAAGGAAGTTCTCAAGACGTAAAAAATCTTTATGACATGATCAAAAATAAAACTCCTCAAGTCGTTCAGCATGCGAGTTTCGAGCATCGCCCTTGGGGACGCTATGATAATATTTATGAAGAGGATGATTTTAAAGCAAAAGTTATTCATGTTGACCCTGGGCAACAGCTTTCTTATCAAAGCCATGAAAAACGCTCAGAGGTATGGGTTATTGTTAGAGGGGTCGGTGAGGTTGTTTTAGATGATCAGGTCCAGCCTATAAAAAAGGGAAGCGTAATTCAGATTCCATTTGAAACCAAACATCGAATTAGAAATATTGGTCATACGCCTCTTGTGTTTGTTGAGGTTCAAACTGGGGAATATTTTGGAGAAGATGATATTGTTCGTTATGCTGATGACTATAAAAGGAAATAAGATTTGAAAGTTTATTTTGATGTCACATCATTGACATCTAAAACACTGGATTCTGATGGAATTTATACCAAGGGCCTGTATCGTTCTTTAAGAGGATTGGGTGTGGATGTTTTGCCAGTGTACATTCCAATAAATCGATTGAAAAAAAACTATATCGAGTTTCATTTAGGTCATGAGGCCAAAAAATTCCGTAGTTTGTTTGCTTCAAAAGGAGCGATTCAACATGGCCCTTCGGGCTCACTTTTGTCAGAGAGCGGGAAATTAAAAAAAATCATAAGTATTAATGACCTTTCAATGTTTAGAGATGGTTTCCATGATCCAAGGATTGGTGAGAAATTACAAAATCATTTGAAGCAGCAAATGCAGAACGCTTTAGATGCGATTATTGTGCCTTCTTATGAGATACACAATGAACTATTAGTTCGGTTTCCAAAATTTATTAATAAAATTCATGTTGTGCAACCGGGCTGTGATCATCTTTTTGATAACTCAAGTGTGAGTGATACAAAAGTTTATAATAAACCTTATTTTTTGTTCTCTGGTACAATTGATAAAAAAAGTAATATTATTGGTGTTGTTAAAGCCTTTGATGCTTTATGTAGTATAAATAAAGACTTCCTTCTTGTAATTGCCGGTGGTGATGGTTATGGAGCAGAATCGGTGAGAAAGTTGATTTCAACATCGGCTCACCGAGACTCCATAAAGATTTTAGGTTATCAGTCAGAAGTTCAACTTAAAAAGCTTTACAGCTCGGCTCTTGCCACGGTGGTGCCAAGTTTTTATGAGGGCTTTCCTTATTCAATGCTCGAGTCTATGAAGCAAGGAGCGCCCGTCATATCCTCAGCTTTAGGCTCAATGAAAGAAATTGCTGAAGGCGCTTTTCATGGAGTTAATCCTAAGAACCCCGAGCAAATAATGGCAGGAATGGAGCGTATATTTGTTGATAAGATTTATCGTCTTAAGCTTGTGGAAGCTGGCAAAGAGGTAACAGAATCGATGACATGGCTCAAGGCTGCTAGAGAGATAACAAGCTTGTATCAAAAGATATAGAATCTTCAAAATGGCTATGATATGTCAAAAGTTATGAATTCTTCTTATTTTAAAGTTAAGTATTGGCAAGATAAGCTGTATCAAAATTGTTATGATCCAGCACAAGAGTTATTTAAAAAGCTCGATCAAGTATGTTCTGAAGACAAAGTGGTTTTAGATTTGGGGGCTGGTGCTGGAGCGGTTAACTCTTATGATTTAAAAGGGCGTTGTAAAAAGATTTATGGAGTTGATTTTGACCCAAGAGTTAAAAATAATCACCTTTTGGACGAAGGAATTCAAATTGTTGATGAGAAGCTTCCATTTGAAGACAACTCGATTGATATTATTTTTTCAATTTATGTTTTTGAGCATGTTGCAAATCCACAATTAGCAGTTCAAGAGCTTGATAGGGTTCTCAAGCCTGGTGGTTATATTTTCGCACTGACTCCAAATAAATGGCATTACGTGTCTCTTGTGGCCGCAATGACGCCCACTCGTTTCCATAAGTGGGTTAATAAAAAGCGTGGTTTTAGTGGAGATGATACATTTCCAACAACCTATAAATTAAATACTGAGAATGACATCAAAAAATATTTTGGTGAAAAATATGAGTGGAACTTTTCATTTTTTGAAACTCAACCTAATTATTTGAAGTTTAATACGGGAGCTTTTCTTGCTGGGGTGGCTTACGAAAGAATTGTAAACCAGTTTGAAAGTTTGACTTCTTTAAGAGTTAATATGGTGGCGCAAGGGCATAAAGCCAATTCTCAATGATAAATAGAATGTGCTACAATAATGGTTTCTCTAAGGTCTAATGAAACTTCCAACAATTCTTAAACATTATTTGGAAACCCATATCCTCTTGAGAAGGGGAGAGTTTTAAATTCATTTAAGTTCCATATTGGATCTTCTGAAAAGCTAGAGTCAGTGATTTTCACTTCCGAATCAAATATTTCAATTCTTCTCACAATAGGAAAACCGAAACCATTGCATACACCGGAACAAGAACGTGGATTGAAATCGAGAACCTCTCCGGCTTTGGCTTTTCCGATAAAGAATAATGCGGACTCAATGTCGGCCATTTCTTTACCTATTGGTTGTGGTGTAAAGTGAAATTGGTTGGATCGGTATTTATTGCGCATTGCTGGTGATGGAGTGTAGAGATAGGTGCCGGGATCCTGGATCATGCTCATGCCATTGGCGTAAAGCTCAACTGAAAGTTGATCGTTATGATCGTGTCCCCCTCTCCCTAGTTGGCCTACTGGGCCACAGCGAAAGGAGAGGAAAAAATCATCAGCTTTGTAAACGATGACTCCGAATTCTTTATAGAAATAACGGGTTAAATTATTTAAAGCTTTGGTTGTGACGGGAAAATAATATTCCTGTGTTTTTGCTGTTGCTGTTGCTGTTGCTGTTGCTGATGAATGTGAGAATTCTTTGGTAAAATCCTGAGTCACTAAACTGAAATGTTCTTTTTTAATTTCTTTAATTTGAGTTGAGGGCAGGTTAGGTATTTTATGATTTTTTATAGAGCGGCATATGATTGAACTTTCAATATCCAGCTCTTGGTTTTCCAAAAAACCTTTCGTGAAAAAACTTAAATGCTTTAAGTCGAGATGATTTTCTATTAATTCAGAATCTTCCCAAGCCGGACTGAGTTTAAAAAAACGACCACTATCATTGTCTCCAATTTGTACGATCTTTCCGTCAGGTTTAGTGACGGCTTGAGCAAAAGACTCTGCGCCGACTATAATTTTATATAAGTCTTTATTTTGAGCAAAGATTTGAGAGCTTTCTTTGTTTAAGCTGAGTAGTAAAAGTGGGTAAAATAACATTTCACTGGATAGTCTGTGATAGGCGGTAGAGCCTTCAAAATTAGTTCCACATTGATGGAACTGGTATCTGGCTTCAGCGAGAACTTCTTTGGTGCATAAGACTTTCCATTCATCAACATTGTGATTTCCCTCCATTGCAAAAGCAATAAAGGTCAACCCTGCGATGTCAGCTAAATAATGATTGCCGCGAAAGTCGGCGGCTTTTTCAAAGTTTTGACTAACAAAAAGACCGTGGTCAATAAGAGAGCAACCTAATATATTTTCAAAGGCAGGGGAAAAACGAACAGACTGACTGCGAAATAAGTCGAAGGCAAGGCTCCAGTTGGCCGCCCGAATAGCGACATCCATTGGGCATTTCCAATTGACACCAAATCGAGGAGGGTTGTTGGCTATAAAGTCTAAAATTTGGTTTTGAAATTCAATTTTATATTTCTCATTTTTGGTTTTAAGAAACCCATAGGCAAGCCAAGGGAGGTGCTGCATGCGACTAAGCTCCCAAGGAACTTTGATGTCCACTCCAGGTTGATGACCATAGGGGACATCTTCCCACCATGTTGCAGGATTCCATCGATAGCCAGATTTAAAATCCACATGCCAGTCTATGAAAACATAGTCCTCTGTTATGTGTTTCAGAATTTCTCTTGCCTGAGCTTTATTGGCTGAATTAATCTCGCTGGCTGTTTTCAGTTGTTCTTTAGTGATTTCTTGAGTGGGAGGGTAAGATGCGGCTCCCTCAAGGCCTTTATATTTGTTGCCATGGGCCACTTGAGTCCAGTCAGATCCTAGAAGATCAAACTCATGATTACAAATGCGCTTAAGTGCTTCTTCCCAAATGGGCCAATTTTCTTCAATAAACTCAAGATTTGGTGTTTGGAAGCTTGGCGGTCTCCATTGGAAAACATGGCTTCCAAAGCTGGTTTTGTTCAAATAAAGCATTTTGGAGACAGTTCTGTGGGTTTTTCTGAGTGAAATGGCCACCACTTTTTTAAGTAGAACATGGGGCGGCATTTGACGAGCTCTCGTAATATATTCCGATAGTTGACGCAAAACAAAACTCCTGTGTATTGGATGGGAATCTTATATACCTATTAGCCTGTTATTCAACCAATGAGAGTTCTATGTTGCAAGTGCTACAAGATTTAAAAAAAGGTGAGATCGATATTGCAAATGTACCTGTGCCCCAGGTTTTGCCAGGTCATGTGTTAATCGCTTCGGAATGTTCCTTAATTTCAAAGGGAACAGAGAAAATGATGTTGGATTTTGGCAAAGCTAATTATCTTAACAAAGCTCGTCAGCAACCTGATAAAGTTAAAATGGTACTTAATAAAATTAAGACAGACGGCTTAATGCCGACTGTAGAGGCCGTTACTAGTAAACTCAATCAACCATTGCCTCTCGGTTATAGTAATGTGGGGCGAGTGATTGAGCTTGGATCTGGAGTGACTGAATTTTCCATTGGTGATCGAGTGGTTTCTAATGGGCATCATGCAGAGGTTGTCTCTATACCAAAGAACTTATGCGCTAAAATCCCAGATGAGGTCACTGATGTCGCAGCCTCTTTTACAGTAGTGGCAGCGATTGGTTTGCAAGGTATTCGTTTAGCGAATCCAACTATGGGTGAGTGTTTTGTTGTCACAGGACTTGGTCTTATTGGTTTGATTACGGCTCAGCTTTTAAAGGCTAATGGTTGTCGAGTTTTAGGCCTGGATTTCGACCAGGCAAAAGTAGACTTGGCTCTAAAAATGGGAATTCAAGCAATTAACCCACAGGTGACGGATGCCATTTCGATGAGTGAGAAGTTTTCAAATGGAAACGGAGTGGATGGAGTTATTATTACCGCGTCCACTTCTAGTAATGAGCCTATCATGCAGGCAGCAGAAATGTGCCGTAAAAAAGGAAGAATTGTTCTTGTGGGTGTGACAGGGATGGAACTATCAAGAACCATTTTTTTTAAGAAAGAGTTGAGCTTTCAAGTTTCCTGCTCATACGGTCCTGGCCGTTATGATTCCAGTTATGAAGAAAAAGGTTTTGATTATCCTTTGCCTTATGTGCGGTGGACAGAGCAGAGGAACTTTGAGGCTGTATTAAACCTCATGGCATCAAAAAGTCTTGATGTTACTCCACTGATGTCCCATCGTTTTACAATAGATGAGGCTAAAAAGGCCTATGATCTTATAAGCGCAAATACAGAGCCTGTTTTAGGCGTTGTCATTGACTATCCTAATAGTGAAAACGCAGCTCGAACTAAAAAAATTGAAATAAAGAAGAGTGCCATCCAATCGAGTGGTTCAAAAGTCAGTTTTGTCGGGGCTGGTAATTATGCCTCACGCTTTTTAATGCCCGCTTTCAAGGAAGCGGGTGCTGATTTTGAATCGATTATCACTGGGCATGGTGTTAGTGCTCATGTAAATGGTGAGAAGTTTGGGTTTAGGAATTTAGTTTCCGATATGAATGAGATTTATGGTGACGATAGCAATATTGTTGTTATCGGGACACGTCATAATGATCATGGTGAACAAGTGTTAAAGGCTTTGCAGGCGGGAAAGCATGTGTTTGTTGAAAAGCCTCTTGCGTTGAACATGGAAGAGGTAAAGCTCATTGAGTCAGAGTTAAGTAAATCTGAGAGTCACTCACACTTAATGGTTGGTTTTAATCGAAGATTTTCACCTCTTGTTATTGAAGCTAAGAAGACCCTTGAAAATATAAAAACCCCAAAAGTAATTCAGATAAGGGTTAATGCGGGACGAATCCCATCAGATCATTGGACACAAGATCTTGCGGTTGGAGGGAGAAGGCTCATTGGAGAAGGCTGTCACTTTATTGATTTGGCCAGGCATTTGGCTGGATCGTCTATTGAGAGTTTTAATGTGAGTTCGACAACCCCTCATAGTGCTGACTTTAATAAAGAGGATCAATTCAGCTTGAATTTAACTTTTTCGGACGGATCTCTCGCGAATATTCTTTATTTTTCAAATGGCAATAAAGCGGTCCCTAAAGAGTTGGTGCAGGTGCATTGTGATAATATGAGTTTTCAGATTGATAATTTCAGAACTTTAGAAAGTTGGGGATGGAAAGGTTTGAATTCTAAAAAGCTTTGGTCACAAGATAAGGGACAGAAGCAATGTATTAAAGAGTTTATGGGGTCGGTTAAAACCAGCTCACCATTAATTTCACCTGAGGAAATCATTGAAGTAGCGCGTGTAACAATTGAAGCTGCGGACTTTTTAAGGCGATGAAGATTTTATTTTTGACCGACAACTTTTATCCAGAGACCAATGCGGCTGCCTCTCGAGTTTATGAGAGAGCTATTCATTGGGTCAAAGAAGGGCATGAAGTAACATTGATCACTTGCTGCCCTAACTTTCCAGAAGGCAGGCCATTTGAAGGTTATCGCAATTGTTGGAGAAATGTTGAGTATTTTGATGGTATGAGGGTTGTGCGAGTCAAAACTTATATGGCAGCAAATAAGGGTGTTTTTCGTCGTCTCTTAGACTTTATATCGTTTATGTTTTCGTCCTTTTTATTTTCTTTTTTTGAAGAAAAACCAGATGTTGTTATGGCTTCTTCTCCTCAGTTTTTTACTGCAATCAGTGGTTATCTGGTCTCCTTATTTAAAAGAGTGCCTTATGGACTAGAAATAGCTGATTTGTGGCCAGAGTCCATTCGTGCAGTGGATGCTGTGAAAGGAAGTCTTTTTTTGGACTTTATGGAAAAAGTGGAACTCTTCCTCTATCGGAAAAGTGATTTTATTATAGCTCTGACACCCTCTATTAAGATGAGTATGGTTAAAAGGGGGATTGATGAGAGTAAAATTGTAACGGTTATCAATGGAGTTAATCTCGACTTTTTTAAGCAGCAAAAAGTCAAAGATGAGTCTCTTGTTAAAGAGTTACAATTAAAAGATAAATTTGTTGTTGGCTATATAGGTACCTTTGGTATGGCTCACAACCTTTTAAATTTGCTTAAAGCGGCAAAGCTTCTAAGAGAGTCAGAATCCGATATTCATTTTCTTTTGGTTGGTGCTGGAGCCGAAAAAGAAAGGCTACGAGAATATACTAGAGATGAGAATCTCTTTAATGTTTCTATTGTGCAAAGACAACCAAAGGAGGAGATTCCTCGTTATTGGTCTCTATGTGACTTGGCGGTTGTTCATTTAAAAGATGAGGACACTTTTAAGACGGTCATTCCTTCTAAAATTTTTGAAGCAATGGGTGTCGGTAAACCGATACTTTATTGTGGACCTGAAAGTGACGGGAGCTTAATTGTGACTAAAGAAGGGGCTGGTGTTCGAGTGGACAGTAGTGGAGCTGAAAAGCTCGCAGAAGTTATTAAAACGTTAAAAGATGATCCTTTAACATTGGAGCAAATGAAGTTTCATTCTGCCGAAGCGGCAAAACATTACTCTCGTAAAAAACAAGCCGATTCAATTTTGAAAACTATATCCCAGTATTGTTTGGCCGAAAAACTTGATGAAGCTGTGGAGAAATCACCCCTAAACTCAAGGTAATAAAAATTAATTCTTTAATTTAGCTTGCTTCTGTAGTGTTCGATTCAGCCTTATGAGTTATTGTTGCTGCTGAGACGATAGCGGCAAAGTAGATAAACAAGTGATTGACCTCAGCATCTTTAAAATTACATTCTGTTAGGCCACCAGCAAGTATTGTAGTAAAAAGTCCGAAGGTTCCATAAAATAAATAGTTCGTTTTGGATTTCATTAATGCTAAGTTTTTTCTTAGTAAGCTAAAGAGAAAACACAAAAAGCTTAAAAGGCCCAGTGCGCCGGTTCCAGCTAAAAATTGTATATAGGTATTGTGGGCGTGTGATTCAGGGGCCTCTTTAATCTTTAACTGTTTATAATAATCGCCAATAATTTGATCATTGTATTCGTAGCCTACACCTACAATAGGGTGTTCAAGAAACATGTGAATATTAGCTCGCCAAATCTTCAAGCGCTCTAAGTTACTGGTATAGTTAAGGTCAACAATTGAAGTGACCCTTTCTTTGAGTTCCGCATTTGTTGGGATATAGACCGCTAAAATGATTGTGAATAATAAAGCAGTGCTGAGGAAGAGCTTTTTATTGAGATTAAAGAAAGTCATGAATAGGCCAGCGATCAATGCAATCCAAACACCTCGTGCATATGTGGTCCCAATACTTAGTAGTAGAGAAAGCAGGCACAGGCTTGAGTAGATAAGCCAAAATGATTGTGAGGTTTTATTTTTAAATGCCGTCTTAATTTTTAATAATAAGATCGGAGCCAATAGGCAGAGAAAGCCGGAAAACGAATAACCATAGGTCAGAGGGTTATTAAAAAAGCCGATGGATCTCCATCGAACTGTGTGGAAGTCGGGCCGAAAGGCAATTGGGAATTCAAAATCAGCTCCCCGTAATAGGTCAAATCCAGTCCAAAACTGGGAAAAAGCGAAAACAGCAATAGTTGTTATTAATGGGGAAAGTTTGATGAGGAGTGAAGGGGCTTTGCTCGACATTTTTAAATGCGCGAAGGCATTGTGGAGAAAAAAGTATAAAACGATCCAGCGTAGTTTACCGATTGCATGAAGGGCATTTTTAAAAGGGAGATCGTTATAAAAAACTCCAATAATTACAGTAAGGTAGAGCGCTATCAGTGGATAAAACCCAATAGGGAGGCTCCAGTTTATGCGTGGAGTATTGTTTGATGTCCTTAAGATTGTGCCCAATAAAAGAGCTAATACAGCTATTAATGGAGCAACTATTTCCATGGCGCCCAGCGAGAGGGGAAGGGCAAATAAATACAGCGTGCAGAGCCAGAGTAGTGTCGTGTTCATAAGTTTTTCATCATACGCTAAGTCCCTAACAGTCAATGGCTTTGAGGGAAAACTCGCCACTCTGCATTAGGGGTGAATTCGTTGAACAACGACCCAAACTCCATTAATTTTCAGAGGTTTGGAGAGGAGAATATTAATGAAAAAGGTCATGGCGGTTTTTGGGACCCGGCCCGAAGCCATCAAAATGGCTCCTTTGGTAAAAGCCTTAAAAGAAGATCCTGATATTGAGGCGATTACTTGTCTGTCTGGGCAGCATGCTGAAATGCTTACGCAAGTTATGGAATTTTTTAATTTGCAATCGGATTATAACCTTGAAGTTATGACGGGCTTACCTAAGCTACCACAAGTGTATTCTCGAGTTCTAGAAGGCTTAACAAAGATCTTTGAAGAGCAAAATCCCGATCTTGTTTTGGTTCATGGAGATACGGCCACTACAGCTGCTGGAGCTATGGCTGCTTTTTTTAATCAGATTCCAGTGGGTCATGTTGAGGCTGGCTTAAGAACTGGCAATCTTTATTCACCATGGCCGGAAGAGTTTAATAGAAGAGTGGCAGGTTTGATCACTCAGATTCATTTTGCACCAACAGAAAAGTCAAAAAATAATTTGCTTAAAGAAGGTGTTTCTGAAGATCAAATTTTAGTAACAGGTAATACAGTTATAGATGCATTGCTTATTACAATTGATCAGCTGTCTAAAGATGAAGAGTTTAAGAAATCTTTTTATGAAAGGTTTCCATTTGTTAAAACTGAGCGGAAGCTCATCTTAGTAACAGGGCACCGTCGAGAAAACTTTGGTGATGGATTAAAAAGTGTTTGTAACGCTTTAATAGAACTGTCTGAGAGAGAAGATGTTGAAGTGGTTTATCCGGTTCATTTGAATCCAAATGTAAAAGGACCGGTTGAAGAGATATTAGGCGGTAAGGAGAGCATTCATTTAATTCCTCCTTTGGAATACAATGATTTCATCTTTTTAATGAAGCATTCCTATATTATTATCACAGACTCTGGAGGCGTGCAGGAAGAAGCTCCTTCTTTAGGAAAACCGGTTCTGGTAACAAGAAACACAACAGAGCGTCCGGAAGCTGTCGAAGCTGGGACAGTTAAACTTGTTGGAACGGATTTTGATTTGATTATGAGTGCAACCAAAGAATTATTAGATAATAAGGAGGCCTATCTTGCAACAAGTCGATCCCATAATCCCTACGGAGATGGTCAGGCCACAAAAAGAATTATGGAAAGAATTAAAAATGAACTTTCAAATTAATAAAGTAAGTGTTGTTGGCTTAGGTTATATTGGTTTGCCAACAGCAACTGTTGTTGCCAGTACCGGTACTACAGTGCAAGGTCTTGATGTGAGTTCTCATATTGTTGATACAATTAATGAAGGACGAATCCATATTGTTGAACCAGGACTTGAGGACATGGTTAAGCAGGTCGTCGAACAAGGCCTAATGAG
>CAXREJ010000012.1:0-12980 GCA_964229765.1 Bdellovibrionales bacterium | reverse complement strand
AGAGAATGGGCTATGGCTACAGCAACCCCATATCTTTTTGTCGAAAGATCCTCCAAAGATGTGGTTTTCTTAACCATCTATCTATAAATACTGATGAATTCTTTTTCAGAGTGCCAAACCCCGTTTAAATACGGAGAGGGTATAATTTTATACTTAATTTGTTGGTCTAACGTGATTAATACCTTTGGTTAAGTTCCCAGTTTCGTTGACTGCGTCGTCTCGCCACTGTTTAGCTTCCCCCTTGCTCCTCACTGCGGACTTAACTAAAGCGGTATAATCCTTAACTTAAGGCTAATGGGCATAGTACTAAGTCAAGTGTCTCATATCTAAACAATTAACAAGGGTAACAAATTAAAAATTTAATCTCTAAATAACTGTAATCACTAATGGGTCTCAAGTTGATATAATTTATTTCAAGAAAAAACTCCTGAAAAAGCACCATTCTGCCGAATTTGTATTAAACTTTTAGTGTGCTGTGAAAGCAGAACATTTTATTGGGTAATAATCATATGGGGGAATTATGAAATTACTATCTTTGATTCTGAAAAAGAGTCATTTTGCAATTTTGATGATCCTTGGTTTTTCGTCGCTGTTTTTATATCAGAATTGCGGAAACTTAGCTTCTAACTTTGACTCAGTAGCGCAGAGTTCAGTGGAATCTTTAGTGGGTGTTGATGAGCAAAATGCAAACACCCATCTAATCGATAGTGATGCAGATGGTCTTACTGATGATGCTGAAATCAATACTTATGGTACCGATCCAGACAATCTGGATACAGATGGAGATGGTGTCAATGATGGTGACGAAGTCAAAACTGGTAGGAACCCCAATATGTCCGATAATAATGAAACGCCGCCAGCTATTGTCATTGAAATTCCAGAAGGCGACTCGGACAAAGATGGCTTAACAGATGAAGAAGAGCAAGTGATTGGTACTAATCCTTACAATTCAGACTCTGACAGTGATGGGTTGATTGATGGGGTAGAGGTCAATGTCTACTCGACAAATCCGTTAGATGCCGACACCGATAAAGATGGACTTTTGGACGGATGCGAAGTTAATTTTCACCGAACGAACCCATTGGATCCAGATACGGATAAGGGCGGAGTCAAAGATGGTGACGAAGTTGGTCGTGGAACAAACCCATTGGATAAAGCAGACGATAATCCTAGTCAAAATTGCTCATCAAATAGTAGCGGTGGGACTGTAACCTGTGTGCCAGAGAAGTGTCCACCAGGGCAAGTTTTAAGAAACGGTAAGTGCGAGGCTCTTGATTGTCCTTTTGATCATAAGATGGTGAATGGAGTCTGTGTTCCATTTGAATGTCCCCCGTTTCACGAGAATGTTAATGGTCAGTGTATTCCATTGGCTTGTCCACAAGGTCAATCCATGCAAGGTGGAGCCTGTAAACCAATAGGTTGTCCAGGGAACCAAGTATTAATTAACGGCAGATGTATTCCTGAAGAACCTCCAATGTGTCCACCAGGGCAAGTTTTAAGAAACGGTAAGTGCGAGGCTCTTGATTGTCCTTTTGATCACAAAATGGTGAATGGAGTCTGTGCTCCAATTGAGTGTCCACCGTTTCACGAGAATGTTAATGGTCAGTGTATTGCTCTGGCATGTCCACAAGGTCAATCCATGCAAGGTGGGGCCTGTAAAGAAATACTTTGCCCACCAGGTCAGGTTTTAAAAGATGGTAAGTGTGAGGCCCTTGATTGTCCAACAGGGCAAGTGATGCGCAATGGGGTTTGTTCACCATTGCCTATTGATGGTGGCTGGACTCCATGGGCCAGGGGGAGCTGGAGTGATCCAAAATACAAGTGTGGAGTACGCAAAGCCACGAGAAGCTGTACAAATCCTAGGCCTCAGTATAAAGGCAAAAGGTGTATTGGTAGAAGTAACAAAACACAAACAAAAGATTGTGACAAGAGAAGCGTGTGTTCTAAGTATTCTAAGTGGAATACTGAAAAAACATGTGCAATTAATAAGCTGACTCAGCTTTCTAAACGAAGCAGAACATGTAAAGTCTATGCTGGAAGTAAACTTATTGATACTAAGGTTGAGATTGAGAGTAAAGAGGTTCCATGTTGTGCTATGGTTGAAAACTCTGGTAGAGACCAAGGAACCTTCTCAAGGGTTTGTCATTCATCTTTTAGGAGAACTGGCGGGACATATCCTGGTATTGGTGATCATGGAACAGATAGGGATAGAGATGGGTACAACTCTGAAGAAGATGCGAATGATAATGATCCGAATGTTCACTAATCTCTAAAAATGGATAGAAGTCAAAGTCCAGCTATTGCTGGACTTTTTTCATTAATAGGGATTAGTTTAGATTTTCCCACTCCACTTTGTATTTATGATTTTTGTGTGCTCGTCTCCTAACAATAATCTTAGGTTAGGAGTCCTATTTAATACCGCATTGCTTCTCCAAAATTAAAAGATTCTGAGGAAATTTAACTATAAATCAAATAGGTCTGGTGCTCAGGTCATCATGAGCACCAGATTTATATTAAAATTAAGTTTTGGAATTGCCTTTGTTTTCCTTCAAGTCTTTGGATTCCTCGAAAAATTCATCCCATTTCTTTTGAAATATATCTTGTGGTAAAGAGTAGAGTTCAAAGACATACTCTTTGGATAGGCTAGCCAAATATTCTACAAAAGGGGAGGGGGGATTCCCCCTACTATTTACATTAAGTGACAAAAAATACCTTTTTGAATCTTTCGTTTCAGATGATTCGATTAATTTGTAATCAATAACCGTATCATCAATTAAGGTCAAAGAATGCTTACCAATAGATTTCCCTTTCTTTGTGACCTCTGTTGACTCTATCCCTTTAAAGCTAATACTAGTCAAACCATCAGCCAATGTAGATAGATTACGCAATTTTTTCTTTTTTGGAATTTCACCTTTGAGTGCAAATTTGTTACTTGAGGCATCGTAATTGAGATGAACATTCTTTCTGTCGCTAGTCTGATAGTGAATTTTACTTAATTTCTGCTTTTCAAGTTTAATCTTTTTGTGCATCCACTGATCTGGGTCAGTTTTAACGTCAAATTTCTGTGATATTAAATAGATTTTAGACTCATCATTTTTGCGAACAAATTGGCTGGAAAAATCCTTAGATTTACCAATATACAAAGTAACATCGTCTTTCCCTTCTCTTTGAATCGACACAACCGTAGCCATTTTGTCGGATACTTCAAAACGATCAAAGTGTTCTTTTTTGCTCGTTACTTGTTGGAGAATTTTTGACTCATTGATTTTATCAAGAAGTTTTACTATTTTATCAGCATTAGCAATTAATGGTGGGTTGTCTTTCGAATTAATTGTCCATTGCTTCAGTTTGTCATCGTTCAATAAACTAATTGATGTGCTATTTTGAGATATCTCAATTTTTTCTAGTCCTGACGAGTCAATAAAGGAAAATAATGCGTCATCAACTTTATCAGTCTGACTGTTTAAGAATGAAAGAGCCAAACCAATTAAAACTAAAACTCCTGTTACCCCTAATAGAGCTTTTTTAGACATTTACGTGCTCCTTTTTAAATATTGGTAATCCTTTAGTTCTTCTAGAGTAAATATATAGTCCCAATCCAAGAATTATTAGTGGAATAAATCCAATGTTTATTCCACTTAGTATGGACCCTAGGCTTTCAATCTCATGTCTCAATTGTTTTCTGACTTCCCGTCGCCTTTTCTTTGCGGCGATTTGCTCAAGTTTGAAATTTTTTATCTCCTCTTTTTGTGCGAAACTCAGCATAACTTGGTTATCATTGGTTTTGGCATTTTGTAGTTCATTAAGCTTTGACTGTAAGTCGCTAATTTTCTTAGAAAGTTCTTGCTCGACTCCTAGCCACTTAACTTGAGCCTTTTTTTCCAAATTTTGTACTGTTGTGAAGGGGCGACTAAAAGTTCCCCGACTTCTTACTGAAATTAGTTCGGGTCTTCCTGCTATGAATTCAACTGCATTCATTAAAAACGCTATATTGTGATTTTGAGGCTGTACTACTGTCCTGCCGAAAAAGTTAAAGGCTTTTAGAGCAAACTCGTTGTTTATGAAATCCACATCTCCAACTACCAGAACTGAGGAGTCATTGGTAGCTTCATTTAAGTGATTTTTTGAGTAATTCGAGTCCTTTGGTTTTTTGTCAAAAGAGGATTTGAATTTTCCCTTTACTGTTCCAGCAATTGTTAGAGCTTTATTCTTTTTTGAATAGGAATCTGGTCTGTCGGCCAAAGATCGCGCCATATAACTTGAAATTGTTCCACTCGATGAACTTGATTCAATGAGTGGATCAAAAGAATATTGAGACCCAGCTTCTTTTTCGAAGTGTCCAGCTTCAACAAATAGACCACTTTGGAGGTCGCTTGTGGCCACGGAACTTTCTGAAAATCCAGAATCAGCAAAACTTAACCATACTGGTAGTCGAATTCTGCCTTGGCGAGTGTTTACCGTGGCAGCATTATCTTCATCGACAACGACTTCCGAGGGACTATATTTTAAACCAAGGGATTTGAATACCTTAGGTAAATTTGATCCCATGGAGCCTTCGATAGAATAAGGTGAGGGGTCAACCATGAGGACAGCCTTGCCGCCTGAAAGTATGAATTGCTCTATTGCGTACTCAGTTTTCTCTGAAAACCCAACGGGATGAGCGACCATAAGTAAATCAACATCATTTGGTATCTCGTCTAAGTCTTTTTGAAGAACTTTAATTTCATACAAATTTTCGAGTTCTTTTCGAAATAACCATTGATCTTCTGTTTGGTTTTGAAAATTTTGACCCATAAACGGGAGAGAGGGGGATGTTAACTCAAACCCTGCAAGTAGCCCAATTGTTTTTTGTTTTTTTTCGCCAATTTTCGCGAGTAAACTTGCAATTTCATACTCTAAAAATCTTTCTCTTTGAGGGTCAAAAAATGGAATTTGGTGAACTTCATCGAGGTAGAGAAGGGCAGCTCCCATATAGAAAGTTTCACCATCATTTACCATGGCTCCATTGATTCCATATCTCGCAGCTAATTCCTCTTCATCTGAATCTGGTTTGGGATCAAAAATTTCTAATTTTAAGTGTTTTGACTCTCCAGCAAATTCCTGGAGAAGTTCGCCAACTCTTTTGCCGTAGTTTTTTATTTGTATGGGAAGGGTTTTATTCGATTTTGAAAAAAAGTATTTAATCGTTATATCATCATCAATAGAATCTACGATTTTTTTAGAACCCTCTGACAAGGTGTAAAGTCCACCTGAGGTAAGATCGACGCGGAAATTTAGTTGATAAGATATAAATACAATAGCCACGTAGCAAATGATGAGAAGTGGAATAGTTTGAGTTGACTGTGTAAATTTTCTGATTAAGTTATTCATGTTGACCCACCTTTATCCTACTGTTTTGCGTTGAAGAATAGTTCCATTAAGAGTGAGAAAGAGACCAATTGTTGCAAGAAAGTAAATTAAATCCCGTGTATCAATAACGCCTCTAGTGAGAGATTGAAAGTGAGGAATGAAACCCAAATTTGCTATGAATTCGCTCAAAAATGCGGGTAAAAATTCTAGATTCGATTGAAATACTCCAAATCCTAACAACACAAAAATAAGTGAGATAATAACGGCTATTACAAAACTGATAACCTGATTTTTGCTTAAGCTACTTGTGAATGCTGTAACAGCTAGAAATGCACCTGACATCAACCAGGAACCAACATATCCCGTAAAAATAGGTCCAAAATCAGGACTCCCAAGAAAAAATACGGTAAGAATCATTGGGAATGTAAAAAATAGTGCAATTGCTATAAAAAGCCAAGCAGCAAGGAATTTTCCAACAACGAGTTCAGCTATTGAAAATGGAAGGGTTGATAAAATCTCAAAGGTTCCACCTCGAAGTTCTTCTGACCAAAGCCTCATTCCTATAGCGGGAATTAGAAACATATAAATCCAAGGATGAAAATTAAAGAATATTTCCAAGCTAGCATTGTTTGATTGATAGAAGCCACCGAGTACAAAAGTAAATCCAGCCATCGACACAAGAAAAATAACTAGAAAGATGGCAGCTAGAGGGGAAAAACAATAACTCTTGAGCTCACGTTTTGCGATAGTCCAAATTCTTTTCATTTTTTACTCCATAGTTCTTGTGATTTTTCTAAATGCCTGGTCAATGTTGGGTTTGTGTAAATAAATTTCTTTCGCTTCAAGATGTGCTTCTGTAATTTTTTTCATCACATCTTGAGGTGCAATTGAAGATTCAATCATAAATTTATCATGTCCATTTGGACCAGCCTCAAACATTTTAAGGGTTGCTGACAGAGTCTCTTCAAATTTTTCCCTGTGGACACGAGGGATGGAAATAACAATCTTTTCCTTTTCGTCGGCAATTCTTTCTAAATCGTGGGTGCTTCCATCAAGAACTTTTTTTCCTTCCGAAATTACAATGACTCGATTACACATTGCGCTGACTTCTTCAAGGATATGAGTGGAAACAACCACGGCCTTATCTTTAGCTAAGTTTCGAATCAGTGTTCTAATTTCATTTTTTTGGTTAGGGTCCAAGCCGTCAGTAGGTTCATCGAGTAGTAATACTGGAGGGTCATGTATTATTGCCGCTGCAAAACTAACTCTGCTCCGATACCCTTTAGATAAGGTTTCTATTAATTGATGCCTTACTTTTTGTAGTTTCGTTAGCTCAATGACTTTATTTGTTGCAGTTGCGATGTTTTCTAGATCATACGATTCGGCTATAAAATTTAGGTACTCAGTAACCGTCATTTCTCCATAGGAAGGGGTGCTTTCTGGCATATATCCAATTTTTCCCTTTGCATTTCTTACATCCTTCTCAATCGGTTGCCCTTGAAAATAGACCTGTCCTTTTGAGGGAGATAAATAACCTGCAAGCATTTTTATCGTTGTAGATTTGCCTGCGCCATTAGGTCCCAAAAATGCAATTACATCCCCTTTATTAACAGAAAAGCTTATCTCATCCACAGCTTTTATGGGTCCATAGTTTTTGGTGAGATTCTCCGCCTTGAGATAGGTCGTTTTAGTTTTGTTGTCTTTACTCATTGACGGTATCCTCCTATGTAAGAACATCTCAGAATTTTTGTAATCAGCGAAAAAATTAGATTTCTGGAAAAAGGAAAAAAAGTGTGGGGTAGGAGTTGAAAAGGGTAATATAACTGGTGGGCACCATCAATATTTGGGTGCTGCCAAGCCAGAGTAACGACGACTCTATGGAAAATCGGTGAATATTTAACTATCGAAGACATCAAGACTTTCATCTAAACCTCAAAGACAGTAAATCTGCTTTTAACTCCTTTAAAATATTACTCCCTCATTTTGGGAATTTTTTTAAATCTGTCAAGACCTACAAAGGTCAAAAAATTAGTAACCCAAGTAAAAACAAAAAATTAGGTCCAATGTTTGTCTCATTTTAAGACTTCAGCCATAGTCACATTTAATATCATTTTAATCCATAGCTAGAAGTTTGAAATGGCAACAATCAACCACTTCTAAGTATTTTTTGCCACTTTTTGTTTTTCCTATATATTCTGAGAACATTAAAATAACGATCTCGCAAAAATTTAGTTTGTTTTGTTTCCCCAAAGCGATCCATATGACTTGAGTAGGTACTCCAAATTTCTTTTAGTAGTTTTTCCTGTTCAGCAAGGGTCGGTGGAATCGTGTTCACTGTGTTCAGAACCGAGTCTATCTCTCCTCTAGGCTCCAACCCTTTTAATAGGACAATATTATTTTGATGAACCTTGTGTTGCATATCGTCACCTCCTAAATCTCTTTCTTAGGAAGTTTGATTACAATCTTATTCAGTTCGGACTCCATTTCCATTGAGTCTTCATCAACGTTGGCTGGCAAGGGAAAAGTTCTGGAAAAAGTGGAGCTAAAAACAGAACTATTTGAATAGCCGCTCTCTTCATCTTGTTCTGAATTTTTAGATTCTATTTGTCCAGTTATTGTTAAGTAGCCATTTTCCACTTTCGTATTGACTGTTGTTCCTTTTACGTCCTTAACCTTGATATCATAATAGACAAAGTTCTCATCTTCTCTCTTTTCAATATCCTGTACGGTGCCGCCACCAAACTTATTTCCAAACCATGAGTCGAATGGGGTTGAGAAAGAGGGGCTTTTAAAACCCTGCATATCTTTTTGCATTCGCTGGCGAAATTTTCTCATGGCTTCAAAGGGATCATCTTGGTTAAAAAAGTCGTCATTGAAGAATGAATCAAACTGGTTACGCATATCGTTTTGATATTTGTCCATGCTTTCAAATAGATCTTTCTCTGTAGACGGGTTCAGGTTTAAGGGTTCTTCTTGATCTTTATTAGTGCTGATGTTTGGTGAGCCAGTGACGAGAGTAGGTTTCCAAAAAATCACTCCGGCGACGATCAGTCCGCCTATCAAGGCACTTCCCAGAGAAAGAACAACTATTTTAAAATTACTCATCTAAACCTCCTAAAAAATCTAAAATAAAGGTTTCACCTCCGATACAAAAATAAAGTGGTGTCACTTTAAAGTCTGTCAAGCCCAACTTAAGTGGCTGAATATACTAAAGTATATTTGATGAGTGGACAGATTGCTTGACAGATTTTGTAGAGTACTCAAGGTAATTTAAGGACTCGTTTTTGGTCCCATGGGTGTTTTTTTCTTAACACAAGGAGGGCGAAATTATGAGAATTAAACTGACCGAAAAATCCAAAAAGAAATTTAAGAAAAAAGTTCTTTTAATTACGAGCGCAAGCATTGACTTTAATTAGAAGTGTACTTCCAGAAATGCGTGAGAAGAGAGCTAGCTTGATTATAAATATTTCTCCGATAGGGGGGGGGATGGCTATACCCATTATGTGGATTGGAGCCTGGCTTTATTAATTCGGGAGTGTTTAAAAAGGTTAAATTAATTAAAGAAAGCCAAAAATCTTTCGAAGATAGAAATGATCCCCACCGCTTTCACTACAAATTTATGAAGGCCTTATAGCAAAGTTTATGAGAAAACTAGATGCTGGGTTGGGCAGGAGGCTTTTTTGTCACCAGATAAAATTCCGTTCTGGCATGACGTAAAAATAGAGAAGCCTTATTGCGACTTAAGGGGGAGTTATAGTCCAGAAACGGATTACTTCAGTAATGTAGATTCGACTGAAGAATCCTAACTGGGGTTGATTAACAAAATATAGAGATTGGTTGAAACGAATTTCAATTGCCAGGCCCCTCCTTAAAACTCGGGACTACTGTTTCCGAGATGGAAAAAATAGGTTCCTCAATTTTTCCCCCAAAAAATCTTTTGGGGGTTTTTATTAATGGAGCTTATGAAAAGAAAAAAAAATTTAATTGAGATGATTGACAAATATCGAGCCAAATACAGTTTAATTTTAGAAAGTTTATTAACCAACAACCAAGGAGGTTTCCTATGACAATGTTAAGTCCATTAAATAGAGGAAATGTGTGGCCAAGACGATCACTACCCTCCGGTCTTATGGATGATTTTTTTAGTGATTTTGACCGGATGGTTGATAGTCTTATGACATCAACGACTACAACTTCGGTAAACTTTACGCCGACCTGTGATATCCGTGAAACCAAAGAACATTATTGGGTGAGTTTCGATATGCCAGGGGTTAAAAAAAATGACATTAAAGTCGAAGTCAATGAAAATCAGCTTATGATTTCTGGAGAAAGAAATCAGGAATATAAAGCAAATGAAGATGAAGGATTTTTGCATCATGAACGAATGTATGGACATTTTCAGCGCACATTTGTGCTTCCTGGAACAATTGATTCAGAAAAAATAGAAGCACATTATGAAGATGGTGTATTAAACATCGCCCTCCCTAAGACAGAAAAGGCGAAGGGGCGAGCCATTCAGATTCAGTCTGGTAAAGGAAAGGGGCTGTTCAGTAAGCTTCTAGGCGCAAAGTCTGATGAAGAACGAGAAGTGCGAGACGTTAAAGTATCGTAATTAGTTGTTTTTAATTTTGGATGCCCTGAACAATTCGGGGCATCTATTGCGTTTCAAATTAAGAAAATAAATATTTTCAAATATTTATTATGCCTTGAAAATATTTTTAAAAAAAATTCTCACGCTCCCTTGACAAAATTTCTCCAATCCACAAAATGAAATTAGAAAGGCTGCAAGTTTTTGTGGCTTCTTTATGTAATCCGTGCGGGATTTTTGTACGTTATAAAGGAGGTGCAATATGACACAACGATTTTTCCGCAATCCGATTCTAAAAATTTTCAATATACCACCACCCCTTTTATATCCAATTTGAATTTTAAGACATTAGTCGAGTCTTAAAGATAAATCTTCTAATAATAACATCTGAATTTATGGGTGGGATTTCAATCTAAACAGGAGGTTTTGTATGGGATATGAAAACTTAAACATTGAAATAAAGGGTATTAAGCCCTCAGGAAAATTTGAAAGGTTAATTCACAATGTGGCTGATTCAATTCACTGGCAGTCCCCAAGTGATGCTTGTTTAAAAATTGTGTGTGAACAAACAAAAGAAGCTATTAAAGCTTCTTGTCGGATTGTTTCTCAAGCAGGAACTTTTATGGCGGAGGTCGCTAGCGACTGTCCTGAGAGATCTATAAAGAAGTTAGAAAAGGAGATCCAAAAACAACTAAATGTATGGAAGCAAAATCGGTTTTCGGATCTTTTTAGTAATCAACTTGAAAATGCAAGCTAACAATGGAGGAGTTGAGATGGAATTAATGAGTCCAGAACTTTATTACGAATATCACGCAAAAGAATATGCAGAAAGATTCCGTATTTATTCGGATGCGGCGGTAAGGGACATTAAACGGCAGATAGGTAATGAGCCAGATATACAAGTGACTATTGAAGAAGAAGAAAGAGGTAAAGGGCTTTTCTCTGTTTCAATGTCTATAAGTGGGTTGGGTGAAGCATTGTTTGTAAGAAAAGTGGGTAAAAATGTTATTCATCTGATTAAAAAAGTAAAAAAACTACTTTTAAATAAAGTTCGATCACATCAGCATAGAAAAATAAACAGAAGACAACTTCGGGAACAAAAAGAGCTTATGGCATCTTGATAATTTAAAAGGAGGTGATAGATATGCAATTTGAAGGAGTGAATGTTGACATTCAAGGCTTCGATTTAAGGTATGACCAAGAAGATCAATTGGATTCCTTCATCAAGAAAATTAATCAGCTATTACCCATATCAGACCTAAGACTTCGATTCGTAAAAGAGAATCGACTTATTGAAGGAATGATTTGGTGTAATACGTTGGGAGTCCCAATTGGAGCTTATAATAGGTGTACCTCATTTGCTCAGCTTACCAAAACTTTGTTGAAGAAAATCTCAAAAGAGTGCCGCAGAGTTCATAAGTTGAGTGCAGGCAAGTCGAGATATGAATTAAGCCAAAGGCCCGTCAAAGAATCTTATTATGATCTGGCAGGCTGAGTTAAGGAGGATTTCATGGAGACTGCAAAAAGACAAAATAGAGTACTTGAAACGCTAAATGGTACACTTGGTACTCATGGTGATGAGTCGGGTGTGAAGTATTTCCTTTTATCAAAACAGCATGGAAAATTGCTCTTGATATACGATGTCGACTTGGAAGAGGACCTAAGGTTGAATCTTTGGAAGGATGTCAAAGTTATAGGTTATAAGATTGAAAACAGTAATTTACTTGTTCCTATTGAAATCATTCCACCTCGTCCTTCCCAAACAAGAGCGAGATTTATGAAGAATGTAAAAAAGAAATATTCCGAACTAAAAAGTAGAGTTCCAGATTTTCAGAACTCGCTTTTGGTTGTGGCATAAACAAAAAGGAGGTCAATATGCAGACAGCAGATTTAAAAATAAAGCCTGTCCGACCTGTATATTTAAAAGATCCTCTAAACAGGGATCAAGGTCGATCAGACGGCAGTTTTCAACAAGTTCTGGAGAAAAAAATGTCCAGGCAAAAGGCATTGATGCCCAAAAAGGCACGAGCCGAATTTACAGGAATTTTGGATTCTTGCAATATTTCGGTAAGTGGTAGTCAGGTTTGCCATTTTCAACTTGAAACCCATGATTCCGACTTATTGTTAAGGACCGAAGGACATTTGTTGGGGACAGCAAAGAAATATTTGTGGGACGAAGTGAGGGTGCGAGGCTACTTTGATGATACTGGAATGATTTTAAATGTTGAAAGTATCGTTCCAGTTCATGTTGATGATGAGGCTCCATTGTATTTATCAGATTCAGATTGGGAGGTCGACAGGTTTAGAAAGCGAATTCTTAGAGATCGGTCCATTGAGCCAAGTGTTGAGCATTTGGCTTCTTAGGAAGAGAGAAGAAGGGAGGTCAACATGGAAAACACAATGAAAGGAGGCATGATTCTTCCGTCCATTCTTTTTCTTTTTTGTATTTTTCTTCTAGTGCCGATGGCTTTCTTCCTGTCAGATGCTGTTTCAAAGGTTTCCTTTGAGTCACCTAAAACAATAGAGAGTTTAGTTTCTGTTATGAGCCTAGATGATAGCCAAGCCCAAGCTCGTCGGTAGTTCTAGCTGTGGGGGTTAATAGTGTTAGCCTCCGCAGCGTTTTCTTAAAACTACAGTTCTAAATGTTAAATTCAAAATGTAAATTATTTTGGTGTCCAAGGTGTCCCCATTTCGAGGCTTTAGAATCTTGAATCAGTTGAAATTGAGCCTTTCTAACAAGATTAATATAGGTGGGTAAATTTGTGGCAGCGTGGAACATTCCAGCGCCGAAGAGTAAGTATAATAGTATCTTTTTGGATAAAATAATAGGGATTCCTCCTTGTTTAAAAAATGGTATTTGGGGTCTTAGGGAAGGGGTGTATGCGGGGGAGCATAGGCTCTTTGGGTTCTTCACGGGTGAGGGTGTAAGGCAGAGTGTTAAATAAGTGCAGACATTAGCTCTTTTCAATCGATAAAATTGAGTTGCTAAAGACTTAATTTATTGAAATGAAAGGAGAATACTAATGTCTGCATCTAACAAAGT
>CAXREJ010000011.1:0-18240 GCA_964229765.1 Bdellovibrionales bacterium | reverse complement strand
AGAGAATGGGCTATGGCTACAGCAACCCCATATCTTTTTGTCGAAAGATCCTCCAAAGATGTGGTTTTCTTAACCATCTATCTATAAATACTGATGAATTCTTTTTCAGAGTGCCAAACCCCGTTTAAATACGGAGAGGGTCCTCAAAGTGACAAAAATTGCACCCAGTAAACCTTACAATGACTAAATTTGGCACTGAATTTCATCAAGGAAATTCCAACATCTGTTATTTCAAGCATTTACCCCCCTTCTCATATTGGGACATTCTTTGCATTTCATTGTGGATATAGACTGAGGAGGAAATTCATGAACACCCATAGCTTACTCTATAAAGGGTTGGTTTTGGTTTTTGCACTATTTGCTTTGAATCAAACGGCCTGTGAAAATGCCAGCTTTGAAGCCGTTGGTCCAACAAACCAGGGTCAAAATACTGTTCAACCTCGTGGTGACTTAGTTGATGATGCCAATCAGATCCATTATTTTGGAGATGATGAGCCCATTTATTGGTCAAATGAGCAAAACAATATCTATAAAGACGATATTGATGATTGCGTTGTTGGTCTATCACAAGGTGCTGACGACACCCAAGTGGCTATACGTATGCAACAACTTTCAGCTATCCTCGCAAGATCACAGGTCGGCCGTGGAACTAGAAATGAACCTTCTAGTCAGTCACGTTATTTAATCATTTATTATGAAAGTGGTGCACGTAGAGAGTTTAATTTGAATGCAGAACATGCCTCTGTTCACGAAGAATATCTTAGCAATGGCGATGAAGTTATCGCTTTCTACGATCGAGTCGATGCTGATATCGAAGCCTATGGCTATCGTTCTTGCCCCACTGGAAAAGGTGACAAATAATCAATACATTTCAAAAAACTTAAGCTCCTAATTGATACATTAGGAGCCGTTAAGAGTTAAAACAAAATATGATCCTTGAGCTGGATCTATCCCATTCCACAATCGTAAAACACTAGGGGCTGTTGATAATTCATCAGCGTAATGAGAATTCAATACCTCAGTCATTTTGAGTTAAGCGCAGACTGAACTTTATGAGGTGTGGCCAGAGCCACCTCGAATAAGGTGAAGGCGAGCACAACTCAAAATGGCGAGAGATTGAAGCCGCAGTCGCTGGATGAATTGTCAACAGCCCCTAAGATTCTACTCTCTATTTTCGCAATTGGACGCTACAACTAATGCTATTCAGTTAAGGATTTTTTTAATACCGTTTTAGTTAAGTTCGTAGTGAGGCACGCTGTACGAACAGTACTGCAACGATACCGTCAACAAACTGGGAACTTAACTAAACAGTCTGAATGCAACAACTGGCTCGTTAGTTGCTGCATTCACAAAAGCCATTATTGAATGACAATATCAAAAGGTAAGCGAGTAAGAATTTGATCTTTTAAGTCTGATTTCTTTTCTTTTAATAAAGACTGTAATGTTTCTGGAACAAGACGTTCTAATAAACTCATGGAAACTCCATTGAGTTGCTTCATAAACTGCTGAACGGGAGATAAAGGTTTTGGATAAACTGCTACGTCATAATCGGTTAGACTGGCCAACTCAGCAGCTTTTAAAACTGCTTCGTTCAGTCCTCCGAGTTCATCAACCAAGCCAATTTCCAAAGCATCTTTACCAATCCACACACGCCCCTGAGCGATTTCGTGGGTTTTCTCATTAGACTCAAACTTTTCTCGCCCATTGGTTACTACAGTTAAGAAATCTTGATAAATTGTTTCAACCACATTTTGAATTTTCTGTCTTTCTTCAAGATCCACCGGACGCACAAGACTTTGTAAATCAGAAAAACGATGTGACTTATAGGTATCAAAAGTCATCCCTACTTTCTTGTTCCAAAAGTCTTGAGTCGCAAAGCGGAGACCAAAAACACCAATTGAGCCTGTGATTGTTGTGGGCTCAGCAAAAATATACTGACTCCCCGCTGATATATAATACCCACCACTGGCAGCCACATTTCCAAAAGACGTTACAAAGGGCTTGGCATCCTTTAACCATTGGGTTGAAGTCCAAATGACATCCGAAGCTAGAGAGGAACCTCCTGGGCTATTCACTCTTAAAACAACGGCTTTAACCTCTTCATCACGGCGTATTTTAGTTAATACCTCTGTGAGTTCACGAGAGGAGATACCATCCCCTTCCGTCTCTTCAGTTCCAATACCCCCTTGGGCAAAAACAACGGCGATCTTATTTTTTGAAGTCATTATCCCATTGTCTTTAATTTCTCTATAATAACGTCTCCAGGGGACATAGTTAGGCTTTTCTTCAGCTCCAGAAAGCTCTTTTAACTTTTCATCCACCTCTTCTTGCGAAGCCAGTAAGTTGACAAACCCAGCCTTCAGAGCATCCGAAGCAAAAAGAACTTCTAGGTCTTGTGCAATATCATTAAGTTCTTCTTCTGTTTTTTGGGTCTTCTCCACGGCGTACTTAACCACCTGAGACCAACTCCCCTCAACAAGTGCTTGTACTTGTTCACGACTGGCTTCACTCATTTTCTCATTGATGAATGGCTCAATCGCTGATTTGTACTTACCCACACGAAACACTTGTGGTTCAACTTCTAATTTTTTTGCGGTGTTTTTAAAGTAGCTTAACTTTGTAAAAAGCCCGTCCCACTCAAAAAAACCTTTAGGATAGAGAATAACCTCATCACTGACTGAAGCTATTAAGTAATCCACTTCTCCATAACCCTCAGCATAGGAAATCACAAATTTACCCGACTCCTTAAAACGTCCAATTTCACGTCTTAAAGATTCAGCGTTGGCCATTCCTGAAGATAAACTTTCAAAGCGTAGTAAAATTCCTTGAATACGGTCGTCTTTTGCTGCTTTCTGGAGAACCAAAGAAAGCTCATAGAGTCCTGTTACTGGAGGTTCATCATAGTTAACAATCGAAGAAAAGATATCTCGACGAGTGACATGGTCTTTTAGCGGGCCATCAAATTTGATTTCAAGTACTGATTTATCATCAACACCGACCATTTCTGTTTCCCAATCCTGATTGGACGATGTCGCCATTGCAACCAATAGAATCATTAGCCCAAAAAACAGGGAACTTAAGGCCAACATTGTACCCATCATCGATGCCATAACAACTTTTAAAAACTGTTTCACTCTTCCTCCAAAAACCAGAATGATTCCAACTTGAAGCCATTTATAAATTCTCAAATTACAGGCAGCAATTAAAAAAAATGGCACACCTCCCTAAGCTATCGAACCATTCAAAAAATCACAACCAGAGACTTTGACGAAACAGGGGTTTTATTGGTTATTTCAGTTCAAATGGGGCTGTTGACAATTCATCTGCGTAATGAGAGTTCAAAACCTCAGTCATTTTGAGTTAAGCGCAAGCTGAACTTTATGAGGTGTGACCAAAGCCACATCAAATAAGGTGAAGGTGAGCACAGCTCAAAATGGCGAGGGATTGAAGCCCCAGCAGCTACATGAATTGTCAACAGTCCCTAGTCTTCTTTAGAGCTGAAAACTAAAAAATAGTGAAATTTGATTGGTCCTCATCCTGTCTTTCAAGCAGATAAGAGATGAAATATTAATAATAAATCCTTCGCTGCACGTAGAATAACTACCCGCTCAGGAAGACTCTACTCAATTAGAGTGACAATACTTCACTTAGGGTAATAATACTCTTTTAGGGAAACAGAGGTTCTCAGAAAGACATTAGGAAAATTTGAAGCCTTTTACTTAGTTTGACAGAGTGTCTTCAAGAATCTTAGCACAGGCCTCAATCCAATGTGAATTGTCATTCAAACACGGAATAAAGCGAAAAGTTTCTCCACCATTTTTCAAGAAAATCTCCTTCATCCCCAATTCAATTTCTTCAAGAGTCTCCAATCCATCAACCGAGAACCCTGGACAGATCACACTCAACTTTTTAACACCACTTTGAGCGAGTTCAATCACACGACTCTCCGTGGAAGGTTCAAGCCATTTCTGACGCCCAAGTCGCGATTGAAAGCTAACACCATATTGATTTCTCTCAAGTTTTAATTCTTTAGCAATGAGATGGGCTGTACGAAAACACTGGGCTGGATAACAGGTCTTTAAAACCTCTTCACTGGCTCTCTCACAACAATTATCAGTTTTAAGACAATGGTTCCCTGTTGGGTCATCTTTTATAACATGACTCTCAGGCAAGCCATGAAAACTCATGAGTAAAAACTCATCATTCTTTGGCACTTCCTGTTCTTTTAAAAACTTACCATAAGAATTAATAAAAGCCGGATGCTCAAAATAAGGCAATACCACTTTTGACTTTTCTTTAGTAAAATATTTGTAAAAGTGCTCAACACTTGTCAGGTAAGAAGAAGCCGCATAATGGGGATATTGAGGAAAAAAAACCACAGTGTCACAATCTTTTAAAGTCTTTTTAACATGATCAAAGTTAGGTTCACCATACCTCATAGCCACTTCAACCTGATAACTTTCTCCCAGTTTTTCCTGTAGTTTTTTTGCGGCCTTGTTGGTTTCCACTAAAAGTGGCGAACCTTTTTGCGTCCATACCTTTTCATAATTTTTAGCCGACTTTCCTTTTCTAAAAGGAACGATAAGGCCTTTGACTAAAAGGGCTCTAAAAAAAGTGGGCATTTGTATCACATGCTTATCCATCAAAAACTCACCCAAAAACCTCCCCAAAGCCTGAGGTGTTGGTTTTTCAGGTGTACCTAAATTTGAAAAGATAACTCCGATCTTATTCAAAGAACCCTCCTTGAACACGAGTGAGGTTTTTCTTAGCTCTCAATAAGATTTTACTAAGACCTAAATCACCAAGATAGTTTCCTATAAATAAATAAGGTGGTTTTTCTGTACGCAAATCTGCAAGAAATTCCCTTAAGGCTCGATCATAGAGAGGAATTCTTTCAGACCACTGATTGACATAGGAAAGAGTGGGCTCTTCTGAGCTTCCTGTCAATTGATAGCGATCCGTCATCACATAGCGCTTCAAAGCGGTCGGAGTCATTTGTGAAAAATCCATTTTTTCATCACCAAGTATCCAAGTTTCTGATGTCTGGTCTCCCCCACGTCCCTTAAAAATATTATTATTAAATAGAACCCCTAAGGAATTAAAGTTTTCTTTTTTAGGAAATAAACAGCCAAAACCTTCTCTATTGGCAATACTTTTATCTTTACTAAAACATAAGGTAACAGAGGTTAAGGAGACTGATTTTGTTTCCAATATGCTTCGGGGTATATCAAGCCTCTGACTGTTGACCAAACTACACATTTCCGCCAAATTCACTGCGAAAATTGTGGGTCTTTGAGTAAAGTCCTCTTTTTCAGTATCAAGAAAAAATTCACAACCATTCTTCAACAAGTAGGCTTTCATCTTATCAAGCCAATCTTGCATACCTCCCTGAGCTGCTACAGATCCACTAAGCTTTCCTTTTTTAGCTTTTCGTTGAAAGGACCGAAGAACCAATTTTGCATCTAAGTTTTTAGAAGTGGTGGCATAAATACCCTGCATCGCAGGATCTAATAAGTTTTCAGTCGCAGGTTGCCCCAAACATCGCACTCCCCAATCCCATAAGCTTTCATCCTCGTCAGCTTGTAGAGAATTACTTTTTAACTTGGCAAGAACCCCAAACTTAACCAAAGGAAGGCTTTCTAAAACTCCTAGAGGCCAGCGACTCATTTCACCATTACAAAGTATGTATCGTTTTCTTGCTTTTCTTTTTTTGGGAATTAATTTTACACCAATAACTTTTGCCACTCTCTCAAGTTCTCTATTGGCCAAAAATGCATTTGCCGCTTGCTCAATTAAAAAGGGAGGTTTCTGTTGAGTCCCGAGAAGTCCACCCAAACGTTTTTCCTTTTCAAAAACACGGACAGAATAGCCTTTCTCTATTAGAAAAAAGGCTTGAATCAGTCCCGAAAACCCTCCACCAATGATGTCTATTTTCATCTCTTTATTCACTGGATTCCTTTAAAGTGATGTAGAAAATATTTCAGAATCTGGCTTTTTACGAAGCAATCGTTCATCAAGTGATAAACAGGCATTCCTTAAAAAAGGTTTTCCTTTTTGAGTCAGTAATAGCTGATTTTCATTCACTTCAACCAAACCATCCTTAATCATTTCACTTAAAAAATCAGTGACCTTCTTTTTCTGCTCGTCATTTTCAAAGTTCACTCGCCCACTCGTCATAAATTGCAAGATCTGCTCTCTTCTTATTTGATCTTCACTAGTAAGTCGATGCCCTCTTAACGTGGGTATCTCACCGCCCAACACCCGACGTTCATAAACGGGAAGAGCCTTTTCATTTTGATGAAAACAATCTGGAGTTTCAGAAATAGAACTCACACCCAAACCTAATAAAACTTGAGTTCGCTCTTCAACATAACCCATGAAGTTTCGGTGCAACTCTCCTTTATCATGGCTTATTGACAGAGAGTCCGTGGGTAGCGCAAAATGATCCATTCCTATCTCGACATAGCTTTTTTCGAGCAAGAAGGCTCTTGATATTTCATACAGTCGTCTCTTTTCTTTTCCTTTCGGTAAATCTTCATCTTTAAACAGTTTTTGGGCCGGTTTAATCCAAGGAACTATCGCCAGAGAATAGAGTGCAATACGATCAGGCTTTAATAACCAAGTCTTTTCCATCATATCCATAACAGAAGCTTCTGTTTGTGTAGGAAGACCATAAATAAGATCAAAATTAATCGAGCTGTAACCCAATTTTCGAGCTTCTTCGGTAATCTCTTGAGTCTGTTCAAAAGGCTGAACACGATGAACTAAGCGTTGCACCTCTGGATTAAAATCTTGCACTCCAAGACTGACTCTTGAAAAACCAACATCCCTTAGTCTCTTTAAATGTTCTTTTGTTGTTCTTCTCGGATCCACTTCAATAGAACCATGAAAGTTTTCAGGACGATTCATGTTTTTCATGATCTCAAGAGCCAATGTCTGTAAATTCTCAGGGCTTAAGAAAGTCGGAGTTCCTCCACCAAAATGAAACTGTTGCAATGGAGACTCTAGCAACTCTGGTAGTCGTTCTTTATAAAGACTCATTTCTTTAAGAACCATCTCCATATAGGGCTCTTCTCTTTTATGGTTTCTCGTAATACTAGTATTGCAACCACAAAAAGTGCAAAGCGTTTCACAATAAGGAATATGAACATAGAGAGACCAGGGAGGACGAGATGTAAAAGCTCTTTTTAAAGACTCAAGCCATTGCTCGGTCGTGGGAGAATCTGACCAATAAGGAACTGTAGGATAACTCGTGTAGCGCGGAACAGCCACATTGTACTTGTAAAACAATTCATCGGAATTAATCAAAACGACTCCCTTACAATCTTTACAAAGTTTTTTACATTCTGTTCTGGAGTTTGAGGTAACACTCCGTGACCTAATCCACAAACCCAGCCAGCGCGATCATCCTTCGACATTTCTTGAAAAGGCCTCAGAAAATCACGTAACGAATTCTCAAACTCTTTTGGTTCTTGAAAAAGTTGAGCTTGATCAAAGTTTCCTTGCACAAAACCTTTTCCTTTACCTAACCAGTCTGTCAAATGCCATCTATGATCATAACCAAAACCTCCAAAATCAGATTTCTCCCATAGAGTCTGCAAATGTCCTGGCAATGTATTTTTGGAATAATAACCCAACTGACCAGAAAACTTTTTTGACAGATTCAGTAAGTACGGATGCAGGTGCTTCCAAAAATCTTGGCACGATAATTCCCCAGCAGCTGTATCAAAGATCATGACCTTCTCCGCCCCACCCCTTAACTGCAATTCAATATTTTTTTCCATTAACGGGGCAATCATTTCACAAAAAGCCGGAAAAAGAGACATTCTCTTTTTAACTTCAACAAGACTTCCCTTATGGGATCCCGCCACAGCATAAACAAAAAGCGTCCAAGGACTACCGACAAAACCGATAAGACTTTTATCGTCAGGAAGCACTTTCCTGGTTTCCTTAACCGCCTCTTCCTGAAAAAGTAGACCCTCAAGAGCCGTTTCAACAGAATTCATTTTTTTAAAATCTTCTACAGAATTAAGGTACCATTTTAACTCTGGGGCGGGATCATAACTCAAACCCATCCCTAAAGCCTCTAAAGGAAACAATAGATCACTAAAAAGAATGGAAACATCAAAATCAAACTCTGCCACTGGTCCCAAAGCGACTTCTGCTGCCAAATGAGGTTTCTTACAAAGCTCTATAAAACTATGCTCTTTTCGCAAAGCTTGATAATGTTTATGATAACGACCCGCTTGTCTCATCATCCACACAGGAGGAACATCTTGAGCTTTTCTCATACATGCATTCTTGAATTTTTCGTTACTCATCCTCTTCTCCCTTTAATATCCATTGATAACCTTCACCTCTTACTGACCGAATCCAATTATGACCACTGTCTTGCAACATCTGACGAATTCCAACAACAGCATTGTCCACAGTTCTGTGAGAAGGGTTTTGGTCTTTACCATATACAAAATCAATAATTTCGTCGCGACTAACAACGTTTGGTGATTTTTCGGTCAAAATTTTTAACAACCGAAAATCTCTTTTATTTAACAAGTGAGTTTCTTCTTTCGTTTGAATTTGTCTTTTTCGTAAATCAACATGAGTTCCATTGAAACTCCAAATGTCTTTTATCTCTTTTTTGTCACCAAGAACTCTCTCGATTTTTAAGAACAGCTCTTTCAATAAAAAAGGCTTAGGAATAAAATCCAACGCACCAAGCTCCACCCCTTTTAATCGGTTCTCAGGATCACTCATTGCACTCATTATAATGACCGGACAATGCAGAGGTTTTACCAAATCAAAACCTGAGCCATCGGGTAAATTGAGATCTAGAATAGCAAGATCAAAACCATGTTCATCTTGCAAAAGAGCCTCTTCTAAATTTTGGGACCATTGAACCTCAAAACCCTTCTTCACTAACTCGTCACGAATTAAACGACCCAGCTCACGATCATCTTCTACCAAAAGAATTTTCATCTCTTTTCTCCTTTTGGTAAATAAATTTTGACTCCTAAAGACCCACTCTCGGTTTGATAAAATTGAAGAGAGCCTCCGAGTTTACCAATCCATTGTCTGACTATAATCAAACCAAAACCTGAGTTCCCCTTTAAAGCCACTTGCCCTGGCTTCCCCAAACTCTCTAAATCACCAGAAAAAGGCTTACCATTGTCTTCATAAACAATGACATCCTGATGGGCTTTATTAGATCGAGAAACTTTAATCTGATCGGCTTCGCCATGAAAAAAAGAATTGTGAAATAGATTTTTAAAAATACTTTGCAAACCCTTGCGATCAGACCAGATGATCTCATCACCAGAGAACTTAATGGAGAACTCTGGCCACTGAATGTGTAAACTCATCAAGAAGTCTTTTAGATTAATAGATTCAACAAATATTTTTTTCTTTTGCCCAATGGCTGAGTCCAAACCATTCTCAAAATCAATTTGCATTTTCCGAGTGTGACCCAGAATTATCTGCATTCCTTCTTGCTCTGTCTCGTCAGCTATTTTTTCAACTTGTAATTGCAATCGAAACAGATTGGTTTTCATATCGTGAGCAAAGCTAGCAAAAAACATCTCTTTTGCCGATTTCTCCTTATACATTCGGAAAGCTAAATAGAATAAGGCCATTCCCCCGACCAGAAGAAAAGCCAGAAGCACAGTCCCTTCAGTAAAAAGCATCTTTTGATGTCGTGCCATTTGCGAAGGAAGCCCCAGGGAAGCCGCTTTAGACAAAGTCGTCATCCCAAAGTAGAGCCACCATCCAGCCAGTGACATTACAAAACTAAGCCATACAAAAATGACTGCGAAAATCCACTTCACCCTTCAAGCTTCTCCTTTAAAGCTTGAAAAGCTTTTTTGAATCGCAGACTGGCCTCAATTAATATTTTTTCACTGTGGGCCCAAGAAAGAAAAGAAACTTCAAACCCACTGGGAGCAAGATAAACTTTTTGTTTTAAACATTGATGAAATAACTCTGTAAACAACGGGCCTTGGTTATTAGAAATTTCTCCTAAGGATTGGGGCTCTTTCTTCTCTGAACCGTGCATCCACAATAACGACCCTTCTCTAACAATTTTTAAGGGCAAGTCAAACTCAGCAATATGACTTTCAAGAGCTTCAACAAAACCTTGGGCTCTTTGATCCATTTGCCCGATAATGTTTTCTTTTCTTACTTTTTCAAGAGTGGTTAAACCCGCGACCATCCCCACGGGATTTCCGCTCAAAGTTCCTGCTTGGTAAACCGGCCCCTGTGGTGCTACATAATCCATAAGGTCTTTACGTCCACCATAACAACCCACAGGAAACCCACCTCCAATAACTTTTCCATAAGTCACCAAATCAGGAATAACTCCCGACACTTCAGCCATACCACCAAGCGCCACACGAAAACCTGAGATCACTTCATCAAAAATTAAGAGAGTGTCATTTTTCTTTGTTATTTCTCTTAGAAACTGGAGAAAACCTTCCTCTTGCTTTAAAAGTCCAAAATTAGCAGGGAGAGGTTCAATAATGACAGCCGCAATATCATTGTGTTCACTAAATATTTTTTCAACAGACTGCTTGTCACCAAGTGTGGCTAACAATGTCTCTGAAGCCACTTTATCCGAAACACCGGCACTGTCACTAGCGGCCTCACCAGCCAATCCACTCCCTGCTTTAACCAGGAGTGAATCCATATGACCATGATAACAGCCTTCAAATTTTAAAATTTTATTTTTACCTGTGGCTCCTCTTGCTACCCGCAGAGCACTCATCACCGCTTCTGTACCAGAGCTAACAAATCTTAAGCTTTCAACATGGGGGACATGCTCTACAATCCACTCAGCTAATCGTAAACTATAGGGCTCACAAGCTCCAAAAGTCCAAGCCGTCTTAATCATCTCCTCCACAGCGGAGGCCACATCTTCGTCTCTATGGCCTAAAATAAGAGGACCAAAACTCTGACAAAAATCAATGTACTCATCTCCCTCAACCGAAGTTAAATAAGCTCCTTTAGCTTTAGAGAAAAAGAGAGGATTTCCTCCGACACTCTTGAAAGCTCTGACTGGCGACTGCACTCCGCCTGGTGAAACTTTGACCGCTCTCTCGAAAAGTTGTTTTGAGTTCATGATAGTATTTCCTATTTTTTTGCCAATTCTAACCAGTACTCATAATGGGGGAGAATCTGTGGCGGTTTATTAATTCCCATGTCTTTTAGCACTTTCGAGACACGAGTGAAAGTGTGTCCTGGGCCACAAAAATGACGGGCCCCAGCTATTTCTGGAACTTCCTTAACACAAAGCTCAAACTGACTACCACTGGTCCAAAAAAACTCTTTATAATCTTTTAAAAAACGAAGGTCATTTTTTTGAGGCAACAACTCATATGTTTTTACCAGAAACTCACTCTCACCGGCCTCACCGCCAGAATGAGTCCATTTTGCCCATTGAGAATGGGGCCTTATCACAGAAAGTCTGAAGTCTTCCCTTTCACCGAGCGATTCACTGCAACCATGAACCCAGTGACCTCTTTGAGCTAACTTTTCCCAAGTCTTTAAGCCCGCAGCCCAAACAACTTGATCCCTATAGGTTTCATTTTCAGGAATAGCTCTGGATTTTGCGACAAAATGAGCCTGACTCTCACTTGGACGTTGATAATGAATATCTTGGCTACGATAAAGATCCAAAGTTCCAATAAAAGGTTTTTCCAAAGATTCCACATCTAAGCTAAAGCTTGTCTTATTAAGAATGACACCCTCTTCTGTTTCACCTCTTAAATAAGTGATCTCACCAAAATCTCGGACGAGATGACTCACCCCAATCTTTTGGTGGCAGCCTCCACCATGACTCTTTAAAATTTGTCTTTCCAAACAAACGGAGTCCCAGGTTTTCTGGCAATTTATTTGAGAAAGTAGGTTCTTAAGATCAGAACGCTTTTCAGAAATTTCAACAGCCAAAGCACCTTGTGCGGCAGCCGTTGGGTTTTCACTTAAAGGCAAAACTTGGAATTCACAATCCTTAAGAGCGGCTCGAATTTCTCGTTGAGATTGGGAAAACTCATCCCGCTGAGCCGAAAGCATTCTATCAATGGCCGCCTTCGCAACTATTAAGCCATCCACATCTTCACTTTCTAACATCTTTTTTATACGAGTATTGATGTTGCCTCTTACATTCTCGAACATCACTTCATCGACAGCAAACGGAAGAAATTTCTTGAAAAAAGGAGTTAAATTATAAATGCGCCGAGGAGAGGAAGAAAAAACAGTGAGCTTTTTTGAAGTTTGAATTTTAGAAAAATGGGATTTCTTAATTAAAAAGAGATCACGCACATCAGCCCTTGGTAGAGTGGCTACGATCTCAGTCCCCTCACCAATATCAACGGGAAGATCTTTCCAGGAATGAACAACCATATCCCAATCACCATTGATCAAGCCCTCTCTGAAGTCCTCAGTAAAAACTCCTTTTTCTGGCATTTTCCACAAAGGGTCCTCTTGATTCTGGTCACCCAGAGAGCTACGGAAGTAATAATCAACGGAGACGCCTTTCTTTTCTAAAAGATCTCCCACTTGATAGGCTTGTAGTCTGGCTAAATCACTTTTTCTTGCGGCTATGCGTAGGTCCATAGGTCTTCCCAACCAAATGGCCTTTGCTTTTCAAAAAGACTCAAATTGACGGTCAGATTCTCAACCGCCCGCGTCGCCCTTTCTCTAATTTTCATGGCTTGGTATTTGTTTTTTTCGATACTTGTAAAAAGGGCTTTCAAAGGAGTGAGGTGCTCAGAATCCAGCGGATCCTCCAAGCAGTCGCCTCTTAAATCATAAATATGTTCAATCGTCGATAAATCCAAAGATTGATGTAGAACTTCTGAACTTACAGGGGCTGCAACCACAAGTATTCCATGGGAGTTAAGTTGAGAGAGTTCATCCATGGAATACAGAGTGAGATTCTCCTGACCAGACTCTAGATCTTTGTACTTCTCTGGAGAACGAGTGAATACCTTAAGTTTTACATTAAGCTTTGCAAACCAGGGAACGATGTCCTGAGTGAGAGATCCAGCTCCAATAAAAATAAACTCACCCTCTTGGTTTTTTAAATTTTTTCTCAACAGACTTCCATAGGACGTACAGCCTAAGTTTTGTAGATACTCGGTCCTAACACTTTTAGCATGGCGATTGAGTTGAGTGATTATTTCGTTCATAGAGCTTGAAAACAAGTCTTGGTGACTACGGCAAAATTCTTTGAACTGTCCTAGGATTTCAGTTTCACCAAGCATGGGAGAGTCCAAACCACAAATAATGGATAATAGAAACTCATAAGCCTCATTACCTTGCTTTTTTTCGTAGCGCTCTAATGCCCTAGGAGTTGGGCCTTTTTGATCCGATAGCACAATTGACCGCAAACAAGTGGCCATATGCCAATAGTTATCGGGTAGCTCCAGGGCTTTACCCGGCTCCTTAATGTGGTAGAGGACCAAATTCTCTGTCATAACACCTTTAATATAACTGAAAACCTAATGAGATTTGTCACAGAAAAGTCATAACTCCAAGCTATAAAACACTTTTCTCAATTTGAGACAGATAACTGATAGGCAAACGACGCGGCGTATCTTGGGCTATGAAGTAAAAAAATGACACAATTGTCAGCAACCCCTAGCAGTCTAAAGATTTTTTTCCAAATCCTGCATTTCTTTGATTCGTATTTTCAAAAGCTCCTTTAAGGCCTTTACTATATATTTTTCCAGATCCGCATCAGTCGCTCCCGTGTTTGAAACTATTTTATCGTAAATACGACGTGTTTCCTCGGTCACAGACAAGGTAATTTTGAATTCGCTCAAGTAATCATCAACTAAGTCACGAACCAGACCACTGACATTAAGCCCCGAATTCACCAACTTTTGGTGCTGGTCTTCTCTCATCATCAGACTAATTCGACGTAAATCTTTAGACACTGGCTCTTCCTTTCCAACCCCTGATCAGTTTAACTAGAAAGCTAAAGTCGTGATTCGCGGATTCTCACTGCCTTATCAATAATCAGATAAAAAATATGGCATTCAAAACACCCGAACCTTTGGACAGTTCCTTTATACAATTCATATTCAAAAGTGCAAAAGGAAACTAAGATATAAAGCATGACACTCTTGGACTACTTTCCAGAAACCTTTGAAAAACTTGAAGAAAGTGCCCTCAAGGGACTCATGAGCCATATCGAGGCTTTTAATTTTGATAAGGAAGAACTCGAAGAGTCAACCGACCTCACCCAACGCATTGCTGTCGGTGACCATATCCAAACAGCGACTTTTCTCAAAGCTTTTGTGGACAACAAACTTAACAATGTTGTGCAGACCTCAAACGACGATCTCACTTATGAGCTATTCATTGCGAGCATCATATTAAAAAAACCAAAGCTATTTTTGAATAATCCACTAACAATTCTTAATTCACAAGACGACTCTTCCTCAGCCATGAGAGTCTGGCAAGAAAACTTCAACAGCACAGACCATAAGGAACAGGTCCTTGAAAGTATCCATAAGTTTATTGGACGAAACAAATCCATGAACCGACTGGCCGACAATATTTTGATCGTCATTGATGAGCTTTTCTCAAACGCCCTTTTTAACGCTCCCGTTGATGACGATGGTTATCGTATTTTTAAAAACATGCAGAGGAACTCTCACATTCGCTATCCTGGAAGCAAAAATGCTAAAATATTTGCTGTCCACACGTCTGATGATCTTTTCATTGGTGCCGTTGATCCATGGGGCTCTGTCGATCGTGATGAAATTTGCCAATCCCTTTACAAAGCCTACAGTGAGGGTAAAGTGGATGAGTCCTCAAAGGGAGCAGGATTTGGATTAAGAATGATGCTTGATCGTTCCAGGTCCATATATTTAATGTGTGAAAAAGGAAAAAGAACTCTGACTTGTTGTCATATGAGACTTAACATCAGTTTAAAAAAGGTGGAGAATGTACCAAAACAACTTCACATCAATTGTTTTTAGGTGAGGAAAATGAGCGGATTTAAAGTAACTTGCAAAATTGACGATAACATGAAAACTCGAATCCATCTTGATGGAGCTATGGATGAGCATTCTGATTATTCTTCAATAGAAACAAAATTTACAGACACAGTGGTCTTTGATTTCGACAACATTGAACATATTAACTCCACTGGAATTAAACATTGGGTTCACTGGGTCGCTAAAGTATCTGAGAGCAATCCTGATTTGAAATTTTATTTCGTCAATTGCCCTAAACCTATCGTTGACCAGATCAACATGGTGGATGGTTTTTTACCACCTAATTCCACTGTTAAATCTTTTAAGGTCCCTTATTTTTGTGAAGTCTGTGACAAAGACATGACCTGCACTTTTGTTTTGGGCAGAGAGTACAACTTAGAAGATGGAAAAGTGAGCCTCTCTATCTCCAATAATCGTTGCGACAGAGGCGACTGTGAAATGGAACCCGATGTGGTTGAACAGAAATATTTTCGATTTTTAAAGTAATGATCTTCAAAGAAGTACTCTCCCAAAAAGAGTACTTACCTATTTGTTTTCACGAATAAATTTTAATACAGCTTAGTACTCTTCATAAAGAGTGGGATCTAAAACCTCTTCGAGATCTTTTTCACAGCTCACTCCACTCACTTTAATATCTTGGGATGTTACCTTACTAAAATAAGTGTCCACTGTCACATACTCACAGCCTCGATTATTTGAAAGACAATCTCCCATTTGCTTTTCACATTTTTTAATGAAATTGACTTTGTATACATCTTCTTGTGCAAGTTCATCACTAAAGACCTTTTCAAAAGAAATGACTCTCACAGATTCAAAGCCATTGGCATTTTGAAAATCAGAAACAGACAACTCACCGCTAGCTTGCGCAAAGGCTCCACATAATAGTATTGAAAAAGCGATTACTAAAGATCTCATTATTCCCCTCCCTTTGGTGGATAGATCCTCTTTATAGAAGGGCTTAATTTTTGAAACAAGAAAAACTGAAATTTTTTCTAAATCCTACAAAAAAACAGACTCATTCTCTGTAAAAAAGAGAAACAATTCAATTACCGCAATCAGTCAACTCTCTCCATACCAATAACCTAAAATATTTAGAATAATTTGAAGCAAAAAAGATTCAGTTGCCCACACTCTAACTATTTTAACTGAAAGGCGCTCAAATGATTATCATTTCTATTTAAAATGACCTTATTAACATTAATCTTGGATTTTTTATATATGGCAATAGAAGTCTTAAAACCTAAGTGAATGAAAGGAATCTCTTCAAGAGCTTTAAGGGTCACTTTTTGATAAAAAGAATCCAACACATTTGGATCATAAAGTTCTCTCCCCGTTTCTAGTAAATCTGAAATTTTTGAACGATGGTACATGGGGGAAAATATAGCACCATTTTTACCAAGAATATGATAGATCCCATCTGGATCGCCATTACTTACACTAAAGCCCAAAGTCAAAAGATCAGACTGATGTAGCTTATAAACTTCATCGAGAAGTTTCGGACCCATACCATTTATATTTCGAGATTCTTCAGAAAATTTTAAACCTTCAGCCTTTAACTTTTCCATAATCCATTGACTGTCATCATCATAATAGAAAATTATTGGATTATCTTTTGTCGCATCTATTAATTCCTGCACGTAGGGCTTTCCTTCTTGTATCTTATTGATCACTAACTGCTCAGAAACACGCCCTGCTTGTAATTTTAAATATATTTGATGATCTGTTCGAAACCCAGGGGTTTTGACATAAACATTCCCCCTATTCTCCTTAAATCCATTTAATACTAAAAATTGTAAAGCCTTCCTATAACTAGGATTACTAAATATTCTATTTTTCATGCCATTTACATTAATCGAAGAGTGTGTTGAGTCCTGGCCCAGTAAAACTCCGACACCTGAAGATTCATCCTCAATGGCATTTTTAAAACTTTCATGAGGACGTGAACTAAAATAAATATCAAGTTTTCCTTTTTCAATATAGTCTAAAGCACTCTCAATACTGACTACATTAATTTGAATCGGACTCAACTTTTCAAACTGAGAAGAATAGGGATTTGGAGTTAATAAAAGTTCATCCGTCGATTTTTGATTTATTATGTAATCACCAGTTCCTATTTCTATACTCTCAATCTTTTTATAAGCTGCGAATCGTGCCCCTTTAAGCTCGTCAATAGCTTTTCTAAACGGAGTAGAAAACTTAATAACCAGTGTTTCTTTATTAGGCGTAAGAATTCCTGAAATAGTCCCTGTTTTTTTGTAGTCATCAAAACCAACGACTTTATAGAGCACATCTTTTAGACTGTTATTAAAGGAGTCTGGCTGTTCTTTCAAAGCCATTTCCCAGGATCGTTTATAGTCTTCTGAAGATAAATAATCTCCATTTGAAAATCTTTTGGTGGTATCTATCTTAAAAATGAAGGTTTTAAACTCATCATCTATTTCCCAAGAAGAAGCCCCTAATGGTTCCAAAGAACCATTAACTCCCATTGATACCAAAGGATCAAACTGATTCACTAAGATAATTGAAGAATAATAATTATCTTGCAATGCAGGCTTTAAGTTCCTCCATTGAGCTGGATATGCGACTCTCAAGACCTGATTTTTTTTGTTTTTAGAAAAACAAGAAACCATAAGTAAACTTGAAATAACTATTAACAAAGAACTGTACTTCATTTTTTATCGTTTATAGGGCTACTCCTGCTGCACGGCTTGGGCTCTCAGGTTGCTCATCTGCCATAATAGAAGGCTGACTTGATAACTCTGGGCAGAGATTCGTATCAAAAGTAGTATTATCACAACGCCTACGGTTGCTAGCATTATCTCTAAAACAAACATGAATATGATTACTGTGCCCACCAACTCTGACTGTATGAGGGCCTCCACGATCAAAGACAACACCTGTACCTGGCGTAGCTCCAGCTTGGTGAATATTAGGAGAAGCACCATAGTCCGTCATAATTTGAATTAAAGCACGAGTTCTCTCTGGACTATAGCTCCCTTGATTACCAGCCTGGTCTGTTAAATTTCCACCGGCTCGACGAGGAAGGTAAACATCCACACAAGCCCCTGCTCGGTGATTATTGTGTGGCCAAGAACGAGGAACCTCTTCACCATGAGAACCATCTCCAACCACAAGACGACAATCAGGTGCATTATCAGGGCAATGTTCACGACGCCAGCGTTGCGCCACGGCTGTCATTAAACAACCAGCTGTGGGAGTAAAATAAAGTTGGCCTCGTCCCTCA
>CAXREJ010000010.1:0-5346 GCA_964229765.1 Bdellovibrionales bacterium | reverse complement strand
AACAATAAGCCTAAAATAATAAAAGCGGTTCTTATTACGTGCACATAGACTTATCGGTTCACAATTATATTTTTTGAGTAAAAACATGCAAAAAAATGATCAATTCATCAAAAAAGACGTTCGTTTTTGAGACATAAAAGATCCTTCACTTATGTTTAGGAGGACAAGGTCTCATATGTCATCCAGAGGCTAGCCGAAGGATCTGCTAATAAGATCCTACACTTTCCTTTGCACACGACCTAAGTCGCCTTTCAACTCATTGGCTTAACTCTTGTGAGTCTCAATCCGATTGATCAAAGTGAATAGGAGTGCATTATGAAACAAACTTTCAGTATATTAATAGCCTTATTACTTACTGCTCCACAACTTTGGGCCTTTGATGAAAACGATATCCCACCCCCACCGATGCCCGAATACATGAAGGCCAGTGGTTATAAATCAGCTCAATCTGACTTAGATAATGATCAAGCTGAAACTTTTAATAATGAGCCTATTGAAGATATCAAAAATGAATTCCTACAAGCGGCTCAAGAAGAAGATGCAAGCGCTGAAGAGTTAACTAATGAAGAATCTAATACAATGACCGCCGATCATTCCGTTGATGACAGCACACCTATGGTTGAAGAAGATCCTGTCAAAAAAGAAGACTTACAGCAAGTTAACGCAATGGAAGTGGCAGAACCTGAGTTTAAACAAGCTGAGATTGTTGATCCAAATATAGAACAGAGCAAGGATGAGTACCTACAAGTCAACGCTGAAGAAGAGCCTGTCCCAGAAAATATCGAAGAAGACGAAGTTCCTCTGGACCAACTGGCCTCAGTGGAAGAAAATCTCGAACAGTCCGAACAAGAAAGTGAACTTAATATGGCAAGTCAAGATCGCAAGATTGCCAACCATAGCTCTTTCAAAGCCGGAATGTATAAATTTAAGAAAGAGTGTATTATGCATTCTGAGGCAAGTTCCATGAGTTCAAACGAGGGCGTTATTCGTCCAGGTAGAAAACTTTGGATTGATGCCCACTCTCCAAAGTGGCACAAAGCTTACAAAAAAAGCGGGACTGTTTATATCTCAGCAGACTGTTTGCAAAAATAAAAGAGTGACATTATTTTATTTTTAAAAAAAGGAGACCTCTGTCTCCTTTTTTTATGGACAATTTAAGATGAATAATTATGTTTTCTTTACTTTCTTTTTTATTTTCGTCTTTTTTTCAAAACTATCAAGAGGGCCAATAAGTTTTGGTTCTTTCTTTAAGTTCTCTCCTGTGTTTTCAATCAACTTCCAAAAAGCTTCACTTGAATCAACATCAAATCCTGCTGGCGTCCACAAAAAGGGTATTTCTGTCGCCACCTCCCCTTCTGTCATGGCATTAATAAGCCAATTCGCGAATCCTCCTAGCCATTCAAAAATAATATGTTTGGTTGAGATATATTTTTGATCTATTTTAAATAGCTCTAAACCATCAAAAAATGTTTTTATATAACCTTTACCTTCACTAACAGCTCCATAAACTTCAAAGACAGCATCAAGAGAACCTTTTTGTGCATCTATAGGAATATAGTGTCTCAATAAATTGTTAGTTGATGAGATATTAAACTTATCAATAGAACCATTAACATCAAAAGGGATATTTTGATCAACGATATTCACTCCTCCTTCAATCGCCAAGGGAGCATGTCCATTTAATAAGCCCTTAAATTTAAAAGGAGATAATTTTGCCTTTTGCTTTTGTGGATCCACAAGATTTGTGACTCTCAAGTTAATATCTATCAATTGACTTGCTACTAAGTTCTTTAAAACTCCAATTTGTAAAGCCACAGAGGAGTTCGTAACATTAAGTCTTTGTATGGAAAGAGGGACAATTTCGTCTAAAGCCTCTTTCCAGTTTTTTGTATCTTCTTCCGACCCCGACACATCTCTTTGTTCATTTTTACCATCAACAAAGTTCACTACCCCTCTATCAATAGCAATATCCATCAAAAGTTTTCCCTTTAAAAGGTGATTCCAGTTAAGAGAAATATTCACTTTTTTCATAGCAACAAACTGAATTTCAGGGACCGTTTTTTTATAGAGTTTGAACCCACCCAAAGTGTATTCACCCCCTAATATAAAAAGATCAAAGTCATCAATGGAACCCGTATAGTGTTCCAGTTTTGTGCTTAAAACATAATTAACATACTTTTTACCTAACCATGGGGCAAAGACCCTAAGGATGATAAGTGATGAAACAAAAATAATGATAAATATCTTAAGAGGCGACATCTTGATAGAATTCTTCATTTTTAATCTTTCTATAGACTTGTTTGTTTATTAGCGAGAACAAGGACCGCTTTACGTGGTTTACCTTCAACTTTGAACACATCCATCTTTTGCTTATGTAAATCGTCACCATGTTTTTCATAGGCAATCCGACTTTGCAAATCACGAAGTGTGCTGTTAAACATTTTTGCAAGACTATTACTTTGTTCTGCCATATTAAAAACTCTGACTTTTCCTTTAAATGATGTTGATTCAACAAATTTTTTAATGGCCACCATCCTCATTCTAGCTAAAGTTCTCTGGTCACTCCCTAATTCTTTTCCTTGACTGGGCAAAGGGTAATCCGACCAAACAGCAAGAGTGAGCTCCTTGTTTTTGGTTTCATCATCAACTAATAACATACCCTCAATGGCTCTTTTGTGAGCCGGAGATAAAACAGCCGATGCACGATTGAACTCAATACTTTGTGATGAAAACTCACCAATATCTTGAGTTCCATTGGATTCCTCTGCAAAGTTAACAATCGAATAAGTCATTAAAATGAGAGCCATGACAAATTGACCCATAAAAATCATTTTATCTTTATAATTATTTTTTAGTTTAAGACTACTTTTTAGCATCGAGTCCCCTCTTTACATAATTTAGTGTAATCACACCCAATTAAATATTCTTTAAGATTATGAATTGAAAATGTGTTTGTTCCTATACACGTACACCAAAACCAAGGGCTAAATTCCATAATTAATTCCCTGAAAGGGTCAAATAATGTGCCCAACACAATCAAATTCAAATAGATCAATCCTTCTATATGTTTAAATAAGTTAACATTTTCTGAACGTCCTGAAGAATTTAAAATTGCAAAAATTACTTATATTAAATGTATGGAGGAATTAACAATGAGTATGACTTTAAAAAACATTGTGGTTGGTTTTATACATCGTCACGATAAAGAAGCGTTCTTACGGGACTGGAGAAGACCTCTCAACATTGATATCCATTTTTTAACATCTCATGAAGCTTATCGTCTGGTGGATCCAGATAATAACAACGGCAGCATCGGAAAAGGACTTTTAAGAAGTGTGCAAAAACATATTGGAGGAGGCCCTTCTGAGTTTTTACGTGATGTCAGACAAATGCCACACGACGAACTCTTACTAGCCTTTGAGTTTTATCCAAAAGGTGACAACGAGACCATCCCCGCGTTGAAAGCTTTTTTTAAGAATCATCGAGTGAGACAAGCGAAATATTTTGGGCAATTCGCTGTTGAACATTTAACTTTGGACGTTAATCACGAACATGAAATGCCAGCCATTCATGCCTAGAATTACAGGGTACCTTACTGGCCTTTTTTTACTTCCCAGCTGGTGCCCTCAGCACTATCCCTGATATCAATACCCATATCATTGAGTTGGTCTCGAATTTTGTCAGATTCTTGAAAGTTTTTGTCGGCCCGAGCTTGAATTCTTTGCTTAACCAACTCATCCACTTGTTGACGGCTAAGACCTTTAAACTCCAACAGCATTTCATCCAAGGTTTCTAAAAAATCCATAGGTGACTCTTGAAACAGAGACATTGGTTTACCAAAGTTTAATACAAACTCGAAAAATAAATGTGAAACCGTGGCAGATGGTCCCTTCTTCTTAGCTCCGACTGGCACTAACTGGTTGTACAACCGGATTGTATCAAATAATTGAGCCATCGCTTGCGGAGTACCAAAATCATCATTTAGACATTCTTTTATTACAGAAGAGGCTTGTTCAATTTGCTCTCTCATTTTTTTTGTCTCAGGAGTGTTAAGGCGACTGTCACCATTGGAGTATTCTTTGGCCTTCCTTAAGGAAGAATAAATTCGCCCCAAAGCCGCAATAGAATTATTAATAGTCGCATCTGAAAAATCAGCCTCTGAACGATAATGCACAGACAACACCAAGTATTTAAAGATTTCCCCGTTGTATCTTTCTAAAAAGCTTCGCATGGTGCGAATATTCCCAAGGGACTTGGACATCTTAGCACCACTGAAAGTAAACATATTATTGTGCATCCAATATTTCACATAAGGTTTATCAGAGGCCCCTTCGCTTTGAGCGATTTCATTTTCATGATGAGGAAAAATCAAATCCATCCCTCCTCCATGAATATCAATTTGATCACCGAGTAGTGCTTTTGTCATAGCTGAACACTCGATATGCCACCCTGGTCGACCGTCACTCCAGGGTGAGGGCCAAGACTGCTCACCCTCTTTAGCAGGCTTCCACAATGTAAAATCCAAAGGATTCTTTTTCTTCGGATCAATTTGAATACGTGCTCCCGATTGCATATCTTCTGGATTACGATGACTGAGTTTGCCATAATCCTTGAAATTCTCTATAGAGTAAAAGACCTCTCCTTCCACCTCATAAGCTCGGCCTTTATCTATAATTTCTTCTATCAAAGAAACGATAGCCCCCATATGTTCAGTCACTTTTGGGTTGTGAGTGTGAGCTTTTAAGTGAAGAGCATTGAAATCTTTCCAAAACTCATCAATATATCTCTCGGCAATCTCAGAAGCCGTAGTCCCCTCTTCTTTGGCACGCTTTAGAATTTTATCGTCAACGTCGGTGAAGTTATAGGCATAGTTTACTTTGTAACCCATTTCTTCAAGATAATTGCGAACAAAATTGTAGAAAACGGCTCCTCTGAAATTGCCCACATGTAGAAAATCATAGACTGTAGGCCCACAACAGTACATTTTCACTTCACCCTCTTTAAGAGGCTTAAAGTCTTCTTTCTTTTGGCTCTGGGAGTTGTATATTTTAAGGCTCATCTTCTACTAACTTTCTTTCTAACAGGGTTATAATCAAATCACCGTTATTTGACTTAGCTCATAACCATGATTCTTTCGATTTGACCAATTTACTACAAAAGTAAAAAAGGATCACCTCTTAGACCTTATTAATAACAATTCAAGCATTGCATCAAGGCCTGATTATCGGTAGGAAAGAGAAATATGTCAGTTGATCACTCAATATACCAAAGCTCACCCATTTGGAACCAATTAGGCCCTGGCTTTTCTGACTCTGTGACAGGAGCGAAATTTCCAAAAACTCTCCT
>CAXREJ010000009.1:0-57712 GCA_964229765.1 Bdellovibrionales bacterium | reverse complement strand
AGAGCTTGACCGTTGTCTTTAACAATTTGACCTTGATAGGCAAATTTTGCGGGCCCAGCCAAAGCCGCCTGAAAGCTTACGAAAAATAATAAGCCTAAAATTAAAAAAACAGTTCTTATTACGTGCACATAGACTTATCGGCAAAAAGCTTAATATTTTAAGGAAAAAGTCTCAATAAAATGATCAATTCATCAAAAAACACGTTCGCTTTTGAGACATAAAAGATCCTTCACTTACGTTCAGGAGGACAAAACCTTAGTCAAGATGACAAATCTTAGTATTAAATGAAATGATCTTAGTTCAAGAGGTCTAGTAACAACAACAACAACAAACCTATAAAACCAAGTTTATACCTGGTCTTTAGAGAGTGGCACTTGTAATAAAGAACCATAGCTCGCTTAAAGTCTTAAAATCGACAAACTCTCTCAAGAGTTTCTCTGAATCGAGATAAAATAATCACATGAAGATTCTTATAAAGACTTTAATCCTACTTTCATTAAACTCCACTTGCTTGGCGGCCTTTAAAATCACACTGGACCCTGGACACGGAGGACCTGATGATTCTGGAGCCAGTTATGGAAATGTAAAAGAGTCTGATTTAGTTTTAAAGATTACAAAAAAACTCTATCAAAAATTAAAAAACGATTCTCAATTTGATGTGCAAATTCTTCGTTTAGGTGATGAGTCCTTAAGTCTTGAGAATCGAGTTAAAATTTCGCAAAGATTTTCACCTGACCTCTTTCTCTCCATTCATGCCAACGCCCATACTAATAATAAAGCTTTTGGAGCTGAGTTTTACATACAAAACCAACTTCCCGTTGACGAAGAATCTCTTTTTCTTGCTCACAATGAATTTGAAAATGAGGAAAGACTGGGGCCTAAAAATGCAGGAGATGTAGAGAGTATCATCTACGATTTAGAAAAATCCCATCGCATCACCGAGAGTTATCACGCCAGTACTTTTCTTAGAAAACATTGGACCAATAAAAAACGCAAAATGATCCGCCAAGGCCCTTTTTATGTATTAAGTCATAATGATGTGCCTGCCATACTAATTGAAGTTGGTTATTTAAGCCACTCAAAGGAAAGGAAGAAGCTTCTCGATGATGAGCTCCAGAACAAGATGGTGAGAAAAATCCACAAAGCTTTAAAGGACTATGCGACAAACATGGACAAGACTCCCCTAAGCATCTTACAACCAGGAAATGCTAAGACACGATAATCGAAAAGACGACCAGTTAAGAGAAGTTAAGATCACTCCCCATTTCAATCGCTATGCCGAAGGCAGTGCTCTCATTGAGTTTGGACACACAAAAGTCATTTGTACAGCCAGTGTTGAAACCACAGTTCCTAAATGGTTACAGGGGCAAAGCCAAGGTTGGGTCACCGCTGAATACGGTATGTTACCAAGAAGCACACACGATCGCATGAGAAGAGATAAAACAAGTCAATCAGGCCGCAGTCAGGAAATTTCTCGCCTTATTGCTCGATCTTTAAGAAGTTGTGTTGATTTAAAAAAGCTAAAAGATATTCAAATTTCTGTGGATTGTGATGTCATACAAGCCGATGGTGGCACAAGAACCGCCGCCATCACCGGTGGATTTGTGGCTTTATCACTCGCAACTGATTATTTATTACAAAAAAAATTGATTCTAGAAAATCCCATCCTCAATCAAGTGTCTGCCATAAGTGTTGGAATTTTTGAAAACACTCCCATGTTAGACCTTTGCTACATTGAAGATTCTCAAGCAGAAACAGATTGTAATTTTGTCATCAATAGCAATGGAGGTCTGGTTGAAATCCAAGGAACAGCTGAGGAAAATCAGTTTACCAGGGACCAATTTAATCAAATGCTCGATCTGGCTTTAATCGGTTGTGAAAACCTTCAACAAATTCAAAGCAAAGTTTTATCTCAAGATTTTTAATCCAAACCAATCAATAGAACCGATTTTAAGCTAAGAAAAAGTCCTCACCGGCCTCTATTTTCTATAACTTAATAGAGCCCTTGCAAACTGAAATGGGCTCTAAAAAAAGAGAGTATTTAAACAAATCCTCGATGAAATAAATTTCAAAAAATAGAAGTATTAATTCTTGTAGAGACTTCAGTTATAATTCAGACTAAACATGTATAACGTCGTCACTAAATAATCCCCTACTCTATCCCCATTACAATAATATCTCCTAAAAAAGGGTTAATGATTCTTCCATCAATTCCAAATATGTTAATAAAACCGCTTTGACTGTCCTTGTTTCCTTTTGTGAAAGAATAATTAAAAATAAACTTGAAAACTCATTGGGGTGCGATATTTTGTGGACCTTTCTCAGGAGGAAACATGGAGCTTTGGCTCGCAACAGGAAATCCCGGTAAAATTGCTGAAATGGAAAAACTTTTAGAAGGACTACCCTTAGATATCCATATCCAAAAAGAACTCAGTTTTTTTTCACAACCACCTGAGGACGGTGACAGCTTTGAAGCCAATGCTCGTATTAAAGCCAAAGCTCTCCATGCCATCAAGTCAGAGGCTTGGGTGCTTGCCGATGATTCGGGGCTTGTCGTCGAAGGCCTCAATGGTTTACCAGGGATCCACTCAGCCCGCTATGCTGGTCCCAAAGCTCAAGACTCTGAGAACACAGCCAAACTCTTAAAAATGATGCAAATTCGATGCGGCACAAATCGCAAAGCCTATTTTAATTGCACAATTGTCGCTTACTCTCCTCAAGGAGAAGAGTTTGTCTGTTCCGGTCAGCTGCACGGTGAAATCGCCAAATCAGCGCGAGGAAGTAACGGCTTTGGCTATGACCCCGTGTTCATACCTGAGGGCGAAACTTTGACCCTGGCAGAATCAGCAGCTGCCAAGAAACATGAAATTTCACATCGCTCTAAAGCATTGAAGGCTTTTGTTGAATTTCTTAAATCCAGCTTATAAAAGTAAAAAGCAGTTATCCTGTTTACATTTCCAACCCTCAATGGTAACAAGGTGAGTCATGGCCCAGATAAAAATTTTTTCAGGAACCTCAAACCTCAATTTTGCTAAAAGCGTGGCTCAGTCTGCGGGAGTCAAGCTTGGCAGCAGTGAAATTACCCGCTTTGCTGATGGTGAGGTCCAAGCAGAAATCCATGAAAGTGTTCGTGGTGATAGTGTTTTTGTCATTCAAAGCTGCTGCCCACCTGTTAATGAAAACTACATGGAGCTTTTTATTATGCTTGATGCCCTCAAAAGAGCTTCTGCTCAAGAGGTCACAGCCGTTCTTCCCTATTATGGCTATGCTCGACAAGACCGAAAAGTGGCTCCAAGGGCTCCTATTTCCGCAAAATGTATGGCGGATCTACTAACGGCTGCTGGTGCCTCTCGCGTTGTCTGTGTCGACCTTCATGCCGCTCAAATTCAAGGTTTTTTTAACTGCCCAGTAGACCATTTATTTGCCATCCCGACTCTCGCACAACAGTGGAAAACACGCTATGGAACTGGCCACGACTACGTTGTCGTCAGCCCAGATGCCGGTGGAGTTGAAAGAGCCCGTGCTTTTGCCAAGAGAATTGACTGCTCTATGGCTATCATCGACAAAAGACGCTCAGGTCCAAATGAGGCCAAAGCTCTCCATTTAATCGGGGATGTTAAGGAAAAAACAGCCATTATTGTGGACGATATGATCGATACGGCTGGAACTTTAACACAAGCTGTTGACAGTCTCCTTGCTAATGGGGCAAAAAGGGTGTTCGCCGTCGCAACCCATGCCCTGTTTTCTGGCCCCGCTGTGGGACGCTTAACAGAGTCTGGAGTGGAAAAAGTACTGGTAACAGATACAATCCCACTCAGTGAAGAAGCGGTGGCTAGTGGTAAAATGGAAGTCGTAAGTATGGCTCCCGTTGTGGCTGAAGCTTTACTGCGAATTTATGGAAATGCTTCAGTTTCATCATTGTTTGATGATTAAAAAAAGGAATACGAAGAGGTAGAAAATGGCTGGAAAACACACAGTTTTTAATATTGAAGAAAGACAACCTGGCAAAGGCAACGCGGGTAAATACAGATTGGATCGTAAAGTTCCAGCCGTCGTTTATGGACCTAAAATGGAAAATAAAAACTGCCTTATCGACGAGATCTTTGTTTTAAAACATAGCGGCTCTCGCCACGAAAGCTCCATTTTTCAAACGAAAAGTGATGCTAGTGGATTAAACTCCTTAAAAGTTATGCTTAAAAAAATTGATGTTCATCCTGTTTCCAAAAGACCCATTCACGTTGATCTTTACGCTCTTGATATGACGGCAAAGATTAAAGTCAACGTGGCTATTGAGTTTGAAGGCGAGCCTGCTGCAGTAAAAAGTGGTGGCGCTATTCTTTCAATTATCATGAGAGATATTGAGGTTGAGTGTAACCCGACTGACATTCCTGAGTCTATTAAGTTGGATGTTTCAGCTATGGAACTCAATGACTCCGTTCATGTCTCCGATATGAAATTCCCAGAAGGAATTGTTCCTGTTACAGCTCAAGAAAGAACTGTTTGTAACGTGATGGTACCAAAAGAAGAGCCTGCTGAACCAGCTGAAGGTGCTGATGCTGCCACTGAAGAAGCCGCTCCTACTGAAGAAAAACAAGAAGGTTAATTTATAACCTTCTTTTCTCTGACTTTTAAAACGGTATCCCATGGTTTTAAAAGTCCATATCTCTAAGGGTTTTGCTACATTCTCATCGCTTAACCCTCTTAAAAAATAACTAAAAATTAAATCAACTGCTATTTATAACGATCAAGAGTTTATCGTTTATAGATTATCGTGTAACATGGCTCACGAAAAGAGCCTTAGAAGACTAAAACTTTAATATTGGTGGAAGGAAGAGAACTCATGTGGCTTATTGCTGGCCTCGGTAACCCTGGCAAAAAATATCTACTCACCCGCCACAATGTTGGCTTTATGGCTGTGGATTATTATCTTAATAACATCGGTAACCCTCCTGAAAAAACAGAACATAAATCTCTCACCTATTCTTTTTCAATTGAAGGAGAAAAGGTTATTATGGCCAAGCCTCAAACCTACATGAATGAGTCCGGTGAGGCCCTCCAAGCCTTGAGTCACTTTTACAAAGTTCAACCTGAGAAGATACTCGTTTTACATGATGAAATAGAACAACCCTTTGGACAAATGAAGCTCCAGTTTTCAAGAGGTCACGGTGGACAAAATGGAATTCGGGATATTCATCAAAAATTAGGAAGTAAGGATTATTATCGACTTAGAATCGGCGTTGGCCGCCCGATGGGAAAAAAGGATGTTTCATCCCATGTTCTAAGCCCGTTCTCAAAAGAAGAGCAAAAGGAACTTCCTCATATTCTGGAAAAAGTCAGCGACGGACTTGAAGCTCTCATTTGTGATGGGTTTGAAAAGGCCGCCACTTTTCTAAATAGAAAGAGCTAATAAAATGAGTCCTCATCTTCAGGTTCCATCAAAAAGGGTTCCACTTGTTGCAAAAATATCCTAAAACCTTAATTGAAGTCGCAGTAGCTAGATGAATTGTTAACAGCCTCTAATGAAATATACGACTGAGAATTAACTTTTGAATCTTAATTGGAGAAACACATGGCTTTACAGTGTGGAATTGTTGGACTACCAAACGTTGGAAAAAGTACCTTATTTAACGCTCTCACGGCAGCAAAAGCAGAAGCCGCCAATTACCCTTTTTGCACGATTGATCCCAATGTTGGAGTGGTCACAGTTCCTGACCCTCGCTTAAAAAAAATTACGGAACTCATTAAGCCTCAAAAAGAAATCCCTACAGCCATGGAGTTTGTTGACATTGCAGGTCTTGTTGCCGGCGCGAGTAAAGGAGAGGGACTGGGAAATCAATTCCTGGCTAATATCCGTGAAACAGATGCTATTGTTCAAGTGGTACGTTGCTTCGATGATCCCGATGTTATCCACGTTTCAGGCTCGGTTGACCCCTTAAGAGATATTGATGTTATCAACACTGAGTTGATGCTTGCCGATTTAGAATCCATTGAAAAAAGAAAACAAAAACTAGAAAAACAAGCCCGCGCCACTAAGGAAAAAAAACTTCTCAATGAATTGGAGATTATTGAAAAAATTCACCAATCTTTATCTGATGGTAAGCCAGCACGTACAGTCGAAGTCGCCAAAGAAGATAAAAAGTTTGTTAAAGAGCTGCAATTATTAACAACAAAACCCATACTCTATATTTGCAACGTCAGTGAAGATGATTTTCTCGCCGGAGGAAACGATTGGAGTCGACAAGTTGAAGAGTTTGCTAAAAACGAAGGGAACAACTCACTTCTTATTTGCAGTGCTATGGAAGCTGAAATTGCCCTTTTAAAGCCTGAAGAACAAAACGAATTCCTAGAATCAATGGGCGTTACTGAGCCGGGTTTGCATCGCTTAATTAGAGAAGCCTATAGTCTACTTGAGTTACAAACTTATTTCACCGCTGGTGAAAAAGAAGTGCGAGCCTGGACGATAAAAAAAGGAATGACAGCTCCTCAAGCTGCAGGAGTGATTCACTCTGACTTTGAAAAGGGATTTATCAGAGCCGAAACTTATGCCAGTGAAGATCTATTTAATCTAAAATCCGAACAGGCTGTAAAGGAATCTGGTAAATACCGACTCGAAGGTAAGGAGTATATTGTTAAAGATGGAGATGTCCTCTTTTTTCGATTTAATGTTTAACCTACTAATTTTTTCCTTCTCATTAAATTAGAATAAGAATTTCTACAGATGGTTTAAAACTGGTTTTTAAACCTTGTTCAGTTAAAATTAGCTCTTAATATAAAGAAGTCTGTAGAAACACTTCCGCTCTCCAGTCCAATTATGAGCTGACTATAAATTATCACCAGTGAACCATTGAGACTCTTTTTATCTTGTAAGCCTGAGCTGTTCGATAATTTAAGATTAAATGACTTAAAATGAAAATTTTAAAAATAAAACAGCACTTTCACAACAAAGAAAGTGTCTACAGGACCTTCTCATTGTTTTATTTTGAGAAAATGCACCTATTTACTACTGTAATTAAGTTGAAGCTCCGATAATAGAAACATGAAGTTTCTAAAAGGTTTTTGTAAATACATATTAAACTCCCTCTTTTTTTCGGCTGTTTTAAGTTTTTCATTTCAAGTTTTTGCTGATGAACTTTCTGAAGTGAACTCTAAGGCTCTTGAAAAAACAATGGAGTTATTACAAAACAAATCCCAACGAGATCAGTTTATAGAAGAAAACCCTCAAGCTGGTAGAGCTGATAATAACTCAAAACAGTTATTTGGGGACGGAGCTCAATTAGAACAAGCTTATAAATTAGCCTCAGAAATATTTAGGAAACTTGCGACCGAAAACAATGGTGATGTCACAAAAATGTTGGAGCAGATCACCAATGGCAAACAAAACCCAGAACAGTTCTATAAGTCTCTGGATGCCTCTCAAAAAAAGCTCATTCTTGACCTGAGTAAAGGTGTTGAGGAAAGAAATAAAAAAGCTCATCCTTAAGAGGATGAACTCTTCCCTGATAAAAAATAAATTCTATAAAGAGGACGTTTCGTTATTTATCTCTTCTAATAGTTCTTCAACCAGACTTTTTTCAATAGAGTTTAAAGGCCTAGGATTCTTCCTTCTCAACTTATTAATCCACCATGGAGCCTCTAAACGATAATAATGACCATTATAATTTTCTGCCTCACGATCTTCTTTGGCAATTCCTCTTTGCGCCAACTCTCCTGTTGTCCCCATCCACCAACGAGTCGAGTAAGGTAAATCTTTTCTCGGTATAACATTCATTGTTTGGAGAGTGCTTTTTTCAATCTTGAATCCAAGTTCGTCAGCTACTTGCACCCAATTCGATAAATGGGAAAATTCATTATTAGGCTGTTCCATAATAAATGTTTGCTCCACATTAGATTCCTTTGCCAGATCTTCTAACAGAGCAACAGAAACAGGCCCCATTGCAACCAACTTCACTTTATTTTTTAACAGTTGTAAGACTTTTTTAAGAACTTTCAGTGCGCTTTTACCATCCTCATCTAATGTTCGCACAAGACTCAAAACTTTCTCTGTACTGACCCCAAGAGTGTCTACTGGTAGAGGACGTAGGATTAAATAAGAGGAGTCTTTTTCCATTCCTACTTTTTCTAACCAAGCCTGTAATATCTGTCCACCTTCACCCGTTAAGGCTCTGGCAGAAAACATATCTGTATGACTCATTTGATCCGCTAAAATAACGACCTTGGGGTCGTTTAAGTTCCCTCTATAAATTGAGCTAAATCCAAAAGACGGATGACTAACATAAGCCTCATTATCTATAAGTTGAAAGTTAGGCCACTCCATTAAAGCTTTAGCCATATCTTCATTCATTGGACCGGGATCAAATTGTTTAACATGTTCCAAATCTCCTTGAGTTTCTCCAAACTCAGAGTAACGAGGGTGTTCATAGGGCACTTCTGTTTCTTTCATCCCTAGGACCTGACCTCTATTAATATCAACTAATTGATTTTTAGCTTCTTCTGGGGCGTAGTAGTTTGAAAAATCCATAGCACTTTCAGCATTGCGAACCTTAGACTCTTCGTAATCACCCATCTCACTAAATATTAAAATTTTATCTTGTCCATTACGATTAGAAGTTGTTCCAGCGTATCCCATTCTCCAATTTGTACCAAACGCAAAGTCTCTAAATGGGATTGGAGCATAGCCATACTGAAAGTCACCGGAGTTTAAACGCGACATTCTTTTACCACCATTGCATTCAGCAAAATCATCTTCTTGTGAATCAGCGACTAACCAACCAGGATTGTTTTCAATATAGCGAGCCACTGTTTTTGCGGCACGACCAAAGGAAGAGCGAACAATCTGAGCACCACCTTCAAATTTCGCAGAACCTGGGTGAACGACACTAAAAGCGAGAATCGTTTCATCGCCTTTTAACACTCCTTCATCCGCAAAGGACTTCACTAGTTTTGATAAATCACACTTTTCAATGGCTTCCTTATCACAGTCGTTGTTACCACTGCGTGAATTAATCCAAGTGGCCAATGAATCTTTTGCTCCACCACCCACTGCCATGATCAGTGATAAAGACTCAGGATTTTGTCTCACTACATTATCAAAAAGTTGGTGGCGGTATTTAACGATAGGACTATTCTGCCCTTGCTCCATAGCCACATAATTGGCATAACCCTCTTCACTTGGCTCTATAATTCTTTGACCAAAAATCGTGTAAACAAAAGTATTCAAGAAAAGATAGCTTTCATAAACGCCCATGTGATTAAGAAACTTCTGAACATTTGTTCCTGTGGAACCCGTAAAAGCTCTATTGGTGACGTTTTCATCTTGAGCCCCTTCCTGACCTATAACAAAAACCTTAACTTGATTTTTTCCAAGACGACCTCGATACCACATCGGCCCCATCTGCCAACGAAATTTTTCATCGCTTCCACCCATGATCGCTTTTCCAACCTCGCGATAGTTGGGAACTTGACCAAAAAGTTTTAACCACGACTCATGTTCTTTAGCATAAGGGCCTGGATCAAACTCATTCGGACTACCTCTGCGTTCATCCCATGCAAAACCATCAACCCATGAAGCCAATAGTCCATTTCCGCGATAGTTATATTCATGACATGAACGACTGCCAAAATCGGCCAAAGCCAAACTTGTCATGCAAAACATAAACACAAAAATCATGATATTTTTTATAACTTGAAACATGGTCACTCCCTCGCTCATCCCTCTAAATTCGTTTTTCTTAAATAAAACGAACTCCATTGTTTGCACATCACCTTAATCATTCCCCTGTAAAGGAATGGCTAAAAGGCCGTAGGCTGAAAGAATATGAAATGGCGTTCACACCCAACATCCTGAACGCTACAAAGGATCAAAGCCCCTAAAATCTTTATAAAACTAAATAAATTCAGACATTTGAACAAGGCATCAATATTTTCATGAAAAGTTTATAGCTTCTACCCTGATCAACTAGCTATAAATTACTTAAATCATCCTCATATCCTTATCTAAGATGAATAGAGCTAATCAAGACAATATGCAAAGCATGACATTATCAAGATTCTACTTCTTCTTTTCAAACAATATGACAGAGCACTCCATTTAGATACCTGAGTGAGGATCAATATTCTTCTTTTCAGTCTCGTCATGGGAATAATTTTAGTTACACTTTTACGATAAAGTTTGATTTACAATTTCATCTTAGGATCAAAAGCATCACGCAAACCATCTCCTAATAACTGAAAAGCCATCAGAGTAAAGAATAAGGCGGCTCCAGGAAAAAGAATCAGATGCGGATAACTTTCCAGTAAATCAGCTCCATCTGAAGCTAACACTCCCCAAGAGGAGTAAGGGGGTTGCAAACCTAAGCCGATAAAACTTAAGAAACTTTCAAATAAAATATTCCCCGGAATCCTAAAAGTGAGCATCACAATAATAGGCCCTAATATATTCGGGAAAACATGTCTCCACAAAAGTTGTACATGGCCAAAGCCTAATGCTCGTCCCGCTTCTATATAAGCCATTTCACGGACTTGCAAAACTTGCCCGCGGACTAATCTTGCTAGACTCACCCAACCTACAATACTCAAAGCGATTAAAGTTCCTGTAAGAGCCTTCAGTTCAGGATGAGAAAACAGTTCAAAACTATCAAAGATCACTTTGACTAAAATCATAATGACCAGCGAAGGAATGGAGTAAGCTATATCAACAGCTCTCATTAAAAGACTGTCTACCCAGCCTCCAAACCAACCCGAGACAGCACCATAGATGGCTCCAAAAAGAAGAGAAATAACTGCTGTTATTATTCCAACAGCCATCGACATTCTAGCACCATAAACAACTCGACTAAAAAGGTCTCGACCCAACTTATCGGTACCAAACCAAAAACGCGAACTCGGAGATTCCAGCAAGTGATTAATGTGTTGCTCATCAAAAGGATAGGGTGTGATCCATTTTGCAACCAGAGCTAACAAACAAAGAAAAATAATAAATATAAAACAAACAAAGGCTAGCTTATTTTTTTTCAAACCATAAAAACCTTCTAACAGCCAATTATCTGTACTCATTCAACCTCAATTCTAGGATCAACGACCTTATAAAGAATATCGACAATTAAATTAGCAATGATAAGCATCAAAGAAAAAAGCAAAGTCAAAGCCATAATCAAAGGATAATCACGATTGAACACACTCTGAACAAAGTACTTAGCAATTCCTGGTATCGCAAAAATGATTTCAACAATAAATGAGCCTGAAAGTATTCCCGCAACCAAAGGACCAGCATAAGTTAGTACAGGAACTAATGAATTACGTAATACATGATGATAAAGAACTACTTTTTCACTCAAACCTTTTGAACGAGCTGTACGTACAAAATCAGAATGAATAACATCAAGCACACTTGTCCGAGTCAAACGTGCAATAAATGCTGCGGGCCTCACTCCTAAAGTGACCACAGGCAAAATATAGTGTTTAGGTGAATGCCATAAAGCCGCAGGCAACAAAACATCATTTTGTAAAAGCCAATCATAAAGAGAGGGAAAAACAATATTTAAGGGCCATCCAAAGCTAAATATATATATTAATATGGGAGCTACTAAAAAGCTTGGTAGAGAAATACCGCTAATGGCAACGACCATGGCTCCCCCATCCCAATAAGTCCCATGCTTAGCTGCTGCCAATAAGCCTAAAGGAACTCCAATTAAGAAAGACAAAATAAGAGCATAAAAACCTAACTTAAATGAAACAGGAAAAGCATCTTTAATAATACCAAGAACCTCTCGCCCTTCGTACTTATAGGAATAACCTAAATTTCCTTTCGCAATCCCAGTCATATGATCAAAATACTGTTCAACCAAAGGCTTATTGAGGCCATACTTGGCTTCTATATTTTCTTTCACATGCTTAGGAAGAGCTTTCTCTTCATCAAAAGGACCTCCTGGCAATAACCGCAACAGTAAAAACGTCATACTCGCTATTACAAAAACAACAAACAATGATGAAAAAATTCTTTTTAAAAAAAAGAGCCCCAAACCTTGTTTAAAGACTCCATAGAAAACTGAGACTAAAAATAAAAACCAAAAGGGATAAACAATGGCTACTGGCACGTACATTACTACAAGATCACAAAGGATCATGATGACTGCTAAAAGAAAGGTCGTCCAAAAAAGGAGAGGTCCTAAGAACTTCATTTATCCTCTAATCCAAACAAAAAAAAGTGATAGAGATCAAGTACATTATTTTTGAAACCTGTAATTCTCTCGCTCACCAATAATTGATTAACATCTGTAAACAAGGGAATAACGGGTGCTTCATCTTCAACCAGTAGCTTTTGCGCTTTTTTATAAATTTTAAGCCTGTTTTTGCTCTCTGTGACCTTTACACCTTCTGCCACCATTTGATCATACTTTAGGTTTTTCCAACCTGTGCGATTATTCTCTGAAAAACTTGTCATAATTGACATAAAATTATGAGGATCCGCATAATCAGCAACCCAACCTAAACGAAAAAGAGAATAGGCAGATTCGCTACGAAGACCGTCAAGAAAAGTTTTCCATTCTTCATTTTTTAATTCTATTTTTATACCTAAATTGCGTTTCAATTGGGCTTGAATGTTCTCTGCCACACGCTTGTGTTTTTCTTCTGTATTAAATCCCAGAGTTAATGTTGGAAAGTCATTTCCGTCATTATAACCTTCTTGTTTAAGAAGTTCTTTGGCAAGACTTGGATTAAATTGGAGACCGACACTCTTATCATAGCCTTTCATCCCCACAGGAATCCAACCCGTCAATGGCTTTTGACCTCCACCTAGGATTTTCACGACCTCTTCACGATCAATAGCAAGTGATAGAGCCCTTCTAATTTTGTTACTATTCAATGGTCTCTTATTCACCTTAATTCCATAATAATAAAGTCGCAGACCTGGATGGGACTGAAATTCAGGCCAGAGTTTTAGTCGAGAAATCTCTGAGCTTGGTAAGTCCCTCATGAAATCAATCTTCCCTCTTTTAAACATTCTTAAAGAAGTTGATGGCTTACCAATCATATAAAAAATAATAAATTTAATTTCAGGCCGTTCTCCCCAATAACTTTCATTTCTTTGCAAAATAATACGACTATCGTGATGCCAACTCACTAACTGGTATGGTCCGAGTGTCACTATATTCTGAGGTTCCGTCCATAATGGACCAAACTTATTGATGACATCGACACGAATGGGAAATGTGGTGTGATGGGCCAATAACATTGGAAAAAATGTCATTGGCTGATGTAATTCAAATTTAATCTGATAACTATCTAAAGCTTTCACGCCGACTGTAGAAAAATTTGTGATTTGTCCTGAATTAAACTTCTGGGCATTTTTTATTGGGAAGATATTATCAACGGCAATAGCCGCCGATTCTGGCTTTAAAATATATTCAAAAGCATCAATAACGTGTTGAGAAGTAAACTCAACTCCATCCGTCCAAAAAACATTTTTACGAAGTTTAAAAATCCAGGTTTTGCCCTCATCAGAAGTGTGCCACTCGGTTGCAAGAGCTGGCTTCAACTCTAGTTTTGACTTTGACAAATCAAAACGTACTAGCCCCTCCATTATATTTTCTTGAATCCAGCTTGAACTAGTATCTGAAGACAGCGCCCAATCAAGCTTTGGAGGTTCCGAAGGAATAACGGTTGCCAGTGTTTGTTCCTTCAACAAGGCCACCCTCTCACCTTGTGGTGAAAGGAAGGTCGGCGGACCACCCCAGGTACACCCCATCATGAAAAAACACAGTCCTAACATCAAATTTTTCACAGTCCATAGACTGCTTGATAGTCCTAAAGTTGGCAAGATTTTTATAAATATCTAACTCATTTTAAGCACTTAGAACCACTCCAATCAGATCTCAGCAAGATCATAATTAAAGTTAATGATACTGCAACATAATGAATAATTTTCAATAATAGGACTTTTCTCTTATAACCATTCCATAACGAATTCTTCCAAAGGGGGGAGACATGAAAGCACTCATTTTATCTTTACTTATCGGTTTTTCTAGCCAAGCTTACGCAATGGAAAAGGTTAACCCTGCCATCATGACTTCAACTCAACAAGCTCAGTTACTCAACGTTCTCAACCAACTTGATCCTGAAGTTTTATCTGACCTACTTTCTGATGACGGACTGGATTGGTACATTTCACAGTACAATAGAATGAGCGACAGTGAGCTAGAAATCATCGAAGAAGCTCACTCTAGAATTGACCTAGGAGTCAATCCTTACGAAGATCCAAACGCTCCTCGTTTTTAAGATCTTCAAGACTTTTCAATTTTTGTAAAAAAAGCCTTTCATTGTTAGAAAGGCTTTTTTTGTTTCACAAGTTTAAAAACCTCCGTTACCCTCATTTTATGAATGATATCTACGCTCGCACGAATAACATCTGCCTAGTATTTTTAACCATCGTAACAGGGACTATGGCTCTCGTTTATATGAGACCAATGCTTATTCCCTTAATATTTGCTATTTTTATTTATACAATCCTGACACCTCTTGTTCGTTGGATCAGGCAAAAAACAAAACTACCCAAATCCCTGGCCGTTATCATTGCTATGCTGTTTTTCACTCTCAGTTTAGCACTTATTGTTTTTATTATTATACAATCTGTTGAAAACTTTGTGGATGGTGTCCCTAAATACAAGCAGAGCCTCAATACTTCCATCGATTTTATACAGTCACAATTAGATAAATTTAACATCGACTTAAATCTGAGAAAAATTCAAGACCTCATTAGAAGTTTACCCTTATTAAACTATGCCCAAAGGTTGACGAGCCAATTGTTTTCTTTTTTAGGAAATCTTTTTTTGGTATTTATTTTTACTGTCTTCATGATGACAGGTGAATCAAGAAGCACTCAGAAAGGCCCCCTCTTAAAGGAAGTCCTTAATAAAGTCTCTTCTTATGTCGCAGCAAAGTTTTTTCTCTCACTAGCCACAGGAGTTTTAGTCGGACTGATTCTTTTTGCTTTTCAAATTGAGCTTGCTTTTATCTTTGCACTTCTTACAGTTCTACTCAATTTTATACCAACAATAGGGTCTATATTAGCCGTTCTACTTCCTCTACCTATTATCTTTTTACAATTCCAATTTGGCTGGGTCTTTTGGGCCCTATTAGCTATTATTGGGTTCATTCAATTTACAATCGGCAACGTGATTGAACCAAAAATGATGGGAGACTCAATGGATCTTCACCCAATCACCGTACTAATTTGCCTTATTTTCTGGGGAATGATTTGGGGCATTTCAGGGATGTTTCTTGCCGTTCCAATAACAGCAGTCCTAAAAATTGTTTTCTCAAAGATTGAAGCCACTGAAACGCTGGCCGAAATATTGGCTGGTCGTCTACCAGATAGATAATGTGCCCATTGTATAAACTTGATTGAGATTGTTGAGCAATCTCTCTCTTAAAAAGATTACAGTAAGTGGAGCATTTTTCAGCGCCAGCGACTCAATCAATCAGATATAAAAATACGAGAGTACCATTGATACTAGGCTCTATTTCATCCCTTAAATTCAAACACTATTTGAAATTGCATTTTTACTAAAAGAAGGAGAGAATCCCTTCATGCATTCAATTCTTGAAATTCAAAACGTTTCTAAAACCTACAATGGTGGGTTTAAAGCTTTACAAAATATTAACTTAAATATTCATCAAGGAGAAATTTTTGCTCTCCTTGGTCCGAATGGAGCTGGGAAAACCACACTGATTAACTCAATTTGTGGACTCGTCAATATCACTGAGGGCTCTATAAAAGTAGGGGGCTTTGATCATAAAAAAGATTTTCGTAAAGCTCGCAATTTGATTGGACTTGTCCCTCAGGAACTCACCACTGACGCCTTTGAAAAAGTTTGGGACACCGTAAATTTTAGTCGTGGACTTTTTGGATACAAAAAGGATCCCAAGTATGTTGATGACATACTTAAGCGCCTATCGCTTTCAGAAAAAAAACACAATAAATTGTTCACGCTCTCTGGAGGCATGAAAAGACGAGTTATGATTGCAAAGGCACTGAGCCACCAACCTCGCATCCTCTTTCTTGACGAACCAACTGCGGGTGTGGATGTTCAGCTGCGGGAATCTATGTGGGAACAAGTTTCTGAACTCAAAAAAACAGGGGTAACCATAATACTCACTACCCACTACATAGAAGAGGCCGAAACGATGGCCGATAGAATTGGCATTATTAACAAAGGACAGCTTATCCACGTTGATGACAAAACGGCCCTCATTGACAAATTGGGAAAGAAAAAATTAATTGTCACTTTAGATGACAAAGCCTCCATGGAATCTGTTGGACTTTTAAAAAATGAACTCAATATTGAAGTTGATGGGAATAAAATTATCTATGAATACAATAGCCATTCCTCCAACTCTCAGATACCGAATATTTTTAAAAATTTAGTGGATCGGCAAATTTCATTTAAAGAAGTGGAAACAAAGCAAAGTAGTTTGCAAGATATTTTTGTAGATATAGTGAGGCAACAATGAATTTCAGAGGTGCAATAGCCATATATAAGTTTGAAATGGCCAGAATGTGGAGAACAATTGGCCAAAGTATTGCCTCACCAGTCATCTCTACTTGTTTGTACTTTGTGGTCTTTGGCTCAGCCCTTGGATCTCGAATTAATAAAGTGGATGGCATCGATTATGGCTCATTTATTGTTCCAGGCCTTGTTATGCTCACTGTATTAACTCAATGTATCTCAAATGCTTCCTTTGGTATTTATTTTCCAAAGTTCACGGGCACTATTTATGAAATCTTATCAGCTCCCATATCTGTGATCGAAATCGTAATTGGTTACGTGGGTGCCGCAGCCTCAAAGTCCATTATCATTGCGGCCATCATTATGATCACAGCGACTTTTTTTGTAGACCTAGATATCCTTCATCCATTCTGGATGCTCTTATTTTTATTCCTTACCGCATTCACCTTTAGTTTATTTGGCTTTCTCATTGGAATTTGGGCTGATGGATTTGAAAAACTTCAAATATTTCCACTATTGGTTATTACTCCTCTAACCTTTCTTGGCGGAGCTTTTTACTCCATCCATATGCTTCCACCCCTGTGGTACAAAATCTCCTTATTTAATCCCATGGTTTATCTTATCAGTGGATTTCGCTGGAGCTTTTATGGACAAAGTGATGTCTCTATAGTAATTAGTTTGGCAGTGATTGGAGCTGTCCTGGCTACGACAATTTCTACCGTTTATATAATTTTTAAAACTGGCTACAAGCTCAAATCTTAAAATACAGGACATTTCAATGAGTCAAAATTTAGTGTATTACCACAATCCCAAATGCTCAAAATCACGTGCTGGACTTGAAATACTGGAAAATTCAGGAGTTGAATTTAGCGTCAAAGAATATTTAACAGAAGATCTCAGTCTAGAAGAACTCAAACAAATAGTGAGCAAACTTGACTCCCCTTTTGAGGAACTCATTCGACACAATGAAGAACCAAGTCAAACCATAAAAGTTAATAGCTCACAAGAAATTTGGCTCAATGCTATCATCAATAACCCTATCATATTACAAAGACCTTTACTTGTGAGCAGTGAAAGAGCGGTTATAGGCAGACCTCCTGAAAAAATAACAGCTCTTTTACCCTAGTTTTTTTAGCGTTCCCTTTGACTGACTAGGGGCTCTTGACAATTCATGTAGCTACTGCGGCTTCAATCTCTCGCCATTTTGAGCTGTGCTCACCTTCACCTTATTCGATGTGGCTTTGGCCACACCTCATAAAGTTCAGCCTGCGCTTAACTCAAAGTGACTGAGGTTTTGAACCCTCATTACGCAGATGAATTGTCAACAGCCCCTAATAAGTTTCTTTATTTAAAAAATTAACAATATCCTGCAAAAACTGCTGATAGGAATCTTCACCAAGAGTTGTTGGATCAAAGCACATATGATTGTATCTTCTAAATGGCGCTTTACGGTTATCTAAACTTTTAAAAGTCCAATTTGTTTTCTTTAATACCCACTGCTTTAACTTACGGTAACTAACCAACTCATCACGTGGATGAATCAATACCATTGCTTCTGATTTTTTTGCCAAAGTTTTATCTTTAAATTTATTCTGAGAATAAATATTAAAAAAACTTGTATAGACCTGTGAGGGAACTCCCAAATCATGGTATCGGTATTTAGCCTCAAACTCTGGGTTTCGTAAAGATACTGAGGACAGTTTATTTATAAACGGTAAAATAGGTTTAATCAAAGAAGTGTAACCATGCATCTTAAGGGCCGGAGCAATGAGTATCATTTTCTTGAAAGGAAACTCTTCAAACTGGTGCACTCCTATTAAACCACCAAATGAATACCCTACAAAATAGATATCAGCTTTAAATCGTTGTTTTAAATATTTGTAAGCCTCACTATGAGCACCTAGATAATCTTTATAAGTTAATTTTTTATAATCGATTTCACCAAAGTGGCCAGGAAGGTGCATTAAGAAACAACTAAAACCCTCCTGACTCATGTCATTCAAAAGGAATTTTAGAGCCTCAGGCTTTTGATTTAAGCCATGAGCGCACAGGAGTATTTTTTTATTATCTGAATGGCTTACTATTTCCTCAAGAAAGGAGGGTTTCTTCCACTCTTTGCTTACTATCTTCAGTTGTATTCCACCTTGGCCAACTTATATTTTCAATAAATAACTCAACCATATACTTATCTCTTTCTTTACCGGTATGCAATGCGAACTCAAGCAATAAAAGACCCGCCAAGCCATCGGCCAGTGCAAAAGCCAAAACTCGGGCTCCTCTCTGTAAATTTTCATTATGACTTGCGTTCTTCCCAACCCATTCTTTAGCTTCAGTTAAAAGGTCTTGGATTTTTTTCAGATTTTTATCATGAGGTATTTTTTTTATCATTCGCTCTAAAAAATTCATCATTTCCAAAAGATTTTGATCTTTTGAAAGGGCTCTTAAAGTATCTAAGCTCATAATATTGGTTGTGCCTTCCCAGATTGAAAAGACTTGGGCATCTCTTAAAAATCGAGGAATGTGAGTGTCTTCAATGTAGCCAGCGCCCCCAAAAGCCTCCACTAGCTCACTTGTAATTGATACTGATTTTTTTGCAGTCCATAACTTTGCAACCGGTGTAAATACTCTCAAAAAAGCTTCTTCTTCTGAATCAGCCTGACCCAACTCCACCCGTCCAAGGCTCTTGGCTAATTGAGAAATGAAGTGTACGCAAGCTTTGGCATCAGCCTGTGTCTTTAAAAGTGTTTCTTGGTGTAAAGGATGATCAATTAACTTTTTACCAAAAGCTTTTCTCTTTAAAGAGTAATCCCTAATTAAGGAATGCAGTCGATAAATCGTTCCAGTGGCACAAACTGAATTATATAATCGAGAGATATTCAGAACTGTTGTAATATTTTTCACACCAGCACCCAATTCACCAATAAGTTCACCTTCAACACCATTCAATTTCAACTCAGCCGTTGGCATCGCCTTTGTGCCTAACTTATCTTTAAGACGCAACACTTCTATATTATTAAGAGTTCCTTTTTCATTGCGTATTTTTACTAAAAAGAGACTAAGACGTAACTTTCCCTCAACCTCAGTTTGCGCCAAAGTCATTGCCACTTGAGCAGTAATTGCAGAAGTAAACCACTTAACTCCCGTAAGATAATATTTGCCCTCCCTAAACTCAGCCGTCGTTTCCGAAAGAGACACATCAGACCCTCCTGCCTTTTCAGTCATCCATTGGCCAGCAGTCCAAAACTGATCCGGATCACGACTTACAATATGAGAAAAATATTGTTTTCTTTCTTCGGTGGAATGAATTTCAAGTACACGAGCGGCACCATCTGTCATTGCCAATGGACAAGTATAAAAAGCCGATGAGGGATGAAAAATCATTAGTTTTAAAAATTGATGCAACCTGGAGTCAATTCCAGTCGCTCTTTCATAACCGATGGCAACAATGCCTTCTTCAGCCGAAACCCTATGAAGTTTATCCCATGAGGGGTGCATAACAATTTCATCAACTCTCTTTCCCCAATGGTCAAAAGCACGATGCACAGGAGGATTTGCCTCAGCTTCCCACATTAAATGCAAAATAGACTCTTTTGCTTTTGCCGAAAACCTTGAAAGATCAGAGCCAATATTAGACTCATTCTCTTTTTCACAATAGAAACCTAAAACATCTGAAAGATAGGTGTCTTCTTTATAAAGATCTTTGTATTCAAAATCTTCTTGCTGAAATCCCATATAAGCCCCCAGTGTATTAATGTGAATCACTAGCTTCCCCTAAGATACCTAAAAAGTCTAGAAAGTGTTACTAAATGAAACACCCAATCCAATGATCACTACTGAACTTCAGGACACAACTTAAAAAACCGATATAAAAGCTATGGGAAGTCAAAAACTTAAGAACATTACCTTTTCTGTTGAAAGAAAAACCAAAGGTACTAGACGGATAGATGTCTACATTCTTATAACAGCCGTCGCCTTTATAGTGACTTTCATTACTTCACAAATCCTACTCGGCGTTTATTACGTTTAAAGTGAAGCTATGGGACGTGCTCTCATATTCTAAGCCTCGGATTATCAACCCGAGCACAGTGAAGAATTTTATTGAACACAACAAATAAAATAAGTTGATTTGATAGGCGCTCCAAACGAGCTTAACGACTTAATCAGATCATTTTTCTTTTTTCTTGTTTCAACTTTTAGTGATTTTTTTCTACTTAAAGCATCATTAAAATCATATAGACTCATAGACGTAGCCCTAATGGTCTATTTAAAATTAAATGGTGTTGATATAGAGTGTAGTATTTTTTAATTGGTTGTTGTTTTATTCGTTGTCATTAGTTTAACTTCTGTTGCGACAAGGCCTTTCTTGCCTTCTTTAGGGAGGAATTCGACTGAGTCGCCAGGCTTTAAATCTTCTTGTAGCTGACTAATGTGAACAAAAATATCATCACCATCAAGAACTTCAATAAAGCCAAAACCTTTATCCTCACGAAACCATTTTACCTTACCTTGTTTTCTGTCACTCATAAAACCTCCCATGTTTCACGAGTCGGAGGTGTTCCCTCCAGGTGAACATTGACGTTTTCAGCAAGCCAAGAAGAGGCATTAGCATTCTTATTATATAATAGATTATAAAGCGTGTAATAACGGGTGACTTTTTTTACGTAGCGACGTGTTTCCTGAAAGGGGATATGCTCTATAAACTCATCCATGTCCAAGCGACCAAATTGATAAAGCCAATTGTGTACTCGATGAGGTCCACCGTTATACGCGGCAGCCGCAAGTGGAATTTTACCTTGGAATTTCTTTAAGTTCCTTAGCAAATATCGAGCGCCAATTTCAACACTAACCTGCGGGCGAAATAAATCGGGACCCGTGATTTCTTTACCAATCATTGACGCTACTTTACGGCCTGTGTGAGTCATCACCTGCATCAATCCTCTTGCTCCCACTGGTGACATTGCATCTGGCCTAAAATTAGTTTCCGCCTTCATAATGCTCCAAATAAACTCGGCTGGAACATTGAACTTTTTCGCACTTGTAAGAACTTCTGACTCAAAAGCTCTAGGATAAACATATTGCCAAAGAGCCGCTCCGATATGTAACCCCAAATGTGTCCTATCTCCAGCAAAATGACTTGTGCCAATATAAGCCGAGCGATGATAGATTTCATTTCTAAAATACTCAAACATCAATGTTTTTAAGTACTCCTCATTACGAGTTCTTCCTTCAATACTATACAACTCCCATTTTGCGAGTTCAGCCATACCCATAATAGATAAATCTTTTGCTCGAGCAATGTGTCTTCTAAATTCAGGTTCACTCACAGTCGAGTAAATTTCAGTGGGTTTACCCAAATCCACATACTCTCTCATATAAGGCAACTTTTCCCATTCGGCATGGAAATTATCATTGGTTTTATCCGCAACAGAAATCTCAGCCTGCTCAAGTTCACCTGTGGAAACTTGCCCATCAGAAAAATGAGGCAACCAATTTTCATGAAGTGTAATCGCATCATCATGTTGTACACTGGCTAAAGCACGGGCCCCCATCATACCTTTTAACCTCTGAACAGAGGCTATCGAGTAGTAACCAATATAATCATCCTGAGAAAGTTCTAAGAACAAATCTTTGGCTGCCTCACGATTCCCTAATCTTTTAAGGCTCATCGCCATCCAATATTTAACTTTATCTGTTTCAACTGAACGAGGCAGTTTACGACTACGGTTACTTAAAGACCATTTCCACTTATCATAAGCTTTTTGATAATGCCCCTTAAGGTAATAGACCCATGGAATATACCAGTTTGCTTGCTTACCATAATAAGTAAAAGAATATTTATCAGCCAAAACTTCAAACTGTCTTAGAGCATTGTCGTAATCTTGATTCTGATAACTTAAGAACCCAGCACGAAACAAAAAACTTCGCCCTTTGTGACCAGGAAAATCTTTGCTCGCCTTTAAATAAATTCCAGTTGCCGCCTGATACTCACCAGCTCTTGTGGCAGCTTTTGCAAATAGATTTAAATAATCTTCATCTTTTTGTTTTTTAATATCTTTATAATATGGTTTCAATCGGTCAAAAGCCTCTCTGACCATACCTTCATTAACAAGATATTCAGCCATAGCCATATCTTTTACAAAAGGCTCTTCTTTAGACTTTTGAAACTCTCTTAATTCCGAGTAGGCTTTTTCACTAGCACCCATCAATTGCAAACGCTTAATTCTATCTTGCTGATCTTCAAGAGTATCTTTACACCCCAATGGCTTTCCATCTACAAGGTTCCCATCCCAACGAAGTCCCCAATGGGCCACTGGTTCGTATATTGGATATTTTCGATATAATTTTCGTCCCCAGTAACACGCGTCCAATCTTTTCTTTTTGATGTGATTAATCTTTAATAAAGACCACAATATATCAGGATACTCCTCACTCCCTCTCATTTTTCTTTCTAATTTCTTAAACAAACCTTGAGCTTCATTATATTTTTGAGTTTCAAACAATATTTCGGCAACTTTAAACTCAGATTTTTCATCTAAAAATCTTGAAGGATCTTTTTTCTGAACAAGACGAAAAGACTTTAGGGCTTCCTCAGGGTTACCCAACTCTAAATAAGAAAGGCCACGATAATAATATGCCACATCTTCTATTCTTGTTCCAATCTTCAGAGACTTATCTAAGTGACGAATTGCGAAGTTAAAGTTTTTTTGTTCAAAAAATATGACTCCTCTAAAAAACTCAATAAGAGACATCCTATTAGGATCTAGTTCCTCTAATGGAATATTATTTAATTGTGCGTGGGCCTCTTTATATTTTTGCTGACTAAAATATTTTTTAGCTAAATCAAGTTTGGATGTGGTGGCAAAAGTCACTTCACTCCATGAAAGCATTAGAAAAAAACAAACTAATAAACTTGTACAAAAGGGGCTAACATCTCTTGATCTTTGAAACAAAATCCTGCTCACCTTTAAAGGTTTATTAGTTTTGGAAATATCGATTTTAGATATTTGCAGGGTGTTTTTAAGAAAATCGATCATCAATTTAATATTAAAATGCCTCATCCTTTCCATCATAACGACTCCATAGACAAACGCTAAGGCCAGATTCCATTTGCTCTCTTAAAGTTGTGCATTAAATAAATGCTCAGGACTGAAGTCGAGTGCTTTGAGTCGATTTATCACTTTCAATGGGAATCTAAAGCTCTCTTCTTATTTCTATTTCACTGCGAAGATCAATGAAGTCGGCCTTATAGTAAGATAAGGCATTCAATAATAGCTTTGCATACATTTTATAGCCTTATGCCAACGCTGCTTTCTCAATTCCCTATTTTTGCGACTTAGGCTCGTCTGAAATGACTTTTCAATTTTATCCATTGTTTTTAAATCCTTTGCATCACTCCATACCCCTAGGGAAAGACCAGCCATAAGTGCCGCCCCCAAAGATGTAGTCTCCACATTTTTAGGCCTAATAACATCTACCCCTAAAAAATCTGACTGTATTTGCATAAGAAGATTGTTTGCAGCAGCGCCGCCATCCACTCTCACTTTTTTTAATTTCACGTTAGAATCTTGAATCATAGTGTCCATAACATCCACATTTTGCAAAGCCATTGCTTCTAAAATAGCACGAGCAATATGTTCATTTTGAGTTCCCCGTGTAATTCCAAAAAGAGTTCCCCTAACTTGTGGGTTCCAATAGGGAGCCCCCAATCCTGCAAAGGAAGGCACAAACTCCAGTCCGCCAGAGTCTTTGACTTTTTTTGCTAACTTTTCAATATCGGGACTATTATGAATAAGATGCATATTATCACGCAACCATTGAACGGCGGCTCCACATATAAAAGCTCCACCCTCCAAAGCATAACTCGCACTTTCAACTCCTGGCCACTGCCAGCCCACTGTTGTGAGTAATCCATGATCACTCATCACCTTTTGTGAGCCCGTATTCATCAGCAAGAAGCTTCCCGTTCCAAAAGTGATCTTAGCCTCTCCTTTTTCAAAACAAAACTGACCGAATAAAGCACTCTGTTGATCACCTAAGACACCCGTTATAGGTATACCACTAGGAAGTCCTGCCACTTTTATTGTCTTACCAAAATCTGATCCAGAAGCCTGGATCACAGGGAGCATATCCTGGCGTAATCCAAAAGTTTTTAGTAGTTTTGAATCATAGGAAAGACTATCCAGTGACATCAGTTGCGTACGAGAGGCGTTAGTTACATCCGTTTTAAAACTTTTACCACCAGTCAGCTTCCAAATGAGAAAGGCATCAATAGTTCCAAAACATAATTGATTTTTTTTACTAAGACCCTTAGCTTTTGAATTATTTTTTAAAATCCAATTCATTTTTGTTCCTGAAAAATAAGGATCAAGAACTAAGCCTGTTGTTTTCTTTAAATACTTTTCAACACCCTGTTTTTTTAATTTTTCACAAATATCTGTCGTTCGCCGGCACTGCCAGACAATGGCATTCCCCACAGGTTCACCTGACTCTCGATCCCAACCCACCACAGTTTCTCTCTGATTTGTAATTCCAATGGCAATAATGTTTTTCGTATCTACTTTTGATTTTTCTAACAAGTCCTTCAGAGCCAACCGCAATGACTGCCAAATATCTTTTGGATTGTGCTCGACCCATCCTGGTTTTGGAAAAATTTGCCTAAACTCACGGTTAACCTTTACTTTTAACTGCCCCTTCGTGTTGATTAAAGAAACAGTGGTTCCCGTGGTGCCCTGGTCAATGGATAATAAATATTGTTGTTTCATCTTTTTCCTTCAAGGATTGTGTATGAGTTGGTTTTTCAAAGATAACCAAAAAACATTCAATCTAAAAGAGCTCGACCCACAAAGATTAATGTATCGAGTCATGCCCCATCTCTTAGGGGAAATTATGACAAAATACTTCAGAATGACTGTTGAGGGGATAGAGCATATCCCCAAAAAAGGACCAGCCTTGATTTCCCCTAACCATTCTGGATACTCTGGCTTAGACGCTTTTCTTTTAGGGCATCACATTTATAATTCCACTCATCGCAAGGCCCGAATACTGACTCACAAATTGTGGTTTATCAACTCGACGACAGCTCTCCCCATGAAGCGCTTAGGTTTTATCGAAGCCACTAAATCCAATGGCTTGAGCTCTCTTAAAAAGAATAAACTTGTCGTACTGTTCCCAGAGGGCGAGTACGGAAACTTTAAACCCTCTAACAAAGCTTATCATTTACAAGAATTTCGTAGAGGCTTTATCCGAATGGCCATTCAGCAACAATGCCCTATTATCCCAACCCTCATTTTAGGAGCCGAAGAAACCCATATAAACCTTGCACGCTTAAAGTTTACTAAGTATCTCAGAGGAACTGTCTTACCTCTGCCTCTTAATATCATCCCCTTACCAGCAAAATGGCACATTATCTTTATGGAGCCTATTTACTTACCCTATACTAAAGAGCAAGTGAACGATAGAGAGCTAATTAAAGAGCTGAGTCAGGATATTCGAGAACGCATGCAAAACAGGCTCAGCCACGAAGTTAACAAAAGAAAAAATCTCTATTTCTAGGGGCTGTTAGGTTCATTAGAGTTCGTGATCTATTTATTCTGAACTTAGCACAAGATTAGTAAGGATATTTATCAGATAGATCTACGAAAGAGAGAATAAGAGCAATTCAAAACACTTGAGATTTAAGATCACAATCGTTTCCTAATCTCCGAGATCATTTCCAACCATTTGGAGCAACTGCGACCATTTCTGAATGATAATACCAGAACTAGACTCAGACCTTCCGACTAATGCTTTGGTTAAAAGTGCGCAAACAGAGACAGCAACAAACATTAACAGGATATACTCCACCACCAACTGCCCTTTATTTTGACGCAAACTCGACTTTATTGTAGGCTTTTCTAGTGTCTCAAAATGATTCAGATTCTCTAGACGACTCATCCAATCGGCTTCCTTTATGGGCTCAAGTGAGCCTTAGTCTTACTTTTATAGGGCTCGTTTATTACACTGCCATTCTCTCTACGACATATATATCGGCATGGAATAAAGAGGACTCAAATAATTATAGCAACGCCATTGAAGGATTAAATATTAAAGGGATTCACCCCACGGCTCCCACATTGCTTGCTTTTTGGGAAAGAGACTGCCGTGAGTGTGAGGATAATATTCGATATTTTAGCAAACTCCCAAGCTCGGTTCGCGCTTATGGTGTTTATTTGAAAGAGGAAAACATCACCTTTCCACAATTACAAAAGGAATGGTTCACTTTAAAACCTGGCACTTCACAATTACTTTACGATGATACTGAGCTTTTACAAACTAGCTTTCGAGTCCGTGGTGGCCCAGTCGTTTACTTAATTCTACCAAAAGAAAAAGCGCTCTATAGTTACTTTGGTAAAATTGAAGACAATCATGAAAAACTGCGTGAAATTATAAATTCAGCAAATTGATATTAATCTTAATATAAGCTTCTATTAACTTTTTATTAATGCTCTTAAAGCTTTAGGCATTTATTGAGTTAGGCAAACAAAGAATCTCAAAAATACAGCTAAAGCGGCATCTAAAGAAGTGACGTCGAGTGCAGGTGAAAATATGAAAGAATAAAACCCTTAATAACAAAACCAAAAGTCATTAGGGCCTAAAGCTCAGCCACCTTTGTTTCTTGGTATCCAATTTGCTGATCCAGATCAGTGAAGAAATGTGCCACTGACTCTGGAGTCATTGGTCCCTGAATTCCAAAAATCAAATCCTCTCCCATTTCTCCAGGAGCATATGTTAAATTTTGATTTTCAAAACGTGACTGGAACTCTTCCGCATCACGGTACAGCATAATATAGCAATAATTATCTTTACCTTTTTTACGTAAAAACTGTTCCCACTGAACCTTGCGACTTTGTAATTTGAAATACAACTCTAAAGCTTGTGATTCTTGTTCGTTAGAAAAGTAAATACGTATGGGGTCTGAAAAAATAGCTGTGTTAAACTCTGACGAAAAATACTTTGTTTTGGTTATGTAACGATCCATGTTTATAACCCCCCTCAACCTTGTTGAGTTAAAGGCTAGAACTCTTAAAAACTTTTAGTCCAATGTTTTTTTATTTTTAAACAAGGCGTTACGCAAAAGCCAGACCTTTCAATAAGCATTTAAAAATATTGTGTTTTTTCTTTGCTCATCATGAAATTTTTTGATTAAATTTTCACCGCACTTCACTTTATTATTTTGTAAAAATATCTGAATTTTATTGAGCTTAATTTTTATAAACTCTTTTACCTGCAACATAAGTTGCATCTACCAGATCGGCTTCCAGACCATAAAAATAATCCTGCCAGCTTTTCTCGGAAGTGAAAAAATCAGCTTTTCTATTTTTAGTAAGTGCCCCACATTCTTCCTCTAGCCCTAATGCCGTAGCCCCCCCATAAGTCAGCGCTGAAAAAACCTCAGGCAACGTCATCTTCATCTTTAGCCTTGCTAACAATCCAACAAAAGAGATGTTCTGCGTAGGGCTACTACCTGGATTGAAATCAGTGGCTAGAGCGACTAAAGCTCCTTTTTCTATAAGCTTTCTTGCTGGAGGATAATCACATTGCAAATAAAAATCAGCGGCAGGTAGCAAAACAGCTACAGTCGATGATGTCGCTAATCTTTTTATTTCTTTTTCTTTTATACAAATAACATGATCCGCCGACTGAGCATTTAGTTTTACTGCCAATTCCGCACCACCAGATAGACTCATCTGGTCCGCATGAATTGTTAAGTCAAAACCTAAGGACTGAGCAAACTCTAAATACTCTTGAGATTTTTGGGGAGAGAAGTAATTTTTCTCCACAAAAATATCCACTCTTTCTGCCAGTTTTTCTTTTTTTATAATTAACAAATCTTTTTTTAATAGCTCTAAGTAACTGTCTTCATCATGATCGAGAGGAATAGCGTGTGCCCCCAAAAAGGTCTTTATGACTCTTATTTTTTTTAAATTGCCAGCAGCTTTTAACATTTTGATCTCTGCTTTGCGGCTCAGACCGTATCCACTTTTGATCTCAACAGTCGTCACCCCTTGACTCAAATGCTGTTCAACCCTTTTTTGAGCCACCTCAATTAAGTTTTTTTCACTCGCGGCCTTTGTCGCTTTAACTGTGGATAAAATACCGCCACCCTGATTAGCAATGTCTTGATAACTCATACCCTTGTTACGCAATTCAAATTCGTTGGTTCTATTTCCAGCAAAAACAAGATGAGTGTGACAATCGACAAACCCAGGAAAAACGTTTCTTTTGTTTAAGAAAACTTCATTATAATTAGAGAACTCTTTTGGGATCTTAGCTTCCAATCCGATCCACTGGATTTGACCTGCACGAACAGCAAAAGCCATTTTCTGGCGCACACCCAAATCTTTTTCAGTTACATGGCGACCTTTTTTCTTAACAACTCCTGAAAGAGTCATAAGCTCACCTATTTCACGAAAAATTTTCCCACTCGACTTCATATTTGCCTTTCAATTGTAGAATTTACTGAGTACTTAAGCAGACTTAATATGGAAACTAAAAAGAATCACTGGTAAGACCTCATCATTGACCATGCGCGTTACTAATGAGGCCTTAATCTTTATTGATCCCCACTCTTTTGTCGCCTAAACAAACCTATGCCAATTGCTAAAGTCATTCGCTACTTTAAACAGGGAAGCACCCTATTGTTTAGGTCCAGCCTCTTTGTCCTATTATTAATGACTGTTATTCAATGCGGTCCTTCCAATAAAGAGAATAATTCCAACGACAAACGTTTAGGGTTTGGCCCTGAAAGTTTTAATATTGGCGATTGCAACCTATCTCCACTTAATGGCTTTGACTTTGACTCAAACACTTTCAATGGCCCAACTCAAAGCTCAGGGTACTTTAATAAAAGCTTGTCCCTACAGGCCTTTCATGAAGCTTTAGACTCAAGTTCTTATTCTATCGTTGATGCTCTCTATCGCCAGAATGTGAATCTTTATAGAATCCCACAAACCAACTCTCAAAACTGTCAGTATTTTGATTTTATCTTTACAGCCCCTGAGATCTATCAACAGCAATGGAATGTACTTAACCCCCGCTCTACCAGAAGAGGACGACTTCTCGGATTATTCACAACCTTCTTTGAAAAAAATCCCAGCAGTTTGCAAGTGACTCTGAACCAACCCACTATTCTATTAAGGGGTGACACACAGAAGTGGACCCTTGTCCACGAAATGGCCCACTATCTGTTTGCAAAAGACCGAGCGAGCCAACACAACATGCCATTCAAAAGAGAACTAGAAGCCCATGCTTTAAGGTCTAAAAACCTCGCTGTATTAACAAAAAATCAATTAACAAGTAACTCCCCCTCCTCACTTGCCGATCAACTCATGGACCATTATCAAAGCTTTTGGGATGCAAACTTTGAACTAGACTCCAGAGGTCCACTAGAAGAATTCACGATCGAATCTCTTTTAGTGGAAAAGTTCCAACTCAATCAATTAACGGGTGTCAACGGTGATACTAATATTAGACAGGCTTACTTTTATATGAGCTTCAATGCCCGTGAAGTCACCCCATCTTATCGACGCTTCTTACAAGAACTCGAAGAACTCAATCTTCAACAATGGCCTAGTGCTCAAAGAAAACTTGATCTTTTAAAAGCAAAGATTCGCTCAACTCTGTCTTTCATAGAAGAGAAAATTCAATTGGTCACTCCCACTCATCGCCCACTGTTTGACATTGCCGATGCCGCTCTTGATTCCAATGATTTTGAATTTGCCTTTCAAAAACATTATGACCTCGATGAATTGCGAAATCGTCACCAACTTTTCTTGAAATGGTAAACAAATCTTTTTAAGACACTTTCTTTAAATTATAAAAGTTGCTCGATGAAGAAACAGCCTCAATATATCCCATCTCAGCCATACTACGGAAGGCTCTATACCACTGATGCTGACTCAATGGAATAACACTGCAAGCATCTGTTGCTCTGAACCTTTCTACCAAACCTTCTTGTAATAACATTTGAGATAAAAACTGCTCTCTTGATGAAAAGATCATTTCTCGATGCATTGTAAATAAACAGCCTGGAGTGGGTCGCAATCTATAACCACTCGATGTAGTCTCAAGAGTGAGATGCAGTTGGCTTTTTTTAATCACTTGCCCAAGTTGCTCTATTAATCGATAAACCTTTTTTAGACTTGTATTCGGATCAAAAAGCTCATCAGGAAACAAGTTATCAAAAATTCTTACAGCTGACCACGGATGATAAAAGTCAGCCGCAATCAACATCATTAAACGATGAACCGACTTACCATAAGCAATGGGAACATGACTAAGCTTATAAAAGTCCAACGTAGTATTTTCTAGTTTCTGTGACCGTCCATCACGCCAGCCATAAACCAACGGAAAGGATTCTCGCCCCCACTCTCTAAACATATGTTCTCGAAAATAAAAATAGGGGGTTCCAAAAAATACATGATTCATAAGCTCTGAATCATTGGTTATTTGTGCTAATTGCCAAGTAAAATCTCTTATTAATTCCCACTGATTATTCGCACGCGAGTTCTTAAAAAAACTTTTAATCTCTTGAGAGTCTTTAGAGATCAAACCTTTTTTTAATTGAGAGAGTAATAACCACTTTTGTATGAAAAAAAGAGATTGAGCTGCTTTCTCACCGGTTTGCTTCTTCAATGATTCAAATAAATTTATAGCCTTGTCCAGCTCACCTGTCTTAAAGTATATCTGCCCCTTAGTCTCATGAAGATTAATCATAAGATGGGAGTTATGATTTTTACAGGCATCCTCTAAAGCATTGATCTGACGATAGGCTTTTTCATAGTGTTGATTTTCAACCAAACAACCGATCATATTAAATCGACCCACTAATTCTTCTTGAGCACCAAGATTCTTAAATTTTAAAAAACTTCCTAATTCTTCCTCAGCTTGTTGGTAGTTCCAATAATAAATGTGGCACAAAGCGCGGTTAAGATGAGTTTTAGGAATTTCAGGAGCTCTATCGAGCAGTTTCATAGCTTGATTCGTTAACCCAAGACGCCGAATCAAACTAGCATATTCTATTAAATCCTCATACTCAGGCCTACCAACTCCATAAACATTGGGCTGTAAAATTCTAACTGCTAATTTAATTTCCCCAAGTCTTCTAGCCAGACTAGCCATATCGGCTCTGAATTTTTTAGGTATCTCTGAGATGTCCAACTGCTTTAAACGCAAAAGGGCTTCATCCATATGGAAGGTATTTATAAGACTCTCAAGATCTTTGATGATATTTGAATAAAGCAAGGCTTCAGACATAAGACTATTTCGGCATGATCTTATAAAAACAAAAACCAAAAGTCTTGTTTGTCTCTGTTTGACACATTTCCCAAGAAACACGTCCTTATTTTCCAAGAAATAGGAATCAGAACCAATGGAAGCATATTTCAAGGCAAGTAGAAATGTTATGGCTTAAGCTATTGCGACGACGAGTAACACTAAAATACTTTAAATTCTATATGAAGAAATGAGACTACACCCTCAATAATAATCAAATCTTCGAACCTTAGCAGTTTTATTCACAGCATGAATATTCTAAATTTGTGTCATTCGAGTGACACCGAGAATTCCTTTAATTTTAGAAAGATTTTGAATCGCTTTGGTCAATTGGGAAGTGTCTTTGACAGCGACATCAAACATACAAACAGCTTTTCGGTCTTTTGTTGTTCTAATTTGCGCATTAAAAATATTAATGCCTAAACTCGTAAAAGCTTCACTCATCAGTCTTAACAAACCAGGAATGTCCTGAGCAACCACTCGTAGCCTAACAATTCTTTCCGTTCCCTCCGGAGCCGATTTCACTGTCCACTCAACATCCACTTCCCGATTGTTATCTATAGCAAAAATCTTTTCACAATCAGCTTTATGAATCGTAATTCCTCGCCCTCTAGAGATAAACCCCTTAATTGGATCTCCAGGTATCGGACTGCAACATTTTGCAAATCGCACCAATATATCATCCATTCCATCCACGGATATAATGGAACGCGCCTTTTTCTTCCTTTGAACCGCCGACTTATAAGCTTTTGTTAAAAAACTTTCTTCAACTTTTTTCTCATCTATCGTTTTAGCTTCAGGCTCTACAGCTCGGATGATATGTTTTGGGAGAATTTTACCGTAACCCACCCTCACATAGAGATCCTCAAGGTCATTAGCACCTGACTTTCTCAACTCATCATTTTCCATGATTATGTTATCACTGAGAGCTTTTGAAACATTCATTCCATATTTACGAAATTCTTTCTCTAATAAATCGGCACCAATTTCTTTTGCACGCTTTCTCTCTTCTTCTTGAACAAAGGCTCGTATTTTTGATTTCGCTTTGGAAGTCACACAATACTTGAGCCAATCCTTAGAAGGTGTTTTATTTTTTGCGGTTAAAACCTCAACCGTGTCCCCACTTTTCATTTTGGTACGTAAAGGAACCATCTTTCCATTCAAACGAGCTGCTACACAACTATTACCCACATCCGTATGAATCGAGTAGGCAAAGTCGATGGGTGTCGCCCCTTCACGAAACTCTCGGACTTCGCCTTTAGGAGTAAAAACATAAATATGGGAGTCAAATAAGTCGGTTTTAATGTTTTCTAAAAATTCTCCCGAACTCCCTGATTGCTGATGAAGACTGACTAGCTCTTGTAACCACTCCATCTGCTCTTCTAGCTTAATATCAACTTTCCCAGAGTTTTTATATTTCCAGTGAGCCGCAATCCCTTGTTCGGCAACAAGATGCATTTCTTTTGTACGGATCTGAATTTCAATTCTTTCAGCACCAGGCCCAATAACAGTCGTATGTAAACTTTGATAGTTATTGGCCTTGGGAATAGCAATATAGTCTTTAAAACGGCCGGGGATTGGTTTCCAAAGAGTATGTATATGTCCTAAAACTTCATAACACTGAGGAATAGTCTCAACTAAAACACGAAAAGCAAGAATGTCATAGACTTGCTCATATTCTAAATTCGAGGCCGCCATCTTTTTGTAAATTGAATAAAAATGTTTTGGGCGACCTTGGATATCAATGCTTCCTTTAAAGCGCACTCCAAGATCTTGATCCAAGACTTTTTTAACTTCTTCGATATATTTTTCACGCTCTTTCTTTTTCTTAGCGACTTTCTGTACCAACTCATAATAAAAATCGGGTTGGTTATAACTAAAGCTCAAGTCCTCTAGCTCCACTTTTATGGAACTAATCCCTAAACGACTTGAGAGAGGTTAATAGATATCAAGAGTCTCTTGCCCAATACGAAATTGTTTTTCATATTTCATGTGCCCACGAGTTCTCATGTTGTGGAGACGATCCGCCAATTTAACCAAAATGACTCGCACGTCTTTACCCATAGCCACAATCATTTTACGAACATTTTCGCTTTGCTTTTCATGGGTATTACGAAAACTCAACTGAGTGATCTTTGTGACCCCATCAACAAGCTCAGCCACCACAGGTCCGAAGTTATGCTCAATGTCCTCTAGAGTGACCTCTGTGTCCTCCACAGTGTCATGAAGAAGCCCTGTCATAATTGTTGGCAAATCAAGTTTAAGCTCTGCGAGGATTTCAGAAACGCCCACAGGATGAGAAATATAGGGCTCCCCGCTACGACGAAACTGTCCTTCATGGGCTTTTTTTGAAAACAAATAGGCTTTTTGTATAAGACTGATATCAGCCTTGGGGAAGTATTCTAAAATCTTTTCACACAGTGGCTTTACTTCCAAACACTCCGCAGGAAAGTCAGCCAAAGCTTGCGGTCTTTCATCAGACATAAAAGTCGTTCGTCTCCATTCCTCAACTGACATTCAAATACGAATGCAAGTTGACGATTATCCAATAGAAACCCTTTATGGGTTTCTATGACTTTTGCCAATATTATTTTATCGGAAAATGAAGGAAATTGTTAAGGATTAGATCTTCGATTAATGAAGATTGTCAGATTTACGGCTGAGGTCTTGCTCGACGTCACTCATATTGGGTGTTTTTTCAAAGGTTACAAGACCAGCGGCAACCTCACGTAAAGATGTCACCACATACTTATTACGCACTCGAGTAATAACAGGTTGTGATCCCTTTAAAAGTTGTTTTGCTCTCTTTGAAACCAAGTGAACCAATGCAAAACGGTTGTCCACTCTCTTTAAGCAATCTTCAACTGTAACTCTAGCCATAAAACACCTCTTTTGCGCTTAAACTATTCAAATGACAGCAATTCTTCAAGAATTTTTTTGAATCGAGCGTAGGATTCTTCAAAATCATCATTAACCACTTGATAATCAAATTGATGAGCCTTCTCAATTTCTTTCTTGGCGTTTTCCAAACGAAGCTCCAGATTATCAGGAGCTTTCTTATCCCGTGAGATAATACGTCGCTTTAACTCGTCAATTGAAGGAGGCATAATAAAAATACTGATGGCATCTGGATAAAGCTTAGTAAACTTTTCAACTCCTTGAACATCAATGTCCATAATAGCCACGCGCCCCTCCGACCAAGTCTCTTCCAAGCTCTGACGCGCGGTCCCATAGAGAGAGTCATGAACAGGAGACCATTCCACAAAAAAACCCTCTCGAATACGTTTTTCAAACTCTTCTTTTTTAATAAAATGATAAGGGTCACCCAGTTTTTCACCATGGCGCATAGATCGAGTGGTGTATGTAATGATATCTTTGAGCACAGGAAAGTCAGCCATGGCCTTTTCCATGAAACTATTTTTCCCAGCTCCACTGGGTGCTGCAATGAGAATCATGCGGATCTTACTCATTCGACGTTTTGAACTTGCTCCCTATACTTTTCAATGGTGCCCTTAGCCTCAACAACCAGTTGAGTGAGCTCCGAAGTCGAACTCTTAGAACCGACTGTATTGACCTCTCTTAAAAGCTCCTGAGCATAAAAATCCATTTTCTTTCCAATACTCTCTGACTTCTCATTAACTAATACTTTTAATGCCTGCAAATGAGCCTCAAGGCGTTGAACTTCCTCACTTATATCACTTTTATCAATTAAAATAACAACCTCTTGTGCCAAGCGATTGGCATCAATCTCTCCAGGAAAATTCATTTTTTCTAGTTTTTGATAATACTTCTTCTGCAAATCTTCACTGGTCTTCTTCCGTAGTTTTTTGACTTGAACACAAATTTTCTTAAGAGCTGAAAGATATTTTTCGATATCTTTCTTAAGAGTCACACCCTCTTTAGACCTCATTTTAGCACAGGCATCAGCGGCTGCCTGCAGAGTCGCAAAAAGCTCGGCCTTCTCTTTAGAGCTGACTGTTTGTGACTCTTCCACTTTGATCAAGTCAGGGCCTTGAAACAAAACCTCAGCTTTTTGAGGAGGCTCTAAACCTAATTCTCTGGCCATTACGCTAAAACCATCTAACCATTTACGAGCTAGTTTTGTATTAAAAATAAGTTTTTCAGAACCATTAAAAACTTTACGACTGATATAAACGTCAATCGTACCTCTTTTAAAGTAGCTGGACATTAGTTTGCGAATTTCAGATTCTAGAGAGCCATAAATTTTGGGGCCATGAATTTTGACTTCTAAATAGCGGCCATTAACGGCTTTCACCGAAACGTCCAAAAGGAAGTCTTTCGGCTGACTGCCACTCTTTCCAAAACCTGTCATGCTTTTCATTCTCCTATAATACGTACCTTCGATTTACAGTCAACGAGTTCAATACCTTTAATACGAACTCCCATTAAAATTATAAATCTTGCTCCCCTTTCACGTTTTTAAAGGTCGACCATTGATAAGATAGGATGAGCTCAGACTACTGCCACTTCTTTAAGCCCGCCTTTTTTAGATTCTCATTGAAGAGAGAAGACAAAACCCAGTCTAGGGGTTACAAAACACAGGTGAGTACAGATCAAAATTGCGAGGGATCGAAGCCGCAATAGCAAGATGAATTCTCAACAGCCCCAAGTATAAGTCACAGTAAGAAAACAAAAAATATGGAAAAATAACAAGGACTATTCGGTTATTTTGGATTTAATGTATTCAAAAGCTTTTTCCTGCTCCGAAATATCAAACCAAACAATACTTTGATCTCTTTTAAACCAGGTCATTTGTTTTTTTATCAGCTGCATTGTTGATGTTACGATTCTCTCTTCCAGATCATCTTGCACAATCTCACCTTTTAAAAAAAGACCTATTTCTTTATAACCGACACTTTTTAAAGGAGGCCATTCTTCCAATCCTAAATCCAAAAGCGATTTCACTTCATCGACAAAACCAAGAGATAACATTTTACGAGTTCTTTGAGTCACCCTGTCTCTCCACTTCACTTTGTCAGCTTTAAAAGCAATCTTATAAGATTGATGTTCAGGCAAAATAGAAAAAGTTCCCTGCTCCATTTCTTTTTTTAAATCAGTCATGTTTTTGTCTTGCGATAACATCACTTCTACCGCACGCCGAACTCTATAATGATCATTCAAACTGATCGACTGAGCAAACTGGAGGTCCTTTTGCTGTATCCAATTGTAAAGACCTTCATACCCCTCTTCTTCGAGCCATAGGCTTACCTTTTCTTTTACACTATCCGCTACATTGGAGTTGGGATAAAGTCCTTTTTCTAAAGCTTGCACATAGAACCCGCTCCCTCCAACAAAGAGACGAGGAGAATGTTTTAAATGTTCTTGATTTTTTTTGACCTCTTCCAAATAATCAGCGGCGGTTAAGGTCTCGGGAGGTTCAACAAAATCAAAAAGATAATGAGGAACGCTCTTCATTTCTGCAAGAGTCGGTTTTGCTGTCCCAATGTTCACTTTACGATAAACTTGTAAGCTATCACAATTAACAATAGGCCATTGAAGTTCCTGAGCCACTTGCAAGGCAAAGTCTGACTTCCCTGAAGCTGTCGGACCAATTACGTATAAGAATAGGGGCTTTCCTTGACCCTTCATAGCTTTAAACTCGACGTCCAAAATCTTTTTCAATTTGATTGAAAGAAAATTCAATGGCAACCGAGCGTCCATGGGGACAAAATCCAGAAAGTGGAAACTCGTCCATATCATTGAGAAGACTTTCCATTTCGTTGATACTCAAAGCTTGTCCCGCTCTAATAACGGAGTGACAGGCCATTGTGGCAAATAAATCACCTATTTTTGTCTCCAGAGCAAAGCTTCCACCTTTGACCATTATCTCCTGAGCCAATTGATTTAATACTTCTGCCAGAGCCTTTTCAGTAATAAGACTGGGAAGGGTGCTAACAGCAAAACTTGCTGGCCCCTCCTGTTCAATCGCAATACCCATTTTTTCTAAGTCCTCTGAATAATCAAGCAAGGCCTCAACTTCGCTCTCTTCCATATCTAAGGTCAGAGGTATAAGGAGGGATTGGATTTCTAACCCACCCTCTTTCCAACCTTTCATTAATTTCTCAAACGCCACTCTCTCGTGGGCTGCATGTTGATCCACTAAAACCATCTTCCCTTCAGATTGGGTAACGATATAAGTAAGGTCTAACTGTCCAATGACCTGAAGTCTTGACCAATTTTTTTCATTTTGCACTAAAGACTCACCCTCCTCTCTTTCTTCGACAGAGACAATCGTTTCAATGAGCTCGAAATCTTGTCGTGCGCCCACTTCTTTCAAACCTTCAAAGGAAATCTTAGGCCCAAGATCATTCTTTTCCCTAAATGCAAAATTCTTTTTTTGATATTGTATTTTTTGAAAACTCTCATCACTAAACTTTTGATTTACATTTTCAACAACAGGCGCTTTAAAAGAAGGAGTGGCCTTATTTGCAGAAAAACCTTTTTCATTCCAAGGAGCTTTTTCAATAGCTTCCCTTAATGCATAATGAACCGCTCGAAAGGCTTTCTTTGAGTCCACAAATTTAACTTGTGACTTTGTCGGATGAATATTCACGTCCACTTCATCCGGAGGGCACTCAACAGATACAAAACAAATAGGATACTGGCCGTGCATCAGTAAACTTCTATAGGCCTCCATAACAGCCGCTTGCAAACCGCGATCTTGCACCCATCGATTTTGTACAAAAGTCCAAATTTGTCGAGACACTTTCACTACCGTTGATGGATCAGAAAAAATAACATGGGCATTGAACCCCTCATAACTATAATGGTTTTCAAAAAGTCTCTCCGTCTCCAAAACTTTTTTAACCCGCTCAATGGCTGTCTCTTCAGAGGGCCAGAAGAAAATAAGTTTATTATTATTTTTAAATTTTATTTCAATTTGTGGATACTGCAAGGCAATGGCTTTTATCACATTTTTTATCTGAGTCACTTCAGCAGAGTCAGACTTCAAAAATTTCAAACGAGCAGGAATATTGGAAAACAGCTCTGCAACATGAACTTTTGTACCCTCCTGAAAAGAAGTCTCTAGAACTTGGCCGACATTGCCGAAGTCACAATTCACTTTATAGGCTTGCTTCTCTCCCTTGCGACGGCTCACAAAGTTTAAACGACTCACTGAGGAAATACTGGCTAAAGCCTCTCCTCTAAAACCAAATGTATTGAGATTCCATAAATCATCAGATTGTGTGATTTTGCTAGTGGCATGCCGAGCAAAAACGAGAGGAAGCTCTTCAGGCAAAACTCCTTTACCATTATCGGTAACAATGATCTCTTTGCCCCCACTGTTGACTTCAATCTCTAAAATTGTTGCACCGGCATCAATACTATTTTCTAACAACTCTTTTAATAAATGACTTGGTCGCTCAACAACTTCACCAGCTGCAATTTTATCAACAACGTCTGACTTTAGTTTTTGGATTTCCATTTGATCCCCCAAGCCTTTGACCGAATCCGGGTCGACCAAAGGGCTTATCTTGTAAGATTAGTCAGTTTTAATTTTACTGAATAAAAGCTTATTATAATTTCATATATTAATTTAAATGTTATTATTTCCCCGAAACGACAAGAAAGCGAATTTGCCAAACCCTGTAAAAAGCCTCAATAACAATACGCAAACTCATTTTACTAGCCCCTTCTCTCCTTTCATCAAAGATGATAGGAACCTCTTGAACTTTGAAGTTGTTACGCAAACCACGATACTTCATCTCAATTTGAAAGCTATAACCTTCCGATCTCACTTCTCTTAATCGGATCGTCTTAAGAACGCGAATATTCCATGCATTAAAACCACCAGTCCAATCTTGAACCGGATAACCCAAAATCATGCGGGAATAAAAACTTCCAAACAAGCTAATCGCTTTTCGATACCAAGCCCAATTTGAAGTTCCACCACCTGGAATATAGCGAGAACCAATTACAAAATCATTAACAGACAGAGCTTCGACAAGGCCTTTTATATCTTGAGGTCGGTGGGAAAAGTCAGCATCCATCTGAATACAGGCATCAAATCCTTGTTCGATCCCATACTGAAAACCTTGTAAGTAAGCTTTCCCAAGCCCTCCCTTGCCTTTGTTTTCAATTAAGTGAACTTGCGAATTTTGACTCATTTCATTTTTTACATAGTTCCCTGTTCCGTCTGGCGAACCATCATCGACCACAAGTATATGCACGTTCGGCTGTTCTTTAAAAATAGCAGACATGATCGGACCGATATTCTCAATTTCATCATATGTCGGAATAATTATGAGCTGTTTCATAGGGGTTCTTTCTAACTGAGATTCCTCACTATGAAAAGCCTTGACCAATATTTTCATTATATTGATAGGGATATCAATAAAAAAAGGGGCTTCCAAGCCCCCTTAAACAGCATAACCACTTAATTTTATTATTTTTTTAGAGCTGTATGCAAGCTGAGGACGGAATCTCGGCATCACCCGTTTGATTATCAAGACAACAAATAACGTCCCCACCACTTGGTCCATTGCCATCATTTACTCCACTATCACCAAAATTTATCCATACAACTGCCGTTGTAGCACTTGCGGGAATATATTCCGCTACATTGCCATTGGTAAGCCAGACTCCTGTATCAGACTCTTGCGAACAAGTGCCCCCTTGGCAGACAATTGAGAACTGATCCATATCAGTTTCAGCATATAGAACTGTGTTGCTACCAACATCATCACAAGAGCCAGCGGTCCAGCCAAAAAGCATCTCAGTACCAGTATTGGCATCAAGACAGGAGACTGCATCTCCAGAGGTGCAAGTGACAGAAATATTGGGTATTGCGATACCGACTTCTGTCGGAGTGGTTTCGTTTTCATCTTCACATGCTGTTAATATTAAAAAAGGTAAGACCAAAAGCCTCCATAAACTCATCTTCATACCATCTCCATTTTTTTTTAATATTAAGAGATCATTATACACTTCCAGAAATATTAAAAAACGTAAGAAGATAAATTGAGACTTTTGTGACAAATAAAACTCAACTTTAGTTTCTTAATCCTCTCTGCTCTCAATAGATATTTAAAAAGTAAGGACAAAAGATCAGTTAAACACCTACTGAAAAGTCTGTACAAGAAGACTAAACAAAAAATTGATCATTGAGAAAAATGTTTTCTTTTTTATATAGGGAAAAGTGAGTCTGAATGTTCATTTATAAAAACCTTATAAAATTTAAACTCACTTAACTTTTTATCAGTATTAATTGACTTTTTCTAGTCTTACAGAAGAACTCATTCCTCGACCACCTATGACAATAGCTCCCTCTAAAACCTCATCATTATTAACATCCTGCTTTAAGCGTAGATGAAAGAACGATCCGGATTGTAACTTGCCAGAGGTTAGATAAATAAAGCCTAAACCGCCTTGGGTACCGTGCTGAAGCTCAACAAAAATAGCCCCATCATTTAAAACAAGGCGACCTATGGAATATTCAGGAAAGTTTTGTACAAATAAACTCACCTGCTTAGGACGACGGCTTCCGGGCAAAAGAATTTCACCGCGGTATTCCCCAGAAATATAATTGGCATGCATATTTTGTATATTAAAGTAATTCTCATAAGGCTCCATTTTTTGCCCTGTAAGAGTTTTCCTTAAACGACTTGATGCAAAAGGCATTATCACCTCAACTTGTCCCTCAGCATTGATATCAATTTCTGCAGGAAAGTTGGGATAAAAACCATTATCCGGAATTATTTCACTAGCTAAATATTTACCCATTTCTACTGAATAGATAATATTAAAAAAACTTTGAAAAACAATTCCATCATTTAAACCTAAAGAGGCAATTAAGCGATCTTCTGTTGATTGAACTAAAGTCATAACCCAAGAGTTACCTTCCTCATCACGAAGTCTATATGTCCCTTCGTGTCCTTTCGCATTAGCAATTGTGGCCGCCATTCTAGCGCCAACATATCGACCAAGCTCTTGTGCTGGCCCCGTCAAACCTCTTTGTAATAATTCTGCGATGACAACATTCAACACATTTAAATAAGTATCAACAAAGTCACCCTGAGGAATCGTTTTTACATTGAGAAGACGATAAACTAATCCTTGCATATTAACGGCATTGAATTCAGATAAAATATTAGATAATGAGTCCTCAGAAATCACAACCCCTGCCTCAAGAGCTTTACCTAAAAGTTCAATAAACAAATTAGCGTATCCATTTAAAATACCATTGGGCAAGTTGTCCACAGTGGTTAAATGGTTTCCAAATATTAAGGCCGCAAGTGACAGATAATTCATTTGATCAGCTTGAGACTCTAGAACCATGGAATGTAAATGGATTAAGTAACTTTCAATAAATTGAGTTTTTTGTAATCCCTCAATCCAAAAAATAAGCTCTGACTCTGTTAATACCACATCTCTAGTCAAAACCTTTTCCGATAAACTGGACATCAATGAGTCTATCTTCTCACCAATCTCTCTTTCATCACTATAATGTTGATCTATCCAAGCGGCCATTTGACGAAACTTTTCAGCCACATCATTTTCATTAAAGTCGTCACCAACCACTTCCATTTCTGTTTGCAATTTATATAAAAATGCATTCATAGTATCTGGTTTCATCACTCTAAAAATCTGAAGAACCTCAGCCGGAGTTGACTCTACAACACTGATCCATCGCATACCATGGGCGGCTAATGTATCCGCTAATTTAGCCACAACTCCAGGATAGACACTATCCAAGTTTAGCTCTATCGCTTTTTGCTCAAAGAAAGGTAGAAGTTCAAAATAACTTTTGAAAACTTCATAAGTTCTAATTTCACCGACTCCATCATTAACTTCTAATATTTGATCCAACAACTCACTACTTGTTTGACCAAGATTATTTTGAATCTCTTCTGGACTTATCAAAGCATAACTTAAACTTGAGAGAGACATTACAATAGATAAGGCCACCCCTCTCAACAGGATGGTTGTTATTATTTTATTCATTTCAACTCCTCAACTTCAATATTTTTAATATTCTTAGTATTTTCAATAAAATCATCAAGACTGATAAATCTGTATCCAAGTTCCTTTAGCTCTCTCAAAAGGCGACGTAGCTCTCTATCGTCACCAAGAAACTTTCCAATTCCATCATGGAGAAAGTTATTTAATAAAAATGGATGAAAAAAGACGGATGCCCAAGCGTCGCGAATAACACGATTTCTTCTTGCATCTTCAATGATCTGATCAATAGTTCTGGGATAGATGACATGAGCACTTTTAAAGGGCTGAGGATTTCCAAGCATTTCTGGAAGTATTCTCTGTCCATACTGATCACCATAAATTTCATAGGGATAAAGCTGTCCAAACCAAGAGCCTTTTTGTGTCGTTGAAAAATCTTGGAAGTACTCTCGTTGTCTTGCGACGATATCCTCCGCTTTATAACTAAACCTAAGAGTTTGTAATTCCTCATCATTCCATTGAGGCAACTCTGCTGGTTGATCTACAAAATAAATCACACGACCTATATTCCAATCAAATACTTGAGCAAAGATTCGATAATCAAGGGCTGAGGCTTGATAGTGTGGAGTCAACCAAACTTTGGGGTAAATATCCATTCTCTTTAAATAATCAAATCCTAGATGCAAGCGACTGAAAACATAATCAACACTGTCTTCAGCAAGAATCGTATTATTGTTAGCATCCCAAAATTCAAAATCAGCGGAGCTAAATCCCGTATGAGGATTAGCAATATTTCTATATTGATGGGTCACCCCATGCCAAATAAAATGCGTACCCCGATCTCTTTCTTTCGTTAACCAATTTGTAAACGGAACATGATCTAATAAAGTAACCCACTCCTGTCTTTCTTCTCTCGGGAATCGAAATAAAGGATCATAAAAAATAGGAATCAAGGACAAATGAAGAGGAATTTCTTCTTCACTAAAAACTCTAGAGAGTTTTTCTAAATCCCTAATATTAGATAGCGGATGAACATCTTCAATACGTACAACAGCCAGCTTCTCTTCTCTTCTTGGATCTTCATTAATGATATCGAAAATAAGATCACTAAAAATAAGATAACGATCGGCTTCATGCACATAACTAAATGGGATATCAGCAATATAGAAACGATTTTCTTTTTTTATTATATAGGGAGCCCTTTCATCAGTGACAGTCTGATAAGCCCATGAAAGAATTTCCGCTTCACCAGAGTCTTCTGAGGGGTTCATAGCAACCATTTCAAAAGGAGCCGCAAAGACTTCTTCCCCATTCCTTTCAACCCACTCTCCAAACTTATGGAAAGTTTCTCCTTTATATGTGATATTTTGGTAGAAACTCGGTTTCCCGTCGGAATTTAATTGCTCAGTATTCAAACGCGTTAAAAAGGAATACTCGGCAGAAAATAAATCCCTCTGGGTTTCTCTTGGATAAAGCCATATAGAATATCCTAACCAAGCCACACTTTTTGACGTACCTTTAAATTCCTCTAAGAATGTCTGTGGAATATTATTTTCAAAATAACTTCCCAGGTAAAATGTGGACTGACACTCCTCTATCTGTCCTGACTTATAGTTTTCAACAGCACCCATACGAACTTTTCGATGAGGGAAGTGTCCCAATAAATTTCTCAAATAAATTCCATAGACTCTACCAAATATATAATCTTCTGGTCCGTCATCATAAAATACATTGATACACTGATCATTTTCATTGGCTCGTGAATTATCAAAACATAAGAGCAAAGATAAAAAGATAAGTAACAGTCTTATCATTACTCATCCCCTTCCAGTTGATCTAACCAAAAAGGATGACTTATTTCTTCTCTAAAGGTTTCCAACGACTGAGGAGATGAGGTTATTCTAAAGTCAGCAGAACCATCAGCCAACCACCCAGGAGAGTTCCAATAAGTAATCGCTTTAATACGTGAAAACTTGGGCTCAAGCCGAACAGTTTTCAAACTTTGCTCGAGCCAACGAGCTTTGCGATTGGAATCACGTCGACTCTCAATGACGGCAAACTCTGAAATCATCACAGGTTTTTCTAAAGAAAGGCTTTCCACCTGTGACCAAAAGCGATTCAACTTGTCTGTAAACAAATACCACTTGTGATTAGGAAGTTGAGCACCAAATACAGACAAACCGATCCAATCAATATACTCATCCCCAGGGTAATAAAAGGAAGCCTCATTCCACCAAGTATGGGGACTATAAGCGGTATCAACATGAAAAACCCAAGTGACATTATCAGCTCCTACACTACGAAAAACTTCGATAACCTCTCTAAAAGCATCTCTAAAAGTCTCGGGCCCATCAGGAAGATTGGGGTCTCCGTAACCCGCTCTTTCTCCTCCTCCATTCCATTTGCCATTCCATGCAAACCAATCGCCATTCACTTCTGGCCCAAACTCAAGCATCAATGGTTTACCAAACTCTTTTGCTTTTTGAGCCCATTTCCTCAAAGGTTCGTTATAAATACCATGGGCAAAATCAATCATCTTATAGTAGGGATCCGGCCCACTAGCTCTCATCTCTACCCAAGGTAGAAGACGAATGTAAGGAATGACATCCGCCTTATCACACTCAATCACACTGTCTGTGGGAAATTCAATTCGACCATCTAACCAGTTATTAGAAAAGTAATTCCAAACTATTTTTTTTCCGATCAAATTTTCAAATTCACGAATCTCACCCTCACGCACATCACTCGCGCCCCCACCAGCATCTGTATAGGCACCAATATAAGCCCCCTGCCCTGGGGGGAGAACTTTAAGATTCGCCCACAAAAAATGAGGCATATTAAATATAAAGAAAATGGCTATTAATGTTTTCATTCACCAGTCCCAAAATATTGGTTCAGAACTCCAACAGTGGCATCCTTTCCGTAAGGAGAAAAACCACGATCCTCTGGCCCATGCAATGCAGGGTTAAGTGAAATATCCCAAAGAACAAATCCCTCAAACCATGGATAACCAGGCTCCCAAAAGCCATTGAATAATGCCTGATATGAAATAGCTTGATGCTCGATATTAAGAGCACCTTGTGCCGTCGAATAAGTGAACGGATCAATAAAAGCTTTATCAACACTACGATAACCAACCTCTTTCAAAACAACTTGCTTAGAAATTCCCGTTAATATTTCAATATCAAGTAAGGCCGTATCCAATTGAGCACTGTAAGCGAGAGATCTTTGGGATAAAAACTCCAACAAAGCTTGCCCTTCTTCTGGCAACGTATCCGATTGGAAAGCAAATGAACGATACATATCAATACCGACCAGATCGAGTTCTGTCCAAAACTGCACTAAGTCTTGCCAAATTTCATATTCCTCTGGGTTTTCTGGCTCAGCAAGATTGACCAGCCTATAGCGCCAACGCTCCAACTCTCCTCCAGAGCGAGTCATTCCTTGAGAGGAAACTGTATCGTCTGTAAAATTGATATCATAAGCAATGCGAGCCTGTGGAATCTTACCTTTTACATAGCGAAGAAGTTCCAACCAACGCCCTGGAAAGCCATGAGGAAACTCTGGCCACTGATCTTCAATTCCAACAGTCATACTATAAAGCTCAGCTCCAATAGTAAAATCATCCACTCGAGCCAATCTTGCTATTGTCACATAACGATCAAGATAAAGTTGAAACTGTTCAAACCAGATATTTGGATTCGAGGGCTGAATATTACCATGCCACCAAACCTTAGTGACTCCATCAGCCTGCACTTCTTCTAAAGGAAACTCTCCATTGGGTCCAACAACAAAAAGTATCGGACGAATTCCAACAGTCATTCCTAAATCATGAGCGTATTTAACCAACGAGGCTATCTCTCGGGCTTCAACGCCAATAGGCACATTGCCAGTGACAGGAATAATATCACTTGAGCGTGGTCCAACCATTTTTGCCCTCACATTCAAGACTATATGGTTCCCACCTAACTCTAAAACTTTATCCACAGCTTCTTGAGCTTTCGATTTAGGCTCATCTTCTTTATTCGCCTTAAATCGAAACTCACCATTTTCAGTTAAGTTAAATCCTTTAACTGATTGTGCCAACGCCGTATTACAATATAGACCCATAAAAAACAGGCTTAATAGCAAGCGAATCATAGTAGAATCTCCTTATTATTTTTAACTTTTGATTGATTGTAAATTAAATCTTCTGGGATCATTGGGAAGGTATGCTGAGTCTTCTTCCAAAGAACTTCTTTTCCAAGAAACTGAATCCATACAAATTCTTTAATAGCGAGAAGACCCGCACAAGTATTTATATAAAGACAGAAAGGCCAACGAAAGGGCACCATCAAGGCTTGTTTTTTCCCATGATGAAAATTGACCCAATAAATTCTAATAGCAATTCTAAAAACCATAAAGATTAAATTACTTAAAAGAATTCCATTAATGAAAATATCATCAATTTTAGGATTATAAACTAGCTCAACAAATAAGAGAGCAAAACAGTTGATGGTCACAAATGGAGCAAGAATGGCTTTTCTATCTCTCCACAAAAAATATCTTTGGTTAAAGTTTCCAAACCAACCCAACCTCTGCCATCCTTGAAAACAAATTCCTAATGTCCAACGAGCTTTTTGCCTTATTGAAGCTTTAAATGAGGAGGGGAAGAATTCTCTTGTTGCAACCAGTTGCTCAGTAAAACTTTGTATATGACAGGCAAAAAGAGACCTAAAACCAAATTGGTTGGCGCGCATACCAAGTATATAGTCCTCAGTTAAATCTTTATGAGGAAATAAAGCTCCCCCCTGCAGTTGCCTAAAATAAAGAACAAGATTTCTTTTCATGCAAGTCCCCACTCCAGCCGAAGGAATAGCTACCTTCGTTGCTTGTCTAACCAACAAATCTTTAGAATGGGTTTCAGCGAACTCATCAAGGTAAGTACCACCAACAAAATTGAAAATTTCTCGATTGAAACTCAGCACAGGAGTTTGAATAAACTCATAGTAAGCTAAGTTTTGCCGATAGATTAGCAAAGACGACGGATCTATAAGGTCTTCAGAATCATGCAATATAAAGGCGTCAAAACGAAAATCATTTTGAATTTCAAATTGTAAAATTCCAGAAATAATTTCGTCGAGCATCTGCCCTTTATATGTAGGTCCATTTTGATTGTTAACCACACAATGAACCTGAGGTAATTTTTCACTTAATTCTTTAGCTACATTGAGTGTCGCTTCATCATTCGGATAGACTCCTAAAAAGATATGAGTGTTCTCATCTAGAAGAATTCCAGTATTCGCGTGAATCATCTGGCTTAAAACTTCTTCTTCTTTCCAATTAGCCACCATGACAGCTAGCTTTCGGTTGCGATCATTTTCTGTTATTTCATTGATCATAGAGGTTGGCTTTAGTTTCAAAATCAAACTAATCCAATCGATAAAAAGATCGTCCATAAGGAAGATAAAGACTAAAAGTGCTGAGGCAAGATACCAAAACTCCATTAATAAAACCTCATTGAAAGAACCAATAAGGCATCAAATTGACCAGGGTTTATATTGGTCATAATTGAGTAATGAACAATCCCCCCAACATACAGACCAGAAATATCAGTATTAACACGAGCACCTAAACGCCACTCATTTTCTAAGGGACCATAACCAGGGTCACCACTCTGCCTGGTAAAACCTTCTGCATAGGGATCCACACTCAGATTTTCAAACAGACCCACCCTATAACCCAATTTGATCCAAGTTGTATATACTGAGCGCTCACTCACTCGATCAATTTGAATCCAATCCCCATAAGTTTCGACAAAACTTTTTTTAAATAAGTATTTTTTAAAATAATAGATCAATCCATAGCGAAACTCTTCGCTCTGCCAATCACCCGCTAAGGATTCTGTTCTATATATAAAACGTTTTTCTGCAAATAGTGACAAATAGTATGGATATGGCAATAAATTGACTGACAATCCCAATGTGGGCATCACTGCATTTTCAATGGCTAAGGGAGCACCGTTGTTAGAAAGGTCTCGGGTAAAGCGCAATCCTAAGTATGGTTGAACTTTGTCTTCAAGAAATTTAAAGCGATTGTAAAATCGGCTATCAGTGACGGCTCCATCAAAACGAGAATCATAATAAGTTTCTGAATAAAACTCACCTGTAGTGTGTTCAAGAAAAGATTTTTCCGCACCACTTGCACAATTATAAATAAAGAATTGCACCAAAATAAGGAGCAACCTTTTTTGCATTTGTGAAACCAATCTGTACCCCAGTGAACTCAAGGTTCGGTACAGTTGTATCGAAGTCCTTCACCTTAGCCAAATTGCGTTATATGTTATGAAATTTTTTACATTCGCCCGTGTAAAAAGAACACAGCTCAAACCTCAAACCATTTAAAATGAGTTGAGCGGGAAACTTTCTCTATTAATAGCTTCTTCCTCAGTACTTTGTAACTCGCCATTACTTAACGATTCCTCTGACAACTGCAATTTCTTTGATCTCATTTCATCTCTTGAAACAAAACGTGGCGTAATCTGAGGTTTAGGCTTTAATAAATACTGAGGATTATTCTTTCGACTCTCTAAAAAGCCACTGACTTTTTCAGCCGCCTTAGCACTATCATTTTTATACAAAATTGGATCAAAACCACAATGGGGACACTTAAGACTTTCCCTATAACGAACCCTTAAGAAAACCTGAAAAGCAAAAGCCATTGAAAAAAAGATCAGAAGTGACCTGAGATCCGGTCCTCCCCAGATAGCATAAGCAAGAATACCAGTGATCAACAACAAGAGAAGACCATCAAAAAGGGACACTTCTTTTTTGAGATACACTCGGTGATTGAGACGACAAAATACACATAAACGAGATTCTGAGTTCTTAAACAACATACCCTATTATGATCTATTCCTATCACTTGCTAAAGTCGAGTTGGCAAATGAGCTCTTTTTCTCTACAAAAGGCTTAAATCCTCTTCAGAATTCGCTTCTCACTGATTTTTAGAGACACCTTTTATATAATCAAACTATGAAAAAGATCTTATTTATAATCACTTTAGTAGTATCCGCTTCAGCCCTCTCTGACTATGAAGGTTATGATGAAATTGTTAATAAGCTTTCCGCTTATTCCAAAAAGGATTTACGCGATAATCAAGCTTACCGATCCGAGATAAGAACCTATTCAAAAGTACACTTAGGACTGGGACTCTCACAAACATTCTTTGATGCTGATGCCGCTGGTTTTGACAGTCGAATGCAAAACCAAGGTGGCTTACTTATCAATGTCGGTGTTGATGTGCTTAATCAAAACTGGGGCATCGAAGGTTCTTACTCAAATTTTGGAACAGCCAATAACAATAACAGTCAAATTCAACTTAAAGAGTTTTCTCTCAAAGGTCTTTACAAACCTTCAATAAACAAAACCTGGAGTATGAGAATGGGCCTAGGGATAAGTTCTCGTTTTCTAGATATCTCAAATCCAACCACCAATGAGTCTTATAAAACGCCTAGTGCCCTTTTCCTTTTTGGAGTTGAAAGTTATATTAGCCAAATGATCAGTGTTGGAACTGATCTCGGCTTTAAAGCCGCTATGATTGACGACACCATTGATAAAAACTCAGTAGACCTCTCATTTAGGATCGATACACACTTTTGATGATTGAAGATACAAAAAAAGAATTAACAGGCCTATTTAATTATCTATGGGATTTTATGAAAAATCCCGTACAAGAAATTAAAAATATACCAAATATTCATTGGACAAGCTTGGTGTCCTTTCAATTCTGCCTTAGCCTTATCTCTGTTGTTATTTCAAACCTATTGGCCCCTTTTGCCATTACTTTTCTTAACGTGATCGTTTCTCTCGCTAGTGCGATTGTAGCGACGGGGCTGTCATCCCTCTTCTTTTATTACTTTTTCCTTATAATTTACGAGAAACAACTTTCTTTTTTAAAAATATTCACCCTTGTTTTATTTGCTCACATTCCTTTTGCTTTGTTTCACTTGGCCGTTTACTTCTTCCCTCCTGCGGATTTAATAGGTATCGGCATTTCGGCATTACTTATGATTGTCGGCCTTGTTGAAAACTTTAAAATCCCCAAAAAAGTCGCCATCAATATTATGATTGGTCTTTATTCTATTTTCTTTATTTATTGGGCCATTCACCTTTATACGATACAAAAACAAAATGATTTTTCAGTACCACAAGATCTAGATCAAATAGAAAAAGAAGTGGACTCTCTTTTTGAGCACTAAACTATTGCAGTGAGGGTCATTTCCCTTTTCTGGAAAAACTCAGTCATCTAAATATTCTTTACAAAGGTTCAGGTCCTAGAGTGAATTGACTTAGTTGATTAAGGTCTAAATACTTCTCTAGATAAGCATGAATAGAATCAACACAAACTTTATCGATTTCATTAATGACTCTGTCCACAGGACGATATTCGCCAAAGACCATTTCATTGACAGCAATCGAATTCATTCTGTTATCAATATCCTCAGAGCCAATTATGATTTGTCCTTTAGCTTGCGTCTTATAAAGATCAATCTCTTTCTTACTCAAACCATTTTTTTTCAGTAACTTTAATTCTTCATAGATTAAATCCATGACTTCATTGGCATGCTTAGATTCTGTTCCCGCATATATGGTCTGTAAACCGGAATCGACAAACGTGTTCAACATACTAAAGATTGAATAAACCAAACCTTTATCTTCGCGCACTTTTTGATACAGCTTAGAGGTCATTCCACCACCTAAAGCGGTATTAACCACATAAGCATTAAAACGGTCATGGTCAGCAAAAGAGCTTGTAGGAAAACCGATAATAATATGACACTGCTCACAGTCTTTTAAAAAGTGTTCTTTTATCTTGTTAGCCACAGGTCTTTCCACAGATTGATCCAAACGTAATTTTTTCCATTCTTTTTTTGCAAAAGAACTTTCCACTTCCTTTACTAACTGATCATGATCAACTGCTCCCGCTGCAGTCACTATAATATTTTCAGGGACAAAGTGAGAGTCGTAGTAGTTTTTAATATCGGCCAGGGTCATCTCTTCAACTGTTTTTGAGTTACCTAAAATTTGAAATCCTAATGGGTTATTGGGATAAACTTTCTCAAAATACAAATCATAGACATACTCCTCCAAATCATCAGAGCACATGAGTATTTCTTGCTGAACCACACGCTTTTCTTTAACAAAACTCTCTTGATCAAACTTAGCAAAAGCGACTAGTTGTGAGAGCACATCAATACTCAAGCTAAGGTCTTCAGCTAAAGATGTTGTATGAAAACAAGTGTGTTCTCTGGCTGTAAAAGCATTAATGTCTCCACCCTTTGCTTCCATCGCCAATGCTAATTGCAATGGATTGTATTTTTCTGTTCCTTTAAAAACCATGTGCTCCAACAAATGAGAGATCCCCATCTGCTTACGTTCCTCATTACGAGTTCCCGTATTGATCCAAAACCCTGTCACGACACAGGCTGAGTCCGAGTGTTTTTCAGAAAGTACACGAACACCATTACTTAATACGGTTTTATTAAAATTGAGTTTCATAAATAATGCTTTTTCCTTGTCATTTACTAGAGCCCTCAAAATTATATTTTCATACAGTTCTCAAGACATTTCATCCGTTATTTTAACCAAAAAAAATGGGCCCTATAATAGCGCCCATTTCTTTGCATTTAACCCTCATTGTCTGAGGAGATCAAACTCACTCTATTCTTCACTTGATAAAAGTGCCTTACGAGAAAGTTTAATTCGGCCAGCACGGTCAACATCAATGACTTTAACATCAATAACATCGCCCTCACTTAAGTGATCACTCACTGTTCTGACACGCTCATTTGAGATCTCTGAGATATGAAGAAGACCTTGAGTATTAGGAAGAACTTCAACGAATGCACCGAAATCTACTATCTTAACAACTTTACCTTTGTAAGTTTGGCCAACTTCAGCCTCAGCACAAATAGCCTCAATCATTGCAATAGCTTTACGGCTCATCTCTGGGTCAGTAGAAGCAATATGAATAGAACCATCATCCTCAATATCAACCTTAACACCCGTTTGCTCGATGATTCCTTTGATAACTTTTCCACCGGAACCAATCACTTCTCTTACCTTCTCGGGCTTGATCTTGATGGTTTCGATTCTCGGAGCGAACTCAGAAATCTCACCACGAGGTGAAGAAATCACTTCATTCATTTTTTCAAGAATATGAAGACGTCCATCTTTTGCTTGTTTTAAAGCTTGCTCCATAACATCAAAAGTAATGGAATCAATTTTAATATCCATTTGAATGGCACTGATACCTTCTTGAGTTCCAGCCACTTTAAAGTCCATATCTCCAAGATGATCTTCATCCCCTAGAATATCAGTTAAGACAGCGGTTTTAGAACCATCTGAAATCAGACCCATCGCCACACCAGCAACGTTTCCTTTTAAAGGAACTCCAGCATCAAGCATGGCCAAGGTTCCACCACAAACCGTTCCCATGGAAGAAGAACCGTTTGACTCCATAACCTCACCAACCATTCTAATGGTGTAAGGGAACTTATCATGATCAGGAAGTACAGCTTTAAGAGCTCTTTCAGCTAAAGCACCATGACCAATCTCTCGACGTGATTGACCACCCATTCGGCCCGTCTCACCAACACAGTATGGAGGGAAGTTATAATGTAAGAAGAATTGTTTTTTGTACGAAGCCGCTAAACTATCAATTGTCTGCTCATCGTCACCCGTTCCTAAAGTGACTGCACCAAGAACTTGAGTCTCTCCACGAGTAAATAGACCCGAACCATGGGCACGAGGAAGAAGACCCACTTCACATGCAATCGGTCTTACAGTCGTTAAATCACGACCATCAATTCTCTCACCTTTATCAAGAATGTTACTGCGAGAAATATTGTATTTCAAATCATCAATAACTAGACCCAGCTCTTTCTTACGAAGATCTTTCTCATCTTTATCATCAATAACTGCAATAAACTTCTCTTCAGATTCTTTTTTAATCGCATCGTAAGCAGCATAACGATCGGCTTTTTCACGAGTAGCAAGGGCGCTTGCAATTTTATCTTGTGCAAACTCTGTTACTTGCGCTCTAAAACCTTCGTCCACTCTAAATGGAACAAAGTCTCTTTTAGGAGCATTCCCTGTTTTTTCTCTTAATTCATCCTGAGCATCAAAGATCACTCCCATTTGCTCATGAGCGAACTTTAAAGCTCCCAAGATCACGTCTTCAGAAACTAAAGAAGCTTCACCCTCAACCATAAGAATACCATTGCGAGTTCCAGCAACAATCATTTCTAATTCTGATTTTTCCAACTGTTCAAGAGATGGATTAACAACATAGTTACCATCAACCTTCCCAACCATAACTGCCGCAGTCGGTCCGTTAAAAGGAATATCACTAATATGAGTGGCACAAGAAGCACCAATACTTGCTAAAATTTCAACGGGATAAGTTCCATCATAACTTAGAATCGTTGCAACAACTTGAGTGTCTTTATTGTAACCCTCTGGAAAAGTGGGACGCAAAGGACGATCAATAAGTCTTGCGTTCAAAGTGGCTTCTGCCGTTGGACGACCTTCTCTTTTGAAAAAGCCACCAGGAATTTTTCCTGAAGCATAAAATTTTTCAGCATACTCAACTGTTAATGGAAAAAAGTCCATGTCAGATTCTCTTTTAGAAGAGACAACTGTAACGAGAACTACGTTGTTCCCTGAGGTCACTATTACGGAACCATCAGCTTGTTTCGCCATTCGACCGGTTTCAATTTCTATCTTTTGGCTGCCAACGGTCATTGTGACTGTTTGTTTCATTCAAACCTCTCTGTTTGTTTTATTTTTATCTTAGCCTGCGATTATTATTTACGGATACCTAACTCAGAGATAACTTCTTTATAGCTATCCAAGTTTTTCTTTTTAAGATAATCGAGAAGTTTACGTCTTTTATTAACAAGCTTCACAAGACCACGTTGACCATGCTTATCTTTTTTATGAGTTTTAAAGTGCTCTGTTAAATCTGTAATACGATAAGTTAACAAAGCAATTTGAACTTCGGAACTTCCCGTGTCCAATTCTTTCTTTTGGAATTTTTTGATGATCTCTTGTTTTTGCGATTGCAATAAAGCCATTATCGTCTCCTTTGATAAGGTTATAGGGTTAGCCTCTTGATACGTGCCAATGGCAGCTCGTCATCAGAAGCATTAAAAAAAGCTAAGTTATGGGAATGACAGTACTTCGTCAATCATTGATTGGGGAAAACACGGCGAATTTTGAAGTTCAGTGGCCCGTTTGGGCTCAAAAGGCAAATAAGTCGATCTGACCCACGACTAAGCACTTTAATACCTTGTAAACCTTTCCATTGCCCGAATTCCAGCTCTAGAAAACGCTCTAATTTGCGAGAAATTTGACCATTCAACAAGAGTTTCTCATCTTTCCCATCAATTTTAATCTGTGGCCAATGGGGCAAAGTTCGGTTCAAGGGGATAAAAGAGGATGACTCATAAACCTGCTCTGGTGATAAACCCTCGAAATCCACGAGTGCTAACGCCGACTCCACAGAATAAGGCTCCGAATGAGTTCTGCGTAGCTTCTCCAAAGTTCCACCGCAGCCTAATTTTTCACCAAGAGCTTTTCCCCAGGCTCGCACATAACTTCCCTTGGAGCAGCGAAAGGCGACCTCGATTCTCTTCTGTGACACTTCAAGCAACTCTAAATTTTCAAAGGTCATGGACTTCATTGGAGGGGTGAAGTCTTCTCCTTTACGAGCTTTTTCATACAACTTCTGCCCTTTGACTTTCACCGCTGAATAGATCGGGACTGGCAATTGCAATTCACCGGTTAAATCATTTAAGGCTGACTGCAAATCTCTTTTTTCAAAACTGACCTCTTTAGAATCACCTAATATCTGACCCGTAATATCATCGGTATCTGTTACCGTTCCCAGTAATACAGTGGTTTGATAGGACTTCTCTCCATTAAGAATAAAATCAGAAAGTTTCGTGGCCTTTCCCAACAAGAGAACCAATAAGCCCGTGGCCATAGGGTCTAATGTTCCGGCATGACCAATATCACGACGACCTAAATGACGACGAAAAAATCCGACAACATCATGGCTTGTTACCCCACCAGGCTTATCAACAAGGAGCAATCCATCATTCATGAGAGACCAGAGTCTCCTTTGGAGATCTTATCAAGTTTAGCCATCATACGAACACCATCGTCGTTAAAGAATTTCACTTTTGGACAATATTTCATACGAAACTTAGAATTAAAGAGTCTCTGAATCTCTGGAGCATGGGATTGTAAGGTTTCAAGCATTTCTTCATCCACACGGTCTTTACCGATAACACAGACATAAGCCTTAACGTTTCTGAGGTCGGGACTCACTAAAACTTGAGTTAAAGAAACTAGGTCTTCGCTCGTGCCTGACTGCTTCTGCATAAGATAAGAGGAAATCACTTCCCTAATCTCTTTTTCTGCTCTTTGTATTCTCCGACTTTTCTCATTCATCTTATTTACTCCAGATCGAACAAAACCTTATTAAAACTCTTAGATTTTTATCAGACTCTTTTCCTTCTAAACTCTTTTATTAAAAGAAGAAAGGAGACCAATGGGCTCTTTATAAACTTTACCTAGACGTATGTAGAAATTCATCATCTCTAAAGAATCAAAAACTCACTCAAACCCTATAAGTCACCATATATTTGCCATTACAAAGGCATCATAAAAATCTAATATTTTCTCTTGAATTTCATGCTTAAAAATAACAAGTGCACTGCCTCTCTTTACTTCAGGACAACTTTTTTCCTAAAATAAAACTGACAGTGCACAGTGAGTTTATAACTCTCTTGCCACTTCTTCTTCGAGGTAGGCTTCGATCTCATCTCCTACTTTGATGTCATTGAAATTTTCAATTCCAATACCACACTCATAACCAGTAGCCACTTCTTTAGCATCGTCTTTAAAACGCTTTAAACTGCTAATTTTACCGGTATAAATAACGGTTCCATTACGAACCAAACGCAGAAGGGAGTTGCGAGTAATCTTACCATCCACAACAAAGCTTCCTGCAATGGTTCCCACTTTAGGCACAGTAAAGGTATCTCTGACTTCTGCACGTCCCATTGCCTTTTCAACAACATCCGGATCAAGAAGGCCAGCCATCGCTAACTTCATATCATCCATCAACTTATAAACAATGGAGTAAGTCTTAATATCAACACCACGCTCTCTCGAGGCCGCACGAGCACTGTTATCAGGGCGTGTATTAAAACCAACGATCACTCCACCCGCTGTAGCCGCAAGTAAAACATCAGACTCACTAATTCCACCAACACCTGAATGAATCACTTTAATTTTCACTTCATCTGTCGATATTTTATCAAACATAGATCGGATGGCTTCACCCGTTCCAGCCACATCGGTTTTTAAAACAACTGGTAATTCTTTTAAATCACCGGCTTTCACTTTTGAAAATAAATCTTCTAAGTTAGTGGGCGCAGATGTTCTCGCCATTTTTTCTTTGCGATTCTCTTCAGCTCTTTGCTCTGCAATTCTTTCAGCCGTTTTCTCATCTTTACAAGCATCAAAGGAATCACCGGCTTGTGGAGACGCTGGCAGTCCAATCACCTCAACCGGATGACTTGGTCCAGCCGAAGAAATTTTCTCACCTTTTTCGTTGAAAATTTGTCTTACACGACAAGCAATCTCGCCAATAACAACGTTTTGCCCTGATTCCAAAGTTCCATCTTGAACAAGCAATGTCGCCACATTTCCTTTTCCAACTTCAACTCGGCTTTCCACAACAATACCCGTGGCTGATCTTTTTGGATTCGCCTTGAGTTCTTGCATCTCAGCTAAAAGACTCACTTGCTCTAAAAGCTCATCCACACCCTCACCCTTTAAGGCCGAAACGGGAACAAAAATAGTGTCACCACCCCAATCTTCAGGAACAAGTTCGTACTCAGCCATTTGCTGTTTAATTCT
>CAXREJ010000008.1:0-10786 GCA_964229765.1 Bdellovibrionales bacterium | reverse complement strand
AGTGACAGTTCTGTATTCATGAGTCCAATAGTCCCCAGAGGCACAATAAGGGCAGTATTGTTGCATTTTCTTCTTAGAACAGTGAAAGATTTTATGCCCACCAGCCACGTAATAAGATTTTTCTAAAATAAGTTCCGGTAAGAGTACAAAGTTTGATACTTTGTTAGATGCAGACATTAGTATTCTCCTTTCATTTCAATAAATTAAGTCTTTAGCAACTCAATTTTATCGATTGAAAAGAGCTAATGTCTGCACTTATTTAACACTCTGCCTTACACCCTCACCCGTGAAGAACCGAAAAATCTCTGATGACTTCGGTATGGATTTTTCTTTTTACGCGGCTTATGTATTTGGTGGCGATTTGATTCCACTCTATACCTATGAGGATTTAAAGCCAGAGGATGTTAAAGAGCTTGAACGAATATTTGAGCGTAATAATATAGATAAAACTGTTCCAAAGGTTCACCCGGTTCTATGAGAAAACATCTTGCTGACCTTAGTTATATTGGCCTGTCTGTAGCCCTTGGAGGGTTAGTGGCCATCTTTTGTCACAAGATTTTTTTAAACTCTGACATTAATCAATTTAGGACCCTTGGAAATATTTTTTGTACAGAAATACAGACCCATGTTCAAGTGGGTGGCTATAGGAAAGCGACAGAGCTTTTAGAGACAAAATTTAGGCAAGAAAACCTTAGCGGTTCAACATTTTATATCGCTGATGGTACTAAGACATATTACGAGGGCAAGCCTCAGTCCTCTCAACATCATAAGGTCCATTGCCTGATAGATGGAAAAATGGACGCCAAGGTTCACTTTCTATTTTTTTCAAAATATTTAACAGCTCAAATGAGATATTGGTTTTTATACTGGGGAATTTTCTTTATCTCGGTGTTATTATTTGTTCATAGAAAGGTTATTTCTTCAGTTGAAACCTATGTGAGCCGTATTATTGGCTTTAGTTTGATGGAAAACTTGGGCATTAAGACTGACGATGGCTCAAATAAATTTAAGTTTGGCTTTATTGAAAGAATAATTGACCTGAATGGGCATATTTTCCAAAAAGTAAAGTCTGACATCAATTCTTTAAGGGGTGAGATTGAGAGAAAATCAAGAGCTCTAGCCAACAGTGAATCTGAAAAAATGAGACTTTTAACCGAGAGGGCTAAGAATAAGGAGTTTCTCGATCATGTTGATCAGGTTAGACATGACATCAGTGGTCCATTAAAAGCCCTACAATCTGTAAAGAAAGAAAAACTATTAAACCCTGATATTGGCCCAAACCTCATCGACCAATTTACGGAGAGGATGGGCGATGTTCTATCGGGCCTTAATGGTTTAAAAGCTGAGTACGAGGAAAATCAAAAAACGCCTTTGAACGTAAAAGATACAATTGAGGAGCTTTTTACCGAGAAAAAAGTAATGCTCGGAAAAAACTCACAAGTTGATTTTTCCTGCCAGCCTGGTAATAGTTCACAAGTAGAGCTAAAAGTTGATAAATCTGGCTTTAAAAGGGCTGTGTCAAATATTCTTGATAATTCCATTGAGGCCATTGGGAGCAAGAGCGGAAAAATTAAAGTTAAGTTTTTTGAGAGAGACTCCTCCATTAAGATACGGTTTCTAGATAATGGACAAGGTATTGACCAAAAGGTTCTTCCAAAACTTTTTCAGAAGGGAGCCACCTTTGGAAAAGAAAATGGCAAGGGGCTGGGGCTATTTTCTGTTAAAAAGTTTTTTGCAAACTATGGTGGCAAGGTGTCCATTCGCTCCAAGCTTAGCTGGGGTACTATTATTGAAATTAGTCTTCAAAGAGAAACGATCTCTAGTTAATTTGCCGACCTTAGGCTAGCAAGAATACATATAGTCCTTCCCTAAGTCGAGCGATCACTTTTATGTAGAAAAGCATACCAGTTGAAAAGGTCTAGATTCACTTTTGTCAGCTCATCTAAGGCCTTGGATTTTCAAAGTTTTATGACGTTTTTTCCGACAAGTATCAATATATGTTTTATCACTTTCTTTAGGGAGTCTTAAGTTTTGGGTTTGAAGTTTTCAGATAAAATCATTGTTGCCATCTGTGGCCTTTTGATTTTTTTCTTAAGCTACGTGCTTTTGAAAGAACTCTTTGTACCTAAAAAAAGAATCTCTGGTGAAAGACAAATCGCCTCTGTCGATAGTTTTATTAACGACGGCAGGGTTAAGGGCTCAAAAGACCTTCACTTTAAACAGGTCTTTGAAGAGGATCATCTTTTTAACAAAGACACTCTTTTTACAGGCCCTGACTCTTACCTTAACGTCAAACTCAATACTGGTGGAAGCCTAAAGCTTAAGCCAGATTCCCTTATTGTTTTAAAACAAAAAGAAGAAAAAATGGCTTTTCACTTAACTCATGGAAGGATGAGAGGGAATCTTAATAAAAATCAAAAGCTTCATCTTGCTGACAAAGAAGGTAATATCCAAAGCCTTAAGGGCAATAAGAACTCAGACTTTCTTGTTAATAAAATCCCAGGGGGCATTGAGATCCAAGTCCTTGATGGCGACGTGGAACTCAGTACAGCTCAGGGAGTAAGAAAAATCAAAAAAAATCAGAAAATAAAAATTTCTGAGAAAGGTAAAGCTCTCAATGTTCAGAACTTAGAAATTGAGCTTTTAAGTCCAAGGGATTCTCATATCGAGTATTTTAGTAAAAACAGCGATATGGCTTTCTCATGGAAAGCTTTAAACAAAAGTCCTTTTCAGAAGTTTGAATTGCTCATGGCAAAAGATATAAATTTTAAGCAAGTAGTAAAAAGAGAGGAAAATCTTCAAAAAGGCTTATTTGCTGAAGATCTAAAAGCTGGGACTTACTACTGGAAAGTTAAAACAAGTCAAAATAATAAAAAAATAGAAAGTGATGTTTTTACTTTTACTCTTTTTAAAGAACAAAAGCCAGAGATCGTTTACCCAAAAACGGGATATGAGTTTATGGTTCCGCTAAAGGAGAGTCGAAAATCTAAAGAAGATTTAGTTAAATTCGAGAATGACCAGTATCCAGTAACTTTTGTCGCTCGTGACCCACTTGGGGCGAAAAGATTTAAGGTTCAAGTATCAGAGAGCAAATCTTTTGAGACAGTTTTAGTTGATGAGAACTTCAAGGGCGATAGGATTGAGAATATTAGACTTGGAGAAGGGAAATATTTCTTTCGGTTCAAAGTTATATCAAGTAAGCGTCCCCAGGCTGTATGGTCCGAAACAGGCTCTTTCGATATTTTGAAAGAAGAAAAACCTCTTATAGCACCAGTTGTAGCTGCCAACGATATAATTATTCCAACTCAAAAATATCCAAAATGGCTTTATAAGGCGAAGAGAGCAAAAATTAGCGAGTATCTCATTAATAAAAATATAGTTGTTAATAAAATCTCGTGGGACAGCCAAAGCCAAGAAAGTATGGCTGGTTTTGAGTACGTCTTAAATGATGTAACTCTTACGACAACTGATAATGAGCTTAGAATAAATGATCTTTACCCGAGCGAGAATTTCTTTAAAGTGCGTGAACTGAGTGGTGAGAAAAAAGGCCCGTGGTCTAATGAACTTTCGTTTAAGACAAGAATTGCACCAGCAAGATCACTTTCGCCCGAGGTCTTTGAAGAAATATGGGATGGAGAAAATCGCAAGGGTTCTGCTTACATAAAATGGACTCCTCTTCTTTACGCTCATGGCTACGAAGTTTTTATCTCTCAAAAAGAAAATTTTAAGGGAGCTAAGAGCTTTTTAACCAAGAAAGCTAAATATCCCTTTATGATTTACTTTGGGAAGGGTTACTTCTGGAAAGTCAGAGCCATTGACAAAAAACATAGGCCTATTTCTGGTTTTTCAGAAACTTTTAACGTTAAAGTATTGAAGAAAATAGTTCCCATTGCTGAAGCGGATGAGTCAACGGGCGAAATAGAGTCTACTAATTATGTGGAGCGAAAGCTTGCGCATATTAAACCAGGTGCTCTGAGGCAAAAAGAGCCAGAAGGCCCTCTTGTCATCATTCCAGAGTTTTGGCTTTGGGCTGGGGCTGGTTACAATTTTGTAAACTTCACGCAAAAAGTGAATAACTTTTCTGATCTCAATTATCAGAGCCTTAAAGGGCCAGGGTTCTTTTTAAGTGGTGGCGCTTTTATTACCGAAAAAATTGGTTTTGAAACCTCTTATAAAGAAGCTCTTGGTGAGTTTAATGATACCAAGAATGGTGGAGGAGTTTTCCCTTACAAATGGAAAATCTTTAGTCTTGAAGCTCTCTATAGAGGAAGCTTAAATCATCGAGAGAAAAAAGAAGGTTATTATCAGAGAGGCTCCCAGTGGATGTGGCGACTGGGTTTTCAGCAACATCTTGTTCCCTTTTTAAATGTACCAAACTTTTCAGCCCTGACCGTTGAACGAAATGAAAACTCTATTTTAATGGCCCACGGTGGCGCCAGTTACTTTTACTCAGCCAGCAAAAGAATTCGCTATGAGGCGATGATGAGGTATCAACACCCTCTAAGCTCAAGTGGGAATAGCGCAAGTTTCGAAGTCAGCCCACAATTTGCTTTTGATGGCTCTTTAGGAGTGTCTTATAAGTTCTCTGAGCTTTTTAGTATGGGTGCTTATTGGTATGGGCAGTGGCATAAGTTTCAGTACACCTATGATGGTGGTGCTATGACTGGTGAACAGGACATCTTTTTTACCAACTTTGACCTAAGACTTGGTATCGAATACTAAATTGACCCATTAAGCGTTTTAATTTGGGACTCATAACTCTTAAAAAAATCATTTAAGCTTCTGAATTTACTTAAAATAATTCAAAAAAAGACCGAAAAGAAAGGGATATGTTTTGTTTAAAAAGAATCACCCAAATTTTATTGATTCTACCACTCTCTCTTATGGTGCTTGTCTCCTGTTCAGTAGACAACTCACTAGAGTATAGAAATTTAGTTTCAATTCTTGGTGGTCTTTGGGAGTTTAACGATGAGAGTGATTATACTTTTGATGAAAACTTCGTAGAAATAAAAGATGGCAAAGCACAGTTAAAAACTATTGAAAGTCAGTATAGTGACTTTTCCCGTGGGACTCATGTGGGGACCTCTGTTTCTGGGAATACTCTGACTCTAGCGGGGGCAACTATAGCGACCACCTCAAACCATGTTAATACTATCTTACCAAATAAACAGAGTAATCTTAAGGCCTATTGGCGAATGGAGAACAACTGGTTAGATAGTGTTGGCCCAAGTCATGGAACCGCAGCGGGTTCTAATTTTGTCGCTGGACAGATTAGCCCCAGCGCAGGCTCTTTTTCAGGAGCCTACACGAGCTATTCTCATAGCGATAGTTTAAATATGGGAAGCGGAGATTTTACTTTCTCTGTTTGGGTTAATACTACCTCAGTAGGTATCCCTGCCTTATTCTCCAAAGGGTCTAACGGTGCTGGAGGGAAGCGGTACGGTCTTTTTGTTTGGGGAGGAAAAGCCTTTGTTGAAATTGATGATAATACCGCTTTAAAAAGTATCACCTCCCTAACCTCTGTAAATGATGGCAGTTGGCATCAAATTGCAGTTGTACGTGATGGAAATTCTTTAAAGATCTATGTCGATGGAATCGAAGATGCCATTCCAACTGATATTACAGGCTATGGTTCTTTAGACAGCACACGACCAGGTTGTATTGGTTGCATTTTTTCAGAAGTCACTGAAACTTTTTCCTCTCCACTCGACATAGGTAGCTTAGACGAAATCGCAGTTTGGGATACAGCCCTTTCAAGTAGCGAAATCTCTAACCTTTACAGTAGTCAAGTGAGTGATTACATTGCCCTATCGCCGTCATGGACTCCGCACTGGGATAACATCGTTGGTTACTGGAAAATGGATGGGAACTGGCAAGACTCTTCTGGTAATGGGAATCATGGAACAGTGAATGGGACACCCAGCTTTTCGACAAATGCCCGTGTTGGCAGCAATTCAGGCTCCTTTAACCCAGTTACGCCAGATTATATTCAAGTAACTGACAGTGATGAGCTGGATAATACAACTAAACTGACTATTTCTCTGTGGGTAAATGATGATAACTGTACAAGCAATGATGCTCTTGTCTCAAAGCGAATAGGCGCAGACAATAATCAATCATATACAATTTGGTGTGATAGTTCTCAAGCTATTATGGTTGATATAGATGGTACGAATGACCGTTTTATGACTACTTTGGAAGGGAGTGAAGGTTCTTGGAATCATGTGGTTGTTGTTTTCGATGGAGCACAGGCTCCTGCTCAAAGAGTAACTGTATACATAAATGGAGAGTCCGCAGGAGTATATACTGAAACAAGTGCCAGCATACCAAACTATGCTTCAGATCTCTTTATTGGTTATTCTGGAACAAGTGCCCCTTTTGGTGGTCTTCTTGATGAAATAGGCATTTGGAATGAATCTTTAACTCAATCAGAAATAAAATTTATTTATAATCGTCAAAAACAAAAATACGCCGGTCATTATGAGTCTCCCGTGATTGATCTCGGTGCTTCGGGAAGTTGGACAAGCTTAAGTTCAAAAACAAGTCTGCCATTTTATAAAGAAATCAGCACAAGCAGTGAGAGTTCATCCGACTATTCTTCTTTAAGTGGTGATTTGAGCAATGGGCTTGTTGGATACTGGAAATTCAATGAACCTTTGTGGAACGGAACTGCAAATGAAGTTATTGATTCGTCTGGAAGTAACTTCCATGGAGTCCAGGTCAATAGCGCTACAGCAAATATTGATGGGATTCTTCAAAACGCCGGCAGATTTGACAAAGCTTCTGTTGATTACCTAGACATGGGAGACCGAGATACTTTAGATGGTGTAACTGAGCTTACAGTTTGTGCATGGGCAAAAACAAGTGATGGGTCAGGGAATGGAATTATTTCCAAATCCGATAACCTAAGTGAAAGAAGCTGGTTGCTTTATAAATCAGCTGGCACAGATGCTGCTCAATTCTACATCACTAATACTCCAAATGCTTGGGACTCATTTTCAACAGGAACAACTGCTCTCGATGATGGGAAGTGGCATTTTATCTGCGGAACATATGATGGGGCAGCTCCCTATAATAAAATATTTGTAGATGGCGTTGAGGAAGACTCTGTTACCGCTGGTGTTCCAGCTAGCACAAGCTCAAATACTCAAACCATTAAAATTGGTGCTTGGCATACGACGGCTACATATAGCGGAGATTTAGATGAAGTTTCTGTATGGTCAAGAGCCCTCACACCCACCGAAATCCAACAACTCTACCGCCGTGGAGCGAATAGAGTAAAGTATCAAGTGAAGAGTTGCGTAGACTCTTCTTGTGAGTGCAAAGCTTTTAATACCTCTCCTGTGGGATCAGCTAATGATTGTGATGGTGATGGCACTCCAAATGCGACCGATACCGATGATATTTATAAAGCTGAGTTTATGGGGCCTGGCGGAAATGGGGTCACTGCTTTTTCTGAACTTTTCAATCGCGATTCAGGTGATATGACTTTTACCTGTAATGCTAATACGACGGATTCAGACAATGATGTCTGTGTAGACGATGAGATTACTTTAGCCGGTGATTCTAATACGTCATCACCAAGCTTTAGCTTCTCTGATTTTCCAAGTTCAGCGCAACCAAGTAATAACCGCTATTTTCAATACCGAGTCATGATGGAGGCTGAAGAGAACACAGCTTGTGGTGGTGAACCTTGTCTGCCTGAACTCACTTCAGTTGAAGTTGGTCCGACGGGCCGATATTTTAGCGGAAGCCCAAGTGTTGTTAATAAAACAAGTCATCCCATTGACAAGGCTCTCGATAATTTACAAGCAAGCCCTTCAAGTGGATGTAACATGAGTTATCAGATATCAAATGATGGAACTAACTTTTATTACTGGGATGGCTCTAGTTGGGCAACAGGCGCTAGCGTTTCGCAATCAAATGACCTTGTGACTCTAAACAACAATTTAAGCAGCTTTACTGAGCAGATTGGACTTGGAGATTTTTATTTCAAGTCTTATCTAGGTAACTCAAACTTTGGTGATTGTGAGATTGATAAGGTTCAGATTATTAAGTCTCGCCGTTAAAAGCCTGCTCTACTTTTGTAACCGATGACTGGTTCAATTCTGAGTTATCAAATTGTGAGTAATGCTCTGCCATTTTAATTGAGGTGTGCCCAGTTACAGCCATGGCAGCATCAATGGACCCTGTTAACTTTCTTGCAATTTGGGCACTGGCGTAGCGAATTTGGTGAGATCCTGAATACTGATGAAGGCCTGATTTTGCCCAGGCTTTATTATAATTTTCATTAATGGCATTATACCTCAGAGGCTCTTCATTTTTATGAAATAAAAAAGGACACTCTAGGGGATGAGTGGCTAAAAGACGACTGAAAATCTCAAACATAGTATCGTTGATATAAACAATACGGGTTTTACCATTTTTGGGACAATTTTTGATTTTGGGTTTTCCTTTAATCCAAACAAGGACCTCTTTAATGGTCAGTCGTCTGTTTTGGAGGTCAATGTTTTTAACTTGAATGCCAGCGACCTCTCCAATGCGTCCAGCGCAATAAAGTTGAATCATGGCCATGTCTCTATAAAAAGGTTTGAGATTAGACATAAAAAGTTTGAGTTGTTCTATATTGATTTTTCTTTCTCGATCAGGTGTGGGACTGATTTCAGAAAGCTTCATATGGGAGACTCTAATAGGGTTGGCGTAAGTAAAATCGAAATTGTCGATATACCAATTGAGCATGGACTTCATATCTTTAAGTTCTTTGTGGAAGTTGCAGCGCCGACTCTTTTCATTAAAGGGTGCTTTGGAAAATTTAATGAACTCAGAGATAATTTGTGGGTTAAGATTTGCCATTTTAAGATCAAAGATAGGTTTTAAAAACCGGTTGCAGCGAGCGATTTTACTCACCCTTGAGGATTCCGAAATGGTTGGCAGATGAGTGTCTTTATAGTTTTGGTAAACTTCGTGAACGGTTATTTTGTTATTGTTGCCGTTGAGATGATCTCTTTTCCAAAGTGAAAAATTTGTTAAAAGGCCTTTTTCTCTTAAAACCTTTAGAAAGTTTGCTTTCATGGGGGCTCCCTTAAACGCTGATTTTTAGGGACCATAAGAAAAGAGACCTGTTTACTGCTCCGAGTAGAGATTTAAACTTCCACTGGACATTTATTTACTTTCGAGAGGAGATGTCGAAGATGAGTTTTTAATCTTCTACAGGTGTGAACTAGGCCAGTAGACAGTTAAAAACTCTGGTAGACGAGTGTGAACTCAAGATTCATTAGAAATAAAAATTATTTAGTGTGTGGATATGAAAAAAGATGCCAATTTGTTTCAAAAAAATTTAATTTTTCTTATTGAGTCTTCAAATTTCACTATGACGACCGTTGCAAAGAAGGCTGGCATTAATAAGAGCACGTTACACAACTATCTGAATGGCGTATCACTGCGACCTTTGAAAACTGTTGAGAGCCTTGCAAGTTTTTTTAAAATTCCCCCAGAGGACCTTCTCTATAAGGATCTAGGGGCAACAGATATAAGGACAGAACTGCAACCAACGCCAACCTCAAGCTATAGCTTTGAGGTGACCATAAAGCCCGTTGATATGGAGAGGTTGCTTCATGCTCTACAGCAAAAACTATAATGAGCTAGGAAGTTACTTCCGTGAGGCTCGCCTGCGAAGAGGACTTTCACAAAGGGACGTTGCAGACAAGCTAGGATACACGCCTCAATTTATTTATGCTTTTGAAAAAAGAGGGTCCTCTATACCAATGACTGCCGTTGTCGGGATGATCAAGCTTTATAAGATTAACCCTCAGGCCGTCATCCGTTTGATTCTAAAGCTTGAAAGAGAGTTTTTAGAGAATCACTTTACCAAGTAACCTTGTTCTTTCATGATTTCTCGGTAGTCCTTATATTTGTTGTAGTTCCTCTTGCCATAGAAATGGTTTTTGATTGACTTATAGCTGATCATTCCACGTTGGACAGATTCACCGGCCTTTTCCTTAAAATATACTGTCACAGAGGCATAGCCACTGATTAAAGCTAAGAAAAACCCTAAACGAATAATACCTGTGACGAACTGAAGATAGACTGTATAAAACATAATTGGTTTCCTTTTTTCTATGACCTCTCGAAAGTAAATAAATGTCCAGTCGAACTCACATTTCACTCGCCGAGTCAGTGTTTTGGTCAAGCTCTTTGGCTTTTTCACGCTTGATGATGGTCGATATGGTTTTTCGGCACCATTTTTTACTTCTTCTGGGAGGGGTATTTTTTTCATCAAGGGTTTTTGCAATAGCGTAGGTGGTTTTTCCAGACTTCCAAAAATCCATTATGGTAAGCACGGTCTCATATTCTTGGGGGTTGATAACCAACTTCCCTTGAATAACTGAGTAGCCATATGGTGGTGTGGAGAGAGAGCCTTTGCGGAAGTTTTTATACCCCTTCAGACCTTTAGTTTCAGGTGGAGGTTGAATGTTATTTCGCTGCAAAGTTTGCCTTAAAGTACTTTCAGGGATGTCTGTCAGATGCGAGATATTGCGATATGAAAGTCCTTTTTCTGAGAGATGGGCGCATTTTTTTAAAATTAGGTCTTTTTGAATTGCAAAAAAATCAATAATATCATGAGCTTCTGAGGGTTCGACTAGCGTTGTTTTTGGTGTTTATGAAGAGAGTGGAATCGTAGGCTGGGGTTCGAAAAATTTTATCAGGATGATAAAATTTTAGATGCCGAAAGCTTGCTTGAGGCCGAGTGAGCGGGATGCGAACGAGTACTCCCTCCAGGCGCACC
>CAXREJ010000007.1:0-60561 GCA_964229765.1 Bdellovibrionales bacterium | reverse complement strand
ACTAGGGGCTATTGACAATTCATCAGCGTAATGAGGATTCAATACCTCAGTCGTTTTGAGTTAAGCGCAGACTGAATTTTATGAGGTGTGGCCAGAGCCACATCGAATAAGGTGAAGGCGAGCACAACTCAAAATGGCGAGAGATAGCTGGATGAATTATCAACAGCCCCTAATTACGAGTGAAAAAACAAATACTATGAATTAAGTGAACTTATAAGATTTATTGGTCTCTCAGTTCTCGTCGTAATATTTTTCCCACATTTGTTTTAGGGAGTTCTTCTCTAAACTCAACAAGGCGTGGAACTTTGTAGGCAGTCAGGTTTTTCTTAGCGTAGGCTCGTAGTTCTTCTGCTGTTACCTCTGATTTTTTAACGACAAATATTTTAACAACTTCACCGGAATTATCATCTGGTACACCAACGGCCGCGACTTCATTAACCGCCGGATGGCTAGCCATAACATCTTCAATTTCGTTGGGATAAACATTGAATCCCGAAACCAAGATCATGTCTTTTTTACGATCCACTATTTTGAAGAAACCATCGGGAAGCATCATGGCCATGTCACCAGTGTGAAGCCAGCCATCTTTTAAACAGTTGGCTGTTTCTTCGGGCTTTTCCCAATAGCCTTTCATAACTTGGGGTCCGCGACAGCAGAGTTCGCCGGCTTCGCCTTCAGCAACCTCATTACCATCTTCATCAACAAGTTTAACTTCTGTGCTGGGGAGAGGAAGTCCAATGGTTCCTCTTTGCTCACTATCATCAACAGGATTGCAGCATACAACTGGTGAAGCCTCTGTTAATCCATAGCCTTCAATAACCTTAGTTTTAGTAACATCAAACCATTTCTTGGCCACATTGTCTTGTAGGGCCATGGCTCCCGCCACGCTGAGTTTTAAGTGAGAAAAATCAACGCTTGCAAAATCTTTGTTGTTTAAGAGTGCATTAAACAGAGTATTCACTCCTGACATAACTGTGAATGGGTATTTTTTTAAAGTTTTCACAAAGTCAGGAATATCTCTGGGGTTAGTGATGAGAATGTTTTCAGCTCCATAGCACATAAGAGCTAGGCAATTCACTGTTAAAGAAAAAATATGATAGAGTGGAAGGGGAGTGATGATAATTTCTTTACCTTCAACAAACTTTGGAGACATCCATGCAAAAATTTGGTTCATGTTAGCTAATATATTTCCATGGGTGAGCATGGCTCCCTTGGATACTCCTGTTGTTCCTCCAGTGTATTGTAAAAAGGCGAGATCATCGAGTTTGCTTTCTACGGGCTTGTAATCAAATTGCTTTCCTTCTTCCAAGCAAACCAATAAAGATTTACTGTTCGGAATATTATAAGAAGGGACCATTTTTTTGATATATTTAACGACATTATTAACAACGAACTTTTTTAAACCAGGAAAAAGGTCTCCGATTTCAGTGACAATAACATGTTCAATGTCGGTTTGGTCTACAACCTTTTCTAAATGATGGGCAAAGTTAGCAATGATGACAATAGCCTTTGCTCCTGAGTCTTTGAATTGGTGGAGCATCTCTCTTTCTGTGTAGAGAGGGTTTGTGTTAACAACGACGATACCCGCTTTAATGGCTCCAAAAAGGACGACAGGAAATTGTAATACATTGGGCATCTGGATGGCTATTTTGTCCCCTTTCTTCAATCCGCAAATTTCTTTAAGATAACTTGCGAAATAGTCTGAAAGGCGATCAATTTCTTCATAGGATTTAGACACGCCCATGTTAGTGAATGCGGTTTTATTTTTATATTTTTTTACATTGATATCGATAAGCTCAACAATGGATTGATACTGATCTGTAGCTATAGTGTGTGGTACACCTTTCGGATAGTGATTGTGCCATTGAGCCATGGAGTCTTCTCCTCTTTAAGATTGAGCTTATAAACGTAATTTATTCTGGCATAGCTGAGACAGGAGTGTCTATCATGAATGCCGTGGGGCAGAGCTTAAAGTGAATAAAAATACGCATTTAAAAGCTTATAAGTCTAATGAGTGGATCAAATTGTGTGTTTCATGCCACTACTTTTGATCCTTCGGTCTAAAAGTTAATAAACATTCAATGCGTCGCCTCTTAACATTAATCAAAAATAGAAACGCAGACCATAGAGAATACCCTCTCTTGTGCGGATGAACTCCTGTAGAGCTGGTGAAGTGATATTCATTGTTTCTTGATAAAAAGAGCCGTAAATCCTTAGGGCGCCATATTCAATAAAAGCACCGGCTTCAAATCGTTGTCCTTGCATTATAAAATTCTGTTCAGAAGTGCTTTCAAAAATATAATCATACAAACCTGTTAGTGCAAAAGCTTTGATAATATAGAGGTTCATACGACCTCCTCCCACTTGAAACTGTATGGGGTCGTTATTCATATCTTGATTCATAAGACCATAATGCAATGTTAAATTGGTGGACTGGTCCGAATGACCGAGAAGGCGTACCATAAAAAGAGCTTTCCATTGAGTTAGCTCTTCGTCGCTTTGTTCGTACTCCCCGTAAAGTCCAACCGCTGTGACAAAAGCACCAAAGCTCCCTCGATAGTTTTTGAAGTTTTGTGTCGTCGCTGGTGTGGTTCCTATCTGATTTTGCTGTTCAATGTTTGAGGTGTCCACACTAAAAAAGAATTCATAAGGACTTGGTTGGTTGTAGCCAAGCCACATATCCATGAGTTTGACTTTACTTTTTTGTTCGAGCCATTGGCTCAGGCTCCAGCGTTTTGCTTCTTTGGCTTGTTGTTTCTCTCTGATGGCTTTGTTGAAATCATAGGCCATGGCCGTTTGGAAATTTAAAAGGCCAAATAAAAATAGGAGAATAAAACTTTTCATTCTCCTATTTTCGTTATTTTTTATAGTTTTAACAAGAGGGGTCTCAACTTGAGAAGTGAGTGACTTTTTAGACTAAGTTTTCCTAAAAAATCTTAGAAAGAGTCATTCTTAACAAGATTGGATGAGATCTCGCGATCTCCTTCAGTGTTTTGATCTTGTTGGAACTCGGACAATTCATTGGTTGTACCACCACCATTAATAACGATAGTCGCACTGTTGCGACGGCCCCAGGTTTCAACACGCTCAAATTCTTCGTTATTCATTTTCTTTTTATGTTGATTGTAATCTTTGTTTGATTTCATCATAGCTTGTCTAAGCATAAGAAAAGATTCAGCACTATCACGAGCCTGTGTAGCCAAGCTAAAACCAAAGATTGAAAGAAAGATCATTAATTTTTTAGTAGATGAAGACATACTCACTCCCCTTAAGTTTGTTATACCCATTAACAGTGCAAGCTTCTTGCCAACTATGAATGAAAATACGTGTGTCAAAATGAGAAAGTTGTGTTTATTTTAACCAGGAATCTGTCAAATTAGTCATTCGATTTAAGGTATAAGTGTATTGTTTTAAGAAGACTCGTTTTATTGGATACGATGTTCTTAGGAAGAGTTGGAGTATTTAATTTTTCTTTCGATGAATTGTTACTCACTTATATTTTCAAATTGAATCACTAATTTTCTAATATAATATCAATTATTCGACATTGATTCTCGATTTAAAACACTGAAATAAAAAGTGTGTAACAAAAAATGGCCTATTGTTTTCTTATATATTAACTGTCAAGCTTTGGGGGCTGTATGTTAATAAAAACTACAAGAGATATGTTGGGGTTATTTTTAGTTACTGTTGTTACGATTTTAACTGCAAATATAGCGCAAGCTGCAAATGTTACTTTTTCGTATCATGGGCGTGCTTTTGACGACAAAACGGAACAACCACTCAATGGTGCGGCCGATTTTAATGTCCAAATTGTCGGGCGTGATTCAAAGTGTGTGTTATTTTCAGAAACTCATAAAAATGTTTCATTGACTGAATTTGGAGTTTTCGCTCTAGAAATTGGAACTTCCCAAAATGGTGTATCAAGAAATGTATTTACTAATTCTAATGACTCAGGACTTAGTCTTGCAGAAGTATTTGGATATATAAGGTCAAGTGAGTTGGATTCTTGTGGCACTGATATTGTGCCTCAAGAAGGTCGTGATCTACTTGTCCAAATTATCACGCCAAGTATGAATGTGATGCTCGATCCTCAGCCAATATTAACAGCGCCCACAGCAGCACTTGCATTTTCGTTGAACGGTTATAATGAGAATCACTTTTTGAAAATTAATGAAATCGTGACACAAGATGCGGTTGAAAAGCTTATTTTATCAGGTGGTGTTAAAGGTGAAAAGGGCGATCGCGGTTTAACAGGGCCTAAGGGCGAAAAAGGTGATCGTGGATTACAAGGTCCAAAGGGTGATCGTGGTCTAACAGGTCCTAAGGGCTCAAAGGGAGATCGAGGATTAACTGGTCCCAAAGGTGATCGAGGTGCACAGGGGCCCAAGGGAGCCATTGCTTCTTTCATGTGTAAGCCAGGTATGTTTTTAAGAGGAATTGATTCTAAAGGACAGGCTGTTTGTGAGAGTGTTTGTAATCCTACAATTATCGGAGATGATGCCTATCAGAATTGTCGTCAAGATACTTTTTGGGTTAATAGAAACATTAAAATTAGTAGAGTTGAGGTGCCTTCTGGAAGAGGCGAGACCACTTGGCGTGAGTCTATAGAAGGAGAAACTCATGCTCAAGCTTGTGCTAAAAGAAATGCAATTCCAGTAACTAAAAACTCTGGTGGTGTGTGTGCTTCAGGAGAAGCTAGGCCAAGTAGTGGAAGAGATCATAAATTGATTAAATATAGCTTGGGTACTTGGGGTGGAGCTACTGTAGGTGGATCTCTTGTTAACGGAAACTATTGCTATGGTGTGGGTCAAAAGCAAGACAATGATAGAACAGATATTACTGTTGCTTATCTTTGTGCACCAAAAAAATAATTAAGGAGATGTGATGCGAGAACTCAATTTGTTTTTAAAAATCATTTCGACACTATTTTTACTTTTAACAATTGGTTGTGGTAATAAAAACTTTTCAGCTTCAGATTCTTTCAATAGAGAGGTTGTAACCGAAGTTGAAGCTAAAGCCGATTTAGGAAAAGTACCACAAGATATTGCTTACGGGGGAATCGTTCAGATTCTTCCATTGAGTCAGTCCAAGAGAGTAGGAATTGAATCTTTAATAGGTCAATCAATTTTAGCGAAAGTTCATAGAAAGGATGGAATCCGAGTTGAAGTTGGTTATCCGCATTTGCAAGGGCGCTTTGGCTTTTGAGTAACAATCTTTAACTTATTGACCTTTGAAACGGGAGTCCTCTAATATCATAGCTTTCTGTGCTTAATGGTAAAACTCTATTTATTTTCAATGATGATTTATCACCTCGTTCAAAATGTGAATTCGGTGCATAAAAGACTTGTTTCTCAACAGGGTCATTGGTCTCCAATGAGTGATTGGATTAGTCCATTGGCTCGAATTCACTATATTCCACTTGTTTACTCGGTAGAGTTAGGCATAGGATAATGCTTTAAATTAAAGTAGGAGGGCTTTATGAGAATAATAATTCTAGCATTGATGGCTTTATTTTTGAGTCATTGTGCAACCAATCCCCATGAGGCTAAAGAAATAGATACCTCTATTGAAAAAGCCAAGCACCTCAATGACGAACAAACCATAGGTGTGAAAGATGGAGATATGGTTTATCAGAAAACTGTGGATATGGCTGAGGAGCTAAGACGTCTTCATATTAATGTATACAGTCTTGAAGATCGTGTTTATGGAAGCCGTAAATATGGGTCTCAAGGTCTTTATGGTGTTTTAAAGCGTTGTCGCGCTGAAGTGGTTCATCCTAAGTATGGTGGAACGGGTAAGCTTATGTGGACAGAGCCCATTGATAGAGTGACCGACAAAGAAGAAGAATTTGAAATCGGTTATGAAAAAGAAAAATTAGTGGGAGTGACGCAAGAGTTTCTAAAAGACAGAATCTCTCGTTTTAAGAATTACAAGAGAGTTTTGCAGAAACGAGAGGATGAGTATCAGGAGAAACTGGATATTTGTGAGGCAAAGCTGAAAGCCATGCAATATCAGAAATCTCAGAAAGAGAGTGGGAAGTCGTCCTAATGATTGAGACTAAGGTCTAGTTACGTGGGAGAATCCTTAGGGAAAAGGTCATCTTCTCGATATGATAGCCCTGTGAAAGCGGGGCACACATGTTTGAGAGGTTTTTTAGAGAAAAGAGCTTAAATGATTCTGAGAGTTATTATTCGGCGTTAAAAGCTTTTAAATTGGATCCAAATCAAAACTTTATAGACTGTAAAAACCGCTTAGGTTTGCAAGCTGCCACCCATTATTCCCAACTTTATTTCACCCATCATAATCGCTATAAAAGATTTCGTAGAGAAATTGAACTGCATCGACAAGAAAGCAATCCTCTTAACAAAGAAGTGGATGTTATTATTGTGTTGCCTCCTGATAAAACCATTCCAAAAACTCAAACAAGACGTTTTTTAAGACAGAGTATGGGTTTGTGTATGAGTGGCCAGTTTATGTATGTCAGTCCAGCACAACTACATACCGACCGTCCTCTTTTAGGTGCTAAAAGACTTTATGAACTTGTTAAGGAAAAGAAAAATAATGGTCGTAAGTGTCTCATTATTTCCTATTCATTTGGGTCGGCTTTCGTAAGGGTGATGTTGGACAATATGAGTGAGGAAGAAGCCAATCATATTAAGGGTTGGGTGAATGTCTCTGGGGTGATATTTGGCTCACCACTCTTTCATTGTTCTGATAAAAAATCTCTTTTCAATAATGTCTCTGGCTCACAAAGAAGTTTTTCAATTGAACAAAAATATTTCCATAACAGATTGGATACCAAGGGTATTAAAACAGTTCATTTGTTGGGTTTAAAGTGTGATTCGACTCTCGGTTATCAAGAATGGAGACGACGTGAGGCTTTAAAGGCCTGGGGCCCTAATGATGGAATTTTATCATTTGAGCCCTATAGAGTGTTAGAGCAGCCAGTGATTCCCTTTGTCGATCAAGGACACGGTATTAGCTTGGACGGTTTCTCTTCTACATTTGTTCGAATGTTATCTTCCTTAGTGAGCACACTGCCTCCTAAGGGAACAGATATACAATACAGCTCCATCAATCAGCTGACATTTGATGAAAATGCTAAACCTCCCCAGAAAAGAGACATGGAATTGTGATGGCTAGTTATTTAGTGGGCGCTCTTTTAATCATTCTAAGTAAAAGTAATGTAAAATTGAAAATCTAAGGCACCCTCAGTTTAGAAGACTTTCAACAGAACCTATTTAACAAGTTTAAGCACTTTGGGACGAGACTTTTGAATAAGTTCTATAAAGCGATCATAAACCTTATTGCGGTCGTAAAAATCACGAGCCTTAATGAGGCCTTTATCAGCTTTTTCTTGTCTTTCAGAAGGATTGTTGAGGATAAAATCCAATTTTTTAGCCATATCTTCCCAGTTTTTGGGCTCACATAAGAAACCACAATCACCGTGATCAAGGATTTCAGGAACACCACCAGCTTGAGTTCCTAGAACGGGCACACCACAGGCCATGGCTTCAATGACAACATAGCCGAAGGTTTCTTGGTGTGAGGCTAAAACAAAGAGATCAAGATTGGCAGTTAGAGTTTGAGTCTCCTTTTGAAAACCCATAAAGTGAACTTTTTTATCGAGCTTATTTTTTGTAACTTGCTCTTTAAGGTGGTTAAAATACTTTTCCTGTTTTTCTTCGCCAAGTGTAGGCTCTCCGATAATAAGTAAATGGACTTTTTTAAATTGTTCAGAGACTTTGGCAAAAGCTTTTAACAGTTCAAGTTGCCCTTTTTGTTCATCAATGCGGCCAATAATTCCAATGACAAAGTCCTCTTGCTTGAATCCAAGCTGGTATCTAAAATCGTCACTTCTCAATTTGGGATGAAAAATTTTGCTGTCAACAAAGTTAGGAATGGTGCTAAAAATTTCTTTTTTAATTGGTAAGTAGGGGAGAAGTGCTGTTTGCTGCCAGTCTGTTAATGTTAATAAATGATTGAGTCTTTTGTAGACAAGTTTATGTAGGGGATCCTTTTTTTTAACTCCAACAAGCATCTGGCAAAAACCGACAAGTTGAGTCTTTTTTATATTGTAAAGAGCGGGTGAAACAATCCATAAATCCCTTAGGTTTTGTAATATCAAGGCATGAAACTTTTTTTCTTTTACAAGCTTGCGTAATTTAAAACTAAAATCAGGAGAGAAGTAGTGGGCCGAGTCCCATTCAACTAAAGGCAAACCTTCTTCTTTTAAAGCTTGTGCGAGCGGTGAGTTGGGTGTGCAGACGTTGAAGTTCGAATGTCCTTTTTCCTGAAGTATTTTATTCCATTTAAGGATGGCCATTTCTAGTCCGCCCCAACTCTCTGATAAGCAAACATGTAGAAACCTCATAAAATCTCCTCTCCTTTTTTAGGAGCAAGAAGTGTTTTTATAGCATATAGCCGGCGGTAATAGGGGATGTGTGAGACCCAGTCATTTTTCACAATCATATTTGAGGTGGGATCAACAGAACAAGAGCTTATGCCTTTATTTTTGATTTTATTAATGGTCTCAGCGGTCTTTTTAAAGTTGGGCTCAAAGGGGAACTGTTTTGTTAAATAATATTCTGACCACTGAAGAGACTTAAATTTTTCCCTAATGATTGAGCAAAATCCTATGGGGGTAATATCTTCCAAGTAAATTTGGTTCAGGAGAGTGGGGCTTGAGAGAAAGCTTAGCATGTCTAAAGTATTTTTTAGATAGAGTCGGTAATATCTTAACTCTGCGAGACTAATAGGAGCCCATAGCATTTCCGAATCGAGAACTTTTTCGTTGAGTGCTTGAAATAAAGTGAGTTCTTTTTCAAGTAAAGAGAGGCCCGCACGTTTAAAATTTAAATAATCCATGGAGAGGAGAATGAGTGAGAGATGCCGGACTCTTCGCAGTGATTCTTTTATATTAAGGGGTTCAAAGTGGAAAGTATGGGCCAGATAAAGTTGACCACTGACGATGAGGTCAGAAGCATCCCAGGTGTTAAGTGTTTTTGTGGGATGCCAGTGGGTGTAGGTATCGATGTTTTTAAAGAGAAGTACTGTAGAAGGAGGGAGTTCAATTTTATGTTTTTGTTCAAGCCAGTTTCGCCCCATGGCCATAATTAGTTTTTTTTCATTTAGACTTAAGAGTTGACCCTGTTTCTTGTTTTTTGTCAGTTCTTCCCACAAGTTTTGAAAGTCTTCTCCCTGTTCAAGTTTAGGGTTAAAAACGGGATGGGTTGAAACTTTTGATCTTAATTCCAGGTAGTGGGAGAGGTTTTTTTGCTGTCGATCTTGTAGCTCTTTGACTTGTGGAGCTAATTGGATTTGATAGGTGAGGTCCATAAGAAGTCCCACAATGGTCATTGCCAACGAAAATACGAACGAACAGAAAAACATCCAATTGAGCATTGCCAATCCTTATCTCGTAAAGAGGGTTAAACTGAGGGTGTATCTTCAAGCATGTTAATACTCAATTCACAAAATGGGGGGCATTGATGCGAAGCATTTTTATGTATAACTCTTGAGCAGTCATTAGGAGCACAGATCGAGAGAGTTGACGGACTATTTGAGAAGTTCTTTTCGACGGAGTGGATGGGGGCTGGCCTGCGAGAAGAAATAAGGCTTTGCATCAGAGGTAAAACCACCTACTTAAGCTCGTCTAGTCATAATGAGAGTCGACCTCTTTCTAGGAGAGAGTATGATTGTACTGAAAATAGCTGTGGAATGGTGCTTGATCCTTCTGGCTTGAATTGCGGGGCGGGTGTCGCGATGGCCTTGAAAAATGGCAGGCACAAGTGCTTAAGTTGAAGGTATTAATATTGAATTTGGTATTGCTTGTGGGAAAGTGGTGTCTCATGATAGAGGGTAATATATAAGGAGTTTATATATGGGAAAAAAATGGTTTTTAGTTAGCCTTTTGGGAGTGTTAAGTTTGGTTTTGTTTATGGCTCGAATCTTCCCTGAGGGAGCAAATTTCTCGCCAGTGCTTGCTATTTGTTTATTGAGTGGTTTTTTAGCTCAGAAACGCCTCGGTCTTCTTGTGTTGCCTGTGATCGCTCTTATTACAAGCGATGTTTTACTTGGTTTTTATCCCGGTATGGCCTTTAATTACCTCGCTTTTGGGGCACTCCTTTTTGGTGGTTCTTTTCTCTCTCTTCGTTTGTCAGGTTTTATGGCGGGAGGATTTCTTGGAGCCGTAACTTTCTTTATGATTTCTAATTTTGGAGTTTGGTTTAATACGCAAATGTACTCTCCAGATTTTGCGGGATTAGTGACTTGTTATCAAATGGCGATCCCATTTTTTAGAGCGACTTTATTAAGTACAGTTTTTTATTCGTTTGTATTTTACGGTTTCGCTTCTTTTGTTAGTGCAAAACTAATGAAAGAAGATCTTGTGAGAGCTTGAGGTTCATGGCTGATATTAATGACAAATACCCTGAAAATGTAAATGGAAAATACTATGTCGATCGTTCTTGTATCGACTGCGCTGCCTGTAATCTTACTGCGCCTGATAATTTTTTATTAGATGAAGATGATGGGCATGCTTATGTTGTTAAACAACCTGAAACACCAGAAGAAGAAGAGCTTTGTGAAGAAGCTATGGAAGGGTGTCCTGTGGAAAGTATTGGTAATGATGGGTGATTTGAAGCCTGACTTTATCCCCGCTAGGGAGATAAGTCCTGCTTCTTTACTCAGTGGATACAATTCAATTTTCCAATGGGATAAAAATTGATAGAATATGAGGGGCTGATGAATGGTTAACAGCCCTAAAGTCACGGAATAACTTTGCCTGTTAATACTTGTTAGTTAAGCTCTCAGTTTCGTTGACAGTGTTGTCGCGGTTCTGTTTATGCAGTTTCCTTCTTGCGACTCTCTGTGAACTTAACTAAAACAGTATTAAAAAAGAAATCTTAACTCATTGGTGTTACTATGCCTGTGGATTGAAGATAGGGGAATTTTCGAGTGGGTCGTTCAAGAAAAAAAATTAAGCAAAAAAAGGCTTCTTTGCCTATTGTCGATGAGCCAGAAGATTATCATCTTTATTTCAATCGAGAAATTCAGTGGCTTTTGTTTAATCGTCGGGTTCTTGAATTAGCAGGAAACCCCGAGGTCCCTCTGTTGGAAAGAGTTCGTTTTCTTGGGATTTTCACGTCTAATTTAGATGAGTTTGTAATGAAGAGAGTGGGGGGGCTCAAGAGGCAGGTTGACTACGGTCTCTCGAAAAAATCTCATGATGGTTTATCAGCGAATGAACAGTTGCAGAAAATAACAGAGCATCTGGTCGAAGACACACGCACGGTCACTCAAATTTATAAAAAAGAAATTCTTCCACAGTTAGCAGAACACAATGTTCACTTAAAAAAGTGGAAGGACTTAAGTGAAAAACAAAAAGATCAGATGCGAGAGTATTACCAATCCAATGTTTATCCTGTTTTAACTCCTCTCGTGGTTGATAATGCATTACCGTTTCCTTTTATTTCAAATTTATCTCTCTCACTGGCTTTAAAGCTGGAAAATAAAAAAGGTAAAGAAATTCTTTTTGGGCGTGTGAAGGTGCCACGAATATTTCCCGCTTGGATTGAACTTGAAAATGACAAACCTGGAGAAGGGGTCAGTTTTATCACCCTTTCTCAAGTCATCTCACACAATCTTGACGATTTATTTCCCGACATGAATATTCTTCGAGTGATGCCTTTTCGGATTACACGCAATGCAGACTTGGAAAGAGATGAAGATGGGGCTGAAGATCTACTGGATATGATCACTGAAGAAGTCAGGCAGAGAAGGTTTGCAGAGGCTGTTCGCTTGCAGGTAGGGAAAAATGCGGACCCCTGGATGGTGGACTTGTTGAAAGAGGAGTTAGAGCTTTCTGACGATGATGTATACGTGACTCCAGGTCTTCTTGATTATACCTCTCTCTTTGATTTTGCAGAACTGCCCATGCCCCATTTAAAGTATTCTCCTTGGGACTCCAGGGTTTTGGCCCCGTTTCAAGATAATCAAAGTTCGATTTTTGATTTAATTAAACAAGGGGATCAGCTTGTTCACCATCCCTATGAGAGCTTTTCAAGCACTGTGGAGCGTTTTATTCGCACAGCCAGTGAAGATGAAAATGTTTTAGCGATTAAAATGACATTGTATCGTACCAGTGCAAAAAGCTCGATTATTTCTTCCCTCATACATGCTGCCGAAATGGGAAAACAAGTGGTCTGTTTGGTTGAGCTTAAGGCCCGCTTTGATGAAGAGCGCAATATTTTTTGGGCGCAACAAATGGAAAAAGTGGGGATCCATGTAGTGTATGGTGTGATAGGCTTTAAAACACACTGTAAGACCACTTTGGTTTTGCGTAAAGAGGGTAAGGAAATTAAAGCCTACTCTCATATAGGTACAGGTAATTACAATAGTTCTACGGCCAAAGCTTATACCGATGTGGGACTTCTTACTTGTGACAAAGACATTACAAGAGATGTGATTCAACTTTTTCACTTCTTAACGGGACGCTCTTTTCAAAGGGAGTTTAAAAGTCTTTTAGTGGCACCGATGAATATGAAGCAAAAGTTCTTGAGCCTTATCGATAGGGAAATTGAAAATTCTAAAAAGGGTTTGCCAGCCAGAATCATAGCAAAATTTAATTCACTTGAAGATCGAGAGATAATTTCTTTGCTTTACAAAGCTTCGCAAGAGGGCGTGAAGGTGGATCTCATCATTCGTGGTTTTTCCTGTCTCAAACCTGGGGTGAAAGGTTTAAGTGAAAATATACAGGTTGTTTCAATACTGGGGCGCTTTTTGGAACACTCTCGTATTTTCTATTTTTGCGATGGTCAGGAGGATCCTTTAGATGGCTCGTTTTATATTGGTTCAGCTGACTGGATGAGGCGAAATCTCCATGGTCGTGTTGAAGTGACAACCCCAATTCTTGATCGAAGTTTAAAAAGAAAGCTCTTTGAAATACTAAGTGTCGCTTTAGATGATTATCAAAGTGCTTGGCTTCAGCAAAGTGATGGCAGTTATATTAAAAAATCATCTTCTCAGGCCTTGCAAATAGGGTCACAAGAGCAGTTGATGAAACTCACATTAGCTCGATGCCAATTTTCTGAGTCCGATGATCTTTAAATATTTTGGGACATTTCGTACAGCACGCCATCTTTGAGGCCGACTTGTGGAAAGTGAATTTTCTCACTTCCTGCCATTTTCATAAGTTCAATAGTTGTGATTGAGGCTGGTACGATCACATCAGCTCTGTCGGGTTTTAATGCAAAAAGACTCATACGTTGATTGTAATCCACCTCAATAAGTTTTTGATGGAGAGATGTCATTTCATGAAGGCTAAGATATTCGCCCTCATGGATCGCAACATGGGGTTTGAGTTTGATAAAGCGATCCATATTGCCCCCCGTTCCAACAGATGTTTCTAATTTTGGGAGGCCCATAAAAAAATCTTTAACAGTTGTGTGAATAAATGGGGGGAGCCACTGAGTTAAGAGTTCGGACTTGTTTTTATGAAACTCAAGCACTCTCACCATCCCCATGGGGAAGCTTTCTTTTTTTAGAATTTCTCCATCACTTTCAGCAATGAGCTCAATGCTTCCGCCTCCGATATCAATAAACAAAGAGTTGCCTTTGGAAATATCAATCTTTTGGGCAATGGCAGTGGAAACCAAGCGAGCCTCTTCTTCTCCACTGATAATTTCCACTTCAATTCCTGTTCTTTTTTTAAGATTCTTAACGATATCTTGACTGTTCTTAGCTTCACGCATGGCGCTTGTAGCTATAGCTCTGAATACTTTAACGTTATGATTTTCCAATTGGTTTTTAAATTTAGTTAGGGCTGAGGCAAGGTCCTCAGCAATGGCAGGACTTATTTCTCCAGTGCTGAAAACACTGCTACCAAGGCGAACAGGTTCTCGGGAGCGGTAGGAGATGTGAAGGCCTGTGTTAGTTAAATGGGCAATGGCAAGGCGAATGGCATTTGATCCAATATCGATAGCGGCTATGTAACTCATGGACTCAGACTACAAGCATAAAAAAGACTTTGTCCAATACTTTTAAAGCTCTCCAATTGACTTCCCCGCATGGGGTCGGTAGCCTCGTTTGACTATGAAATGGTTTTTATTGTTGATTGTTTTTATCCCTTTTCTTTCCAATGCAGCCCTTCCCAAAGACGCTCAAAATTATCTGGAACAAATCCCTGAGAAGAAACTCACTTTACCTTATGTGGTGAAAGTGGCACTTCTGCATGCTGATGCCTATCGAATGATTGGGTTGGATTATATCAGTGCTGATTTAGAAGAGTTAGGTCAAATTGATCCTTTGACTGACACTTATCTCACAGGAGGTTGGTCTTACAGTGATGATAATTCTACCAAAACCAATCCCTTTCAACCTTTGCGTGCGCAGTCAACACAGTGGAATCTCGGTTTGCAAAAGGGCTGGTCAACGGGGACAACAACTTCTGTTCAATGGCAGCATGATATTAACGATCTAGAGTTTGGCAATCTAGGTCCTTTTGGAAATTCATTTATTACGGACTATAAACAATCAGTTGCAGTTTTAAATTTAGAGCAAAATCTTTTAAAAGATAGTTTTGGTTATGCTTTTAGAAAAAAGCGAGAAGCGGCTCGTCTTCGCGGTGACGCAATTGAGTGGTCCGCTAGAGACTCTTTTGAATCGACCACTCTTCAATTTATTGGTGAGTTTTATAATGCTTGGCTCTTGCAACAACAGGTGAGTTCATTAAAAGATCAGGTGGCTCGAGAAAAAAGATTGGTTAGAATTCTTACCAATCGTTCCAAAAAAGGAGCGGTTGAAGCTCCAGATCTTATCCAGGTGGAGGCCCTTTTAGCTTCCAATCAAACAAGACTCAGCCAAGCTAAAACTCAATTGGCTCAACAGTGGGAACAATTGGTCATTGGTTTAAAACTTCCCAAAAGTTTTTTAGGAATTGATCCTATGGATGTTCCAACAAGTATTGATGATCCTGTGAGTGCTGGTTTAAGAGTTTGTGGAAAAGAGGAGCCGACAAAGACGGCTAGAATTCACTCCTTGGAAAAACGATTGGAAAGTTTAGAGTCTGATTATCAAGCCTCTAAAAATGAGTCCTTGCCGGATCTTAAATTGGTCGCTGGTTATAGAGGAAACGCCATTGATAGTCGAGCCGCTCAAACTGTAGAAGATGTTTTTGATGGACGAGACGATGTTGGTTTCGGTTTGGGGCCAGCCTGGAATGTGGGTGTTAAGCTAAACATTCCATTAAGTAACTCGGCGGCTCGCGCACAAAGGGCTCAAAAGTATGTTCAAAAAGAACAAACAGTGGTGCAGTTAGGTTTGGCTGTTGATGAGCTTAAAACACTATGGAGAAGCACTTGCCGTAAGCTTGAAGCTGAACGTAAAAACGAGAAACTATACAATCGCGTTGTGAAAGAACAAAAGCGACGAGTTCAAGCGGAAGAAAAACGTTTTCGTTTAGGGCGTGTGGGTGTGAATCAATTAGTGACAGCTGAGGATGATTTGGGGCTCTGGGAGTTCCAAAGTCAACAAAAGTCAATTGAGGTTCGTCAGTTGGCTTGGCAGGTCCAACGCTACTCGGGTGAACTATTTAAACAACTCTCACCCCATATACAAAGTCGTCTGAAGGAGGCTTCTTTTGAGTAGGCTGATTGCTTTTTTTGCTAGACAAGGTCTTTTTTCAGAACTTTTAACATTTTTAGTCATTGGCGTTGGGTTGTACTCAATGGTGACTATTAAAAAAGAAGTTTTCCCGAACGTTCAGTACGATGTCATAACCATTTATACTTATTTTCCTGGTGCGGCTCCAAGCGAGGTGGAAAAACTCATCACCAATCCCATGGAACAAGATTTAAAGGAAGTCGATGGTATAAAAAAAATGTTTTCAACTTCCATTGAAGGACTCAGTGTTGTGGTCATTCAGCTGGATCCTGATCAAACAACACAGGAAGAGGCGAAGGTTGATGTTCAAGATGTGATTGATCGTTTGGATGAGTTACCGGATCAGGCGGAAGACCCTATTGTTACTGCTTTAGAATCGAAAATTGTTCCCATTGTAGAAGTGACGATGTCAGGAGGATCGGATCCTTTTGCTCTCAAAGAAGCTGCCCGCTATGTTGAAAATGAATTGGAAAAAGTAAAAGGTGTTTCTCGTGTGGATGTTCGAGGGGAGCGAGAGTATGAGATCCGCGTTGAAATATCCTCCAAACAACTACAGCGTTATCAGATTTCATTGCTAGAAGTAGTTAATGCTTTAAGGGATCAAAATGTTTCGATCCCAGGAGGAACTTTCACTCAAATTGCCGATGGTATTGAAAAAGATGTTATTTTAAGAACCGATGGTCAATTTGACGGAGTGGATGATGTTAAAAAGACAGTGATTCGCTCCAATGACCTAGGTCGATCGATTATGCTTGAAGATGTGGCCAAAGTCTTTATGGGTTTAAAAGAAGAACAACTCGCCCATAGAGTGAATGGTAAAGAGTCCATTCGTCTTGTGGTTATGAAAAAAGAGAATGCTGATGCTATTGATATGATTGATACTGTCAAGAGCCTGCTTCCTGGAACTGAAGAGTCGGTAGCGGCTTCCATAAAAAAACTCAATCCTGAAAAGATAAAAGGGATTGAATTTGAGGTTGTTAATGATACCTCAAACCTTATTCGACGACGCTTGGGGGTTCTTTCTAATAATTTATTAGTGGGTCTTATTCTTGTTGTGATTATTTTAAGTTTGTTCCTCCCATGGAAGGTTTCATTAGTAACAGCCATTGGGATTCCTTTTTCATTCCTGGGAACCATGACATTTTTTGATATGAATAACATCAGTTTGAATCTTATCACGATGATGGGATTGATTATTGTTGTGGGGATGTTGGTCGACGATGCTGTTGTAGTGACTGAAAATGCTGTGCGAGAAATGGAAGATGGTGCAACTCCCATGGAAGGGGCTATCAAAAGTACCCAGAGAATTTGGAATGCTATTTTTGCTTCGGTTATGACCACGATATTGGCTTTCTTTCCGATGACAATTATGTCGGGAATTTTTGGAAAGTTTGTTAGTTATATTCCCATCGGAGTCATATGTGCTTTGATTATATCGCTATTAGAGTGCTACTTTGTATTACCTTATCATATTGGTCGTTGGGTCAGCCTTAAAGATATTCAACCTAAGGAGCATGGCTTTAAAGCGGCCTTTGATCGGTTTTGGACCAAAGTTATTTCGGTCTATGGTGAAGTTTTAAAAGTCATAACCCGCTTTCGTTATTTAGCTGCTCTAGGCTTTGTTGTTTTAATTGTTATTTCTATTATGAATGTTGCCACCAATATGAAAGTGGTTTTGTTTCCACCAGAGGGGATTGATCAATTTATTATTAAAGCTAAAGCACCTATTGGAACCAGTCTTGAGCAGACCACAGAATTTGTAAAACCGATAGAGAGAATAGTAGGGGAATTACCAGACTTTGAATTAAAAAACTTTGTAACCACTATTGGTGAGATGAGACAGCGTGAAGATCAGCCCAGTGAGCGTGGTAGCCACTTGGCTATGATTAAAGTTTATCTAACAGCTGCGACAGAGAGAGAAAAGACCGCTGGTGATATCATTGAGATCTTACGTGATCAGCTAAAAAACACCGAAAATCTTGAAATCTTTTTTGAAAGAATCAATGCGGGCCCACCGGTGGGGAGTCCTATTAGCGTAGGGGTAAGAGGTGAGTCTTATGAGGAAATCATGCCCCTTGTTGAAGAGATTGAAAAAGATTTGAAAGCCATGTCGGGAACAAAAGATATCACTCACAACTTCTCAGAGGGTAAAGATCAAGTCATCGTAAAAGTTAAATCCGATGAAGCCCGTTCGGTGGGGCTTTCTGCGAGAACCGTTGGGATGACTGTGATGGCGGCCTATGAGGGAATTGAGGCAACCACTATTCAGGATCTTAATGATGAAATTGATATTAGAGTTTCATTGCCTGAAGAAGAAAAGAAAGAGGGAACAAAACTTAGTGAATTGAAAATCCTCAATCCTATGGGACAATTGATAGCCTTAGATACGATTGCTGACTTTAAAATGGAGAAAGGTATCGAATCGTTTTCTCATTTAGACAATGAAAGGCAGGTAACAATCACTGGAGATGTGAATATTGAGCAAATTTCCGCTACGGAAGTCAGTGAGAGAATAAGAAGTAAAGAGAGTAAATATTTAAAAAGGCATCCAAGTTTAAGTCTTAACTTGGGAGGTGAAGATGAGGACACTAAAGAAAGTCTAGACTCTTTATTGAGGGCCTTTATTCTTGCTCTTGTTCTGATTTATTTTCTTTTGATTCTCACTTTCCAAAGTTTTGTTTGGCCAATGATTATCATACTCGTTATTCCCATTGGAGTGATCTCGGTGTCTTGGGCCTTATTCCTTCATGGAGAACCCCTTAGTTTTATGGGTATGCTTGGGGTGGTCGCTCTAGCTGGGGTTATTGTTAATAACTCCATTGTGTTTGTCGACTTTGTTATTTATGAGAGAAAAAAAGGGGCTGATTATTTTGAAAGTATTGTTTCAGCAGGACAGAAGAGGTTACGTCCCATTGTTTTAACAACTTTAACAACAGTGTGTGGGATTCTACCGACAGCCTATGGTATTGGAGGTTTGGATCCTTTTGTTGTGCCGATTGCTTTGGCCTTGGGTTGGGGAATGTTAATTGGCTCTATGCTGTCGAGTTTTTTCTTACCGGCTTTTGTCGCTATTTTTGATGATATTCGTGGTCGTCGGACAAATTAGGTGACTGTCACTTTTGGGGTATACGGCGTGTAACCAAAAAGTGTCAGTCCATGTAAATTTTTAAGGAACTTGACCGTTTTACTTTTCAGCGATTATGACCGCTTCGGCTCTATCCAGCTAATCTTTTAACTTTTTTGATTTGACCAGTTTTATGGTCATTTTCCCTGAAAGTTATAACCGGACAAAATCGCTGAATAATTACGAATCTGTTATGGAGTATGAGCGAGATAAAGTAGAATGCGAAAAGAAGTTTGAAGAAGTAACAAGAGAACGAAGGTCGTTCGTGAATTAAAAAGCACCCCAGGAGTAGGTAAAGTAGGTTCTATAAAAATTGCTACAATCGTAGTAAATGTGAGTGATTTATAAGTCAAAATGATTTTTTATCTTATTGGTGTTTAGTTTTTCACGATCTAATGAGTGGTGGTCTCAGTTATGGTCCAAAGAGACCAAGACAACGAAGAGATTTGAAATGTGTTTTTAAGACGGCAGCCCTGAGTTGGGTTACCTATGATGTAGATTTTAAAGAATACCATTAATATTTAATTATAAAGTAAAACTATCCAGAATTTAAAGCTCATCATGCGGTGGCTCGTAAGATAATCATTACAGATTTTGGAGTGATGAAGGGTAATTGTTTTCATATTAGCGATTGTAATATAGTGGAAGAGGAACTCTGAACCACTGTACTTAGCTTTTCTACCAGGCTTAATCAGTTTCAAATTCACTTTTCCATTCAGAGCTCTGATCGAATGTTTCCTCGAGAGCTTTGTCGTTGCACAGAACTCATCCAAAATCTTGGTTTTTTGCCTTTTGGTGCTATTTTGGTAGCGCGTCCTCACAGAATTGATATATGATCTTTTTAGCTCGATGGTCATAGCTGCTGTCTCCTAAGTCATTAGTTTTTGTGGTGAAAACCTAATTCCTTAAGGTAAGCATTTTTGATTCAACGGGCTTTTTAGTTTTGAGTGCGACAGGACTACAGTCCTGGCTTCCTCACTAAAAACCGCACCAAAACAACGTCAAGTGACATTTCTCACGACCTCATTTCGGTATCATTTAATTTGAGTAAATTCGATAGACGGAGAGGACTCAAAAACGGAGAGGCGACTGCGCCCAGTTTGGGGTGACAGTTTTTGCACTCCTTTTGACACTTAAAATAGCCTCTAAGCCCAATAAATTCGATTTAAACTTGGAATACGGATTGCTTAATAACCCAGCGAAAGGATAGTTCTAGAATCTTGGAGTCATTAGGGGGCAAGGCTTTTGGAGCGTTAGAAGCCTATGAAAAGTTTAGCTTTGTTATTGACCTTAACAATTTTTACTCAATTTGCTGTTGCTGGTTTTGTTATACCGGAGGGGCCCATTCGCTTTGTAGGAGTTGATTGTGAGTTGTCTCAAAACGACTTAAACCAAATCGTTGAGAATACGGAAAACAATGTATTTAGAATGGGTATGCTCGAAATGGAAAGAAATGAAGGAAATCCTAATTTTGACCTTGATGCTTCTATAGCAAATTACCGACAGTTGTTTATTAATGCTGAAACAAGCAATAAGATCCTTAAGAAATGTCCCAATCTCAAAAGAACCAGTCTTCCTTTTAGCTATCGGATATGGGCAGATTATCATGAGCAGAGGCAAGTAGAATAATTTTTTCTGGCATCAATTTTTAGGATTTTATTGTGAACTTGTTTAACATTTTTTAGGTGAGAATTCCATGAGATTTTCTTGTTTCAGTAGCTCTAAAAAGAGTTTATTTATTCAACTTCTTTTATTTTTTTGTATGGTAATCCTGCTACAGTCAACCGTGTGGGCCAATATCGAAAGGGAGGAGGGTCTCCCATTTAATCGTCGGGACATTTTAAAGTTTGAAGAAATTAAAGATAGGATTCTAAAATTTTATCCCCCAGAACACTATCATTATATTTTCGTCGGTCGTAGCTTAACTATGGTTCGGGCACTGATGGACTTGCAGAATATTTCAAACACTGGTTTGCCTTTTAATGGTAAAAGTATTGATCTATCATTTTCAAGTTCCTTCGGACAGGAGCTTGAAGAGAGTCTTCGATTGCATTTTGAGGAATATCTTCCTGATGAAATTAACCGGGCAGGGAAAGAATTTGTTTTGCTCGATTTCACTAGCTCCGGTGCTGGGCTGTTGACTGCAAGAAAAGCTTTGAATTGGTACTATCAAAACTCACAGCCGTTGCACCTTCTTCGAGTAACAACAACTCCTTCATTAAGTTTAAGTAAACTGTTTCAAATTTTTGGTAGGCCTATGGATCGAACCATTGTTATCGATGAAGACAGCATGATGGCTCGACATTTCTTTTATAGCAATTTTGATCATTACGCGGGATATGGAAGTTTTAATATTGAAACAGGACGGTGGCGGGATAGAGATCAGGACAATGCTGAAAGGTACCAAACCCTTCTTCGCTGGATACGCTCCATTCATCCCATTGGAGTGAGAAATAGTCTATCATCCCAGTTTTGTGGACATCTTTTTTAACAACTCATTACTGCTAGGAGACACTTCATTGAGAAGGTATTGGTGAAAAGCTCGGGCAATCAAATTCAATCCACTGTCTGTTGAAGTTGATAGAATTGAAGGAATTTGAACATTGTACCCAATGTTCAAACCAAGTTTTCTAATATAATCTCTACGGAAAGTATGAGTACCAATCATGTTAATAAAAAATGAGAGTACAGTATCTCGGCTTGAACCAGTCGTTCTAAAGAAGTGTCCAGGGAACGGTTGTCATGGAATAAAGGGAAATGACTCCTTAAATTAAGAAATTGCTGTCTAATCTGAGTTGCTCGGGATGTGGTCCTCTGTTGAACAATCTCAGAAGTATATGGGGACGGTGTTGGATACTCATGGATCATTTGAAATACATCTTTACAGTTTGAGTTAGCAGCTGAAGAGAGGGAAATTAAATATAAGATCAATGTGATTAAAAAATGTGCATTAAATTCAAACTCTCATTGTTTATTCCTAATGTTGTTTTACTAATTGTTTGAACAATTGAGTGATTCAATATTTTCTAATGCAAATAGGGTACCAGATGAGTTTTCAGTCAATAAGAGTTGAATTTACTTTCAAAGTCGAAATCTTAAACAAGTCTATCATTTTTACTAAAAAATTAAGGGTGCATGTCTTTGTGCATGTCTTCCAGAACTTCGTCGAGAACTTCGGGACATCTGCGGTAGATTGTTCCCAATGGTCTGTAATTTAGAGAGTTGTGCCTAAAGACATCTGAATATGTGGTCCACGGAAAATGTTCTAAAAAAAGAACATAAAATTCAACAAAATGTTCTTTTTTCAGTTTATTTATTGGTTACTATAGTTATCAAGTTAAGAGATGAGTCGAGAGGTTTTCAAGCGACTCAAAGTATTAAAACAAAGGATCGTTTTTATGAAACAGAAAAGTATACACAAAGTCATTCGCCCCAGAGAAAAGCATTGGGTGGGTGATGGTTTTTATGTCAGCACTTTGTTTTCAATGCACTCTGAAGACCCGCAATTGATTTCGCCATTTTTACTTTTAGATCATGCCAGTCCTAAAAGTTTTTCACCATCACAACATAAGCGAGGGGTGGGAACACATCCCCATAGAGGCTTTGAAACTGTGACCTTCGCGATACAAGGTGAGGTGGATCATCGTGACTCTGGTGGTGGTGGTGGAAGGATCACTACAGGCGGTGTCCAGTGGATGACTGCAGGATCTGGTGTGGTTCATGAAGAATTCCATTCAAAAGATTTCACTGAAAAAGGAGGGACTTTTGAGATGGTGCAGCTTTGGGTTAACTTACCGAAAGAGCATAAAATGACAAAGCCCCGCTATCAATCCATGGACAAAGAAGATTTTCCTGTGGTCAATCTCAAAAATGGGAACATTAAAGTGGTTGCTGGAAAATATGGAGACGCTAAAGGTCCAGCACAAACCTTCAGCCCGATCAATATCTACGAGATCAAGGGGAATGGGGAAGAAGAGCTTAACTTTAACCTGCCTGAAGGAAGTAATACACTCATTGTGCAACTCAGTGGAGATGTTTTTTTGCATGATCAAAATATTTTGGCAGGAGAAGTCGCCTTACTTAGTCAGCAAGGAGAGCAAGTGAGCCTAAGGATAAAAGAATCCTCTCATTTCCTTGTTCTTAATGGTGAGCCATTAGAGGGGCCGGTTGTCTCCTATGGCCCATTTGTCATGAGCACTAAGGCAGAAATCATGACAGCTATTAAAGATTTTGAGGCTGGAAAAATGGGTCAGTTGGTTGAGGAAAAAGGATAGGAGGTTTTAATGGGACGTTTAGTTGATGGAAAATGGGTCGAAACAAGTATTATAACCAGTGATGACGGTGGTAATTACGATAGAGTGCCTCGTTCGTTCAGAGACAAAGTAGCAAGCGATCATGAAACTTTTAAGCCGGAATCAGGACGCTATCACTTGTATGTTTCTTATGCTTGCCCGTGGGCGACAAGAGCCCTTATTTTTAGAAAGTTAAAACAACTGGAAGAGCATATATCAGTTGATGTTGTTCATCCAGATATGTTGGATAAAGGTTGGAGCTTTAAAAAGGATTTTTCAGGGTGCACGGGTGATTCTCTTTATGGATTTGATCACCTTTATGAAGTTTATCTTAAAGCACAAGAGGATGTGTCTACCACGGTAACGGTCCCCATTTTGTGGGATAAGAAAACAGAGAGCATTGTTAATAATGAGTCCTCAGAAATTATCCGTATTTTTAATTCTGGGTTTAATGAACTCACTGGCAATGATGATGATTATTATCCTGAGAGTTTGCGAAGTGAAATTGATGGATTAAACGAGAAAATTTATAATAATGTTAATAATGGTGTTTATCGTTCGGGCTTTGCAAAAAAACAAGAAGCCTATGAGAAGGCGGTGACACAATTGTTTCAAACTCTGGATGAGATTGAGCAAAGGCTTGAGGGAAGAGACTACTTAGTTGGGAATCAGCTCACTGAAGCTGATATTCGTCTTATTGTGACATTATTACGATTTGATTGTGTCTATTTCGGTCACTTTAAATGTAATTTCCAAAGAATCTCCGACTATAAAAACTTGTCACGATATACAAAAAATCTATATGAGTTAAGTGCTGTAAAAGAGTCGACCTTTTTTGATCATATCAAGCGCCACTATCATTATTCTCATGAAGAAATAAATCCTCAAAGAATTGTTCCACTTGGGCCGAGAAAGTTTTTTTTTAAGTTCGGCTCAAGAAAAATCAGTGCATGTTTTAGGCTTTTAAGACTTCTTTTAGCAGTGCGGAGACGTTTTTTTCTGTTGTAACCAATTCTTCTGGATTTTTTGCTAGCAAAGGGTTGAACTCAACAATTTCACAAGAGACGAGATTAAAATGAGATTTGCAAGTTTGAATAATCTCAAGTCCCTCTTTCATATCCAGCCCTTGACCCACAGGAGTTCCAGTCGCAGGAACTAAAGTTTGATCCAGACCATCAATGTCAAAACTTAAATGTGTGGGGAAGCTTTTCCAGCGTTCGGCTATATCAGAAAGAATAGTGGTCAGCCCTTTGGTACGAATTTCTTCGGGTCGATAAAATTCAATATTGTGTTTTTCCATAAGAGCTATTTCACCCTTATCCATATCTCTAACGCCAAGGTGAATGACTTGATCCGGTTTGAGTAACTGATTCATCCAAGGCATACCCCAAATGTTTTTGTCGACCCAACCAAATAGGCCTGATAGAGGCATTCCGTGGGAGTTTCCAGAGGGGCTTGTTTCTGGTGTATTGAGATCAGCATGGGCATCCACCCAAATAATATGAAGATCAGGGTATTTATTTAAAAGAGCACTGACTGTTGCGAAAGCTTGAGAATGATCGCCTCCAAAAAGTAAAGGGCGATGACCTGAGTTAATGATCTCTAAAGTTTTATGAAAAAGTGTGTTGTAAGCCTGGCTATTTTTGTCTTGTGGTAATGTACCGAAGTTTTGAAATTCAAATTCTTCTGCCAATTTTTCCCAGAAGCCCATTTTGTTAAAGTGATCGTAAGAAAGTTCAACTCCTCTTTTGGGTTGTCCGTGACCTATCGCTGTTCCTAGTAATCCAAATGTCTTTTTGTTCTTCATAAAATACCACTGTTTGATTGTCGAGTTCCCAAATGGAGAGCTTAAGTCTTATGTGAGTCAATAAGGGCCCTCTTACAAGATCGTATATTGGGAACGACCATTCTCCCTTGAATGAAATTTATATCTGTAAGAAGGGGGGAGTGGCAAGGATTTGACTCTAAAAATGCTCAAAAAACAAGCTAATTGAAATAGAAAGTGGAAGTTAGGATATAAAATGCTTAAAACTTCCAGGTTTAATCTTTAAGAGCTTTAAGTAGCTTCTTTTTTAAATCCTCTTCGTCAGAGAGGTCAATTTTATCAAACCACTGATTTTGCGGGTATAGACAGGCGGCAATTCCTGTATCGCAATAACCCAAGCAAGAGGTAAAAGAGACTTTCAAGTCTTTATGGAGTTTCTCTTTTTTAATCCACTTCTTGATTGAGTCTCGCAGTTTCTCTGAACCTCTATTGGCACAACAGTTTTTCCCGTCTTTCTTGCGGTTGCAAATAAAAAGGTGAGATTGGGGGTGGTATTTCAACTTTTCCATAGAATCTGTTTTATCAAACTGAATTTATAAAGCCAATAGATTCAATTTGATATAAAAAGCTTTCATGGAGTTATAGTTCAATAGCTCTGGACTGTAAATCGGCAGGGGTGAGATGCCTTAAGACCCGATCAATTCTTACCACATCCTCACCACGACAGCTTGTGCTTTGGCAAACATTAGAGCGGCGACACTGACTTTCTTGGTCGTAGACAAAATCAGTGTCTCCTCGAACAAGAATTCCTTCAATGAGACGGGTGGAACGATTAAAAACAGCACTGCCAGAGTTGCCACCATAGGTATCTAAAGTGGTAACAAAGTAGTTTTCGTTTCGATTATCTCTGACAATGCCTCCATGGGCTAATTTCCCTGGTAAGCCAGAGGGGTAACCAATCACGGTGAGTTCATCATTGTTATCGACTCGACCACTGGTTCTTAATTGTAGTGGTTGAAAACCCTTAACGGGGCGATCCAGTTTCATAATTGCGTAGTCGGATCCAGAAACCCCATTGGTTTCAGAGTGAATGAGTTCACTGCATTCATATAAATTTTCTGAGGGTAAGGTCAGCGGACTGTCATTAAAATCATCATAGAAGTAGCCAAACACTAAACGAACTGTTTCGCAATTGTATTGATTACGAATACAGTGACCGGCAGTGACCACAATATCAGGTCCGATTAAAAAACCAGAGCAAAAGGAGCTGGAAGGTTGTTTGTAAAACTTCTCATCAGGGCATAAGTGGTAATTTTTTCCATACTCATCCGCTGTTATATTAAAACTGAGTCCGTCTTCACTGACTGTGATTTTTCTATGATCAAACAGGGCAACAGATGATTGCGCAAGAGCGAGCCAATGAGGATCTGTTATGTCGAAGAAGTCAATGCGATCATCCTTGCCGTAAATGACTTCCACTGAGAAGTTTTTGTTTTTAGTGTTTTCGTTGGGCTGTAATTTCTGGCAAGAGGTTGCTAGTATTAAAAGGCCTAATAGAGTGATTTTTAAGTGTTTCATAGCTTTCCCAAAAAAGTTGGTTGTAATACTTCTGAGTTAAACTCCCCCTTCGTTGACAGCATTGTCTCGGCAGAGTTCGATCTACTTCTGCCTCTCTGAGGGCTTAACTAAAGAGGTATTAAAAAATCCATAACTAAATGGTATTATAGTTGATTGTCTTTTTATTTTAAGGATCTTCAGGGCAAATGAGTATTCAGCAAAAAGAAACAAGACTTTCGCACCTGAACTTCGGTCGATAAAGGGGGGAAGTTTCCAAGTTCAAAGCGGGCTTGACTTGGAAACGATCCATTGATTTTTTAAGATTTCTTTTTCATATATAAGAGCAATACAAAAACCGAAAAATTAGCGGTTAGAACTGTACTCAGAGGATTAAAGTTTAGCATGATAATATTTAACACCGTCATGATAACGAGTTGAATGAGTACTGTCCTAATACCTATTTTAGAATAATATTTTAGACTGACTAAAGTGAATGCCACTAAATAAAATAATATCAAGATTATGAAATCCAAATTATCTATTGCGATGTTATTCCATCGTAATAAAAGTGGCGTGAGAGCAATAATTCCGTTTGTGAGAATATAATAAAAACTATTCATAAAAGCTCCTCATGTTTCGTGTCTACCATTCTGTACAAATTAAAATTTGATGAAGCCCACAGGAAAACCCAATAAATGGATTAAAAATACCAGCGGCTAAGCATGCCATAGACATATAATCACAGGTGGTGACAGCTTTCAATAAAACAGGTGGTGCGACTTCATTAATATCTCTTAAGTATCTATGACTGTTTGGGATTTGATGTAGATAATGGTTGTACTCTTCTTGAGAAATGGAAGTGGTAATCCCATTGAGTGACATTTGCATAGATCTTTCAACAAGATCTTTATCGTTATCAGTAATAAAAGTAAATACTTCTTGTGTGTCTTGATCAATAGCAACGATTGAACAAGCATCGTCGTATTCTAGGTCAATACAAACCTCAATAGAGGAGTCCATAAGTTGATCTAGACTTTTATTTGAAGTCTTAGCCATAGCCTTTGAAGTAAAGATTAATAGTAGGATGGGTAAAAATTTTAATAAGTTCATTTTATGTTTCCTTTAAATATGTTTATTGCTCCGTATGAGCCGCGTGTGATGACTAATTGCAAAGTTGTGTCCAGAATTTTTTGAGGGGGTTTTTAAGTGATTTCAGTCGTTTATTGTTTAAAAAGGGGGTGCTATTAAGTTTTAAATCTAAGAACGTGGACTCTTAAAGAGAAATAGGTATTGTTGGCAGGTCACACGCCTTTTTAGGGGCTGTGGAAAATTCATCTGCGTAATGAGGGTTCAAAGCCTCAGTCATTTTGAGTTAAGCGCAGGTTGAACTTTATGAGGTGTGGCCAAAGCCACATCGAATAAGGTGAAGGTGAGCACAGCGCAAAATGGCGAGGGATTGAAGCCGCAATAGCAAGATGAATTTTCCACAGCCCCTAATGTGCTTCATTATTGATTTGTCTCACAGTGAAACACCTTTTTTCTCAGTACTCATAACTGCACCAGATAGAAACAAAAAACGGATTTTTTTGAAAAATTTAGGAGAGATTTTAGAAGTTGATGTAGAATAGAGGTAACCACTGGGGGGAACTGTGGGTCGAAAAAGACTTTTAATGTTTTACGCACTTTTAGGGTTTGCTATGATGCAATATCAGAACTGTGCACCGACAACACAAAATTTTGATGACCCTATTGAGACAGTAGGGACAGAGCCTGTGGACGTAATTGATCCAATTGCGACGGGAGATATTTCCTTTCAACAAAGTAAAGTTTCTGCTTTTGCCAATGATGAGCTGACTGTTCATGGTTTGTGTCAAGATGCTGGAGCATACATCGGTTGGAAACTCCTGGATTTAGATGGCAATGTGGTTGAACGAGGTCTGGCAGAATGTGATCTCGGAGCTTTTGAGATCCAATTCACTGGAAAGTGGAAGAGCTTTTGTGATGAAGATCTCATCTTGCAAGCGGCTTTAGGAGCTAAATCCAAGTCTCAGACGATTATCGAAACACTCTGCGATTAAAAAAACAAACTCAAGTCATTCCAATCTTATTGCTTATTCAACGTCTTGAATTGAAAGCAACTAAAAGTTCTGCTGATCCATTTTTTAATGTCGTTCAATATGGATTCTATCCAAGACCGCTTTATTTAAGTACGTAGAGTGGTGAAAGTGAGAGCGGAACCACCTGCACGAGGACACCGTCAGCGAAACGAGTGCTTAACGAAAGGGTAGTACCAATTCATACATTCAAACTGAAGGTCAAATTTTGTTAACAAGCTTCTCTTAAAATTGCAGTGGCTGGCCGAATCCAGGCTCAACCAAGGCTTGTCCGTTTTCCATAGCAAAAACACCTCTTATAATTGTGGCCACGGGCCAACCAGTGAATTCATGTCCATCATAAGGGGACCATCCGGCTCGGCTTGCAATATCTTTGTTGGAAACTGTTTGCTTTTTATTTATATCGACAATGGTAAAATCGGCATCTTGTCCAATGAAAATTCCACCCTTACCTTTTGCTTTGAAAATTTGAGCGGGATTGACTGACATTAATAAACAAAGCTTTTCAAGATTTAAAAGTCCTTGATTTACGAAATTAAGCATTAAAGGAACAATGGTTTGAACACCAACTAATCCAGAAGGGCATTCTGGGTAAGTTCTGCTTTTTTCTTCAAGAGTGTGCGGAGCGTGGTCAGAAGCCACGACATCAACAATTCCATCAATGAGGGCCTGTTTAAGGGCTTCTTGGTGTTCAATTCCTCGAATGGGCGGGTTCATTTGAGCCAATGATCCCAGTTGTTCATAACAGTCGGGAGCGTGGAAGTAGAGATGCTGTGGAAGGATTTCAACAGTGGCAATATCTTTACAGTCCTTTAAGAACTCCATTTCTTGCTTTGTCGTGATATGGAGGGTGTGAATACGGCGTCCAGCTTCTCTGGCTAAAGATACAATTCTTTGAGTGGCTTTTAAGGCCGATTCCTCATTGCGCCACTCAGGGTGTGCAATAGGATTTGCTTTTTCGATGGCAATTGATTTGCGAGCTTCCAATGTCGCTTCATCTTCGCAATGGACGGAAATCATTTTTTTTCCAGCTCTTAAAACATTGGCTAAATACTGATCTTCAGAAACAAGTAGGTCTCCTGTGGAGCTTCCCATGAATATTTTAATACCACAACATCCCGGTAAATTTTCAATCTCAGGGAGTTCTTTGGAGTTGTCATTTGTGGCGCCAGCAAAAAGGGCAAAGTCACAAAATGTTTTTTTAGCAACGGTTTCCCTTTTTTCATTAAAGCGCTCAACAGTGGAGGTATTGGGTTTTGTATTGGGCATATCGAACACGGCAGTGACGCCACCGAGTATGGCTCCTTTAGATCCGCTTCCGAAATCCTCTTTTTGTGGTGAACCAGGATCTCTAAAGTGAACTTGGGAATCGATCAACCCAGGAAGAACTTGTTTGCCGGTGGCATCATAAAATTTATCAGCTGTTGCTGGGTCAAGTTGATCCTTAATTTCTACAATTTTCCCACTCTTAATTCCAATGTCACAAGAGCGGACAGTGATGTCTTTAGGATTGGTTGCTGAAGAAAGATAAGCTTTATCGGTGCGAATAATTAAATCATATTTTTTAGAGTCCATAGTCAGCGTTTCTCATGGCAAGAGCGAGCAATCAAGGGAAAAATAGTGATTTAAGCTCACAATAAAGGGGAAGCTTATGAACTTCATGATTCAATCAAATTGAACGGGGAGCTTATTTCTTTAGCAACATGTTTGGGGCTCTATGGGAGAGGTTATTTGATCGAGATGTGTATTTTTATAGACAAAAGACCAGCTTTTAAAATGTTCTGAGTCTCATCGTTGGAAAAAGGCCTGGAAATACAGGGGGTTTCTTGCTTTGTTTCAAAGTTGTTGTGAGAATATTGTCAATGGAGTCTATTTTATCTCTTTTTGTTTTTCATGATACTTATGTGGTGAGCTTTTTAGTCATCGGAATAACAATCATCGTGGTTATGCTATTGCTTTTTAATAATAAAAGCCCGAACTCCGTAATCCATACAGAAATTGAAAGCAATCAGAACATTGAAGGGGCTTTGCGTAGAGTTCTTGGTGAGAAAAACTGGGAAGTCAGTAGCGGCGGAGACTCGGACGTTAATGAGTTGCAAAAAGAAGTGTTGGAAAAAGATCGTAAAATTGCTGAACTTAATAAACAGCTGACCCAGTCGAGTGGCAATGAGGGAGCTTCCAATCATGGCGACAGTGGTGATCTACTCTCTAAAATAAGTGAATTGGAAGCAAGACTTTTAGAGTACGAAATTATTGAAGATGATATTGCGGATTTATCTCTTTATAAAACGGAAAATGAAAAACTAAAAGAAGAGCTGGCTCGTTTAAAGGCATTGGCTGGTGAAACCATGGTTGAGCCTGAAGAGCCGGAAGCTGAAGACGTTGTTGTTGAAGAGGAAGCCGAACAAGAAAATGAGATCGCTCAAGCTGAAGAAGAGACTGTTGCGGCAACACCTCCACCTGTGGTTGAAGAAAAAGTAGTTGAAAAAATACAACCAGCTGACCTTGTGGCGGAATTTGAAAAAGTTGTAAACAATCAATCTGATTTGGAAGACGATTCTGACTTTGGCCAGGTTGATGCTAAAGAAGATAATCAAGTCGAGTCGAATGTGACAACTTTAGATTCTGCAAACCCAGGTAAAGTGATGGTCAAAGAAGAGGAAGACTCTTCAAAAGGTCAAGTGGCATCAGCTAATGGTGGAGAAGATGAAATTCATCCCAAATTACGGGATGTGAACCCTGATTCTAAAGAAGAAGCGGAAGTTTTTATCTCAGAGCTTAAGTCTTTAAAAAAAGGAACTTGAGAATGTTAGTTTGGCTTTTAAGTATTTCTTACAGTTTATTTGTTTGGGGTGCGCCATCTCCAGGATCTTCTTCTTATTATCAAATTGAAGACACATTAAAACTTTCTCGTTTTGCAGCAGCTGATCAAGTGCGTGTACAAGGCGATGGTTTGAAAAATTCCTTAAAACAGTTGGCTTTTGATAAGAAGGCGTCAATGGATGTTCGCTGGAAAAGTTTTATGGTTTACGTGGAAGTTGAGAAAGAGCAATCTCTGCCAATGATTACAAAAGCCCTTAATGATTCTACTTGGTTTATGCGAAGTGCTGGTTTAACAGCCCTAAATTCAATTAATAAAAGACTGGCGCAAAGATGGGCCTATAAAATTATGCAAAAAGATTCTGCATTGTTGGTGCGAATGAAGGCTTTTGAAGTATTAAAGGACTCAAAGGACAGTCAAGTGAGTCACTTATTTTGGAAAAAACTCTTTAGTGAGGATAGTCAATACAAAAATCAAAGCTTGTGGATTCGTGGGGATATTGCCCGCACTCTCTTAAAAGATCCTAAAAAAGAAGATCACAGCAAATGGGTGCAGCTTCTGCATGATAAAGATAAAGAAATGCAAATGATTGCCACTCAAGCTTTGCAGGAACTCTCCTCAGAAGAGTTTAAAGATGTGAATGAAGTCTCGTTTTGGAAAGAAAAATATCCAAATTCACAAAAATTTTAGGACTATTGAGTTTAAGTTAATTTTTCTATTGATACCTTTAAGGTTCCAATAAGTTTGTTGCGATGTTTTAAGCTCAGTTTACTGTGTTTAAGCTCTTATTATCTTTTGTTTTGTCGGAATGGAGATATCTATGTCGATTGTGAAGAGGAGTTTTCTTTCATTTGTTTTTTTAGGATCTTCTCTATAATAATCTCTCTTCTAATGCGATATATGAGGGCTTTTTCTTCGTAACCATCGCTGATAAGCTCTTCTGGTTCAGAAAAGAAATCCTTTTGAAGCCGAACCTCTTTTAAAATAACTATGCGAGAGGCAGCTTCTCCTTTGATAATGTTGATGTTGAGTCGGTATTGGTAGCCACTGGCAAGTTTGGTCTCTCGATCATGTGGGGCTTGATAGCGGTGCTTGCCGGTAATATAAAGTGTTTGTAGGTGCCCCGTATCCATATTGTTAACGTTCATGGGGTAATTGAGTAGGGCTTGTTGTGTCGCTCGCCATAGAGTTTCATAAGGCACTTGAAATGTTCTTGAATAGTCGAGCGACTCAGGTGGTTTACTTGAGAATGAAGCACAACCTGGCAAAATTAATAAAAGACTCATTAAGAAGTAAAATCTCATAATTGCATTATACGCAAATTAGTTTCCTGTCGGCAAGAGGTGGTAGAGGTCCTTGTCCTTAAGATTTTCTGACATTTTGCAGGATAGCCATTGTATCGACTGATATTACTACATACAATAAGAGTATTGTAATTTGTGGGGGACCAACATGATACGTATTCTCGTCATTCTATTAGCTCAGCTTGCACTGATTTCTTGTACTTCTGAAAAGGCCAGTAAAAATTCAGATCAAAGCAAGTCCATTCCGTTTGAAAGTGCCATTGAATATGTCAAAAAAGATTTTGGCGATAAAAAAGTGGCTGCAAAAATTGCAGGTGAGAAATTAAGTTGGGAGCAGTTAAATGGTAGTGATCCAGCGTTAGCGGAATTAGAAAAAAAACACAATGAACAAGCTCTGGTTTTTGCTTACGCCTGGGCTTCGGCATTGAGTGCTGGAGCGTCCGATTCTCAAGAGTTCACTTTTTATGGTGTAGAACCGAAGGGGCAATTGATCGAAATTCTTAAGTCTCACAATGTAGAACCAATTAAAGATTTGCAGGTCAAGTTTCAGGCAGAGGCTCAAGGATCCAAATTAGCACAGTTTGGTGCTAAAGAGGTGAGCTGGGATCAATTCTGGAAAGCGAATATCACTCATTCACAGACCCATAAAAAACTATTTGATCAAAGAATGAGACGTCTTAATGGTATGGTCATACGACGTTATATTCTGCAGGCCTCTAAAGATACGAATCAGAAAATGGAAGAATACATTCAATCTAAAATTATGAATGGGGCTGATGCCGTTACTGAGGCTGACGTACAAGCGTTTGCTAAAGAAAAAGGGATTTCTGAAACCGATCTTGATGAGACGATGGTGGAGAGGCTAACGGCCATAGTAAAACAAAACAGTCGTGATGCTAAAATGGAAATTTATGTAGCTAAAAATCTTCAAAAAGAACCAGTTGAAATTGGTTTTTCAATTCCCAGTGTTCAGTTAAATTTAGCTAAAGTGGATGAGTCTGTTCCTCAGTGGGGTAAAGGGTCTGATTTAATGTTTATCGGCCATTGGAGCTGTCAGGGGTGTCCTGAAGCTTTAAAGTCATTTTTGGAGACAAGAGAAAAATGGCGCGATAGCATTCATGGTCTCTTTTTATTCTCTTTTCCTGAAGGAGACCGTCTGTCAAGAATGGGCGCTGAGGCGGGATTTTGTGTGGAGTCTTTGAATAAAGATGGATTCTGGGTGTTTTTAGAGAGTATGTCCGAGCAAAATGAAGAAATCAGTGAAGAAGGAATAAACCAAGCGGTCAAAGACTCTTCAGTTGATTTCGATAAATTTCGCAATTGCTTCTTAAAAAGAGAATATCAAGATAAAGTTGATCAACATCTTACTTATGCGAAAAAACTGGGAATCACTTCTTCCCCGTTATTAGTCCTTCAGGGCCAGGTTCTACCGAGCTCTACTGATAGAGATCTGCTTTCCGAAAAATTAAGCCATCTTCCTGGTAGGAAAAATAGCTCAGGTTTTTTCGCAAGGATTAAATCTTTTTTCGGTTTTTAATTCTTACTGCTAATGTCTAAAGGTCAAAAAAAAAGAGGCAAGTTTAGAAAACCATCCTGGCAATTGGATACTAAAAGTCGCTACTTTCTTTTAGTGCCTTTAGTCGCCTTTATCCTCTCTTTTGCTCTTTTGTATAAAAGTTTGAATTACGGGTTCACTAATTTTGATGATCCTCAGTTGCTTGTGAATAATCAAATCGTAAAAGATTTTGACCTTGGTAAGATGTTCACAGAATTTGTATATAAAGATTATCTTCCACTTACTTTTTTATCTTACGCTCTCGAGTACTCAGTAATAAAGTTAGACCCTTTTTGGTTTCATCTTAATAATATTATTTTACATTTGATGAATATCATTTTGGTTTTTGTTTTTGTCTCGATGTTAACTCGTAAAAATTATTATCTAGCGAGTGCTTGCACATTCCTATTTGCATTATTTCCAACTCAGCCTGAGTCTGTGGTCTGGATATCTGAGAGGAAAGATGTTCTGTCGACCCTTTTCTTATTGTTGGTTTATATTTCTTACTTACTTTATAGGAAAGAAACTCTTAAAAAGAGTTTTCGATGGAATTTTTATATATTATCACTTGTTTTTTTAATTCTCTCTTTATTTGCTAAAGCTGCTGGAGTGACAACAGCTCTCGTCTTGTTAACTTTTGACTATTTACAAGAGAGGAAGTGGGAAAAATCCGCTTTCTTAGAAAAGCTTCCTCACCTAATAATTGGCTTGGCATTTGTTGTTATTCATGTAGTTGGTCACGAAGTCAGTGGCGAGCGTGCGACCACTTCCTTTAATCCATTTTATAGACTTTATCTTGGGGTTGAGTCGTTGATGTTTTATATTTCTCGATCCATTTTTCCTTACGATATGAGTCCTTATTATGAAATTTTTTCTTTTGAAAAAACAGTCGGCTTATACCTGCTTGGAATTTTTGTCTTTTGTTTTTTATGCTTTTTTGCAGGTGAGAAAAAGTATGAAAAAAAAGAGATTCTCTTTGGTTTAAGTTTTTTTACCTTTTTTATTTTGCCAGTTTTAAATATTGTCCCATTAAGAGGGTCTCTTATTTATGCTGATCGCTATCTCTACTTGTCTGGAATCGGCCTTTTTTTAGCCTATGCCTCGATTGTTAAGACTTGGTATGAAAATTGGCAGGGGAGTATTAAAAAAATCTTTCTGAGCTTATGTATCACTTTTTTAGGAGCCTATTATATTTACATGTTTAACAATCGAGTTAAGATTTGGGAGACCAGTTTTACTCTATGGAATGATATCGCTGTTAGTACACCTCGTTCTGTTACAGCGCAAATGCAATTAGCGCATGCCTATTTAGATGCAGGGGCTACACAAAAAGCGGTCGATCATGCAGAAAAGGGTTTTGCATTGAATCCCGAAAATATTTCAGTGAACTACTCTCTTTCTCTAATGTATTTTAATAATCAGCAATTGGACGAGAGCTTGAAAGCTGTGGACTTTGTTTTGGGGCAAAATGGTCAGCATGCACAGGCTTTGAGTGTTAAAGCTTTGATTTTTAAAAAACAAGGTAAAGAAGGGCAAGCTCAAAGTTTAATGGAAAAAGCTTTGAGTCTTAATCCAGCAGATAATACGGTTCAGAAACACGCTTCTACTTTACGGCAATAGTAAAACTCTTGCCTTTTATTAGGGCTGTTGACAATTCATCTTGCTACTGCGGCATCAATCTGTACTCTGACGGTAATAAGGAGAATTATCGCTCAGAGAGTGGGTTTTCTTTTTCAGAATCTTCTTTTTCCACTTTTTGTTTTGCAAGATTCACTTTTTTCATAAAGCTTTTAGCGATGGCGTATTCTGTTTTTCCAAGCCCATCATAGGGGACGGTCAGTCTTACACTTAAATCCATGGAGTCTTTAGCATTTAAATCAAAGCTCACTCTTGGTTCTTGTCCTAGGGAGTAGGTTTTAACAACTTTCTGATTCTTCTTTGCATATTTAGAGAAATCATCTTGATATGAGCTCATGATTTCTTTTGCACTTTCTAAAATCATCGTCTCTAAGGGTTCCCAGTCAGCAGACAGTGGGAGAGTAAGAACTATGGTGTGAAGTATAAAGTCATGGCTTGAAGGTATAACAGTGACCCCATTACTTAAGAAAACACTATTGGGAACTTTTAGCAGTCTACCAGTGCTTTGATTGGATTTAGGGCCTGGACCAATTTCGGCCAAGGCTGTGGTCAATAATGTTTGTTCCACCACTTTGCCACGAAAGCCAGCAACGGTGATGCGATCTCCGACCTCAAAGAGTTTGGTGCTGGCTCTTAATAGTCCGCCCATGACACACAAAATGACTTCTTTGGTGGCAAGTACGAGAGCGGCAGCAACAGCCACAAGAGAGAGAGCAAAGTCTCTGAGTTCTTGTCCCCAGATAAAGAGAATCCCAATAAAAAGTATAAAGCCTGGCAGTCGACTGGCCAAGTTTCTCCAGCTGCGATTATTAACAGGATCTTTAAGTGCCCAGTTTTTTACTAATCGAATAAGAATAAAACGAGCCAGAAGATAAATAAGAACTAAGAGTAGAAGACCTGTAATATGTTTGGTTTCAATTGAAGAGGGGATTTTAAATAGAGATTCCATTATGGCTGCCTTTCGACAATTTAATAGGATGTTTTTAAAATTGAATGAAACATTAGTGCAAATTTAAAATTTATACTAATTTCGATGTAGTTACAATTTATTTTAAGAGACAGTCTTTTGATCATTGAGGTAAGAGCTTGGTTTTATTCGTTACAAGTTTTAAATGGGATTCAAACTTTTAGTGTGAAAATAAATGTTAGATTTAAAATTGTTTGCGAATTCCAAAGGAAAAAATTTGGAAAGTGGTCTTGTTTTTCTGATTAGAGATAAAAGAGGTGTCTGAGTAATCGGCAAAAATGGACCAGCTTTCATATTTTCGAGCGGGATTAAGACGAAAACCCACATCGAGACCAATTTCACGATTTTCTAATTTGAAGCTTAAATCTTGCCCAGTCGGACCATAGCGGAAACCAGACCAAAAACTTTCATTTTCAAATAAACCTTTAAATTGGAAACCCAAAAGAGAATTGAATCCGAAATCTCTTTGAGAGGCGAACATAGAAAAGTAGTAGGCGCCAGCACCAAACTTAAAAGGCACTCCGCTGATAGAAATGGGAGTGGTGTAAAGCAACCATTGTTCAGCTTTAAAGAGTGGTGATTTTTTAAAAGTGGCATCTTCATTGGCGTTGACAGGAATGGTGTATTCCGCTGAGCCTTGGATTTCTAAATCAATAAAAATAGGTGCAAAAATTCCAAAACCCACAGCCACACCTTGTTGAGTGAAACGTTGTCCATTGAGGAAAGATTGATCCATAGTGAAGTTATTGAATTGAGCAATTCCATCAATAGCAATATTTTGAAAGAAGACTTCTGTCGAATTTCCTGGAGTGGAATTAATCCAGCGACTCATGTTGAGGTTATTTGAATCCATATTTGATTTAAAAACGTAGTACTTTTTTAATCGCGATCGTCGTTCTTGATCACTTTCGTAAGTTCCAAAGGCGCTGTCAGGACTCCTTGTGGCGATAAGTGATTTAGGTAATTGTGAAATTTTACGTTTGGCGTGCTTAGATGGAATCCATCCTACATGATTCTGAATTTGACCGTCTTTATCTTTAATCTTGTAGCCAATCTTATAAAATAGGCGATGAGTTTGTGTGAGGTTTTTGGAAAGACTCACGTCGATAATAGAAGCATCGAAAAGGTAAGCTTTGGTGTGAAGGTCAACAAAATCAATGCAAAGTTCTTCATTTAGATTACAATCTTTGGCTGTCCAAGCTCCCGGCTTGGAAAACACAGGTATTGTATTTTGTCCATAAGGAACGAGTAGATCCAGTTCAATTGGGAACTCATGGGAAGTGATGGTTTCAAAGTTCCGCCAATCATAATATATATGAGGACTCTTCACGTCCTGTTCGCGAGTGTAAATGCTTTTCCATAGACCTTGGGAGTCGCGATCCATTCTTAGTTTGTGAATATACTGAGAAGGTGAATCGACGACTTTTATCATCTCACCAGGCTCAAGTTGCATTAAAGAATTAGATGTAGCACTGGAACCTTGATGGATTGAAACAGAATCATTGCCAGGAAAAGAGCGTAACTCTAAAAAGTAAATAATATTTTGAGGAAGCTCGTCATTTTTGACAACGCCTACTTTGTCTTTATTATTTTGTGACGCATTAGAGGCTGGTGTTCTATCAAGATTTATTTTTTTTAATTTTGCGTTTGGCAAGCCCACTTGCTTTTTAAACAGTATTTCAAGTTCCTTCTGGCTTTTTGTTCCATCAGTAAGATGATTAACGCTTTCAATGCTCTCTTCTTGGTCGTAATCTTTTTCTTCGACAAAGATAGTTCCGAAATGAACATCTTGTCCATAGGCAGCTGTAAGGGGTGCTGTCCCTATTAAGAATGAAAAAATGTATAACAGACTTCTTTTCATAAATTAGTTTCCTAGATGTTATTTCGGCAACTCGAGGTGATTCATGAAGATTTTTGGTACCTTACTTGTTTTTCTCGATAAAAGACTTAGATATTTAGTCTGGAGTGGGTCGAGAAAATAAGCAAGACTGTCTTATTTTCAGGACTCAACCTCGACCTATGGTGAGGCTCGGTGACAGCTGATGGATCGGACTGGTAATCTTTAGATGATGTTTTTAATCTCAATTTTAAAATATACTTTCATTGTTTTTTTTATTTCATGCAGTTTGAAGGCTGTATCACCTTCAAATAAAAAGAACGATGTAAGAAGCTCTCAGACAAAACGTAAAACGTCACAATCGCAAGTTAAAAAAGTAAAAACTTTCCTCGATCTTGATATCGTTAAGAAAATAAATAAAAGACAAGCAAGAAGAAGCAATGCCTTAGAGACTCTAAAATTGAAAGGAACAATTGGTGAGTCAGAAAATGGTCTTATTAAAATTAGACAAACAACAGGTTTATCAAAGAAAGATCAAGACACTATGAAAAAGTTAGTGCAAGTGGAAAACAATGATCGCACTTTGGTTTATAAAAAAATACAGGAACTTGAAAAGTACAAGCCTTTACAAATGAAGTTTTTAAGAAAGAAAATGTTTGAAAATTATCTGGAACTCGATTTGCCTGGATCATACTATTATGAAGGTTCAGCATGGAAAAAGAAAAAGTAGAGGGAATTATGAGAACGTTAAAACTAAGTATTATATTTATGGCATCATTATTTTTTTCCCATAACCTTTGGGCTCAAAGTTTTGGTGGGTCGAATCTCGCTTTTAGAGGGATGGCTGGATATATGGGGTTTGGTGTAGCCGAGTTTACAGTTTTAGATCCGTCTCAAAATTTTAGAATGGATCAGGGAACCTACGTCTATCTTGGGGGAGAAAAGGAATTAGGACAATCTGGTTTATTTATAACAATATCGGTTAACTATATGGATACAAGTGGGCAAAGCTTTTATGATTATACCACTCTGGGAGGGACTCAATATCAAAATGCAGCTCCTGAAATTAATTTTGATTCGAGTCATTTACAACTGGGGTTGGGATTAAAATTTAAACTTTTCCCTACCTCTTTCTTTAGACCTTATGGTGAAGGGGGAGGTTTGTTTGGATATCATACAATAGATTATAAGCCAGGTTCTACTGATCTTAATAATAATGATGGTGGACATAAGGAAAGTGATGGACTCACTGGTTTTGGTTACTATGCAGAAGCTGGTGTGGAAGTTGATTTCTCAGATGTATGGGGAATTCGTGCCGGAGTTCGTTATCAAGTCACTGAAACACGTCCATTTGAAACACTTGGAAACGAAAAAGTGAAATATGAAGTGAGAGCTTTTCAATTTGGAATTGGCCGAAAATTTTAGAAAACATAAATCGTATAATTTGATTGCCGGTTAATAACTAAACTGGCATTGAGTGGAATCTCCTTGTTGTTTTAGGTTATGCAAGGCTCCTTCTTCACGGAGGAGCTTTGGTGAGCCTCACTTTATTAATTTTCAGTCATTACGAGCTTTGAGCTTAAAATGTAAAATATTCATTTTGTTTTTTGTAAGAACCTCTTAGTCACAGACTCCCAATTCTTCAAAGAGCCTGTGGTCAAAAGGCTCTCTTCTACCTTCTCAATTTTAACTCTCACTTTACATATATGGAATACACCTCGCCGAATCGGAAGGCTCTTTGCCTTGAGCCTAACCGTTTGGTGACCACTTCTTAAAATATTCTGTGTTTATTTTCTTCATAGATAACTCTGAGGTGAGCTTGAGTTTTTAAATCTTTTCCTTTTGTTTTTTCTATGAGTTGTCGAAGCATTGTCGTCATAAGCTGAGCTTGACAAGGACGTAATGCGAGGCATAAATGGCCACTGTGGATTTTTCTATAAACGGCTCGTTGGATTTGAGTCGCTTTTTAGTTTCTTTTTTAAGAATTATCACTTGGGGGTCACATGATAAAAAATTTCGTTCTCTATCTTTTTCTTTCTCTAACATTGTTGATTTCTTGTGGTCCTAGAGAGGATGAACTCAATGCTGGTATTGGTGGAAGAATGGGGGCCTACGGGGCTGAGGTGACTGTTGAAGGACAGAATGAAAAACTTCCTTCTTGCAATGCTGAGGAAGATCCCACCTGGAACACTGTTCGATTATTTGAAGAGCTTTCCATGATTTTTGATCGTACTGACACGTTAAAAGTGGTGGTTTCTAAGGGCTCTCGCAATTGCGTGAAAGTTTCAAATTCAGAGCCTGTGGAAATTGTTATTAAAAATGACCCCAGTTCAGAAAACTTCACCAACACAGGACATTTCTATTTTGTAACTAAGATTGAAATTTTAAATACCGCTAATTTATTGTCCAATGAAGGACGTTTGCGATCGGTATCAGAAGGCATGAATATGTCTGTGGATCAGATGAGAGCATTCTTAACTCAGTCGGACTTTGTTAGAGATCAGATTACTTTAACTTACTTAAGTAAAGGTGAAGTGTCTCTCGAAAAGCAGTTGGTTAATCAGAACAATCAAAAGCTTTCCACCTGTAGTGATGAGGGAGATCCCACTTGGAACTCGATAAGGCTATTTGAAGAGTTAAGTTTTCTCTATGATAAGTTAGATCAACTCAAAGTTGTTATCGCCAAAGGTGATTTTAACTGTGTTAAAGTTTCGGATACAGAGCCCGTAGAAATTGATCTTCAACAAAATGGTGTTTTTCAAGGGTCCGGACAGCTTTATTTTGTCGAAGCGATTGAGTTGGTTTCCACCGAAGAGTTTTTATCTAATGAAGAACGTTTCGCAGAGATGGCTGCGGCGATGGCTATGACGACGGGGGAATTACGCAACTATTTAACTTCGGGTCCTCAGAAAAGTAGTCTCAATATCACTTATCTTAAACCCAGTACTGAGGCCGTCATTGATTTTGACCTGCCTTTAGGATTGACCTTAGTAGCCGAGGGAGAAGGGGTAAAATTACCAACTTGTCGTGAAGAAAATGATCCTGTTTGGACAGAACTTGATCTTCCCCGTTCTCTTATGGACAAGATGGCTGATGTCCAGAGTTTAAAGCAAGTGGTTCTTTTTGGTAGAAGAAACTGTTTTATGGTCTCGGATTTACAAACAGTGGAGTTGGTTACACAAGGAGACACAATTAAAATCAGTCATGATATTCATTTTAAAATTAAGAAATTAAGATTAATGAACTTCGAAGACTTTATTAATAATCAAGAGGTCCTGACTGAGTTGATGGAGAGGATGGGGATAGCTGCTGCTGACTTGGATCAATATCTCACTCATTCTGATAGGGGAGCTTATATTACTTTGGTTGATTTAGAACCGAGTGAAAAAATAAACCCCATTGTTACTTTGCCAGAGCGCCCCATTGATTCTTTTGATGTGACTCACTTAAGTGGAGAAGAGCATCAAGGTCAAACTTTGAGTGAATGTAGCAATAGTTGGAGTTCTATAAGAGTTCCACAAGAGCTTGTAGGACTTTTACAGCAAGGTATAGATGAGAAGAGTATAACGGCTTTTGTCACTAAAGGGGATTTTAACTGTCTTCCTTTGGGTGCTCGTGCTGTTTTTTCTTTGAGAGTGAACAATAGTTGGGTTGATCAGGAATCCTATTTTACGGTGGCAAGTTTAACTTTAAGACCTAAAAGTAAGCTTCTTGAAGATCCTATTTTGCAAGGTTTTGTCGCTACAGAGATGGGATTCAGTCGTTCTGAATTTCTATCCTATCTTGAATCTTTTGATGAAGAGTGGGTGAATGTCACTCGTATTATTTGGGAGGTGTTACCGTGATAAGTAAAATAAAGTGGATTATTTTTTTATTTGTTATTAGTTCATGTGTATCGAAGGAGTATCAAACACCCCCTCAGGCCCTTACAGTTATGACTTTTAACGTTGAGAACTTATTTGATAATCTCGATGATCCTGGTAAAGACGATAGTACTTATCTGCCCATTGATAGTAAAAAATCGGCTCAACACCGAGCCGAATGTCAGAAGGCTGGTAAAGATCATTGGATAAAGCAATGTTTAGAAGATGATTGGTCTGATCAAAAAATTAAAAGAAAATTGAAGCGACTGGCTGATGTTATTTTACAGATTAAAGAGGGACGAGGTCCTGATATTCTTATTCTACAAGAAGTTGAGAATCTTAATATTCTGGAAAGACTTAGAATTAACTATCTGTCTAAGGCAGGGTATAAACCTTCTATCCTAATTGAAGGTCCAGATGAAAGAGGGATTGATGTTGCTATGTTAAGTCGACTCACTTTAGCAAAGCCTCCTAAATTGAATAAAATTAACCTAACAAAAATAAACCCTAAGACTAAAAAGAAAGAGCCTACGCGTCCCACAAGAGGTATTTTGCAAGCTCAGTTTCTATTGCCAGATGGGCAGAAGCTCACCGTTATGGGTGTTCATTTTCCCTCTCAAGGGGCTCCAACAAGAATGCGAAAAATTGCGGTGGATCGGTTAATAGAGATCAAGAAGTCATTACCTCAGGATGAATATGTCGTTGTTGGTGGTGATTTTAATATCACTTCCAAAGAGGATGCTAAGCAAGGATACTTCCATAAAGATTTGAGTGAGTATTTTCTTGTTTCACATCAAATTGGATGTGACCAATGTTTAGGGACCCACAATTACCGTGGAGAATGGTCCTTCCTTGATGTTTTACTCTTTTCCAAGAACTTTAAGCACGGCTCTTGGAAGGTGATTCCTAAAAGTATTCGTTTAGCAAATAAAAGCTTATACCAAATTGATCAATGGGGAGGTCCGGCTCGCTTTAGGGGAGGAACTGGGCAAAAAGGCGTTTCTGATCATTTCCCAGTGGCCGCTGATTTTGTTCTTGAAGGACGGGTTCAATGAAAGGAATCATTTATTTTGTCCTATTCTTTGCCCCTTCTGTGCTTTTTGCACAAACTGTGCAAGAGAATGTGAATACTCGTTACAGTCCTTGGAGTCTTTCTGCTTTTTCTCTTTTGTCTTCAGAAAGTGATCAGATTCAACGGGGAGGAAACCTTAATAGTTACAATTACATTGGGCCCAATTACCGTTTGAACTCCAATGAGCGCGTGGCTTTTAAGGCAACCTTTAATGCTAACTCGGCTGGATATGATCGTTTTAATGGTCATTGTCGACAGGTCTCAAATGGTTCTTTTGAAGATCCGTTTTTTGAATACAATAATTATAGTCTTGGTTGGCTTCCTGGTATCGCGGATGTCTTTTGGAGTGGACGAATTTATCTACCGCTGAGTTCTATTTCAAGAGCGAAGGGAACCATCGCTCGTTTTAAATCCAATACTATTTTTTCTCGCTACTTTACTCAAAATCTTTTTGCCGAGTACCGTAATGACGTCAGTTATTACTATCAAGCCAATACCACTTACTTTGGGACCCATACGGAAGATAATTGTGATGTTCTCCCCAATACGGGACCTAGTAATACTCGCCGTTGGCGCATGGATAACTGGTTATCACTGTGGTACATAATTAATAGAGATATCAGTATCGGTGCTTCTTTTTTAATGAGAGACCAAATCTTTAATGAGTCAGAAATTTACGATACCAGTCGGCAGCGTAACGGTCGTATGCATGAAGTGACAATGTATCTCGGCCCCAGTCTTCGCTATAATTTTAGTTATAATGTGTCCTTTATACTTAGTTATCGCGATGTGGTGGAGTATCATGGATTTCATCCTGATAGAAAAGATGATTTGGTGGAGCTCGGAGAGTTTAGGAGCCGCAATACAGAACTGAGTCTGTTGTCCTTTATACGTTTTTAAATTGTGACTGCTTATCTACTTGCCCTTTCTTCAGTACTTACTTTTTCAACGGCAGCCATTGGTTTTACTTATTTTTCCCAAAAGGTTTCGGCCTTATGGATGAATATATTTAAAGCTCTTGTCTCCTTAATATTCAGTGTTCCCGTTATTTTTTATTTAAGAGGAAGTCTTTCTATTAGTTTAGAGGAACACTGGCCTTTTTTGATCAGTGGTATTATCGGTCTTAATATTGCGGACTGGATGATTCTATCAGCCTATAAAATTATGGGACCAGCAAGAACATTGGTTCTTTATGGGTTTCAACCTTTTATTGTCGGCGGATTTTCCTATTTCTTTTGGGATGAACAAATTTATGCGTTACAGTTTTTGGCCATCCTTTTTTTTGTAATTTGTCTTTTTCTATTTAGTTACGAGCGATTTAAAATGCGTGGTCAGTGGGAGGTGCAAGGTTTAGTCTTAGCCTTTGCTGGTGTGATTCTTGATAGCATTGGAATCATATTAACTCGTTATGGTTTTAATGAGAACCCTGCCCTCAATGGGTTTGATGCTCAATATATTAGAACTCTTGCCGCCGTCATTTCTTTTGCTATTTATTACCCCTTTATTCCCGTTAATTTTTTAAAAGGTTTATTAAGACTCTCGCATAAAGAAAAGTTAGTCGCAACAGTCGCTAGTTTCAGTGGAACTTTTTTGTCTTTAGTTCTTTATTTGCAAGCCTTGAAGCATGGAAAACTGGCGACGGTTACATCCATCGTTTTAACTGATCCAGTGATGTCTACTTTTTTTGAGTGTTTATGGCTGAGAATTTGGCCGTCACGTTATCTGTGGTTAGCCTTATTGTCTTTTTTTGCCGCCATGTTTTGTCTTTTTTATCCGCAATGGACTTAACTATTCATGGATTAATTCCTTATAGAGGTTGTCACCAAATGGTTGGGTTCAAGGTGCATAAGCTTCAGCTAGAAACCACATACGTAGAGTGAGATCTGAGGTTGAGTAATGCAGAGGATGGTCGTGGCAAGATCCTCTTCTATTAGGCTCTAATACCCTTTATTTCCTCTCTTAGTTTCGTTGACTACGCCCTCATGAGACTTCTCCTACAGTCTCCTCCTTACTCCTCATTGGAAAATTAACTAAGTGGTATTAATTTTTAATGTGGCTAAGGAGAAGATTTCTCAATCTCACTGAGGTATTTCTTTTTTTAAATGGCTGATCGTGTTATAGGTTGTCGAAATTAATGTGGTCTCCCGTTTGAGTGAATTGAACTATTATAAGAAGAGGTAACGTATGGAAATATCTGTAGAGTCGACAAGCAGTACTGAGAGTCGTAAATTTCTAATCCCTCAAGCGATCAGTGTGCGTGAAAAAACTTATGAAGACTCAACCCAAGCTTTGCAATCGCCCATCGCTGCTAAAATATTTGGGTTTCCTTGGACTGAAAAAGTGACCGTAGGGAACAATTATGTAGAGGTGACTAAGCAGAATTGGGTGAGCTGGGAAGTTCTTGAAGAACCCTTAAAAGGTTTAATTAGCGAACATTTTGAAACCCAACAGACCTCTATTGAAGAAAATCCCGAGTCGGAAGGGGCAGCGAAGAAGGGTGAGCTTAGCAGTCCGGAGGCTCAACAAATGGCTCAACTGATCGAAGAACAAATCAACCCCGCTCTCTCCGCTCATGGTGGCTTTGTTGTTTTACATTCTGTAGAAAATAATAAAGTCTTTTTGGAAATGGGTGGAGGATGTCAAGGCTGTGCCATGTCTTATCAAACAATGAAAGAGGGGATTGAGGGAGCCATTAGACAATTGATACCTACAATTACTGAAGTTGTCGATGTCACGAATCACTCTGCGGGGGACAATCCCTTTTATAGCTAAAGTATAATTAAAGCCCTTAGAGGTTTTTTAAAAAACCACTACCTAAGTCAATGCTAATTTTTATAATTATGTTATCAAATCCCGAGGGAAATGTGAGTTTTCCTTAGAAGTAGGAACTTTTGATTTACAGAGCTGACGACTCTTTCGTTAAGTTCCCAGTGTTGTTGCGGTATCATTCACGCAACTCCCATTTTACTCCTCGCCACAAATTTAACTAAAACAGTACAAAAAGAATCCTTATCTTTAAGTTATTGAAATTAATAATTTGCAGCCCTTTATTTTATAAAATAAAATTATTTTATAGAATGTTGATGATACTAGAAGAGGAGTTCGTGAATGAAGACTTTTGCTTTGATGACAATTCTCTTTTTAATGTTCTCTTCTCAATCATTGGCAGAGTCCAGTGCCCCTCAACCAACTTGTATCCCTGCGGATCAAACTGATTGGCCGGTAAAAGCTATTTATCTTCATGGATGGTTTGAAGCTTCGGCATCAGGCCTAACCCATAGCCGAAGAACTGAGTTTGATAACCGTAAACATTTAGAAGCCTTAGCGAGAAGGCTTCAAATAAGAATTGCTTTGCCGGTGGCTCCTCAAACAAATAGTCGAGGTATGAGAACTTGGAATAATTCCAGTTTACAAGATATTGAAAGACTTTCTGTCTCAGCCTGTGGAGGAGCCCCTTTAGCTGAAGATCGCTCATTGATTGGATTTTCAAATGGTGGGTTTGCCGCGAAAAATATTGGTTTAAGACACTCTTGTGAACAACTTTCTGCCTATCGGAGGGTTTTGGCTATAGGAACCCAAAGAAACTTTTCTTCACGTTGTAATGAGAAGTTTACGAATGTGCCGGCCCATGTGTTTCCTCCCGAAAATCTTTTAGAGTTGACCAACCAACCTCTTCCATCTCCTGCTGAATCGGAAAGAATGTTGAATGAACAGTTTCAAAGCCCTTCAGGGACTTCTCTATAAAGAGAATTGACAGTTTTATTTTCTTTTTTACAGCTCTTACAAATCTAAGTGAGTGATTTATTGGGAAAAGATATAACTCAAGCCTCTTCTTAATCCATTTTTTTAATGTTTTAAGAGGTGGGGCTTTATAGAGTTTTTATTTTAAGAAGTCCTTTCAATCCATTGGGAGAAGCTGTGATGAGATTTTTTTTGTTTTTGATTTTTGTTTTTACCACTCATAATTTATTTGCTCAGTTGGATAATGGTTTAAATCCACTGGAAAGGTACAATCAAGGTCAAAGAACTCAAGGGGCTTTCAGTCTCGACAACTGGATCATGTGCTCACAGAAGGCGAGACAGCAATACGTTCCTGAGGTGGTTGATGACGAAACCATTTTAACCCTCAGTCGCAGTAATCAGCTGATTACTTCTGGTGGACAAACTTCCATTGTTATTGATGTTATAAATCAATCGTTACAGTCTTTAAGTCAGCAAAGAGATGCGTTGGTTTCAGGGCGCCATGTGTGTGTGGGCTTTTATATTGGAGCCCCAGAAGATGTTACGGGGAATGCTAGCTCAAGCACACTGGGTTATCTCTTGTTTGATTATCGTGCCATTGCCCACCTTTATTCTGTTGAAGACCGAAGTTTTTGGGTTCACCACTACTTAATTCTTCACGAATTTGCTCATCAGTTGCAGTACTGGAATAACGATATTGAAGTTCGTAAAACTTTCCAGGGGTTACAGTCTGCTAAAAAACCCGAACTAGCAGCAGATTGTTTAGCAGGAGCCATGTTTCGCCTTAATAATCTAGGGTTAAGTGAAGATCTTTATGATTTGAGTTTTAAAGGAGTTATGAACGGAGCGGCCCTTATTGGAGATCCTCATGTTGATAATCCTGGTCATCACGGCACTCCCGCTGAGAGAAGATTTGCCGTCGGATTTGGTTCCAACCTTGTGAAGACTATGAAGGCAAGAATTGAAGAGGGACTTTTCCCAGTGACAAGTGGGGAGCTTTTAAATCGTTGCAATGATTTTGTGGCCCAAACCATGGCTGATTAGAGTGGGGTCTCTCTTTTTTTTGTGAGCTAGGGTCTTGAAGGGGTTTGCTTGTGCCATAGGCCCCGTGAAGGGGCAATCAAATTTACCAAAGTGCAGTTATCATAAAAAATACTGTGATTTTAGTAGTATAGTCAATTAAGTGGATCCAAGTGTTTAAGGGTGTGGGCTCAGCTATCTGCCTGATATTTAAGATAAAAGCGCTGGATTGTCTGTGTGAAATTGTAACATCCATGAAGCCTTTTCAAGAAATATATCAATGGTAGCTTTTTCTTTTATTTTTTTCTAAAGACTGAGGCTATGTCTAAAAAAGCTATTTATACCACAAAGTTTCAGGTTTCGTGTCGCACTCTAATGGTTCCTCTGATGGGACTTGTTTTCTGGAGTCTTCTCCTTATTCCCCAACAAAGTCAGGCTCAATCGCTGTGTTCTGCTTTATTTCAGGAGAAGTATCCTCCTAAATCTGTCACTTATTTTATAGATCAAGTCACCCTGACTGAAAATCCCACTATTCCGAGATTTATTGATCCGCACGTTGAGAGACAGATGGTGGATTTATGGAAGGGAACTCGCAATGTTCCTCGCGCTTTAAGACATGCCCTAACTCCTGAAATGGCTGTTATTGATTATCCTTTGTTGGCGGCCGACCAGGGAACGGTGAAAATGGCTGAACCAGGTGTGTTTACTTCTTTGCGCTTTAATCACCAGTGGCAAGGAAAGGATATGTCGACCAATATCGGAATTCCTATTGATGCTGTGATGGCGCGAACTTTTGAAGGTACAAACCAGCTGATTCCTTCTAATGCAAAAGGTGTTTTTATCTTTATGCACGGTGGAGGAACAAAAACCACTGGGCATCATGTGGCAGCGGCCTTAGCCAACTATTTTAATCCCTACGGAATCGTTGTGGTGTCCATTGATGCTCCCTTTCATGCCTATGGGCCAAGAGAAGATATTTCCCCTGTGGAGTATTACCAGTACTTAAGAGATTTTAGACACAGTTATATACCCGCTGGGGTTCCTACCTTTTTAGGTGGGCACAGTATGGGTGGGTTGCATGCTGATAATCTTATGCGTTTATCGGACCAAGAAGGTATGGGTTTAACTGATGCCTTTCAAGGTTTGGTGAACCTGTCAGGGCCGATGGATGCCGCTCCTGGTGAACCACTTTCTGTAAAAAGTGAAATTGAAGACCGCTTGAATTCAGATCCTCAACTGCTTGAGCTTATTCCTGAAGATGAAAGAGACCTTAATGTTTCTCTTTTAATTGCAGGAAAAACCTCAGCCTTAGGTGGTTTGAGTGCCCAAACTTTTATGAGCTTTGTCGACTGGGCTCGTCCCAGTCATAATGGTGCGGATTATCTTCCAACGTTGGCTGTGATGGGTGCTCGTGATGGTCTGATGGTAGGGAGAGAAAGTATTTTTGATGAGTATCTAGCCAATCTCAGCAATGTCACCTCCCTGGTGATGGATGAGCGCCAAAGTTACACAGGGCAAAATGTTCATGTTGGGCATATGGTTTTTGATCACTATCGTCCAGGCACTAAAGAGCTTGAAACTTTTTCGGTCATTAAAGACTTTATTGGTGATCAGCTTGGAGAGCCCCTTGTCAGTCAAGTCCATCCGCTTGTTGCCGATTTGCCTAAAACTGTGGGAACTCTCAATAATGTTATACAATCCTACTTTAATAACTTGGCCTTTCGAGAATTTGCTCAGACCTATCGTTTCCTTATAAAAAAGGGGACGGAGAGAACTCAAACTTTGGGTGAAGAAATGGGAGCCTTATCTAAAGAAAATAAACAATTGAATTATGAGCTCAAGAACTTGGATCGAGAAAGCAATCCAGAGCGGGCTCAAGAATTACAAGAGCGTATTGATGCCAACTGGGCGTTGGCGTCTGAAATGAGAGAGCAATTGAATTTAAACTACATCCCTCAAGACGATCCTGTTATCAGGGAGCGAGCGGAAATCAACACAGCTCGTCGAAGGGAAATCAAGGCCACTCAGCAAGATCATTTTAAAACCAAAAAAGAAGTCATGAAACAATTGAATCAAGCTCGTAAGGAGCGTGTGACTCTTGAGAAAGAACTGGAAATATTGATCAACAGTGAGATTGAACATGAACGAGTGGATACACCTACAATGAGATCGGCTCGACTCAACGAAGAAGCGGCCCTTGAAACCATGTTGGCTCTGCAAATTCGTATGAACGAGGGAAATAATGAATTGGTTTCCCAAAATCATGAGCAAGGTCAGTACAGTGTTAATCCCGATCCTGAACTGATCGAAACATACAGAGATTTGGATCGAGCTTATGCCGACTTTATCATCGCTAAAAATAATCACCGACGCGCCATTGAAGAGGCTCTTTTTCAAGGAGCTCTTGGCGAAGAAGGGCAACAAAAAATAGTGGAACTTTGGGGGAGCTTTGAAGCTTTAGAGCAGAATGCACCACTGGCAGGTTCTGTGATTTCAAGAGTTCGTGTTCATCGCGCCGAAGTGGAAGCGATTGAGCGAGCCATGGCTTTGTTAAATCAAGAAAATATGAGGTTGGAAGTAGAGTACGTCAACGAACTCTCTCCTGGTTTTTACGAGGCTCGAATGACGACTATTGCTCAAGAGTTGGAGCAACCTTTTCAACAGTTGGTCCTCAATACTGGTACGATTGAAAAAGTATGGGGAGAGTGGGTAGAAATTTGGAGACAACGCCCACCTGAGGAAGCGACAAGTCTCTACTAGTAGAATTTGAGTGATAAAATGCTCTTGAGGACGAATGACTTAAGAGCATTTTTTATATTAAATAGTTGAGTCTGAGAGTTATGTGCCTTTACTTCTGTTAGAATTAGAAATCCTTTTTTAAATTAGTGTGAGTGCTAAGATTCTCTAAAAGATTAGGTTGAGAAATGGTTTCTTCTCTATTTATGGATTCAGAGAAGACTCTTTAAACCCATTGGTCTTAATCGGATGGGATGTTCTCTCGTCTTACAATAAAATGATTAAATCACTTTAATGGGCATAAGCGGCTTAGGGTTGGCAAAATGAGGTTTAAAAGAATTACTATGGAAGAACCCTTCCTTGATAATCTTTCTACTTAGGATTTTTTTGTGCCCAACCACCCAGTGGTTCCGCTTTCCTTTTTGAAGTCCAAATCAAAAGTCCCAAACCAACAAGGAACATCCATAAACTGATAAACTGTCCACGGCTGATACCAAGGGGTTGTTCGGCAAGATTGGCTATGTGGGCATCGGGGAGGCGAAACTGTTCATTAAAAATTCGTCCAATGGAATAAATGCATAAGAAGAGTGAGGCAATGATTCCTGGTTTGCGGGGCTTCCTCCATATGAACATAAGAACAGCAAGGGGAATCCAGGCCTCAGTAAAGGAGGCATAGATTTGTGAGGGGTGCCTTGGGGAGAGGATCTCAGCCATAGCTTGGGTCATAACTTCATCGCCATTTTGGATTTTTTGAATAATTTGATCTGCGAGGGAATAGAATTTTCCTTTGTAAGCACCAACATTCTCTGTCCAGCGATGAAAATCGCGAGGCGAGACTCCAAGTAGCTCGGCGGGTTTTTGCAGTTTTTCTAGTTTCTCAGGGGCATAGCCAATCCAGCGATGAATGTCTTGGGGAAACTTGACGGCCCAGGGAAGATCGGGTGCGCTCACTTTTCCCATAAGTTCTCCGTTAATAAAGTTGGCAAAGCGACCGAGTCCAATACCAATCATGGCTCCCACCACTGTTAAGTCTCCCAAGTGGGGAAAAGGAATTTTCTTTTTCCAGGAAAAGTACAAACAGGCAACAAGAACTCCAATGAAGCCACCGTGTGAGGCCATGCCCCCTTCCCACACAGCTAAGAGTCCCCAGTAGGGGATTTCAGAGCGGAAGTCAGTGAAAAGTTGAGGGCTATAAAAAAGAGCGTAACCAATGCGCCCACCAATCAGAACTCCTAGTATAAGGGAGGTGAGAAAATCCGAAGCTTCTTCCACGGTGATCGGGGAAATTTTCTTTTCAGAAAACCATTTCATAAAGAAAAATGCACAGACAAAACCTGTGACATAGGCCAGTCCATACCAGCGAATTCCCACTCCTTGTGTGAATTCAATTAGAAAAGGATCAAGGTCGTGTACCCAAGTTTGATTCGTCATAGATGTCCTCTGCCTTAGTCGTGCAAGAACATAGTCTGAGGCAATTCCTAATGAGGAGCAAGTCACAGAGGTTAAAATTCCTTTCTTTTGCTTAAAAACAAGGTGGGGACATGGTTTCAGGTCCGTTGAGAGATTGTTTATTGGAGCCTCTATTTCGCATTTAAAGGAGTGCTTGTTTTTCGAGCTATTTAATTGACTGACCCAGGGGCCGGTATGAGTCTAGCAGGCCTGCAAGAAGACTTTTCACCTTGCTAGAATTAAGGTATTAGATATTGCATAAATTCAACCGCAGCGAGGTCTTTTTTGAAATTCTCAGCCATTCAGCGTGCCAACATGGAGTACGTGGAAAATCTTTATGAAATTTACCAGAAAAATCCCACAGAGTTAGAGGAAAGCTGGCAGGCTTTTTTTGCTGGGGTGGAGTTTAATCAAGATCTGGGTGGTTCCTTATCCAGTAAAGAGCTGGATGCTTATAATCTTATTCAAGCTTATCGAGACTATGGCCATTTTCAAGCCAACATTGATCCCTTGAGCGATGCAAGCTCTGGTGGCAATGATCTCAACTTATCCCAATTTAACTTAGCAGAAAGTGATCTCGATAAAACTTTTTCAGTGGGATCGCTTGTGGGGATGGAAGGGGCAACACTTCGAGAAATCATTAACCATCTTAAAAGATGTTATTGCGGCACCTTATCGGTCCAAGTTTCTGATGCAGTTAAAGGTGTTAGAGACTGGTTTTATTCAGAAGTTGAAAGTAAGAAATTTGAATTTTCAAAAGAAAAGAAAAAATCCATCTACGAGCAACTTTGTCGAACCGAGTCCTTGGAGAAGTTCTTACACTCTCGCTTTGTGGGAGCTAAACGCTTCTCTATTGAGGGCGCTGATTCCATGATCCCTCAACTGGAGCATTTGGTAGAAAAAGGCTCCGAACTTGGTGTTGAAGAAATTGTTATTGGTATGGCTCATAGAGGACGTTTGAATGTTCTGGTGAACTTTATGGAAAAAGCCGCAGAAGAAACACTTTCGGCTTTTGATGGTAATTCTTTTGCGGATGATGATTTTGATGGTGATGTAAAATATCACCTCGGTCACAGTGCCGATAAAAAAACGAGCAGTGGCACTTGCCACGTTTCCTTAGCTTTTAATCCCTCCCATTTAGAGGCTGTGAATCCGGTTGTGTGTGGAATGACGCGGGCAAAACAACGTAAGCGCAAGGACACAGCTCAAAGAAAGAAAGTGGTTCCTGTACAAATTCACGGTGATGCGGCTTTTGCTGGTCAAGGTGTTGTACCTGAAACTCTTCAGTTGGCTGGGTTAAAAGGTTACACGGTTGGCGGTAGTGTACACATCATTGTCGACAATCAAGTGGGTTTTACGGCAGACCCTGAACAAACCCGTTCTTCTCCCTATGCTTCCGATATTGGTAAGTCACAACAAATCCCTGTGATTCATGTTAATGGTGATGATCCAGAGGCCTGTGTACGAGCTATGGATATTGCCATTCGCTTTAGACAGGAGTTTGGTTCCGATGTTATCATTAACCTTACTTGCTACCGTCGTTTTGGTCACAATGAAGGAGATGAGCCATCTTTCACTCAGCCTGTCATGTATAAAACCATAAAATCCCATCAAACAGTGAAAGAACTGTATAAGAAAAAAGTCATTCAAGAAAAAGTGATTGATGAAGAGTTTGCAGAATCTTTTTTCCAGCAAAAAATGGATAACCTTCAGGATATTCTCGAAAAAGTAAGAAAAAAGAAACCTGCCACTGAAATTCCCTCTCTCGGTGGAATTTGGGAAGGACTTCGTCGTAGTAAAGATGAGGATTTCAAAAAAACTTTTGAAACAAAAACCACACAAAAAGTCATTGATGAAGTGGGAGCCAAACTCACCACAGTTCCCAAGGGTTTTAATGTTCATAAAAAATTGGAAAAGCTTATTTCTCAAAGAAAAGAAATGGTTGAAGGTAAAAAACCTTTGGATTGGGGAATGGCGGAGCTTCTCGCTTATGGAAGTTTGATTGTTGAAGGAAACAGTGTGCGCCTTTCTGGCCAAGATTGTGTGAGAGGAACATTTACTCATAGACACTCTTGTTTTTATGATGTGAACACTGCTGAAGTTTATAATCCTTTGGCTGAACTGCGCGAGGATAAAGAGTTCTGTGTTTATAATTCACCTCTTTCAGAAATGGCTGTCCTTGGTTTTGAGTATGGAAACTCTAGTTCTGATCCAACATTTATGACAATTTGGGAGGCTCAGTTTGGTGATTTTGCCAATGGTGCTCAAATTATCATTGATCAGTTCCTTGCTAGCGGGGAGCAGAAGTGGTTGCGCATGAGTGGCTTAACTCTTTTACTTCCCCATGGTTATGAGGGGCAGGGGCCTGAGCACTCTAGTGCAAGACTTGAAAGATTTTTACAACTTTGCGCCCAGAAAAATCTGCAAGTTTGTAACCTTACAACACCAGATCAACTCTTTCATGTTTTAAGACGTCAGATGAAGAGACCTTTCCGTGTTCCTCTGATTATTATGTCGCCAAAGTCATTACTCCGTCATCCAAAGGTGGTGTGTGAGTTAAAAGATTTAACGGCAGGGCATTTTGAGGAAGTGCTAGCAGATAAAGAAGTGGCTATTGAAAAAGTGGAGAGAATTGCCTTAGTGAGTGGGAAGCTTTATTATGATCTCGAAGCTCACCGTGATGAACTTTCAGCGAAAGAAAAAGGTAAGGTGGCCCTGGTGAGAGTAGAACAACTTTATCCTTATCCAAGTCATAAAATTGCAGAAATTTTTAAGAAAGCTAAAAATGTTAAATCCATTGTTTGGGCCCAGGAAGAACCTAAGAACATGGGGTCATGGAGTTATATTTGTCATCCCTTAATGGATTCCATTGCAGAGGCTGGAATGAAAAAAGTGGATCTTAGTTATGTGGGACGAGGGTTTAGAGCCTCTCCGGCAACGGGAGCTATGTCCACTCATAAAAAAGAACAAGAACAAATTATTGAAGATGTATTTAATCTTAAGAAAGGAAGTCGCTGATGGATATTAAAGTACCTGAGGTGGGAGAGTCGATCACTGAAGCAGAGATTGGTGAATGGTTAAAAAAAGATGGCGACTATGTTAATCGCGACGAGGTTGTTTTAAGTCTTGAGACAGATAAAGCCAGTGTTGAGGTGGTTGCTGAAGCGGCTGGAGTTTTATCTACGAAAGCCTCTGAAGGTGATACCGTTGAGATTGGTTCAGTGATTGGAAGTATTGATACTTCTGCTGAAGCACCATCTGGTTCCAGTGAAGATAAGCCTAAAGAAGATAAAAAAGAGAATCAATCCAGTGGTTCTTCGTCTAATGGATCGGGCAAAACAGAAGCCCCGAACTCTCATCAAGGTGGCTTGGCGGCTGCGGATACAGATCATTTAAGTCCTGCGGTGAGAAAAATGGTTAATGAAAAAGGAATTGATCCGACTAAAATTGATGGAACTGGCCCTGGAGGAAGAATCACTAAAGAAGATGTGATGAACTTCAAGCCTTCAACAAATTCAACAGATAAGAAAGAAGCGCCGGCACGTGAACCTAAACAGCAAAAAGGCACGACCGAACGAGTGAAAATGACCACCATACGTCGCAAAATTGCTGAACGTTTGGTAAGTGCGCAGCAGACAGCGGCCATTCTTACGACATTTAATGAAGTGGATATGACGGCATTGATGACTCTTCGTAATCAATACAAAGATGACTTTGAGAAGAAGCATGGTGTGCGTTTAGGTTTTATGGGATTTTTTGTGAAAGCCACAATTGAAGCTTTAAAAGAATTTCCTGCTGTGAATGCTCAAATTGAGGGAACAGATATTCTCTATAATAACTTTTTTAATATTGGTGTGGCCGTCAGTTCTCCAAAAGGATTGGTGGTTCCCGTACTTAAGAATGCGGAAGATATGAGTCTCGCTGAGATCGAACAAAATATTAAAGACTATGCGATTAAGGCGCGTGATGGAAAGATCACAATTGACGATATGTCAGGTGGAACTTTCACCATTTCAAATGGAGGAGTTTTTGGGTCGTTGATGTCAACTCCGATTCTCAATCCTCCTCAAAGTGGGATATTAGGGATGCATAAGATTGAAAAAAGACCAGTTGTTATTGGTGATGAAATTAAAATTCGTCCTATGATGTATTTGGCTCTTTCTTATGATCATCGCATGATTGATGGTAAAGAGTCGGTGAGCTTCTTAGTTAAAATTAAAGAAAATATTGAAGATCCTTCAAGAATTTTATTACAGGTTTAAATAAAGAAAGAGGAAGAAATGTCTGAAGTTTTTGATGTTGTTATTATTGGTTCAGGACCTGGAGGTTATGTTGGAGCCGTGCGTGGAGCACAGCTCGGGCTTAAGGTGGCTGTTGTGGAGAAGGATAAAACCTTTGGAGGAACTTGTTTGAATGTGGGTTGTATTCCCTCTAAAGCTTTGTTGGACTCCAGTGAGCATTTCCATATGGCACAACATGATTTTGAAAGCCATGGTATCGATGTGGGGTCGGTAAAACTTAATCTTTCCAATATGATGAAGAGAAAAGATAAAGTGGTTTCCGATTTAACAGGGGGAATCCAATATCTTTTTGATAAAAACAAGATCACGTCATTTAAGGGCACAGGCAAAATTTTAGAGCCAGGAAAGGTTGAAGTTTCTGGCGATAAGAAACAGGTGATTGAGGCTAAAAACATTATTATTGCAACAGGGTCTGTGCCTGTTGAACTTCCTTTTTTAAAGTTCAATGGTGACAATATTGTCTCTTCTACAGAAGCATTGAAGTTTGATAAAGTTCCTAAACATCTTATCGTTGTAGGTGGTGGAGCTATTGGGCTTGAGATGGGTTCCGTATGGATGAGACTGGGTGCGAAGGTCACTGTGGTTGAATTTGCTGATAAAATCTGTGGACCAATGGATAACCAAATTTCAAAAGACCTTCTTAAAATTTTGAAAAAACAAGGAATGGAATTTTTACTTTCAACAAAGGTTACAGGTGGTGAAGCTTTAAAAACTAAAGTAAAAATAGAATACGAAGGTCTCAAAGATGGTAAAAAAGGTGAGATCGAGGGAGATAAAGTTCTTGTGGCTGTTGGAAGAAAAGCCTTCATTGACGGCCTCGGTTTAAAAGAAGTGGGCGTTGAGTTTAACGAGCGTGAACAAGTGGTCGTTGATTCTCACTATAAAACCAATGTCGACGGTATTTATGCAATTGGAGATGTCATTGGTGGCGTAATGTTAGCCCATAAAGCCGAAGAAGAGGGAGTTGCCATCATGGAAAACATAGCGGGCAACTACGGGCATGTTAATTATAAGACAGTTCCCTCAGTGATCTACACTTGGCCAGAAGTGGCTGGAGTGGGACAGACAGAAGAAGAACTTAAAAAAGAAGGTGTTGAGTATTTATCGGGAACTTTTCCTTTTACTCCCAATGGTCGTGCAAAAGCGATGGGATCAACAGATGGTAAAGTAAAGATTTTAGCTGATAAAAAAACAGACAAAGTTTTAGGGGTTCATATTGTCGGCCCTCGTGCCTCTGATATGATTGCCGAAGCGGTTGTTGCCATGGAGTTCGGAGCTAGTTCTGAAGATATTGCTCTGAGCTTTCATGCCCATCCCACTTTATCTGAAGTGGTTAGAGAGGCCGCTTTGGCTGTTCATAAAAGAGCGAGACAAATGTAGTTTACTTTTTGAATTTTAGATTTTAATGGTAACCAAAGCCCCTTTTAATTGGGGCTTTTTTTTAGTGAGGTCAGAATGGAGCAAAAATTAAGACTTTTAGGTTTTATTGAAGCAACATCTTTAATTATCTTAGTTTTGATTGCTATGCCTCTTAAATATATCTATGGATACCCCTTGTTAGTACGAATCATGGGCAGTGCTCACGGTTTTCTGTGGCTCCTTTTTATTGTGTTCGCATATTATGTTGGAAATGAAAAAGATTGGTCTTTGAAAAAAATATTTTTAGCCATTGTTATTTCCACAGTTCCCTTGGGTCCTTTTCTTTTTGATAAAACCATCTATGGTTCTGGTAAATACGAAGAATCTACTTAAGAAAGAAAATCTTTGCACTTGCTCAGAATGACATCTTTACTAATTTTGGCAAAGAGAATTGTTCTTTGTTTTTTCAATAATTCCTTGCAGAGTGGAAGTTTTTCTGAGAACGGCCCAATACCTAGCTCCACCACGCCATGATCCTGAGGAACTCTTACCTGTAATTAAACCATCTCGACCGACCCAACGATTTAGAATTCTAATTCCACAACGTAAATTGGTTTCTGGATCATGAAGGCTTAAAGCAGATTCCAGTGGGCAACCATAACCTCGTCCACTCTCGATGGATAGTTGTAGTAATCCTCGGCTAACAATGTATTCACCATTTTGATCCTTGAAGTTTTCTTGATAACTGGTCGCAGGGTTAAAACTACTTTCATAGCGAGTCATGGCTGCTACCAGTGAGATCCAAAACATAACTTGGCCCTCTTTATTTAAGTTTTCATAGGCAGGACAAAATGTTTTAATATCGGCAGGTTCATTTTCTAGAAGGTCGGATCCTAAATCAGCCATAGCTTTATAACTAAACTCGTTCCAAAGTTCACTATCCCCATGTTTTCCATCCCAATCAAACTGAGGCCAGTCCTCTGGAAATTGGCCGCTGAGGGTGTCCTCTGGTTCAGAAGGCTGTGGGTTTGGGAGTTCCGATGAGCTTTCGTTTTGATTAAATCCTTCAGGGGATAGATCCGCGGGCTCATAGCTTTGTTTACAACCACACATGAATAACAATGTTGAAATTAAGATTAATAGCTTCATAGACCTTTGACTCGGTCCTAATGAGCAAAACCTACAATGACCAATGAATTGTCGAAATCTTATTCAAGAAAGCTGAGTATGAAAACCCTCTTATTTTGATTTCTCTTTTTTTTTGGAGTATAAGTTGCACTTTAAAATCAGTGTGAAAATGTTGAGACCTCAAAATCAAATTAAGCCCTATTTACTTATATTCTGTGTGCAGTTATTAGTCAGTTTTGTGCCATTTTCCGGCGTAAAGGCGCAGTCAATGGAGTGCCAGAATCTTTTTAAGACACAAAATAGTATTCAATCTATTGATGTTATAGAGATGTCGGAAAATGTTTTCCACCTCCAACAGACGGACGAGGGTTCTGCAAAGCCATTCCATTTTATTGCCAGATACAGCTCTGATCACGGAGGCAGTCTTAGTTTTGATGTTTTCTTAGTGAACTACAAAATGGGAAGTCGGAGTGCTATGAGAGGGGCTCAGCTTTATCAGCAAGCGGTTGATTATTTTGCAGATAAACAAATTAATCGTGTTTTATGTTCATGGACATACAGTGATAATTCCAGAGAATATTATTTAAATAAAAGCAATGGGATGAGTTCTGAAGAGGCGGCTTTAAATACTTGGTCCGGACGTCAGGCTCAACTTCATGGTTTTCCTTTTCCCATTATCACTTATGAGTGGAGCCCGAGGGATGGAGAGTTACCAAACACACAGGTTTTAGTTGAGTTTTATAGAACAGAAAGAACCCATTGGCAGAGGATTCGAGAGTTCTTTGGTTCCTATTAGGGGTAATACCGTTTAGTTAAACTCCCAGTTTCGGTGACTGCGTCGACGCGGTACTGTTCGTTCCGCTTCCTCCTCGCTGCGAACTTAACTAAGCGGTATTAAATAAAATCCTTAACTTAAGGGTATTACAATCTTAAATTCTTATAAATAGTTTCTTTGCAAAACTTTATATTACGGAATTTGTACTTCAGCGAGTTGTAAATATTAAATGCATATTGAGAATTAATCTAAGTATTCTGCAAAACCCGCCAATCCATTTCTCATATAAGGGAATATAAGTCGAGAGCGACTGTTATCCCATATCAATCCTCTTCCTATGCAACTCATGGAGGATATGGGCCAGGAAAGACTTGAGTCAGAGCTTGTATTTAAATTATACTTTTTTAAACGTCCGGATCCGTTACAATAATAGATGTACTCTGTGGGACCATCTTTTCTATATGTAAAACTAATCTG
>CAXREJ010000006.1:0-9623 GCA_964229765.1 Bdellovibrionales bacterium | reverse complement strand
CTTACGAAAAATAATAAGCCTAAAATTAAAAAAACAGTTCTTATTACGTGCACATAGACTTATCGGTTCACAATTATATTTTTTAAGTAAAAACATGTAAAAAAATGATCAATTCATCAAAAAAGACGTTCGTTTTTGAGACAAATAAGATCCTTCGGCTAGCTTCTGGAGGACACCGTTTTTCCTTATTCCGACAAGACTTTCACTCAGGGTAAAATAGCATCACAGTCTTTGACCAACTTTTATCTAGGGTAACGAGAAAAGTTAATCTCTCGGATAAAGGGGGGTTGGATATTTATCTGTAAAACAAGCCGAGCAAAATTTATTTTCATCCTGATCGTTAACAGCCGTCATTAAACCTTCATGACTCACATATTTCAATGTATCCGCACCAATGTAATCTTTGATTTCATCCAGGCTGTTATTACAAGCGATTAACTGATCTTTATTTGGAGTATCCACACCATAGTAACAAGGTCCAATGGTGGGAGGAGCCGCAATACGCATATGCACTTCTTTGGCTCCAAAAGCTCTCACCAGATTAATAATTTTTTGGGAAGTGGTTCCTCTTACTAGAGAATCATCAATAACAATGATCTTTTTCCCTCTTAAGATCGCCTCTTGTGGATTAAGCTTCACCTTGACCCCAAAGCTGCGAATACTCTGTTTAGGTTCAATAAAAGTTCTTCCCACGTAGTGATTTCTAATAATACCCAGTTCAAAAGGTAAACCACTTTGTTGTGAATAACCAAGTGCTGCAGGAACACCACTATCAGGAACAGGTATCACAAGATCAGCTCCAAGATCCCCGTCTTCTTTAGCTAGATGAGCGCCGAGTCGCTTTCTCGTTTCGTAAACACTTTCTCCAAAAACAATGGAGTCAGGCCTTGCAAAATAAACGTGTTCAAAAACACATTGGCTTTTCTTATCAGGAATGGAATCCATAAAAAAAGATTCTTCATTCTCACCATCAAAATAATAAATTTCACCAGGTTTAATTTCTCTGACAAACTTTGCCCCGATTAAATCAAAAGCACAAGTTTCTGAGGAAAGAACTTTTGCCTTACCACCATCAACATCAATCTCTCCTAAAACAAGAGGTCTAAATCCCTGGGGATCACGCGCGGCTATTATTTTATTATGCGTGAGCATTACCATGGAGTAAGCCCCTTGAAGTTTAGGTAGTTCTTCTTTTAAACAATCAAGAATATTGTTACTTTTATTTCTAGCGATAAGATGAAGGAAGATTTCAGTGTCATTAGTGCCCTGAAAAATCGAACCTTTTTCTTTTAACTCATCTCGAAGAGGTTTTGAGTTAATAATATTTCCATTGTGAGCCAGTGAAACAGGACCATTAAATAAGTTGGCTTTGAGAGGTTGTATATTATACTTTTCGTTAGCTCCGGTGGTCGAGTAACGATTGTGTCCAATCGCCGCACTTCCTTTTAAAGTATCTAAAACGTCTTCACTAAAAACATCGGCGACAAGACCATGGTCTTTATGTAATCTATGTTGTTCTTCATATAAACTGACGATACCAGAGGCCTCTTGACCTCGATGTTGAAGAGCATACAGCCCCAAATAAACCAGTCGACTGGCTTCAGGGTGATTCCATATTCCAAAAACTGCACACTCTTCTTTAAATCCCTGGGAGAGACTTTTGCCAAGATCCTTCATAGATTTCCTTTAGTTCCGCAACTTCAAAACTCACATTGTTCCACTTAAAATGAGATCCTTTCACTTTTCCGATCTCTTCCACTAATAATTCTTCCGACTTAAATGCTGTCTTCCATTTCTCAGGATCATTTGTTGAAATCACAACTTGATAAAAAGGCTCTACAAAAGGAGATCCTTGGAATTGAATTTCTACACCCAATCCGTTTTCAAAGGTCATTTTAGATAAAGTGTAAGCCAATCCAAAGGAACTCACGATACGCGAAGAACTCAGAGGTAAATCCAAAGTGGCTTGAGTGAGTGTTTTCGTTCGAGTGGCCAATTCCGATAAATCTTCTTGGAAATTAATTTTAGAGTCTTTGTCTTGTATTTCACTCCAAAAACCAGAACTTAAGCCTTTCCCTAAAGTAATCAGTAAAACACTCTCCCCTTCTTTAACAAAAGAAGATTGAGGAAGGTTTTTTAGATGGGGTCTTAAGCCCACCAGTCCGGTGCTAGGTGTTGGCGAAACCCCTTTATCAAGAGTCTCATTATAGAAACTCACATTTCCACTAATAATAGGAGTCACAAAGGCTTCACAAGCTTTGTTCATTCCATCAAGAGAGGCTACAAACTCTGACATCACTTCTTGCTTTTCAGGATTTCCAAAGTTCAAACAGTCTGTTGTTGCTAAGACTTCAAAACCTTTACTTGCCAGTTCTATGGCTGGATAAGCAATACTGTCCATTCCACCAATCCAGGCGTCCTGTCTCATCACATGGGGACGACAGCCCAGTACAATTCCTAAACCTCGTCCACTTGGTAGAGCTGAAACACCCACTGGGGAACTACAATCACGGGCTGTACTCGCTCCCACGCGCTGATCATATTGACGGTAAACCCACTCTTTTGTACCGGCTTCGACTCTTGATAAAATATTTTTTAGATCTTCGATATTTTCAGATTCAGCGGATGAGTTTGTAAAAGTCGAATCATCTTTTCTTTGCCAAGGATTGAAGGGACGATTGTATTGAGGAGCGTTGTCGACCACCGCTTTCGGACTCATCTCTGTTAAAGTCTCCCCTTTCCAAATCAAACGAACGATGGGGTCTTCAATCACTTCACCAACACATGCGGCATCAAGACCCCAGTACTCAAAAACTTTCTTTAATTCTTCAAAGCGCGAGGGCTCACAAATAAGAAGCATTCTTTCCTGACTTTCGGACAAAAGAATTTCTTCAGGCGTCATGGTCTCATCTCTTAACGGCACTTGATCAAGATTGAGAGTTAGTCCCACATTACCTTTATCTGCCATTTCAAAACTAGAACTTGTTAAGCCGGCCGCTCCCATGTCTTGAATAGCAACCACCAAATCTTTTTTCATCACTTCAAGACAGGACTCAATCAATAACTTCTCATAAAAGGGATCGCCTATTTGCACTGTCGGACGTTTGCTCTCAGAGTCTTCATCAAAGGATTCACTGGCCATACTGGCTCCGTGAACACCATCACGCCCTGTTTTTGCGCCTACGTAAACAACATAATTCCCAACACCTTGTGCTTGAGAAAGACAAATGGGATCACCTTTCGTAAATAAACCCACTGCCATAGCATTGACCAAAATATTTTCGTTATAGGATTTATGAAAATTGGTTTGTCCTGTTAAACAAGGAACGCCCACACAATTGCCATAGCCACCAATACCCCGAACCACACCATCAACAAGTTCTTTCATTCTATTAGCTTGAGGTTCACCAAAACAGAGATAATTAGCAAGAGCCATTGGGCGCGCACCCATTGTAAAAATATCTCTTAAAATACCACCAACACCTGTTGCCGCTCCTTGGTATGGTTCAATAAAGCTTGGATGATTGTGACTTTCCATTTTAAAAGCCACTTTCTCTTCCTCACCAAGATCTACAATCCCCGCATTCTCACCAAAACTTTGCAGCACTCTTTCTGATTGGCTAAATAATTTTTTTAAATGAACTTTTGAACTTTTATAAGAGCAATGCTCACTCCACAAAGCAGAGAAAACAGCCCATTCCACCCCTTGGGGCTCACGACCTAAAATATCTTTGATGGTTTCGTACTCCGAAGGATTGATACGATACAGTTTTAATTTTTCTTCTAAACTCATCAGTTCTCACCCTTCCAATCAAAAAATTGCAAACCATCCACACTTCCCATCCAATCAAATAAGGCTCGATCTGGATGGGGCATCATACCAACAACGTTGCCTCTTTTATTCATCACACCAGCAATATCAGAAACGGATCCATTGGGATTGTTTTTATAAGTTAACCAAACTTGCTTATTGGCTTTCAAATCATTGAGTCCTTCTTCATTAATAAAAAAGCGGCCGTCCGCATGAGCCATGGGCATTCGATAAACTTTGCCGACTTCGTAAGGGGACCATTGGCTTTCATTAGACAGCTCAAGATCAACCCACTGATCAATAAAGCGTCCTTTTTCATTTCTCATCAAAGCTCCAGGCAATAAACCCGCTTCACACAAGATTTGAAATCCATTGCAAATACCAAAAATCGGTTTCCCCTTCTCATCCGCTTTTCTCAATGATTCCATGGATGGGCTAAGTGCTGCTAAGGCACCGGAACGTAAATAATCACCGTAGCTAAATCCTCCAGGTACCAAAAAAGCTTCATAATCATCTTCGTTAAAAGAATCTTCATACCAAATCCACTGTGGCGTTTTTCCTTTTAATTCAATGGACTTCCAAATATCGCGATCGCAATTGGTTCCTGGAAACCTAAGTACACCCACTTTACTCATAGGGACTCAACCTCGTAATATTCAATCAAAGGATTTACCAAACCTTTTTCAGCCATAGCTTTAGCCATTTCCATACCTTCTGCTGGATCTTGAGTGTTAACTTCTAGAACAATATATTTCCCCACATGACATTCTTTTAAATCAAAGCCATGGGTAGAAAGTGTTGTTTGCACAGCGCGACCTTGAGTATCGAGCACTTCTGGTTTTGGTAAAATCTTAAGGGCGAGTTTCATATTCATTCCTCTCTTATCTTTGCAAGCGATTGAGTACTTCTTGGTAGTTTTCTAATACATCACCGAGATCACGACGAAAACGGTCCTTATCCATTTTCTCATTGGTTTGAGCATCCCACAGACGACAACTGTCTGGAGAAATTTCATCTCCTAAAACAATGGTGCCATTGGGGCAGTAGCCAAATTCCAATTTAAAATCAACAAGCTTAATTCCAGCCTCTTTAAATAAAGACTGGAGAACTTGATTCACAGCCAAAGCCTGACTCTTTAAAGTTTCAAGGTCACCTTGATTTTTGACCACCTCAAGCATAAGAGCTTGATCATCGCTAATAAACGGATCTCCCAGTTCATCTTTTTTATAGTAAAATTCGACCAAAGGGTCCTTTAAGGCTGAACCTTCCGTCATTCCAAATTTTTTAGCGGTAGAACCTGCTAAAATATTGCGAACCACAACTTCTAGATCAATCATTTCTAACTTTTGGGTGATCATATGAATGGAACCTTCATCACTCACCCAGTGAGAAGATATGTTATTATCCTTTAACTTTTGAAAAATCAGGGACGCAATCGCACGATTGATTTTCCCCTTACCTTCCATTGTCGCTTTTTTCTCACCATTAAAAGCCGTGAAAGAGTCTTTAAATTCTTGCCAAATAAGTTTTTCGTCCTCTTTCACTTGATAGATCTTTTTTGCTTTACCTTCGTAAAGCAGATCCCCTTGAGTGTAACTCACTGTAAAGCTCCTTTGATAATTTCTTCCACTTGAGAGAGATGACGTTTTCCCGAAAAAATCTCGGCAATCACTGCTTCATCAAAATATTCTTTGGTGTCAGAATCCACCAGCAATTGGTTTTTCAAATGCTCTCCAGGTTTAAGACGATGAGAAACCCCTTGAACTTTCTTATATGCTTCTTCCCTTGAAAGACCTTGATCCACCATATGAAGAAGTAAATGAGAACTAAAAAGTTGCCCTTGAGAAAGATCCATATTTTGTAACATTCTTTCTGAGTTCACATCCAAATTTTCAATCACTCCGGCCATTCTCTCTAAAGCATAATGAGTGAGAATAAAGGCATCAGGAAAGATGACTCTTTCAACAGAGGAGTGAGAGATATCTCTTTCATGCCAAAGAGCTATATTTTCAAGAGCGGCCAAAGCATTGGATCTTAACAAACGAGCACAACCAGTAATGTTCTCTGAACTGATGGGATTTTTTTTGTGAGGCATGGCACTGGAACCTTTTTGTCCCTTTGTAAAGCCCTCAAAGGCTTCAGCCACTTCATTTCTTTGTAAATGTCTTAACTCGACACTTAATCTTTCCAATCCTCCAGCTAATAATGCTAAGGAGGTGAAGACTTCAGCATGACGATCTCGAGGGATCACTTGTGTCGCCACCGTTTCAGGCTTTAGCCCCAGAGTTTCACAAACCTTACTTTCCACCTCAGGCTTTAAAAAGGAATAAGTTCCAACAGCGCCACTCAACTTTCCAATGGCCATTTGATCAAAAGCTTTTTCCAAACGCCCTTCATGTCTTTTAAACTCTGCAAAGTAGCCAGCGAGTTTCAAACCAAAGGTTGTGGGCTCAGCATGCATTCCATGGGTTCGCCCAGCACATAAAGTTTGGGATTCTTTTATACTTTGCTCTTTCAGTGCATCAAGAAGTTGGGTTAAAGCTTTCATTAAAACCGGAACCGCTTTTTTCACTTGCACACTTAAAGCTGTATCAAGAGCATCTGAGCTGGTCATACCATAATGAAGATATCGACCTTCTTCGCCCACGTTCTCTGCCATGTTAGAGACAAAAGCAATGATGTCATGTTTTGTCTCTTTTTCAATTTCTAAGATACGATCCAGCTGAAAAGAGGCCTTTTTAGCAATCACAGGGTAGGCTTCTTTAGGGATGATTCCAAGCTCCGACTGGGCTTTGGCAACAGCGAGTTCAACTTCCATCAGACAAGAAAAACGAGCTTCTTGGGTCCAATGACGACCCATGGCTTCTCTTGTGTAGCGCTCAATCACAAGAATCTCCTTTTTGAGATTTTGAGATATCTCATAACAAATCCTTCCTAAAAAAGGAAGCAAACTTCATCACTTATTAAGGGCAGTCACTCAATAATGATCTTCTTACCCTGGTTGATTGGATTTGAGTGCCGATATTAAAAAAAAGGAAAAAGATCCTTCAACTCAGAATCTTCTTGAAGGTTATTGAGATAAAGTTTGGGACTCAATCCACTGCTTAACAAGCTGATGCTCAACAGACTGAACCTGCTGACTCACTTCTTCTATGGATAATCCTGAATAACTTTCTTTTTCAAAGGCAGTTTCTTGTAAAACCACTTCCCCTGAATCCACTTCAGCAACAAGATGATGGATGCTGACTCCAATAGCATCACTGACCTCAAAGGCTCTTTCAATGGCCCTTAAACCTTTAAATTTGGGCAAAAGTGAGGGATGAAGATTGAAAATTCGTCCCTCCCAGGTCTTGATAAAAGAACTTGGAATAATTTTCATAAAACCAGCACAAAAAATAAAGTCGATCTGTTTTTCATCCAAACTCTGGTTTAAAGCCTTCCAGTCAATTGGCTGACCTAAAATAATGGAGTCCACTCCATTTTCTTCGGCCCGTTTAAGGCCATAGGCTTCTACAGAGGAGCTAACCACCACAAGTTGTTCAAATTTTTCTTTGTTATCAAGAAAGACTTGGAGATTTGAGCCCCAGCCTGAAATGAAAATGGCTCCTCTTTTTTTTAACTTTGCCATGAGTCAGGTAAAATTAAAGGCTCAGAGGAAGGGACAATCTCCCCTAAATCTATGGATTGAAAGCCCAACTTTAAAATTTCTTGGGTCACACTTTCATAAGATTTCTCATCCACAACAAGAGCCAAACCTAAACCACAATTGAAAGTTTTTAGAAGCTCAGCCTGGGAAAGATTTCCTCTTTTTTGGGCCTCAATAAATAAATCAGGAATAGTCCATGGTTTAATTTGAGCCCCACACCCTTCCGGCATGATGCGACTAATATTGTGTATTCCACCACCAGTGATATGGGCGAGAGCCTGTAAAGGCGCCCCTTCTATTTTGGTTAAATTCATAACAAGCTCAACGTAAAGTGCCGTAGGCGTTAACAGCTTTTGACCATACTCTTTAAGATCCTCAGCACTTTCAAAAAGCTTACGTATCAATGAAAAACCGTTACTGTGAAAACCAGAACTGCTCACACCAATAAGCTTTTGACCGGCTTTAATTCTCTCTTTACCTAGAATTTTCTTTTTATCAACAACACCAACGGCAAAACCAGCACAATCAAAATCTTTTGGTTGATAAATTCCTGGCATTTCTGCTGTTTCACCGCCCATCAAGGCCATTTGAGACTCAAAACAGGCTTTTCTTAATCCTTTTAGAAACTCTTTGGCTTGATGGAGATCCAGACTTGAAGTGGCAAAATAATCGAGAAAGAAAAGAGGTTGCGCCCCTGTACAAATAAGGTCGTTAGCACACATTGCCACCAAATCTTGCCCAAGGGTGTCGTATTTCTCTAAGGCAATGGCCAGTTTCAACTTAGTTCCAATGCCATCGGTCGCACTGACTAAGCAGGGCTCTTCCATATCAGGATATTGAAATTTGAATATCGAGGCAAAGCCTCCAATCCCATCCATTATTTTGTCTGCATGATAACTGGCTTCATTAGAGTCCTTAAGCCAGTCGACAAAATTATCACCTTTTTCGATATCAACGCCTGCTTCTTTATAGTCCATGGGAGCCAACATATAAGCCTACCCCCTTCTTTGTCCAGAGTTAAACTCTTAAAATTATTGTCCTAGGATGCACACCCTGTTCCTTAAAGCCCTACGCAAAGACAGGAAATCTTACCAACTCACCTTTCGTCTAGAGTTCAATACCATTTTGAAACGAATCTGATCTCAATACTGTCTCCATTTGAAAAAGATTGCTAAAATAGTGAATCACGGGGGAATTTTGAAAGCTTTATTATTATGCTCAGCCTTATTATTCAGCAGTTTTGCTTTTAGCCAATATGAAGGGGACGATGTTTACGACCCCTTTGCCGATTACTCAGAATTTGAAGAAAACTCCCAGGAAGAAGCTGATATCAACTTTTTTAGAAATGGACGTTTTTTTAACGTGGCTCTCCTTTTAGGTGGACGCATGTTCACTGGTGGAATGGCCTCAAATATGGAAGCCGCCCCCTCTCCAGGACTGGCCTTAACTTATTGGTTTAACTTGCGACTGGCTTTACAATTTTCTTACGTCTACTCTCAGCATATCATTGGACCCATTGTATTAGAACCAGCGAATGCTAGCTCTGATATCGCAGCCGGAAATCTTTCCCTTACCTCTCTGGCTTTTGATCTCAAATATTATCTCAATACAAACAATGTGACCCGTGGACTTGCCAACCTCAACCCTTTCCTTCTTTTTGGTTTTTCCCAAAATTCACGCTCCTTTTCTTTTGTCGATAGCTTTCAAGTGGGAAAAGATGAAGGAGCCGGTTTTGATTTCGGTGGAGGAATTGAAATTCCTATTGCTCGTAATGAAATGTTCATTGGAGTACAGTTTGTGTACACCTACGTTAACTTCGCCTCGGAGAACAATCCCATTCCCGATTCTGATCCCGCACAGTATTTTGATGGCGACATGATGAATCTTCATTTTATTTTCGGTTTTAATTTTCTCTAGGACATACCCTAATCTCAAAATATTTTTCAGACAGTTTTTTCCTCTTTCATCAAAAGGAATGCCATTAGCTTGACGATATTTTGTCCTCCTGAACTTAAGTGAAGGATTTCTCAAAAACGAACGTCTTTTTTGATGAATTGATCATTTTTTTACATGTTTTTACTTAAAAAATATAATTGTGAACCGATAAGTCTATGTGCACGTAATAAGAACTGTTTTTTTAATTTTAGGCTTATTATTTTTCGTAAG
>CAXREJ010000005.1:0-49797 GCA_964229765.1 Bdellovibrionales bacterium | reverse complement strand
AGACAAGATCAACATACCGAACCATATGTTATTGAGTGGGTTGAGAATTATCTTTCTTATTGGGATAAATTTTGATTTTTTTATACAGTCCATCTCCAATAGAGCGACTTTTAACCCTGTCATCATTTGCTAAAAACTGGTGAATTACCTTTCTATCCTTAGGAGGTAACGCACGTAAATAAACTGATTTTCCCTGATCTAATGCTCTTTTTTTAAGTTTTTCAGCTAGGTTTACAAGACTCTGGTTAGCCTTTTCTCGATAACCATTACAATCACAAGCAAGATAAATATCAGCATCCGGTTTACCATGTTGAAGGGCTCTTTTTATGAAAAGTTGAAAGGCATCGAGTAGTGCTCCATCTTTACCAATGAAAAGCTTTTCGTCTTCACCAAAAAACTCAACCTTAAGAGATTCCTTATCGTTTTCCTTTTCAATTTTAATATCAAAAGATATATCAAGACCCGATCGCTCTAAAACACCTTCAATAATATTATTTGCGAGTTCTTTTGTTTCACTACTTTCACTTTTCCCACCAAATATTTTAGTGAATAATCCCATTGACTACCTCCTTAAACAGCAGCTTTTCTCTTTTCTCTTTGAAAAATAAATTGTTGTCCTATTCCAAAAACCGTATTCACAAAGAAATATAAAGTTAGGCCACTTGGAACAGTAATCATAAAAAAACAAAATAAAATTGGTATGAACTTCATAACCTTAGCTTGAGCAGGGTCCATTGGTGTTGGCGAAATACTCATTTGAACAAAATAAAGCGCTCCGACAGCAACAGGAAGAACAAAAAATGGATCTTGATAGCTCAAGTCTTGAATCCAAAAAATAAATGGAGACTTATACAACTCAACACTTTGCCCAAGAACAGAATAAAGTGCTAGAAAAACAGGGAATTGCAAAAGCATAGGTAAACAACCACCAATGGGGTTTGCTTTTTCTTTTTTCATTAGCGCCATAGTTTCTTGATTCACACGCTGAGGATCATCTTTATACTTTTCTTTTATAGCTTTAAGCTGAGGTTGTATCTTCTGCATCTTTTTCATAGATTTGAAAGATGAAACATTAATAGGAAGAAGAATTAAACGGATAAAAACCGTAAGTAAAATAATCGCAAGTCCCCAGTTGCTAAATAAGCCATGTAGCCACTTTAACATTTTAAGCATTGGTTTACTTAAGATGCTAAACATGCCGTAATCGATCATCTCTACAAACTCAGGACCCAAGTTATTTAAAATATCGTACTGTTTAGGACCAATAAAGCCTTCATAGGAAATTGAAGTTTTACCACCTTGACCATAGGATTCGTGAAAAACACTTGCATAAGCGACCTCATCAGAAGGGTCAAAATAGATTCGTGATTGAGGAATAATATCTGAATTATCTTTTACAGCTACAGCAAAGTAATGTGTTCCTATCGACGAAAGGGTTGTCGACTTAAATGACTCCGCATATTTTGACTCAATATCTATTTTTTCTCTTTCTTTAGACTCATCTACAATAGAAAAGAATTCGGTGCCCTCATAAGCTGGAGTAAACATGGATGTTTTTATTTTTAAAACTTTATTTGATAATTGTGTCTCAATTTTATCTGTCGGTAAGGGTTGCCCCTCTATTGTTTTTAGCTGTACCACGATAGAGTAAGTTGATGGATTAATTTTAATATCTTTTTCTAAAGTTTGTTTTCCAACTTTAGCCGTCCCTTTAAAGTGAGTATTCGTTATTTTTTCAACATTAAAATAAACGGGTTTGTTTTCATAGAGAGTGGCAAAGTTACCAATATCTTTAGTGTGATTAAAGAACTTAATGTTGGTATCGTCTCTATCAGTATACTTTTTTAAAATAATTTCTTTAAGGCTCATACCTTTTGAGCTTAATGTTCCTTCAAAATTTTCAAAATCTATTTTGAATAAAGATTCTTTTTTTACTGTCTTATCAACTGTTTCAAAATCCTCTTCTATTTTCTTTTTAACACTCTCTGCTTGAGGCCCCTCTACTAAGCCCTCTTTCTTTTTTTCGACTTTAGAAATAGCTTGTGATTGATCTTTCGTATTTTGCTCAGGATATTTTTTAGAGACATAAAACTGCCATCCCACAAAAAACAAGATAGAAAGCCCTATAGCTAGTATTGTATTTTTATCTAAAAAATTATTATTTTCTTCCATAGCTCAAACTTCTTCCGATGGGACTGGGTCCAACCCACCTCGACTAAACGGATGACAACGTAATATTCTCCAAGTGACTAATATAAATGCTTTATAAAAAGGGAGCTTTAAAAAAGCTTCTTTAGAATAACAGGAACAACTTGGGTGGAACTTACAGGCATATCCAAATTGCGGATTAAAAAATAGTTTATAGAGTAGGTATAAACTATTTAAGAGAAGATTTATTAAGTTTCTCGAAACATTTTTTAAAACCTCTATCAAATTCTTCTCTACTAAGATCTTTGTAAAATTCTTTGTTTTTGGTTTTAAATATAAAATTAATGTCGTAGTCATTGTTTTTGAACTCACGGATATAGTCTCTGCCCCAACGCTTCAATCGATTCCTGGTGACAGAATTCCCAGACTTTTTGGAAACTGTCCAAGCCCATCTTAAAGTTTTTTCTTTATTATGTTGTAGATTGATAGCAAGCCAATGAGTCACATGAAAAAAGGTTCCATTATTTCTTAATGTTAAGAAATCTCTTTGGCTTTTAAGGGACGGCAAGTTCTATTTTCCGCTTACCGAAACTGCTAGTCTTTTTCTACCTTTAGCTCTTCGACGAGAAATAACCTCTTGTCCACTTTTGGTAGCCATACGGGAACGAAAACCATGAGTTGTTTTTCTACGTTTTCTTTTTGGTTGGTAAGTTCTTTTCATTTCATACCTCTTTACGACTTAAATGTACGTCTGCCTTGAAGTTTCTGGAAAGGCCGTTTAAACCATAAAGCGTTATAAACGTCAAGCTGTTGAATGTCTGGGCATCAATTGTTATTAGATGTGGAAATCTGATTGTTTTTCAGTTACTGGGGACTTAATCGTGCAAGAAAAAAAAGAACAATTCTGGGGACTTGTGAAGTCTAACCTCACTGCAAAAAACTCAGGGAACAAACTCTTACAAACATGGTTTGATCCCACAGATCTATTAGAAATTGAAAATATTTCTGGCAACTCTCAAAGATTTAAATTAGGAGTTCCAACGGAGCTTCATAAATACTGGATATCAGAGAACTTATTTGATCGTATCTGTTCTGAAATCTCTTGCTTAATACAAAACCCTTTTGAAGTTGAACTCGTCGTCACTGGTAAACCTCTGGCTGTAGACCTAGAAAGTCCCACAGCTCTTCATCAAGCTATGTCAACCAATGAAAGTGTGCAAGAGCCTAGAAATACTACATATTCTCAGCCCATCCAGATGAAACCTCCGTCTAAAAGCTCGGATTTTCTCAATCACGAATACACTTTTTCTACCTTTGTTGTCGGACGAAATAACGAGTTTGCTCATGCCACATCCTATAGGATTGCTCAAAGACCAGGTTCAGAAGGTTATAACCCACTATTTATATGTGGACCCACTGGTATGGGTAAAACTCACTTACTTCATGCCGTTGGAAACCATATTAAAGAAAACTTACCCCATCTAAAAATTTTCTACATTTCAGCTGAAAGGTTCCTCAATGAATGCATCTCAAGTATTCGACGAGGAGAGATGGATAAATTTCGTCATCGTTATCGTGAAAAATGTGATCTTTTACTTATGGACGACATTCAAGTTTTAGGTAAAGGAGAGGCTGTCCAAGAAGAGTTTTTTCATACCTTGAACGATTTTTTTGAAAAAGGCCATCAAGTTGTTGTAGCGAGTGATCGGATGCCTAAGGATATCAAAGGGTTAGAGGATCGAATCCGCACTCGCCTAGAATGGGGTCTCATTGCTGATATTCAGATGCCTGAATTTGAAACACGATTGGCTATTCTTCGTTATAAAGCTGAGAAAAAAATGATCTCTATTTCTAATGAAGTCGCAACTTATATTGCAAAGATATCTAAAAGATCTATTCGAGAACTTGAAGGTAATCTCAATAAGGTCAAAATGTTTTCTGAGCTTCAAGGACTTCAAATTAATTTAGAGCTGACAAAAAAAGTTCTCGCTGTCCACGATGAAACAACAACGATGACAATTGAAGATATACAAAAACTAACAGCAGAACATTTTAAAGTTCGAGTGGTCGATTTGAAATCAAAAAACAGAAGTAAACCACTTCTACTTTCGCGCCAACTTGCTATGTATTTGATCAAACATAATCTCGATAAATCACTCGTTGAAATTGGTCGTGCCTTCGGAGGACGGGATCATACAACAGTATTAAATGCTCTGCGTAAAATGGAAAAAGAACTGAATAAAAATTCTGATTTAAAGAAAGATTACGAGGACTTACAGAACAGAATCCACAATATCACAGGGGTGTGAATTGTGAATGTGGGAAAGCCTGTGGATAAATGGTTGAATTAAATTTGGATTTTTCTTTTCCACATTTTGACTCATTTTTGAATGCGCTTTTTAGAAAAATTAATCCACAGCAATTATCTAACTTTTTTAAGTACTTAAGTAGATTAATGAGTTTTTAACAGGGCCTACTACTACTACTAGTTTATAAATTAATAGAGGTAGCTATAAAAAAGGGGCATTAAAAAAATAAAATTTCTCAGAGACAATTTTAACGAGGACCGGTAAGATTCTCCAGTCCTGTCATTCAAGGGGAGTGTAATGAAATTAAAAGTCGATAAAAAAGATCTGATGGCGTTGTTGAGTAAAACTCAAAACATCGTTGAAAAAAGAAATACCATGCCGATTTTAATTAACATTCTCTTGAATGCTACGAATGCAAAGTTACAGGTTTTTGCTACAGATCTAGAAGTCAGCTTAACAGACGAAGTTGAAGTTGAAATTAGTGAAGAAGGTAAGATTGCTGTTAATGCTAAAAATTTATTTGATATTGTTCGAGAGCTTGGCGATGGGCTGATAGTCTTAGAAACAAAAGCCAACAATCGATTACAAATAAAACAAAATAAATCTGTGTTTAACATTGTGGGTATTAGTCCTGAGGAATACCCAGTGTTTCCCACATTTAAAACAAATGATTTTATTGGAGTTGATTCCAAAGTCTTACTCGACATGATCGAAAGAACTATTTACAGCGTTTCCAATGATGAAACTCGATACCACTTGAATGGTGTTTATTTTGAAAAAAAATCAAACAATGGAAAAACTCAATTTAGAATGGTTGCTACTGATGGCCACAGGTTGAGTTTAGTCGATAGATTTACCACTGATGAGACAGCAAATATAATTAATTCTGGTGTTATTATTCCTCGTAAAGGCTTAGCTGAAGTTAAAAAAATAATTGATTTTAGTGAGCAACCCATTCAAATGGCTGTTGAAGGTTCACAACTTATAGTGAAGACTGGAACAACAGTTTTGATGGTTCGTTTGATAGAAGGAAAATATCCTAACTACCAACAACTTATTCCAAACAATTTAAAGAAAACGGCTTCAATAAACCGAGAGTCATTACTCAGTTCAATAAAAAGAGTTTCTCTTCTTTCAAATCAAAAATCGAAAGGTGTTACAATTGCACTTGCTAAAGGGAAAATGGAAATTAGTTCCAATAATCCAGAGCTAGGAGATGCAAAAGAAGAAATTGATGTGGAATACTCTGGGGAAGATTTAAAAATCGGATTCAATGCTAAATATATTTTGGATATTTTAAATAGTTTTAGTGATGATAAATTGAGTTTGGAATTAGACGGTCAACTATCTCCGGGACTTATTCGACCAGAAAATGATTCTGATTACACCTGTGTCGTCATGCCAATGCGTATATGATTTTACATCAGCTTGGCCTGAGAAATTTCCGTAATCTAAAAACGGAGTATTTAGAGCTATCACCGGGTTTAAATATTTTTCTTGGTCAAAATGGCCAAGGTAAAACAAACCTAGTTGAAGCGATTCATCTACTGACTTCTGGAAACTCTTTTAGAAGTGGTGGGATTCAAGACTTTATAAATAAAAACAGTAATTTAGGCTTTTTTTTGAGGGCTCGTGTTTTAAAAAAAGAGCTGGATTTTAAAATTGAATTGAGCGCATCAGCCAATAAAAAAGTGTTAACTGTTAATGATAAGCCTAAAACTACACACTATTTAAAACAGAACTTTCCAAACCTACTATTTTCACCCGAAAGTTTACTTATCGTAAAAGACTCATCCCAAAAAAGAAGAGACCTCATTGATCAGTTATGCACAAGTTTGTACCCAGATTTTGGAAAACTAAATTATAAATATAAAAAAATAGTAAAACAAAAAAGTGTTCTTCTAAAAAGGATGAAAGATCAAAAAAGAGAAAACAATGAAGATCTTAAGTTGTATGAAACACTCTCTAAAATGCTTTTTGAAATAGGAACTGAACTTACTTTTTTGAGGCTTGCTGGAATTGAAGAAATACAACCTCTTTTATTGGAAGAATTTTTAAAAATAATGGATGAACATTATGGTAATATTTCAATAAGCTACATAGCTTCCGGCCACTCTTTAAAGAGTTATAAAAAAGAAGAGATCCGTAATGCTATGTATAAAAGATGGGTTGAGCTAAAGGACCGAGAATTGGCTTCTGGCCTGTGTTTGGTCGGCCCCCATAAGCACGATATACAATTCAATTTTAACGGCGAAGAAGCTCGATTTTACTGTTCACAAGGGCAACAAAGGGCTATAATCTTAGCTTTCAAAATGGCCCAAACAAAACTACATTTTAGGGCTCACAAAGATTTTCCAATCTTGCTTCTCGATGATGTGTTGTCAGAACTTGATAGGGAGAAACAAAAGAGGTTTTTGAATTATTTGTTATCAACGGAAGCCCAAATTTTACTAACAACAACAGATGCGACGTGGGTGCCTGAAAAAGTAGCCTCGTCAGTTTTTTTAGTTAAAGATGGGTATTTTGTGCGTGAAAAAAGCAAAGCAGAGGTACTTACGGGAGGCCTGAGTGTCTGAAAATCAGGAAGTGGTTGTGGATAAAGCAATGGAAAACAAAAAAAAGTATGACGCTGATTCAATTCAAGTCCTAGAAGGACTAGAGGCAGTAAGAAAAAGACCAGGAATGTATATAGGTGATACAGGTATTCGAGGTTATCACCACTTGGTTTATGAAATTGTGGATAATGCTGTTGATGAAGCATTAGCAGGTCATTGTTCAAATATAAAAATAAATATTCATAACGATGAGAGCATAACAATCCAAGATAATGGGCGTGGAATTCCTGTTGCAAAACATAAAAGTGGTAAGTCAGCGATGGAAGTTGTTTTTACAGTTCTTCACGCTGGTGGAAAATTTGATAAAGATACCTACAAAGTTTCTGGTGGACTTCATGGTGTAGGAGCTTCTGTTGTGAATGCTTTGTCTTCCTTTTGTCATGTTGAAGTTCATCGTGATGGCAAGATTTGGAAACAAAACTATGAAAAAGGCAAAGTTCTAGGTGAGTTAGTAGAAGCAGGAGCGACAGATGTTACTGGAACTAAAGTTACATTTAAACCTGATACAGAAATATTTAAGGCGGAAGGATTAGCATTTAGTTTTGAAACATTATCCAATCGTTTTAGAGAGATGGCTTTTTTAAATGCAGGTCTTCATTTTGAACTCACAGACGAAAGAGCGGATTCAGAGAAAAAATCAGAATTCCAATATTCTGAAGGTATAAAAGAGTTTATTGGCCATATTAATGCAAATAAGAAACCTCTGCATAATGATGTTGTTTACTTTTCTGGAAATAAAGAAGGGGTGGATGTTGAGATTGCAATGCAGTGGAATGATTCTTATTCAGAACATATCCACACTTATTGTAATAACATTAATACTCATGAAGGTGGAAGTCATCTTGTAGGTTTCCGAGGTGCACTTACTCGAACCACTAATGCCTATGCACAAAATAAAAACCTATTAAAAAATTTAAAAGCCAATCTTGATGGAGATGACATTCGAGAAGGTTTAGCAGCCGTAATAAGTGTTAAGGTTCCTGAGCCACAATTTGAGGGACAGACCAAAACAAAGTTAGGTAATAATGAAGTTAAAGGAATTGTTGAATCCCTTGTAAATGAAAAATTGGCTGATTGGCTTGATAGAAATCCAACAGCAGGAAAAGCCATTGTTGGAAAATGTGTTGATTCTGCGAGAGCTCGTTTAGCGGCAAGAAAAGCTAGAGAATTAACTCGAAGAAAGTCAGCTCTCGATTCACATTCTCTTCCTGGGAAAATGGCTGATTGCCAAGAAAAAGATCCCTCTTTATGTGAAATTTATCTGGTTGAGGGAGACTCTGCGGGAGGTTCTGCTAAGCAAGCACGAGACAGAAGAACACAAGCTGTCTTGCCTTTAAGAGGTAAGATTTTAAATGTTGAAAAAGCTCGATTCGATAAAATGCTTTCTAATGAAGAGATTAAAATGATGATTTCTGCGTTTGGTGCAGGAATTGGTAAAAACGACATGAATCCTGATAAAGTTCGATATCATAAAATAATAATTATGACGGATGCGGATGTCGATGGATCTCATATCAGAACACTTCTTCTTACTTTTTTCTTTAGACAAATGCCTGAAATAGTAGAAAGAGGATATGTATACATAGCGCAACCTCCTCTATACCGATATAAAAAAGGTAAGGATGAAATTTATCTTAAGGATGAAAAACATTTAACAGAGTTTTTATTAGACAATACTTTAATGAATCTCAAGGTAGAAGGGTATAAAGACCCAACAGATTCACAATTTCGTCAATTCATCATGGATGCATTAAAGTTTAATAATCTTTTAAAATCCCATTCTCATGTGATGGAACCAGATCTCATAAAGTATCTATTAAGAAGCCAATTAAAAATCGAAACATTGTTATCAAATAAAGCTGAGAGTGAAAAACTTGTTCAAGGATTAAAGGATAAAATTTCTGAAGAAGTTCATTACTCTATCACGGATGTAGAGCTTGTATCTCATACTCCGGATGAAGTTATTTTTAGAACAAGTCGATTTGGACATTATCAAGAAAATATTTTGAATAGAAAGAAGATTGATGCCTCTGATTGGAAACAGGTATGGTTGCTTTGGGATAAACTGAATCAAACACTTAAGTTACCTATAGTTATTGATAATGAAAAATCACAAGAGAGCTTTTATGATTACGGTAGTTTCTATGATTACTTTATGGAATTAGGTCGAAAAGGGGCCTATATTCAACGATACAAAGGTTTGGGAGAGATGAATCCTGAGCAATTATGGGAAACAACTCTTAATCCAGTTAATAGACATTTGTTACAAGTGACTATTGATGATGCAATGGCAGCAGACGAAATATTTAGCGTCTTAATGGGTGAAAGTGTTGAACCAAGAAAGAATTTTATTTCAGACAATGCTCTTTCTGTTAAAGAACTTGATGTTTAGGATGTGTTATGAGTGAAGTTATAAACGAAAATATTTCCCAAATAGATATTAATAAAGAAATGAAGGATGCTTACCTTCAATACTCTATGAGTGTTATTGTTGGGCGAGCTCTCCCTGATATTCGTGATGGTTTGAAGCCAGTTCATAGAAGAATACTCTATGCAATGCATGATTTAAGAAACACTCATGATAAGCCCTATAAAAAATCAGCTCGTGTTGTTGGGGATGTCATCGGTAAATATCACCCGCATGGAGACACTGCCGCCTATGACACTATGGTGAGAATGGCGCAAGACTTTTCCCTTCGTTATCCACTTGTTGATGGGCAAGGAAACTTTGGCTCTATTGATGGTGACAGTCCGGCAGCCCAACGTTATACCGAAGTAAGAATGACTCGTTTAGCAGAGGCTCTTCTTGAAGATATTGAAAAAGAGACAGTTCCTTTTCAACCAAACTACGATGATTCATTAATGATTCCGTCTGTATTGCCGGCAAAGTTTCCGAACCTTCTTGTTAATGGTTCTTCTGGTATTGCCGTAGGTATGGCTACAAATATACCTCCTCACAATTTAGGAGAAGTTATTGATGGTTGTGTAGCGCTTATAGATAATCCTCATTTATCTCTTGATGACCTTATTGAAATTATTCCTGGCCCTGATTTTCCAACAGCAGGTATTATTACTGGAAGACAGGGGATTCTTAAAGCTTATAAAAAAGGCCATGGAATTATTAAAGTAAAAGCTGTTTCTGAAATTATTCAAAAGAAGAATGATAAAGAGGAAATACATATCACTGAATTACCTTATCAAGTGAATAAAGCACGACTCATAGAAAGTATTGCTGATCTTGTTAGAGATAAAAAAGTAGAAGGAATTTCAGATATTCGCGATGAATCAAGTCGTGAAGGTATGCAAATTGTAATCGTCTTAAAGAAAAATGAAAATGCCAATGTTATTTTAAATAGGCTTTATAAGTTTACACAGATGCAAGTGAGTTTTGGAATCCGCATGTTAGCATTGGATGCGAGAAATCAACCTAAAACCTTTGACTTAAAAAGTGCACTACAAGCTTTTATTCTTCATAGGAAAGATATTGTTACAAAGAGATGTCTTTATGAACTTAAAAAAGCAGAAGCTCGTGCACATATCTTAGAAGGTTTGAAAAAAGCACTTGATAACATTGACGCAATTGTTGCTACAATTCGTGCTTCAAAAGAAACAGCGGAAGCTCGTATAGCATTAATGGATCAGTTTCAGTTCACAGAGAGACAGGCCCAAGCTATTCTTGATATGAAACTCTCTCGTTTAACTGGTTTAGAAAAACAAAAGATTATCGACGAAATAAAAGAGTTAAGAGAAAAAATTGACTGGTTGAGAGCTGTACTTAAAGATGTTTCAAAAATTTATAATATCATTAAAGAAGAACTAGTTGAGATTAAAGAAAAATATGCTGATGAAAGACGAACAAAGCTCTCCTCCGATGATGATGAAATTGATGATGAAGATTTAATTGCTCAAGAAACTATGGTGGTAACTCTTACAGAAGCCGGTTACATTAAAAGAATTCCTTTAGAGCAGTACAAACAACAAAAAAGGGGTGGTAAAGGAGTTAAGGGCTCTGCGAGAGAAGAAGATTTTGTAACAACAATTTTTGTAGCAGAAACAAAAACTTCTTTATTAGTTTTCACAGATAAAGGAAAAGTTTATTGGACAAAAGTTCATAAGCTTCCTCTTGGAAGTCGAACCTCTAAAGGAAAAGCTGTTGTTAATGTTATAGATATCAATAAAGAAACAGTACAAGCCGTACTCCCTGTTACAGAGTTTCAAGATGATAAATTTGTGGTAATGATTACTAAAAACGGAATCATCAAGAAAACACCATTAAGTGCTTTTGCAAGACCACGTCCTTCTGGAATAATAGCTTTAACTACAGATTTAGAAGATGAGTTATTACAAGCCAAGATTAGTGATGGAAAATGTAACTTTCTTGCTGTTACTGAAAATGGTCAATCTATACGTTTTGATGAAGGTGATGTTCGAGCAATGGGTAGAACCGCAAGAGGAGTTAAAGCCATAACTCTTGCAAAAGGAGATCATGTTGTTGGTCTTGAGGTATTACCAAAGGATTCAAAATTGGATCTTTTAATCTGTACAGCTGGTGGATATGGAAAAAGAGTTCCGGTTGGTGAGTACCGAACTCAAGGACGAGGTGGTTCTGGAATAATCACTCAAAAATCCACAGAAAAACTTGGAAAGGTCGTAACAGCTCGTGGAGTTATTGATACGGATGATATTGTAATTACAACAGATCAAGGACAAACCATTAGAATGTCTTGTAGTGGAGTTTCGCAAATGAGTCGTAACACTCAGGGGGTTCGACTGATTTCACTTAAATCGGGAGAGTATGTCACTGGAGTTGCTTTAATACACGATGAGGACGATGAAGAAGGTGGGAACCCAGAAGCTCCTATCGACTCCAATTAATTAGACGATGGATATAAAAGCAGGTTTAGCTTTGGGGCTTGAACTTTCAAGCCTCTATTTTTTGAGTTACTTTATTCATAAAGGCATAGCTCAATATTTCCATTTTAATGAAACTCTTACACTGACAGTGTTATTTGCTATCTCATTAGTGATATGGACTATCCATGCCTATATTTACTTTGAAAAAAGATCAAAATAGTTTAACCCAGTTCTTTCTCTATCAAGGAATCTGTAGTTTTTTTGCAACAGTGCTAATATTGTGCGTTAGCACACCCATTGATAAGACGAGTTTTGTGATTTCTCAAATTTTAGTTTGGATTAGTTTGGTTAGTATTGGCATTGCTGTTTATTTGTTTTTTTTGAAAAAAAACATTGCGTTACTTATTGGTGTCATTGTATTCAAGTGGCCTATTTTAATTTTGTTAGTATACAAAATGACCACGATATACCGTATATCATCGGTTTCCTTTTCGCTGGGATTACTACCTTTGATTTTAGGCTCATTTGTTTGGTCATTTACACATAAAGAATAGGATATAACGTTGTCGGCATCTCATTTTAACTTTACTCAGATGATTCCTGGAGTCGACCATCATAACCATCATGTTGCAACAGCTGTGGTTGTGACAGCTGGTCTCATTCTTTTTTCTATTGCTGGCCGAATGGCGTTAGGAAATGGAGAAAAGGCCATCGTACCTGCTGGAAGATTCTCCCTAAAAGGTGTTTTTGAAGTTCTAACTGAGTTTATTGTTAGTTTAACAGATACAGTTTTAGGCAAAGGTAACTTGGTTTATGTTCCTTTATTTGCCTCTATTTTTCTATTTATACTTGTAAATAATATAGTTGGTTTGTTACCAGGAATGACTCCTCCGACAGATAACTTCAATACGACTTTTGCTGTTGGTATTTTTTCTTTTATTACTTACCATTTCGTAGGTATAAGCCAAAGAGGAATTAAGTATTACGAAGACTTCGTTGGTCATTTACCATTAAGTTTTATATTACTTTGGCCCGTTCTTATCCCTATTGAACTTCTTTCTCATGCTTTCCGTCCAGTTAGTTTAGGATTAAGGTTGGCTGGAAACATGACAGGTGACCACGCAGTCGTTGGAGTCTTTTTAGAGTTACTTCCTGCACCATTTGTCTATTTTGTTCCTATTGTATTTTATGCCCTTGGATTACTTGTTTGTTTTATCCAGGCGTTTGTATTTACCCTGTTGTCTATGACTTATGTCATGATGGCTCAACCTCACGATGATCATTAATAAAAAGGAGAAACTTCGATGAAAATTTATAACAAAATCGCAATGACTTTAGGGTTGATTTTCTTTTCTACTCAAGCTCTTGCTGCTGAAGGGGCTGGATTTGCTTTAGGTGAAGTGACTGATGCTTCTTTCCTAGGTCTTATCGGTCTTGGTGCTGGTCTTGGTGTTGGTTTGGCTGCATTTGGAGCGGCTTCTGGTCAAGGTAAAGCGGCTGCTGCGGCTCTTGAAGGAATTGCTAGAAACCCATCAGCTGGTGGAAAGATGTTCGTACCTCTTGTACTTTCATTGGCTCTTATGGAATCACTCGTTATTTTCTCTTTCCTTGTAACAAGTGGACTTGGAAACTCAATTGGTGGAGTATTAGGTCAATAACCTAAAACTTTATTGAGACGTAAGGCTTCTTCAATAAAGAAGCCTCTCATTATGGGCCTGCTTTCTCTAAGTAGGCCTTCTGTTTTTAATCAGACTTTTTCCACTTTTTTGTTGTTCTCTACTAATTGAGAGGCAGTCCTTTCTTAGGATTAAGGTCTAGGTCGGCTTTTATAGTTATCTAATTCTGACTTAATAAGAATCATTTTATTCTATTATTATTATTTGGCTAAAAAAAGACCTGCCTAAAAGTCTATTTACTTGTGTGTTTTCTGAAAATACTCAGGAAAAACGTAAGGTTAAATATTTTCTATGCCGATAAAGGCATATGGAAAAAGAAATAAAAGTGGCTCTTTTAGGGAGCGACCTTAAACACTTAAATAAAATTTGTGAAAGGGTGAATAGTGAACACCCGACTCAAATTCATTCTTTTTCTAATCTTAATGAATTTCTAAAATTCTGTATGAGTGAAAAACCAGAAATGGTAGGCATCAACGTTGCCTTTCCACATAAAAGTACACCAAAGTTTCCTAAAATATTTAAAATGGCAATGAACATCCCCGTATTTTCATTCATTGAAAAGTATGATTATAAATCAGATAAACTTCTTTCTGCATCAACAGCTGATTATAAAATACAGGGAGTATTATCAGCGCAAAATTTATGGATGAGAATTGCGAACATTTTGCAACAATCTGAAGAAAATGAAGATGGTGGAAAAGAGTTGGGTGGCTATGAAAGTAAAAAAAATGATTCCATTCATTTAAAAGGAAGTTTGAGTAAAGAAAATAAAGAAGATCAAGCAGGGTTAAATTCGTTGTTGTCGGCATTAAGTGGTAATGATTCAGATGAGATTACTCAAAATGAAAAGGATAGCTTAGATAAGACTGAAAACTCTAAAAGAACTAGTGAATTAATTAATAAACCCAGTGTTGAACAAAGAGATGTTCGCTCTATTAAAAGAAATGATGATAAAGAGGGTTCTGGTCTAGGCAGTAATGATAACAAAAATGTTTCGGAGTCTAGTGAAGCTAATAGTCTAAAAAAGAACAATGAGGTCACCAGCTCCTCTCCAGTAGAAAGAGATACTGGGAGCGTTGAAGAGGGGCAGTATAAGTCTGGCATAAAAAGTAAAGATTCAAAAGAAGAAGAGCTTAAAAAAAATAAGGACAATTCTATAGACATAGATAAAGAACAAACTAAAAATGAAAATAAAGATCGAAAACAAAATCATAAAGAGAAAGAAAATAATCAGCAGAAGACTAAAGAAGAAAAGTCAAATGACCCAGAATTAAATAATAAGGAGAATGAACAAGAGAGCGGAATAGGAAATCTTTTGGCTGAACTTGAAAATTTAACTCAAAAAAATGAAGAAAAGAAAAGAAAAGAAAGCGAGCCACAAAACAAAGATTCTCTTGATCAACAAGAGCAGAATACCGAAAATTCTTTAGACAAAGACAAAGACAAAGACAAAGACAAAGACAAAGACGAGAAGTCTTTTGGTGAAATTAAAATATCAGATAAAAAATCTATCGATAGAGAAAAGCGCAAAAAAGAGAAAGAAAAAGAAAAAGCAGAAAATATTAAAAAGAAAAATATTTTGAAAAGCAGCTGTGAGCTAGGTTTACAAATTGCTTACCTTTCGCGGGAAACAGAAAAATACCAAGCATTCTCAGTTAAATTTTTATCTACATTTATTGTGGAGTCAGGCTCATTTAAAGGTATCATTGTACTAGCGACCACAGCTGAATTGGGTACCGAAGAACTTGTTGATGATTTTAGAGCGGCGGTTATTGAAAATCTTAAGAAAAATAATATAAGTTGCGATATCAGTAAAGAATATCCCATATCCTTAAGTGTGGAAAAGTATCAGGATGTTGTTAAAAACTTTGCTGATTTTTCTATTAACTTTACTGATGATGTTGGTAATCAGCAAAATGTTATTTTTCTTTCAAGAGAAACGGTTAAGCCTTCTTATAGTGAGTCGGCATTACCAGAAATGTTTGATGTTGATATAAAATCAATTCCTCCTCAGACACCAGTTACATTTGATGCCTTTATTTATTTGCCTAAAAATAAAAAATTTGTTCGTTACCTTAAAGAAGGTCGTTCTCTTAGTTTAAAACAAGTGAAAAGACATACAGAAGATGATTACAACACTTTGTATTTACCTAAAGAGCATATAGATAAATATGTTGCTTTTTTTATTAGAAATACATTGAGTTGGGAGATCACAGTGAGTGAAAAATTAATGAAAAAAGTTTCATAAATTTTTTCTTATATATTATTCTCTCAGAATTCAGATAAATAATTTCTCTCATTTTTTTAAATGATAAGTATCCATTTTTAGTTATTCAAAATAGAGAATCGCTATGGAAGAAACGGCCTTGTTAGGTTCTCTATCCCATTTGCTCTGACAATGACATCATCTTCAATTCTAATTCCACCAAAAGGAATTAGTTTTTCGATTTTATCCCAATTAAGGCATTTTGATTTATTGTGATCCTCTTTCAATTTTTGAAGAAGTAGAGGAATAAAATAAACACCAGGCTCTATTGTGAGAGCATCATTTACTTGAATGGTTCTCAATGTTCTAAGGTATGGGAATTTTTTTGGTTGTTCAGCAACTTGCCCTGAGCCACTTATCTGCTTTCCTGTAACATCATGAACTTGTAATCCTATGGGATGGCCAACTCCATGGGGAAAAAATGCAAAGGGTATATCTAATTCTAAAGATTGTTCTTTGGAGCACTCAATAACACCAATATTGATCAATGCCTCTGAAACACTTTCATAGGCCATACGGTGTATATCAACATAACTTTTGCCTGGACAGAGCGCTGCACACTGCTCTTTTTGAGCTTTATCAATCAAAGCAAGTAAATCTTTGAATTCTTGGGGGGTATCTTGAGAACAATACGTTCTAGTAATATCAGAGCAATAGCCATTGTATCGAGCTCCCGCATCGATTAGAAAGGTTTTTCCGCTGGGTCCATTCTTCGGAGCTTGATAATGTAATATCGCTGTATTTTTATCAAGGGCTATAATATTTCCGTATGGTAAGTCAGCTTCTCTTTGGTTAGAAGATAGTAAATACGAGTGATAAATATCAAGTTCATTTTTACCTTCAAAAAAAGCAGCTTTAGCCGCTATATGACCATATGAGGCTTTTTTATTTGCTTCTCTCATGCATTCAATTTCATAATCACTTTTTGAACAGCGATTCCAATTTAGAAAGTTTAATAAATTATCAGTAGCTGGTTTGAAGCCATTCTCGATTACGTGGGAATGTGATTCTGAAATTATGAAATTATTATCACCTGTGATTTTAATTAAACTCCAAACATCTTTAGGGTCACGAATAACGTTAATATTGAATGAGTCCTCCCAAAAATCACCCTTCAAAGAAGAGACTTCATGCCAAAAGTCGTCAGGCATATAAAAGTATAAATTGGGTTTTTCGGAATTATTTTTTAAGTGTATAAAGTGACCAGGATTCATGTCTGGGCAAAAGTATAAAAAATGAGGGTTGGGTCGAAATGACTTCGGTTGGTCATCGAGGAAAAAGTAATCAAGGGAACCACTAGCGATGAGTAAAGAGTCAATTTTTAATTTTTCTAAAATATTATAAGTATTTGTTAGAGCCTGTTCGATATGTTGTTGAAAAAGTTTTTTCATGAAAGATTCCTTTATCTATTTTGGGAGAATTTCTTTTAAAAACTGACCTGTTAAACTTTTTTTACATTTAACAATGCCATCTGTAACACCTGAATAAACAAGATGTCCTCCGTCTTCACCACCTTCGGGGCCAAGATCGATAAGATAGTCGCAAGATTTAATAACATCTAAATTGTGCTCAACAACAATAACAGTATTTTTTCTATCCACAAGTTCATTAAGAAGTTCAATGAGTTTTGCAACATCATGTACATGAAGCCCTGTCGTGGGTTCATCAAGAATATAAATAGTGTGACCCTTTGTTGACTTAGAAAGCTCTCGACTCAGTTTCACTCTTTGAGCTTCACCACCTGAAAGTGTTGTGGAGTTCTGGCCAAGAGTAATATAGTTCAGTCCAACCTTCATCAAGGTTTCAAGTTTCCGACGAATAGGCTTGTGATTCTCAAAGAAGTCAAAAGCTTCCTCAACCGACATAGAAAGTACATCATGGATGTTTTTACCCTTGTATTTAACAAGGAGTGTTTCTGGGTTGTACCGGCGGCCTTGGCAAATGTCACACTTTACATAAACGTCAGAGAGGAATTGCATCTGCACTTTTGAAACACCAGCCCCCTGGCAAGCCTCACAACGCCCACCTTTAACATTGAAACTAAAGCGCCCTGCTTCGTAGCCACGAATCTTTGATTCTGGTAAATGAGTAAAAAGGTTTCTAATAAGTGGAAAAAGTCCTACATATGTAGCGGGACAAGACCGTGGAGTTCTTCCAATAGGTTTTTGATTGATTTGAATAATACTATCAAGCTCTTCTGTGCCTTCTATCATTTTATAAGGAGAGCTGATAAAAGAACGTTTTAAAAATTGATTTGCGAGACTTTTATAGAGAGTGTCCATAATAAGAGTACTTTTTCCGCTCCCAGAAACACCAGTCACTCCAATTAAAGTTTCTAAAGGAAAATCGACTGTTAACTTTTTTAGGTTATTCCCACTCGCTTCAGATAGTGTTAAAGATTTCCCAGAACCAGCTCGTCTCTTGTTAGGTAGTGGTATAGATTTTCTACCAGTTAAGTATTGACTTGTTAGTCCATCGTTTTTTAAAAGCTCATTAATAGGTCCACTAAAAATAAGTTCTCCACCAAGTCTTCCTGCTTTTGGACCTATATCTATAATATGATCAGCGGCTTTAATTGTGTCTTCGTCATGTTCGACAACAATAATGGTATTTCCTCGTTTTTTAATTTCCTCTAAAACAGAAAGGACGTTGGCATGGTCTCTGGGGTGAAGTCCAATGCTAGGTTCATCAAGAACATAGAGAACTCCTACTAGTGGAGTTCCAACTTGCGAGGCCAATCGTATTCTTTGGGCCTCTCCTCCAGATAGAGTTTTTGAGCGACGGGATAACGAAAGATAACCTGTGCCCACTTTTTCTAGATACTGCAGGCGTGAGTTAATTTCAGGAATAATTTGATCCGCTATTTCAGTTTTTAAGTCATTGACTTTAATAGTGCTAAAAAACTCTCGCAGTTTTGAAATCGACATTTTACTAAGATCAAAAATATTCTTGTCTTCAATATAAACACTTAAAGCGGCCTCTTTGAGCCCTGAACCATGACAGTCTTGGCATGCAGAGGCGTCCTTCCAATCCATATCTGGATTTTCAGAGTCAATTTTCCAATCGAGGCTTTTTGATTGTCCTGAGCCTGGAACATATTCAGAAACTTCATACTCATAAATATCTTCTGTACCAAGTCCATTGCAGCTTTCACAGGCACCTTTTGGGTTGTTAAAACTAAATAATAAAGGGTCAATATTGGAAAAAGAATAGCCACACTCAGGGCATGCAAAACGTGTTGAAAAATTTCTACGCGATCCCGATTTTGTTTCAACAACAACCAAACCATCCGTAAGCGTAACAGCAGAAGAAATAGCTTGAGAAAGTCGAAGGTCTAATTTATCGGATTCAACTAAACTGAGCTTGTCCATAACAAGATCGATATCGTGACGGTGAGTTTTCTTTAGCCCCTTAACACTTTCTAAGTAAACCCATTGCCCATCAATCTTGGCTTGTAAAAAACCGGCACTCATCCAATTTTCAATTTCTTTTTTGAACTCGCCCTTCTTTCCTTTTGCAACAGGGGCCAATAAAATAGCCTTTTCATTTTTAAAGTGCTTTAAGATGTCTATTTTTATTTGCTCTAAAGATTGTCCTTCCACTGGAATTTTATGAGTTGGGCATAAAGGAAGTCCCACTTTTGAGTATAGTAATCGTAAATAATCGTATACTTCAGTGATCGTTCCTACGGTAGAGCGAGGGCTGTGACCAATTGTTTTTTGATCAATAGCAATGGAGGGGCATAAACCCTGAATAGAGTCGACATCAGGTTTATTCAACTGCATTAGAAAATTTCGAGCATAAGTTGATAAGCTATCTATAAATCGTCTTTGTCCTTCAGCATAAATTGTGTCGAAAGCAAGGCTTGATTTACCACTTCCAGATAGGCCGGTAATTACAGTGAGAGCATTTTTCTCAATCTCAACGTTTATATTTTTTAAATTATGCTCACGAGCTCCGCGGACTACGATTTTATGATTCATAATAAAGGATTAACCAACTCCATCATGTCATGTTGAATTTTATTGAGACCTTCTTGGCTATCAGATTCAAAGCGAATAGTAATTACAGGTTGAGTATTAGAGGATCGCACAAGAGCCCAACCATTTTTAAAACTGACACGGACACCATCTATTGTATTAACTTCGATCTCATTTTTATTATTCTTAAAATGATCCTGCAATTTTTTAACGAGTAGAATTTTATTTTCCTCAGAAGTTTCTAAGCGAATTTCTGGTGTACTAAAACTTTTCGGAATACCTTCAAGCAACTGATCAATTGTTTTTCCTGTTTTACTTAAAATTTCAATTAAGCGTAAGCCAGCATAGGGTGCATCATCGAAGCCATAGTTCCTATCAGCAAAAAAGATATGGCCACTCAACTCACCACCAAAAGGGGCGCCTTCTTGTTTAATTTTATTTTTAATTAAACTGTGGCCGGTTTTCCACATTATAGACTGTCCACCTTGTTTATCAATGTCTAGATAAAGTCTATCCGAACACTTTACATCACCAATAATTTTTGCACCAGGGTGGCTTTCGAGAATATCACGAGCAATGATCATCATGATTTCATCACCAAGAATAAAACGTCCCTTTTCGTCAACAATACCAATACGGTCAGCATCACCATCAAACCCTATGCCAATAGCGGCGGAATGATCTTTCACCGCTTTTTTTAGGTCATCCATATTTTCTTCAACGGTTGGATCAGGATGGTGGTTTGGGAAGTGACCATCAGGTTTTTCAAATAAAATAGTTGGTTTAAGTCCAACGGATTCATAAAGTTTTCTCACAATAGAGCCTGCCGCGCCATTCCCACAGTCGAGACAAACAGTAATAGGTTTTAAATCTGAGAACTCTTTTTTGTAACGTTCAACGTACTGATCTGAGATATCAAGGTTTTCCACAGACCCTTCCCCAGAAATGAAATTTTTGTTTTCTAAGAAAGACTTTAATTCTTGAATTTGATCTCCAAAAATTGTGGTTTTCCCCATAGAGATTTTAAACCCATTGTACTCGGGAGGGTTATGTGAGCCCGTGACCATGATTCCACCATCAACACTTAATGAAAACATAGAAAAGTATGACATTGGTGTCGTGATCAAGCCTAAGTTAATGACATTCACACCAGACATCTGGAAACCTTTGGTAAGACTCTCAACGATTTCAGGGCTAGAAAGTCTAGCATCATAACCAACACTAACGACAGGAACTTTGTTGATCTTGCTTTTTAAAAATGAACTATAGGCTTGACCTAGTTCTTTAGCAAATTCTGTATCAAAGTCTTTGTTATAAACACCACGAATATCGTACTCTCTAAAAATATGTTCTTTATGCATACATCACCACGTTATTGGTTTATCTTTTATTAGTTTAATTGCTATTTTAATTGCGTTTTCCATTGAACGGCTATCAGCTTTGTTTTTTCCAAAAATATCTTTGGCTGTACCGTGATCAACACTTGTTCTAACAAATGGCAGTCCTAAGGAATATTGTACGCCAGAATGTGTTCCATGGACCATCTTAAATGGAATTAGACCCTGGTCATGATAACTTGCAATATAGAAACTATACTTTTTTCTGATACTTTCTTGGAAACAAACATCAGGAACCAAAGGACCATCAATAATGACTTTTTTAGTATTCAATTTTTTAATAAGTGGAGAATAAAGATTTTGTTCTTTAGAGTCGATCACTCCTTGTTCTCCTGCGTGAGGGTTGCAACCGACCAAAGCAATGGGCTTGAGTTTTTTGTTGGTAGGAAGTTTCTGAGCCATTTTCTTTGTGAGTTGAATACATTTTTTAAGATTATCTTCAGTGATACGATCATAGGCTTTTTTTATTGATAAATGACCCGTGAGAAGTGTTACGTTGAAATCATTACCTAAAAAGCACATGTAGACATCTTTAGTTTTTGAAATTCTTTTTAGAATGTCAGTATGACCATTGTCTTTAAAACCAGAATTAATGATTTCAGTTTTTGATAACGGAGCTGTTACTAAAGCATCAATTGATTTTGACATACCAGCTTTTGCCATAAGCTCCACCCACTGAGCGGGTGGAAGGGGGCTTTCAATATCAATCAAAGTTTTGTAGAAATCTGGCGGTGTTCTTAAAGCTTCCGGCCAAGAGCTGACTGTTTTCCTCTTAAAATAGCGATCAATTTTTCTGAGATCACGTTTGGTGGTGTTAGCTGAACGCCATAAATAAAACTGAACTCCTCTTTTGGGCCTTAAGTTATAAAGCGCTTTCGAGGCAATTTCAGTACCTATTCCATCGGAGTCACCCGTTGTTATTGCTATTTTAGAAAATCTTTTTATCATGTTTTATTAATTTGAATTATTGCATCTTTACGTTTTTGAGATAGCCAAAACTGTAGTTGTTCTTTAAAAGCTTCGGCCATCAATTTTTGATAAATTTGCTGTTTTTGTCTTTCTATAGCAGGATCTTTAACTAATTTTTTATCGAGTATTTTAAAAATATGGTATCCCATAGGGGTTTTAACAGTTACAGATGTTTCTCCAATATTAAGTTTCTCTATAGCTTTTTCAATAGAAGCAATCATTTCCCCTGACTTGAATTTACCAAACTTCCCACCGGTATTTTTAGTATCGTCATCAGTACTGTGTTCTTTGACTAAGGTTTCATAGTTAGAACCACTTTTTAACTTATTTTGAATTTCTTTTGCTTCCTCAGAGCTTTGAAGAAGTATATGTGCTATATGAAATTCAAAAATTTGCGAACTACTTGATTTATTATTTGAAAGGTAGTGGCTAACAATATCTTGCTCTGAAATTTTGATTTTACTCGTAATTTCTTTTTCAACCAGCTGTTGTCTTTCAATGCCATCTTTAACAAAAGATCGGTAATCTTCGTAATCGACACCTTGCCCTTCAAGGGTCTCGCGTAATTGTTTTATAGACATATTTTGTCTATCAGCGATAGTACTAATTTCCTTAGTAACCCTCTCTTCTGTAACGAGGAAACCATTTTCTTGAATTGCAAAGTCGATAATTTTTTCATCAATCAAAAGTTTGATTAAGTAGTCTCTGTCAGTCAGCGCCTTTTGACGAACTTCAGGGTCTGAAAATAAAAGATCGTTTAAAAAACCACCACTTTTTAGTTTATCTTGATATTCTTTGATTTCAGAGAGTGTAATTGTTTTTCCATTAACAACGGCGTATATTTTTTCTAACAAGCGTGCGTGACTTATTGTTCCCGTGATTCCAATGAGCATAAAAACACAAGTAGTTAAAAAATAACGAGTTATCCTACGTTCAGGAGATAAAATGTCTTCCAATGGGCCTCCCGTGAGAAAGTGCGATCAAGAGACCCTTTTATCACAAAATAGCTCAAATGACTTTCTTTCAAGTGATTCTTTCTTCACAATTTTTTTTAACTCGATTGATGGTATTTTTTAACTGTTCTGCCAATTCTGGGGACTTAGGGTCAATATCTTTTGAAACCATGGGTAGTGGCTCACCCCATTCTATAACCACAGTGGAAAAAGGAAGTGGTAGGCGGGTTTTGTTCCATGATTTTTCAAAAATCTTAAAACGACTGGCATGGTATGAAATGGGAACAATGGGAAGTTTGGCGAGTCTTGAAATTTGAAAAATCCCAGGCTTAACTTCATAAATAGGCCCCTTAGGGCCATCAACTGCGACGCTTGGATTCCAGCCCTTATTTTTTAAACCAATAATTCCTTTCAATGCACCAACACCACCGCGAGTTGAAGAACCTCGTACGGTTTCACCACCAAGAAGTTTGACGGCTTTATTCATAATGTCTCCGTCAGCGCTCGTCGATATAATACAAGCCACATGATATTCTTTTAATAGATGTAAAATTCCTAACTCGTCCCCATGCCAATGGGCAATAAGGAAAGGTTGCCCCTTTTTACGCCACTGTTGAACAAGGGGAGCTTCAACGATCTTAATTTTCCAAGTTAACTGGAGAGATTTATAAAATAAGAACGCAATAAAGGGGAGGATTTGCCTTTTGAACATTGAGACCTCCCTTTGAGTTTGTAGGCCAGGGAAATTCATCCTGACTTGTTTTGTTTGAATTATTATAGCTTAGCTAAATATGAAGCCTAAGCAAAAAACTAATGGATTTATTTAATAGATTTAATTTTGTCCGTTAGTTTTGGAACCACATCAAATAGATCTCCAACAATTCCATAAGTCGCTCTTTGGAAAATAGGAGCCTTTTCATCTTTGTTAATTGCTACAATGGTTTTACTACCACTCATTCCTGCAATATGCTGAATAGCTCCCGAAATTCCAACTGCGAAATAAAGATTAGGAGCGACAGTTTTACCTGTTTGTCCAACTTGTAAAGAGTGAGGAACCCAACCCAAATCCACAACAGCTCGCGAAGCACCAACAGTAGCGTTCATAGGTTCAGCAAGGTCGTGTAGAAGCTTGAAGTTCTCCGCTTCTTTTAAGCCCCTGCCCCCAGAGACAATAACTTCGGCTTCCGTTAAGTCTAACTTTTCAGACTCACCTTGCTCTATTGAGACAGTTTCAGAGTTTGCCGAAGGTGTAGGCCAATCCAGTTTGATATTTTCAGTTTGAGAGGAGTCATTGGCTTCAGCTAAACGAATTTGATTGGGTCTGAGAAGAATTATTTTTGCCGAGTCATCTGTGAAAGTCACTTGAGCAGTGCATTTGCCAGCATAAAGAGGTCTTTTCACTTCGACATTCTCGCCAAGTTCCATTTCAGTAACATCACTCATATAAGCAAAGTCATTTTTAGCGGCAAGGCGGGGGAAAATATCGCGTCCCAAGTTATTTGAGCTGGCGATAATGAGTTCTGGATTTTCTTTTTCAATGACAGATTGAATAGCCATTTTGTATTGTTCTGGGTTGTACTTTTGTGACTGTTCATCTGTGTTAAAGTAATGTTTCTTTACGCCCCATTGGTTCAGTTCATCCAATTGATCAGACCCTTGGCCAAAAGCACAACTTAAGACTTCAAATCCTTTTCCAAAAAGAACAGAAAGCCCTTCCAGACTACTTTTTTTAACTTTATTTTCATGTGTTTCAAGAAAGACGAGAGCTTTTTTCATTATTTTCCCCTAAAGTACTTTGGCTTCTTCTTGTAAGAGTTTAACGAGTTCTTCAACTTGTGCATCCGACTCGCCCTCAATCATTTTGCAGGCGGCGCGCTCGGAAGGAAGTTCAAAGTTAGTAAACTTAACTTTTGTTTGCCCTTCATTGATTCCACAGTCATCAAGGGAGAATTCCACGATTGGCTTTTTCTTAGCCTTCATAATTCCAGGGAGACTGGCAAAACGAGGTTTGTTAAGTCCTTTGTTTGCTGTAATCATCGCTGGAAGTTTCAGTTTAAACTTTTCTTTTGTACCGCCTTCAACTTCTCTTTCAGCGGTGACAGCATCATTACTATATTCTGTACTGCCTACAACGGAAGCGTGTGGAATGTCTAAAATCTCAGCAAGCATTAATGGGACAGCTGAAACATTACCATCAATGGCTAATTTTCCAGCATAAACTAACGAATAGTCCCCTTCTTTTTTTATAACTTCAGCGAGGGCTTTGGCTGTTGTGAGGGAGTCTAAATTGGCATCTGTGTTAATCAAAATAGAATCATCCGCTCCCATGGCCATAGCAGTCAGCAGCGCGTTATTAACGCGAGCTTTGGGACCTAAGGTAACAGCCGTAACGCGCACATCGGAGTTTTGCTCTTTAAAGCGAATGGCTTCTTCAATGGCGAATTCATCGTAAGGATTAATTACCCATTTTACACCATTTGTTTCAATCCCTTGTGAATCAGATTTTAGTTTGATTCGAGTTTCTGTATCGGGAACTTGTTTTATACAAACAAAAATTCTCATATTCACCTCATGTTAAGAGCCCCTACTTTTCCTAAAAGTCTTGCTTAATGTAAAGCAGAGTCACAGTATAAAAATCATTATTTTGTCGTATTTATTTTCAATTGGTTTTAAATTAGCAAAATATTGATGAAGTCAGTTTTATGAATGGTTTGATTTTCGTTCAAACCTCATTGAACATTTATGTTTTTTAACATATCGTCTAAATAGAGGTGAACATTGGGTTTTTTTAGTTCTTCGATAGGTAAAAAATATATCATGGGCATAGCCGGTTTAATATGGACAGGCTTTGTCGCAGGGCATATGGCTGGAAACTTATTTATCTTTGCTGGAGCAGAGACTTTTAACAAGTATGGTCATGCGATTGTTTCCAATAAGGCACTGCTCTATGGAACAGAAATCGTTCTTTTGTCAGCGCTTTTTGTTCATGTATTTCTAGCGATCAATCTAACTTTAGCTAATAAGAAAGCAAAGCCTAGTAAATATGCAATGGGCGCTAATGAAGAAAAGCGCTCCACATTAGCGTCTCGTACTATGGCTGTTCATGGCTCTGTGATTCTCGCCTTTATTATTTATCATTTGATTACTTTTAAGTACGGTCCTCATTATTGGATTGAGTATGATGGTGAGAAAATGCGAGATCTTCATAGGCTCGTTATAGAGGTATTTGCAAATCCTGCTTATGTCTTTGGATATGTGATTTGTTTAATTTTATTAGGAATCCATTTAAGGCATGGAGCATGGTCTGTTTTCCAATCTTTTGGAATCAACCACCCTCGTTATACACCACTATTAAAGTGCTTTGCTGTTGGATATGCTGTTGTGGTCGCTGGTGGATTTATATCTCAACCTCTTTATGTTTATTTTTTTCAGTAAGGTGAGGAAGACATGTCTTTAAACTCAAATATACCAAACGAACCCATTGATCAGATGTGGGAAAACCACAAGTTTAAGATGAAGCTTGTAAACCCTGCAAATAGAAGAAAGTACAAAGTTATCATTGTCGGAACCGGTTTAGCTGGTGGAGCTGCAGCAGCATCCATGGGAGAAATGGGATATAATGTTGAAAACTTTTGTATCCAAGATTCGGCGAGAAGAGCTCATTCGATTGCAGCTCAAGGTGGAATCAACGCAGCTAAAAACTATCCAAACGATGGAGACTCCGTTTATCGTTTGTTTTATGACACTGTTAAAGGCGGGGATTTTCGTTCAAGAGAGGCCAATGTTTATCGGTTGGCTCAAAATTCCAACCTAATTATTGATCAATGTGTGGCTCAAGGTGTGCCGTTTGCACGTGAGTATGGCGGGATGCTAACGAACCGATCATTTGGTGGTGCTCAGGTATCAAGAACTTTCTATGCAAGGGGGCAAACTGGTCAACAGCTTCTTCTTGGAGCCTACTCTGCTTTAATGAGACAGGTTAATAAAGGAACTGTGAAGATGCATACTCGTAAAGAGATGCTTGATATTGTTCTTGTTAACGGTAAAGCTCGAGGAATTATTACAAGAGATATTCTAACAGGACAAATTGAAAAACATGCTGCCGATGTTGTGGTTGTTTGTACAGGTGGATATGGGAACGTCTATTATTTATCGACGAATGCAATGAACTCTAATGTGACTGCTTCATGGCGATGTCACAAAAAAGGGGCCTATTTTGCGAACCCTTGTTTCACTCAAATTCACCCTACATGTATTCCTGTTTCAGGAGATCACCAGTCAAAACTGACGCTCATGTCGGAGTCGCTAAGAAATGATGGTCGTGTATGGGTGCCTAAAGAGAAAGGTGATAAACGACCTCCTAATCAAATTCCAGTGGAAGAACGTGATTATTATTTAGAGAGGATCTATCCAAGCTTTGGAAACCTAGTTCCACGAGATGTGGCTTCAAGACAAGCCAAGTTTAGAGTGGATGAAGGACGCGGTGTTGGAAAAACCGGTGTTGCTGTTTATCTTGATTTTGCTGATGCGATCAAACGTGAAGGAAAAGATAGAATTGAAGAAAAGTACGGTAATTTATTTCAAATGTATGAGAAAATTACTGGTGAGAATCCCTATGAAGTCCCCATGAAAATATACCCAGCCGTTCATTATACTATGGGTGGTTTGTGGGTTGATTATAACCTAATGAGTAATTTAGAAGGTTTATTCGTTGGTGGAGAAGCTAACTTTTCTGATCATGGAGCAAATCGACTAGGAGCTTCAGCTCTAATGCAGGGACTTTCTGACGGGTATTTTATTTTGCCGTACACTGTTGGAAACTATCTTGGGTCTAATACTTTTGATAAAGTATCTACTGAAATGAAAGAATTTGAAGACGCCTTTAATGAATCAAAAGACCAAATTGATCGTTTGATGGGTGTTAATGGAACTAAGACGGTGGATGAATTCCATAAAGAGCTTGGCCATATTATGTGGGAAAATGTTGGAATGTCTCGAAATGCAAAGGGACTTCAAACAGCCATTGAAAAAATCCCAGAGTTAAAGAAAGAATTCTGGTCTAATGTTAAAATCACAGGAGCCTCCGCAGACGTAAACTCTGAGTTGGAAAAAGCCAATCGCGTTGCCGATTTCTTAGAGCTTGGAGAGCTGATGGCTAGAGATGCTTTGAACCGTGAAGAATCATGTGGTGGGCACTTTAGAGAGGAGCATCAAACTCCTGAAAACGAAGCAAAAAGAAATGATGATGAATTTGCTTATGTTGCTTCCTGGGAGTTCACAAAAGAACAACCAAAGTTACATAAAGAAAGTTTAAGTTTTGAACATGTTAAATTAGCGACTCGAAGTTATAAGTAGAGGTTCATATGAAATTGAAATTAAAAATTTGGCGACAAAAAAATAAAGACTCTCAAGGACACTTCTTTGACTTTGAAGCTAATGATATTTCTGAAGACATGTCTTTCTTAGAAATGATGGATGTTGTGAACCAACAACTCGTCAAAGAAGGGGAAGAAGCCATTGAGTATGATCATGATTGCCGTGAAGGTATTTGTGGTACCTGCTCTATGGTTATAAATGGGAATGCTCATGGCCCTCAGAAGGCAACGACAACATGTCAACTTCATATGAGATCTTTTAAAGATGGTGACACTATTGTTATTGAACCTTTTAGAGCTAAAGCCTTTCCGGTCATTAAAGATTTAAAAGTGGATAGATCTTCTTTTGATAAAATACAAGAAGCTGGTGGATACATTTCTGTTAATACTGGAAATGCACCTGATGCTAATGCAATTCCTGTTGGTAAAGAAGTGGCTGACCTTTCTTTTTTAGCTGCAACTTGTATTGGTTGTGGAGCATGTGTAGCGGCTTGTAAGAACTCTTCTGCGATGTTGTTTGCTGGAGCAAAAGTTTCTCAATATGCACTACTTCCCCAGGGACAACCAGAACGTGATCAGAGAGTTTTAAATATGGTGAAAACTATGGATGAGATGGGTTTTGGGAACTGTACTAATACAGGAGCTTGCGAGTTAGCTTGTCCAAAAGAAATTTCATTAGAAAACATAGCGAGAATGAACAGGGACTTCTTAAAGGCCTCAATTCGACACCGTTAAAATGTAAAGAGTTGGAGAGTGTACTTATTTTTTTAAAGTAACCTTCAGCTGGCCTTTAATTTTTAGAATATTCAAATTTCAATAAGAACAGAGGCCTTAAGATTTATAGTCAGGCCCAATTATGTTTAAACCCATAAAGAAGAGCGATAGCTTAAGTTATTGCTTTGACGAGTAACTCGGAAATATTTTTAATCCGAATTGAGAATTGGCTTGGAAAAATGGGTACAGATCTGAGCGCCTATTTGGGTATGAGAACAAATTTTTATATTTCTACCCTAAGAAAAATTAGCTCGTTTTTTTCTTATCAAAAAAAGAAAGTTGTTCAAAAGCCTCTTCTACTTGAGGAATAAATTCTGGAACCTTTTTAACAGTGTTTTTTTTATAAGAGGTTTGGTTGGATTGCTTAATCAGGTTCTTAATAAATGCTTTTTTAACCTTGTCTGAACCTTCTGGACGAAATCCGAGTTCTTCCATTATTTTTCCAACTTTTTTCATAGCAGCCTCTTACGCAAATATTGGATGATCTTTTGGAAACTCTTGGTTTCCTAATGAGTACGGCCATTTTAATGACTAACATTTAGGTTTTTGAGTTCACCAAAGGATCGCTTAGTTCTCTAATCGGTTTTGGCTTTTGAAATCTTGATGGTGAACGATGTGCTGAAGGTCTAGTTGAGGAATAGAGAATCTACAGATTAGATTCATGTGCTAAGCATCAAGGTTAAAGACTGTGTGTAAATTAGAAAGAATGAGATGGGGATTCTTTTGGCTTTTATGAAAGTTAATATTTTATTCTAGAGGAAAGATATCCATCTGAATAATTGAAACGGAATCGTGTTCACTATAGATAAGGTCGGTAGCTAGAACAGTATGATCGTCTAGTGTTTCCGCAACAATTGAACTTAATCCCATGGGGAACCCACTCATAATAAAACCAAATGGAATTTCAATGGTGGGATCTTTTAAAAGATGACCTCTGTCATTGAAGTAGAGGATTTTTTCAACAGGGCTTTCTACCATAGAGACTTGATAAGGAATGTTTGAATTAACAAAGCCGAAAATAAGGCCTGAATCCAAAGGTAGGTCTTCACTTTTAGCAATTTCAAAAAGTTTTTTATCTTTTAAGTAAGGTATCTTCTGTAAAGTTTTATTTTTGGATACGAAAACTTGGGAATTATAAGGTTGCGTATTAATTTGCATTAGGCTTGGCTGGGCTCCGTTTTTAAGGGGAATAAAAGTGGGCGCTACTTTGTCTAAATCAAGAGATTGATTGCCATCAAAAAAACCAATTTCTACTTTTTGGATAGGTGAGTTAGGTCTCATTGGATCAAAGAACTCCAAATGTTTAAAAACCTGTCCTAAGTCGATGTGTACAGGGGAGACCTTTCCTTGTTCAACAATAACCAGTTTCTCATCAATGATCTCTCCCGATTTTTCCACAAGAACTTTATAATCACCATCTTGTAAACCAACAAAAGCAAATAAACCATTCGAGGTTGTGGCTTCTTTATCTAAGGTTGCAAAACCTGACTCAAAATAAATAGGTTTTTGGTTTTCAATATAGATTTTGAAACCAGACTTATCCGATATACCTGAAATTTCACCATAAATAGTGCCTTTGTCTTTAACATCGTAAACTTTCAAATCAGTTAAGTAGTTGAAAAAGGAGTCGAGGTACTTTTCTGTAAAAAGAGCTATTTTAGCAAACTTCTGAGAGTCTAACATGAAAATTGAATCTACGAATCCTGACTTTGAGGCGATAGCTAGAGTTCGAGAATTTGTTTTTTTCCAGTTGTAGAAGCTAAACTTTCCATTCTCTTTTGATTCTGTTGCATCATTAAATGAATAAAGGGCAATTGTTGCACCATCGACAAATTTATTAACGCCAGATCCTAATGATTCGCTATGAACGATGGCCCCAGCTGTGTCCCAATCAATGGGATGCACCTCGATGAGAGAAGTAATGGTGCTTTGATTCAAAGGAAAAAGAGAAAGATCAATAATACCTTCTCCGATAAGTTCATTGCTGTTGTCATAAAGAGAGAGAATCACTTCACCAACTAGTTGACTGACCTCAATTTCAAAAGAAGCATCTGGTACATTAATAGACCCTCTTTGTAGTTCATTATCCCCAACAACCCAGCTGACTTCCATGGTTCCAAGAAATGCCAAGCCATCTTTTAATTCTATAAAACCATTGATTAAATATTTTTCAGGAGTTTCGAGCTCATGATCACTATCACTTATATTATTTACTTGGACTTGAGGTTTACTAACTGAAGAATTAACAGGCGTAATGGATGGGTGACCAGTGGATGGGTTGTTAAGACTGGGATAAGTTGGTTGACTTGAATTAACTAAAGTCGCAAGGGAGCCGAATTTCAGTTCTTCAGCTTGAATTTTTTTTGTTGGATTGTTGGGCTTATCATTTTTAGATGTCCATAGCTGTTCCACTTGAAGACGAATGTCTTTAATTGATGAGTCGCCATCAAACTGTTCTAAAATTTTCAGCCTTTGTATCGTTTGTTCTTTAGTGGAACTGATTTGTACAGGAACTTCATTGTTATTTTCTGTGCTTTCTGATGATAGTTGTTTCCACTGGTTATTACTAATACCGGCTTTCAATGTCGATGAAGAGGGTTCATCGAATAAATAATCATCTTCAAATGCAGCAAAGGCTGGAGAGAACTGATCAAAGGGAACCGTGTAAACTTGGCTCTCAAAAACCTGTCCTCGATCATGGGAGACCGATGTTGATAAAATTAAAATCGTGAAGAGGGCTAAAAAGCCTAAGACACCCGTTTGGTACAGTGAATTTATAAATCTCTCAAATAATCCTAATCGAGTCACAACCGATCCATGGTCAGAGTTCAACATATAAAATAAGCATTCTTATATCTATATTATGAATTTTAGTTAATAGGGCCTAAAGTCGTCAATTATATCCCGCTCTTCAGGACGGGAGGCGAGGTATTCCTCGATTTGACGAAGATACTTTTTAGCTGTTAGATTGTCATATCCTTTCAGTGAGTATTCTCGACCTTTGAGTTCCTCAATACGGTAAATGACAGCTACTTTGTAGGGACGCCTGTCCCCAAGGATAGTGACGGATAATCGTGCCCGTTGCTTTTGTTTATAAGCCGATAACTTTAAACTTTTCCCGGGCCGGTGCCATTCAGAGTAGTAAGTTCTATCATTTTGACTTTTACTTTTAACTTGCCCGTTAAAAACAGAATACACAGCTTTACGAACAGTTTTAAGGGGCCGCATAATTTCATCAGAAGTGTTAATATGAGGGGCAGTTGTGCACTGACTAGTGACTATCAAGATGAATAGCCACATAGTCAATTTTGAATAGTCAAATAGCTTAGCCAATGGCTTTTGCGTCCTGTAGGAACTTCTGGATACCTTGGTCAGTTAAAGGGTGCTTAGTCAAACCTTGCATAACTTTATAAGGAACAGTCACAATATCAGCGCCAATCATAGCAGAGTCTAAGATGTGAACTGGGTGGCGAACAGAAGCCACTAAAATTTCAGTTTGCAGTTGATAGTTTTGAAAAATGGTTTGGATTTGAGAAATGAGTTCCATTCCAGGAGTAGAGATATCATCTAATCGGCCAACAAACGGAGAAACCATAACGGCTCCTGCTTTAGCAACCATTAAAGCCTGAAGTGGGGAGAACACTAATGTGACATTTGTTGGGATATTTTCAGCTTTTAGCTTTCTAACAGCGATAAGACCCTCTTCACACATGGGGATTTTAACAACGACATTGTCGTGAATTTTAGCTAGTTCAAGTCCTTCTTTGTACATTCCTTCGGAATCAAGGCTAATAACTTCAGCGCTGATAGGACCATCTACTTCTTTGCAAATATCTGTAATCACTTCAGAATTTGATCTTCCGGTCTTAGCAACAAGGGAGGGGTTTGTTGTCACTCCATCTACCCAGCCCCTTTTGTTGGCTTCTTTAATTTCTTCAATATCTGCTGAGTCGATAAAAAACTTCATTATGATCTCCTTATTGGATTTGTGTAAGGCCTTCTTATTTCAATAAAGGCTTAAAATTTCAACTTTTAAATGTGTGGAAAAAGTCGTCCATTGAATAGAACCCAGGTTCTTGGTCAATAAGCCACTTCCCGATATCTAATGCTCCTTGAGCAAAAAGTCCTCTATTTTTAGCCTCATGGCGTATTTCCAGAGTTTCGTCTTTTGAGTTTGCAAAAAAGCTATGGATTCCAAATACTTCGCCCTCACGATGAGAAAGGGTCGGTTGTAGTTGAGTTGTTGATTTCCGAACAGCCTCTTCAATTATGAGGGCCGTCCCGCTGGGCTTATCTTTTTTATGAACATGATGGGTTTCTTCAATTTTAAAATCATAAAATTTCTCATAGCGAGCAAGAGTTTCAGTGAGCTGGCACATAAGGTAAACTCCAAAGCTCATATTTGCAGCCCAAAAAACTGGCACTGTATTGCCTAATTCTTTTAAAAGATTTTTGTCCTCGTCTGAGAGCCCGGTGGTACCAGAAACAAGAGGTAAGTTGTGATCTTTAGCAAAAGAGACAAGGCGGCGGGTTCCCTCTGGTAATGAGAAGTCGACAATGAGATCAGGATTTGAATTAAAGGTTGGTTCTTCAGTGGCTTTACTAAAACCTCCAGCAAAGCTCAACTGTGGGTCCGAATCAATTCTTTTAATAACTTCTTGCCCCATTCGGCCACTTTGGCCAAAAACAAATACTGAAATACTCATAAAAGACCTTCAAATTCACTAAATATCTGATCAAATTCTTTTTTTAGCATTTCATTCATGGGTACAAGGGGGAGGCGCATATCATCCGTTGCAATAAGTCCTTTTTTTAGAACTCCGTATTTTACGGGTATTGGGTTTGAAGTAATATAAAGTCCATCAATCCATTTTTTGTTGTTTTCAAATTCAGATAATAAGCTATCGTCATTCTCAATAGCTTTGTTAATCCACTCAACCATTTTGTTAGGTGCAATATGAGAACAAACGCTGATCACTCCGTGTCCTCCCATCTTACAAAACTCAACTGAAGAGCCATCATCACCACTCAATAAACAGAAATCGGAAGGGACTTCATTTATGTATTTTGCGAAATGAGAGAGATCTCCGTTGGCTTCTTTTATACCCACAATATTTTTATGCCGTGACAATTCAATAATGGTGGCAGGCTCTAATTGAGCAATAGTGCGACCAGGGACGTTGTAAAGGACGACAGGTTTGTCTACATTATTCGCGATTTCTTTAAAGTGGGCTAATAGGCCCTCTTGAGGAGGTTTGTTATAATAAGGAACGACTACAAGAAGTCCATCAATGGGATAGTTACAAGCTTTTTGACTCCACTTGATCGTTTTATCAGTATTATTGGAACCACTTCCAAAAAGTATAGGAACTTTACCCTTAACTTTATTGCATACAAAATCAAGAACCTGAAGCTGCTCTTCTTCTGTTAGGGTGACGCTTTCTCCAGTTGTACCACAAACTACAAATCCTTGAATTCCGTTTTTTAACTGATCGTTAATTAAACGATCTAGAGAATCATAGTCGACTTCATTGTTTTTAAAAGGTGTAATAAGAGCGGTGAAGACTCCTTTAAACATGGTAACTCCTTAGTTGATATTTTCCGGTGAAAACAAGCTCGGCAGGACCTATAAGTGTTACTTTAGTATTATCAAGTATAACTTTTAAACTCCCACCCGGAGCCTGAAGAGTATAGATATTTTCTTTATTAACCGACTCAAGAACAAAGGCGCTTGCGATCACCCCCGTCCCACAAGCTAAAGTGAAGTCAGCAACACCTCTCTCAAAAGTTCGGGTTTTATTTGTACCTTGAGATTGATCCAAAAAGGTAACATTGGTCTTTGATGGCGCAAATTGAGAGTGGTTTTGAATGATGTGACAGTCATTGTGAGTTATTTTTTCTGACTGATTTAAAAGTACAAAATGAGGAACACCAGTATTAATAAAAAAACCCTCTACAATTTTTCCATTTATATCAACGGAGAGTTGTTCTAGATTTGTAGAAGTAATATCCCACGAAACTTTAATCTCACTTTCGTTAACTTCACCCGTAAGTGTTCCACACAAAGCTTCTATTGATGCAGACTTTATATTATAAACTTGATGAATAAATTGGAAGGCACAACGAGCGGCGTTCCCACACATTTCGGCACTGGAACCATCACTATTAAAGAAGTGCCACTTAAATTTCTTTTCTAATAAAGATAAGGTCTCAACAGCAACCAAACCATCCGCACCAATTCCAAAATGGCGATCGCAAATTTCTTTACTTAATTGACTGAGATTAAGATTCGCTAACGGTGGTTTATACTCTAAAAATACAAAATCATTACCAGCGCCTACAAACTTATAAAAAGGAAGGCTCATTTTTTTTCCTCTTCAGAAGAATCGGCGTCCTTTTTTTTACTAAGCTCTTGATCGACACCTTTATATTGAGGTTTTCCGATACCGATATCTCTAGGAGAATCAGGTGGAAGGGGCCGCCCTTTGACTCCACAAGCTCCTAAAATAATAACGATTAATAGGTTAAGAAGGGTATTTTTCATGACCCATACCTACAGGTTTTAAAGCCAAATTTCAACTCTTTAGAGGAAACTGAGTTCAGTAATCCTATTCGTTTCTTTTGGGTCTGTTACAGCTCACAAGGGAGTGAAAAAGTTTTAAAACTTTACTCCCTATTGATTAGAACTTTATTTTAGGCATTACTTTCGTATGAGTTTACAAGGACTTGGCGTGGCTTTGAACCGTTGGATGGTCCGATGACACCCTCTCTCTCCATGGTTTCAATAAGTCGTGCGGCTCGAGGGTATCCAATGCGAAATTTTCTTTGAATAAGAGAGGCGCTCACTTCTTTCATAGATGAAGTCCAGGCAAGAATTTCGTCGTACTTATCGTCATATTCCTCGTCTTCATCTGATCCAAACTCGCCTGGAGTGGATGATGATGTTGTTGTCATGTTTATAGCGACCTCATTGTACTCAGGCTCTCCTTGAGCGGACCAATAATCCATAACAGCGCTAATTTCGTCTTCAGTGACCCAGGGCCCATGATGTCTAATCGGTTTTGCCACTCCAGGAGCTAAGAAAAGCATATCACCTCTTGCAAGAAGTCTCTCACCGCCAGCTTCATCGAGAATAATTCGGGAATCCATTTTGCTAGCCACTTTAAAGCTGATTCGCCCAGGAATATTTGTTTTAATAAGTCCTGTGACCACATCTTTTCGCGGAGATTGCATTGCAAGAATTAAGTGAATTCCACTGGCTCGAGCCATTTGAGCTAATCGAACCACAAGTTGTTCTACATTGGCTTTATCAACAGCCATGAGATCTCCAAACTCCTCAACCACAACAACGATATAAGGTTGAGGGGTAAAATAATAAGTTTCATTATGTCGACCTTGTTGCTCAAGTTCTTCATTAAAAGCTTCATGTTGGGAGACTTTATCTTTGTCAAATTCACCCACTTTAGAGTTAAAGGCCTCCAATCCACGACTTCCAAACTTAGACATAGACCGATAGCGTTTTTCCATTTCTTTGACGGCCCACTTTAAAGCACCAACCGCTTTTTTAGGTTCGCAAATTGTAGGCATTAAAAGATGAGGGATATCATTAAATGTTGATAGGTCGACTTGTTTTGGATCTATAAGAATGAGCTTGAGGGTCTGAGGTGAATGTCGAAAAAGCAATCCTGTGAGTGCACAGACCACAAAAACAGATTTTCCTGAACCAGTCGTTCCAGCAACAAGTAAGTGAGGCATTTTTCTCAAGTCCACCACTTTTGGGGTGCCGTTGGCTTCTCTACCGAGAGCCATTGGAAGTTTCACATCTTCTGACCAAAAGTTATCGTTTGCTATAATGTCTTTGAGATAAACTGTTTCTCTTTTTGAGTTAGAAGTTTCTATTCCCACAACGTCTCGGCCCGGTATGGGAGCAATAATTCGAACAGATTCGCTACTTAATGCAAGTGAGAGGTCGTCTGCCAACTCAGTGATTTTACTGATCTTAACATCTGCATTAGGTTTGAACTCAAACATTGTCACAGCAGGGCCTGGCTTTGCGCCTTTGACTTCTCCTTTGACAGAGAATTGAGAGAGTTTGTCGACTAAAATATTTGATTTTTTCTGTACTTCAGCTTGGTCAACACGATAACGAGAAGCGGGAGGGTCTTCGAGCATTTTAATTTCAGGAAGTTTCCAATTTGCAATTTTTCTTTGAACGACTTTTTTAAGTTTTACTTTACGTTTTTTAGTTGAAACAGGAGAGTGCTCTTCGGCCTCCAACTCGTCCTCTTCTCCGTCATCCATTTCTTGATCGTAGTCGTAGTCCTCTTCCTGTTTTTCATTAAAAGGCTCCTGATCATTATTAAAAATCGTTGGAATCTGTGTGGATCGAACTTTAGCAATCGTTTTTTTACTTGTACCACCAATAAAAGAAAAGCTATGGCGAAAAGATGAAAGTATTCCTTGCGTGGTTTTAACTAACATAAGTCGGTTGAGGAAATGGAGTCGATTAAGACCATTGATAATATTCCAGTCGGTAATAGAAAGAACACATATTGTTAGAATACAGCTTAATAAAAGAGTGGCTCCATATTGGTTGAATCCTTTTATTAGAAGGAGGGATAAAAATGAGCCAATTGTTCCACCCACTTGAACAGTTCCGCCGTAGAAACTAACTGTTTTAAAATAAATTTCAGCTAATGTGGCAGAGGTAATTAAAAGAAGAACTAACCATAGCTGTTTTTTTATTTTTTGTCCGTCCGTTTTCTTTTGAAGGACTTTATAACTTAATAAAAAGAGAAAGAAGACAAAGACCCAAGAGCTCATCCCAAAAAATTGGTAAAGGAAGTCAGAGGAAAAACTACCAAAATATCCGCACCAGTTTGTAGGAGCTTTGTGAGAGCCGAGTGAATTCCATGACGGATCGGTGTGATTATAACTATAAAGAGATAGACCTAAAGCCAAACTCGAAAAAAGCCATATGACAGAAATAATATCGTTACGTAAATCAGAAAAGCGCTTGATGATCATAGTTAAATTCTATGTTGTTTTTAATGTAATTGCAGTATTTCTAATAAGAAAGGGCGCTATCACCAACCCTAGTCTAGGGTCTTCTGTGTTTCTTTTTTTGTCTTTTAGGTGTTACAAAGTATGAGTTGCTCAGCGATGGATTTGTGTGAACGTTAAAAGATAGGTTCAATATAAAAGCGGGCTGAGAAAATTATTTGAACATTAAGAAAGTAATGACGAAAGACCAGTGAGTTGCTATTCATAGAGACGCGCTATTGATTTTAATACTTAAGAAAGTTGATATCCAAGAAGGTTTTTATCCACAGGGTTGTCAACAATGAAAAAAAGAAATTTATGGCAAGATCTTTTTTTTTCATGTTGCGGAGAACAAAGTTTGCATTTCTGTTTTTGTCGGAATATTAAAATCATCCGCTTGTAATTTTGGGAGTGTCATGGAAAATTTTGAAACTCAACGTGATCATCTGTACGTTACGAATCTACAGTCAACGAGCTTGGAGCACCTGGTTAAAAGCAAATTGTCATTGCTTTTTGAACAGCAAAAACAAGCTGATGTGGAATTGAACGGCCTTCACAAACTTATTATTGAACAGGTCGAAAAGCCTCTTATTGAGCTTTCACTTCGTCAGTACAATGGCAACCAAGTTAAAGCTGCCAAACTGCTAGGTATCAATAGAAATACCTTGAAAAAGAAAATCGACACATACAAAATCGAAATTAAGAAGCACCACTAGCACGAAGGCATCAGCGAGCTCATCTTAGGTCCTCAGCTTGGTAAGGCTCGCCCTTATTTTAGCGGTAGTGCTATTCTATCTTATGGGGACATCGAATTATGGACATGCGTAAACCACCTAGTAATATTGAGGCTGAAAAGTCCATTCTTGGTGGTCTTATGGTTCAGCCCGATATCTTTGAAGTGGTTTCCGATATTCTGGTTCCCACTGATTTTTATAGGTTAGTTCATCAAAAGCTATACAAGGTCATGCTTGATTTGCATAACCGTAGAGAACCTATTGATATTGTTACGGTTTCAAATGAGTTAAATTCTCGAAAAGAGCTGGAGCAAATTGGTGGAGCTGCGGTATTGGCAGAAATAATGAATGAAGGGCCAACTGCGGTTAACATTCATCAATACGCTAAAATCGTAAAAGAAAAGTCTTTAAGTCGTGAATTAATCAACACGAACACAGAAATTCTCAATCAGGCCTATGATCAAGATTATGAAAACTTTGATGCATTTCTAGATGAAGTCGAAGGGAAAATATTCAAAATTGGTCAAAAAAGAGAAGAGTCTGGGGGACTTGTTGGAGCGGCTGAACTTATAAAGGTAAGTATTGATAAATTGACGGAGTTATCGGCTCGAAAAGAGGACATTACGGGTGTGGCCTCTGGTTTTGCTCATCTTGATAAAATGACAGCGGGTTTCCAAAGAGGCGACATGGTGATTATTGCTGCCAGACCGTCAATGGGTAAAACGGCCTTTAGTTTGAATGTGGCTCTTAACGCAGCCTTACACAATAAAAAACATGTGGCCTTCTTTTCTGTAGAAATGGCGAAAGAACAATTGATGATGCGTATGTTAGCCACAGAGGCTCGTATTAATATGTCAGATTTAAAAGTGGGACGTATTAAAGACAATGACTGGCCGCGGTTAATTGATAAAGCATCAAAGCTTGGAGAAGCGAACCTCTATATTGATGATACCAGTGGAATCTCACCACAAGAAATAAGATCAAAGTGTCGTCGTATGAAACAGCAACATGGTTTGGATATGATATTAATCGATTATCTTCAGATTATGAAACTGAGGACGAGAATTGAGAGTCGTGAACGTGAGGTTGCTGAAATTTCGAGAAGTTTAAAAGCAATTGCCAAAGAATTAGAGGTTCCAGTGATTGCACTTGCTCAGTTGAACCGTGGAGTGGAAGGGCGAACTGGTGACTCGAGAAAACCGGTCTTGTCAGATCTTCGGGAATCGGGTTCGATTGAGCAGGATGCCGATTTGATTATGATGCTTTTCCGTGAAGAGTATTATGAGCCTGATAATCCAGATATTAAAGGGCAGGCGGATCTCTTGGTTAGAAAGCATCGTAACGGTCCTGTTGGAGAATTGAAACTGAGATGGGAAGCTCATTACGGTCGTTTTACTCCTTGGCAAGAAAGTGCGCCAGCAGGTCCTAAGCCTCCGGCACCAACGCCGATCACAGCGGGTAAACCTAAGAACTTTGCTCCTCAAGTTGGGCAGTAGTGTACTTCTGTACAATTGCGGTTGTTATTTATAATGAGCAGAAAAATTTACCGAGATTGTTAAACTCTTTTAACAAAATATCTTCTCACATAGACATGGAACTTTCTTTGATGATTGTCGATAACAATTCTTCGGATCATTCAGTTGAAATTATTCAATCTTGGGAGAAGAGGCAGAAACATCCCTTTATGGAAGTGCAGACTGTAAAACGGAGTGAGAATCATTTAGGTAAGGCGAGAGAACAAGCAATCCAAAGTTGTAAAACCCCGTGGATTATTTTTGTTGATGGAGATACGCAATTGGAGTGGAACTGGTCTCAGGGCCTATATGAGACCTTTAAGAAAATAGATGATAATACCGTGGGAGTGGGTGGAAGTAGTTATTATATTCCCGAAAGAAAATGGCATCACTGGGCCTCTCAACTTTCTAATGTTTTCCCCCTCGGTCGCACTAAGAATAATAAAGTTGTGGATCACGTTCCTACAAATAATTACCTGCTTCGAGTTGAGGCGGTAAAAAAAGCAGGAGGTTTTTCACCGTTATATTCCCATGTGGGTGAGGATTTGGATCTTAATATACGTTTAAGAAAAGAAGGCCTCATTTATTTTTCAAATGAATTCACACTGCGACACTATTTACCAGAGTCACAAAAAGTTTGGTTTCAAAAAATGTTCAATTATGGTTGGGCGCAGTCTGTGGTAGCTATAAATAATTTTGGGGGTGTATCATTTGCTAAAGCAATTCCAGTCGCGTTTTTAATAACACTGATTTTTTCCTTCTATTTTTATTATCTAGCAACTTTATTGACGATAGTGACTTTGATGTTCTTTCCAATGTTACGGTTTTACTTTTTAACCCTTGTCTTTTATGGGGGCGGTGAAATGTTGGGGTTAATTAAAGGATTTTTTATAAAAAGCTTGAGAAAAGGCTGTCATGTACAAAATCTTTAAAGATTGGGTTTGTTATTAAGTGGGGCGTATTGAAATTAGTTATCAAATATAAAGTTTTTGTTAAATAATTAAAGATAATAAACCTTTCTGTCCCGTCGAGTTTGCTTTGTATAGCCATTTTTCTTATGATGGGTGCCTTTAAGAAGGCAGTTATGATTCAAAGCTTATCAATTATTATGCCGTGCTTTAATGAGCAGGAAGCCATACCCGAAGTTCTTCCTCGAACTATAAAATCTCTTAAAAGTTTAAAAGAGAAAAGACGTATAGGAGATTTTGAGGTTATTGTTGTGAACGACAAATCCACAGATCAATCCGTGGAGTTAATTCAAGGTTTTTTCCCAGATGTTAAATTAGTGCACACCACGGGTAAGGTACGTGGTTATGGTTTGGCCCTCAAGGAGGGCTTTAAAAAAGCGAAGAGTGATTGGATTGGCTTTTTAGATATGGATAATTCTTATCGACCAGAAGATTTAAGTTTATTCATTGATGAAATAGAAAAAGGTAAAAGTGATTTTATAATGGGGCAGAGAAGCTGGGCTGAACAAGGTATGAGCTTTACCCGCGGCCTAGGTAATTGGCTCTATGTTGTGTTATCTCGATTTTTTTATAAATCATCCTTAACAGATGTTTGCAGTGGGTATCGTCTATTTCATAAAAGACACTTGCATGAAATTTTAAATATCAACGAAGATGGGTTAAATTTCTCAATTCAATTAACCTTAGAAATGATTAGCCAAAAGCAATTCATTTCTCCCATCCCGATACAATATGATGAAAGATTAGGAACTTCTAAACTTTCAGTCCTTAATGATGGTTGGGCTTTTTTAAAAGTCATTTTGACAGCAAAATTTAGGCATGGTCGTGCATTTAAGCATAGTCGAGTGTAGTGACTACAGTAAATATAGAGGAATGGTTGAGGTCGGTACAGTAACTCGATTAGCTACGTTTGAGAAAATTGGTCCTGTTTTAGAGAGTAATGCATCAAAGATGAGAAATCGTGGAGCAATAGAAGCGACAGGGGAGTGGATTTTTTTTAAAGATCATGATTGCACAGTCGATGTTGAAATTCTTAAGAAAGTTTTAAAAAATCACTCTGATTATGATGTCATTGGTGGGATCTATAAAATAAATTATGAAGGATCCTATTTTTCAAAAATTTATAATAAAATTCAAAGAAAATGGTTGCTAAAAGGAATTGTCAATAGACAAAAAAACCTTCCCCTTACACGACATCTTTTGGGTGGAGCTGTTGCGGTAAAACGATCTGTTTTTGAAGAGTCAGGAGGCTTTTCGGAGATAATAGGTTGGGGAGGAGAAGAGACAGATTTTATAAGAAGATTATCCTTGAGTGGAAAAAAAATTGGTATTAGTTATCGCTTGAAAGTTTATCATTCCAATAAAGGTCTTAGTTTTTTTGGTTTTTTAAAGCGAGCCTGGGTGCAGAACTTTAACCTGACCTATTTCAGAATTCAGGACGATCAAATTCTTCATCATAATATCAATTATTTAAAAGCTAATTATACCGACCTTATTGGCTTGCTCGTTTTTTTTGCCACAGGACAAGTTGCACAAGTCATAGGAAAAATTTGCAGACAGTATGGTAGAAGCCGTGCTTTTTAAAAAGTTCTTTGTAAAAGATGTTAATCTATCAGAACTGGAGCAACCATTTTCAGCGAAACTGCTATTTGATTGTTTTGACATTTTTTATATATGTTTTGATGAGCCAAATAGAGTGGAAAATTGGGAACAGATCAAAAAGATAGTTCCTAAAGCACAAAAAATAGAGGGAATTAAGGGATTTGATAAAGCCTTAAAAGCCTGTGCTGAAAAGTCAAAAACGAATTATTTTTTTGTGATTGATGGTGACAATCAGTTAATAGAAGAACGTTTAGATAATCAATTTCTTATAAAAAACATCCAGGATCATTGGGTGCTTTCTTGGTCTTCTCTTAATTCTGTTAATGGGCTTGCCTATGGAAACGGGGGGCTGAAGTTATGGCCGAAACAAGTCGCTTTAGAGATACAATCTCACGAAAATGCAGATGAAAATAATGATAAGACAGATTACTGCTTTATAGCATCCTATTATCTGATTGATGATTACGTGACTAAAACAGTTATCAACAAAAACTTTCGTCAAGCTTTCCGCTCTGGTTTTCGAGAAGGCGTGAAAATGAGCTTATCTTACGGTAAGCAGGTTGATTTTGCTAAGTGTGATTTTGAAAACACTTTAGGTAGGCAAAATCGACTGCGTTTAAAAATATGGTGTGAAGTGGGTTCGGATGTGTTGAATGGAATCTGGGCCATCCTTGGTGCACGGATGGGATTGTATTATAATTGTGTTGAGAAATTTGATTATTCCCAAATAAATTCCTATGAGTGGATAGAGTCATTATTAGAATCAGAGGTTTTAAAGAATTTGGGTATCAATGGTGAAGAGGATGTGAATTTTGAGTTTGATCATCGTCGTTTACACCCTCTGATTTATTCCTATGGAAGTCTTGTTTCAAAAGAGTTACCTACGGAGTATGGATTATTAAGTCCCATTCAAAGTCTAAGGTTTAAAGATCGTTTTAAGAACCCTCGGCGTTCTGGTCTGTTAAAGCGGAAAACGAAGGACTAAACTAGGGGCTGTTGACAATTCATCCAGCGACTGCGGCTTCAACCTCTCGCCATTTTGAGTTGTGCTCGCCTTCACCTTATTCGATGTGGCTCTGGCCACACCTCATAAAGTTCAGTCTGCGCGTAACTCACAATGACTGAGGTATTGAATCCTCATTACGCTGATGAATTGTCAACAGCCCCTAAGTTCTCTTCATTGATTTCAAGACAAACTTTGGTCCCCCTTATTTAGGTGCACTTGTACTTTTAACTCAATTTTATCCTCATTTGATCACTGAATGGTGAGCTTCTCCCCCTTAGTCCTGTTCAAATATGAAACACAGTGACCGATAAATTTATAGTATGTACATGAGTCTACTGTTTTTAAAGCTCACATTTATCACCTTCTGGCTCAGTCATTGGAGAGCGAGAAAAACGCGCCCTAACACCAAAGAGGCTTATCAATTCACAAGCCTTTTCCACGGATCAAGGGACGATTTTTACAACAAACTTAACTTCACCCTATTAAATAAGAAAAATTTTCTGCTTTTAGAAAAAACTCCGAATAAGTGCCTGATCAGTGAGTCCCCTAGCTTATTCAGTTTTGGTTCTTTTTACCATATTAAGCTCAAAACCACCGAGCAGGGACTTCTTGTTTGCATTCATGTACAACCTAAATTAGTAAGTCATTCAGATGAACAGAAAAAAGAAATCAAAAACAAATTCAAAGCCTTCAACTTCTCCGAGTCCGAAAACGTCCATCAGGATAAACAAATACCTAGCTGATCAAGGACTCTGTTCACGGCGTGAGGCTGATGGGTTGATTGCCAAGGGTTGGATTAGAGTCAATGGTGACATACTCAAAGAACCTGGTTACCAAGTTCAAGAAAAAGATATTGTTGAATGGGACCACAAAGCGGAAAGCCACATCAAAGCAAAAAAAACCATCATCATCAATAAACCACTCGGATATGTCTCCGCACAAGCCGAGGACGACTATATTCCTGCGATTCGCCTGACCACTCCTGAAAATTATTATGGCAAAGAGAATCCTCCAAAAATTTTTCATAAAGGTTTTGCCCCAGCCGGACGTTTAGACATTGATTCAACGGGACTCTTAATTTTAACCCAAAATGGTAAAATAGCGAAAAAGATCATTGGTCCCACCTCCAACATTGAAAAAGAATATGTGGTATTAGTGGATGGGGAAATTACAAAAGAAAAACTGAAAACACTCAGCTATGGTTTAAGCCTTGATGGACGTAAACTTAAAAAAGCTAAAGTCACCAAGGAAGAGGATCAAAAACTACGCTTTGTTTTGATCGAAGGAAAAAAAAGACAGATCCGTAGAATGTGTCAACTGGTAGACTTAAAAGTAACCTCACTTAAAAGAGTGCGCATTGGTCGCCTCAAACTGGGCCATCTCCCACTGGGTTCTTGGCGCCTACTTAAAGACTCTGAAAAAATTTTTTAGTCGCTTTGCAATACCAACACCTTAGTAAAATTCAGTAGAAGCTTTTCACTTCCCTAGAAGCTCAAAACTCTTAACTCTTGGCATTTTAAAAGAAAGAGCACCAGTCTCTCTCTTGCTATTCTTTCGGGCACAAAAAAACTTCGCTGAAACAAGGACAGCTTTGTAAAAAGCCTCCCAATTCTTTAAATTGAAGGACACATTAGGGTTTTCAAGGATCATAGCGAATCCAGAATCTATGTTGCATTTTGACAAATCTCAAGCCATGAAAGGCTTCGCTGGACAGAACCCACAGACCTCTTTAGATTGGAGGGTCTACGAGGTGAATTATGGGAAAAGGATGGAAAAATCCATTTAAAGAAGCCAATGCTCAGAAAAAAGGAGCACAAATCTCTAAACTTGCAAAAGAGATCTCCGTTGCCGCCAAATTAGGAGGAGGAGATCCGGAAGCGAACTCTCGTCTTCGCCTAGCCATTGCCAGCGCTAAGGCCGAATCTGTCCCCAAAGATACTATTGAACGTGCAATTAAAAAAGGAACGGGAGAGCTCGACGATGGAAAAACCATCGAAGAAGTGATGTACGAAGGCTATGCTCCCCACCAAGTGGGTGTTCTCGTAGAATGTCAAACAGACAATAGAGCTAGAACAGCTCCTGATATACGATACATTTTTAAAAAACACGATGGACAAATGGGAGAACAAGGTAGTGTGGCCTGGATGTTTGATCGCATTGGTTTGGTTGAAGGCGTTGGTCCCCAAGGTAAAGAATTTGACCCTGAGGAAGAAGCCATTGAAGCCGGCGCTAATGAAGTCGAAACGGCACAAGAAGAAAATCTTTTTTCTTTTTACACTGAACCCGACGAAGTGGATGTGGTGCAAAAAGCTCTCGCTGATCGAGGCTGGGAAATTAAAACTGCCGAACTTTCCTATAAAGCAAAAAACAAAACCGCTGATTTGACCGAAGAGCAAATCAAAGAAGTGTATGAGTTTTTGGATGCTCTTGATGACAATGACGACACATCGAGAATTCACTCCACTCTTTGATCAATACAATTAGGATTGAGTTAACTTGAAGGCCTGAGCATAGAGCATGGTTTGCTTAATCATAGACAAAAAACCATTGGTTCGACTTGGTGAAAGTGATTCCTTAAAACCCAAATCCTCTATAAATTGTGGAGGAGTTGATAAAACTTCATCAGGCTTTAGCCCTGAATAAGCACGCAACAACAAACTGACTAAGCCTTTAACTATCATTGCATCGCTATCGGCTTGTAAAACCATTGCACCACCTTCCCCAAGGGAAGCATGAAGCCAAACGCGAGACTGACAACCTTTAACTAAGTACTTATCGTTATAGAGGTCTGCGGGAAGCTCTGGCAGCTCTTTACCAATTTGTATAATTTTTTTGTAACGATCTTCCCAACCCTTGATGGCAGAAAACTCAGCTACGATCTCTTGCTGTCTTTGTAATCCTTTTTCACTCATAAACTACTTGCTATCATAGCTGCCCTAATTGAGCCAGTAGCTTTTCTCCAGTGACTTTTGACTGTAAGAGGATTTTGCTGACAGCAGCATCATTCTGTAAAAAATCCAGGCTCTCTACATAAACAGACTCCGCTTCTTTATAGGAACCGAATTGAAACTCCCCTGGTAGACTCTGAATTTGAGGATTTTCTTCCATATATTCACACCAAAGGTCCCACAAATCTTCATCTCCTATTTTATAATCAAACCAAAGCTTCAAAATTTTGGCCTCAGTGAGCATCATCCAATTTTCCATCTGATTATAAAGTCTCAAGCCGGATTCCCCAAAACGGGAAACACAAAAGAAAGTTTGGCAAATCGCTGGCCTTTGCTTCCACACTCCACACTCCCCCAATTCTTTTGAAAAGTACTGGCAAAGCGCTTGTGAGTTATTTCTATGCTCCAGTGGATGGACAGCTCCCATCAGCGTCCAGTCCAAACCAATCGGAGGATCCCACTTGGAATGACTTTGACTGATTAACTCTCCAAGAGCAAAACAGGAAAGTGTGGGAGAAAAAAGGCAACATTTTGTCTCCTTTTTATAGACTTCACTACGCTTTAATGGGGGACTCACCTGACACTTTTTACAGTCTAATAAATCCTCTCTAAACTGAGGATTGTTTAAATTTAAAGACCTAAAAAACCAGTCCACAGCCCACTCCTATTAAAAGCATATCCAGTCGCTTTTTACACATTTCCTTTTTTTAGAAAATGAGATTTTTAACCCTCACTTTTCTCTCAAAAGAGACAATCAGCGTCACTATTTTGGGAGATTAACACCCGTCTCACTATGAAACGAAGATATAGTGTAGCAATTCCATATAGTTACATGATTACCCTCAACTGGCACTTGGCCTTTTTTTTGCCTTTATAAAGGGTAACTCAATAAACCCAAGGGGGGCCAAATGATGAAAAAAGTAATGATGATCACTTTCTACCTCGTATTAGGATACCAAGCAAAAGCCAGCAACCATATCGAGAATCACGAAACTTCAGCACTTAGAGATGTTGCTAAAACTCAAAATATTTGCACAATTCAGGCTGGTGACGTTGGCAAACTTAAATTCAAAGGTCGCACCTATGAAGAAGCCTTCGCCCGAGTGACTGACGAATGTTTTCAAAAAAGAACCGATCTTTTTGTTCGCTCAAGAAACCAACAACCAGATCAAGAGCGTCAAATTCTCTTTGCTGAGTCATGCGTAAATTCTGTAGAATGCATATAAAATAAAATTCACCCCCTACTCACTCCAAGAGTTCTCTTGGAGAACAACCCAATCTTTAGATTTGGCTCATGGATGGCCAGATTCTTTAGTGCAAGAGATCTTGCTTTCATACCTTCCCAATAGTAAAAATTTGAAATCGGCCTAGTTTTAGGAGGCAATTATGCTCAAAGCTGTTCTTGGTTTTTTGTTCGGCAAACAGACTGATATTTTCAATGAAAAGGGACGAGTTCAACACGACCTCGGCCAGAATAAATGGGAGCGCTGGAATAACCGCCTCAAAGAAAATCCAAACTACAATTGGAAAAAACATTCTGGCAAAAACCACCAAACAAAAAATGAAAAACCCACAGCATAAACTCAAAAACAGGGTTAATAAATAAAATACAAATACTGAGAACAAAGACTCCCAACAAACATATGCGCCCCGCCATAAGAAAAATCACATCTGAACAAACTTACCCCTTAAGACAAAAAATTTTAAGACCCCATCAAACTATTGAAGAAGTGAGTTTTAATCACGACCCACTTGAAGAAAGCTTTCATCTTGGCGCCTTTAACAACAGTGAAATCATTGGGGTGGCTTCCCTTTTTCCCGAATCAGAAAATGGTTCTCTTTTTCAAGGCGACTGGAGGCTCAGAGGCATGGCTATTGACTCTGATTTTCAAGGGCTCGGTATTGGACGCTTACTCCTCGATGAAGCCATCCTTATATTGAAAGATCAAAAAGCTCAACTTTTATGGTGCAATGGCAGGACTCAGGCTATGGGTTTTTATTTGTCCTATGGATTTAAACAAGTGGGAGAAGAGTTTCAAATTAAAGGTATTGGTCCCCATCTCAGAGCCCATTTTTATACCAACGCCATTAAATAGTCGACTCTTCTAAAATTTACTGATCTTTAATTATTTTACCCAACAATTCTTCTTTGACCGTGATTTTTTCTATCAATTGAATTCGATAAAGCCTTTTAAGCTCTTTTGCTATTCGTGGCCCTGGAGACACTCCGTAGGCAATCAGATCCTCACCATTAACTAAAATAGTTGGCAACTCTCCATTTTCAAAAAAAGTATTGGCTTTTTGAACTTTCTCAAAAAAAAGTTCCTTAATTCTTCCTTGATAGAGTTGTTGATAAATCTCTAAAGCAAGTCGACCGTTGGGCTTGGACATGAATATGGCTAAATCCACAGCTTCAACATTATGTATATTACGCAGTTGAGAAAGGGACTGAAAACAATAAACAATTTTTTGAATAGTGGATTTAGGAAGTTTCCACTGCATTCCTATTTCTGCTAATTTTTCTTTAGACTCTTGACAATGACTAAGAAACCACAAGATCCAAAGAACTTCTTCATCTTTACTACTATCAATACCAAAAAGTTTTTTATAATCATCACTGCTGTATTTCCAACTTCCAAAAAGCTGTGACGACAACCCGAAATAATT
>CAXREJ010000004.1:0-22561 GCA_964229765.1 Bdellovibrionales bacterium | reverse complement strand
CTCGCCATTTTGAGTTGTGCTCGCCTTCACCTTATTCGATGTGGCTCTGGCCACACCTCATAAAATTCAGTCTGCGCTTAACTCAAAACGACTGAGGTATTGAATCCTCATTACGCTGATGAATTGTCAATAGCCCCTAGTAGAGAACTTGTCCAATGAAAGAAAATCAGGCAATGCTTGGAATCCATTCTAACTTGATTTAATGAAATCGAGCATCAAGTGAATTTAATTTTTATTTTGAACAGCAGTAATTCATTGAACTTCACGGTATCTTGTTAAGGCGGATTACAACCTGATTAATTACCAATATATACATATAAGCATAAGAAGTATTTCTTTATTTTCAGTAAGTTAACAAGACTTTTAAAAGTAGCACTCTAGGTTTATTTTTTATTTTTCAAGTGAGCTTTTTTCTTCGCAAGGCTGGCGACTCGATGGGCTCGTCTTTCTTTCCCCGCCTCATAACGTCTTTTTTCATCCTCGGTCAGAGGATCAATCGGTGGAACCATGGTTGGCTTTCCATGGGAATCGAGAGCGACAAAAGTGAGATAGGCCGTAGCTGTATGAAACTTTTCATTAGTCATAGGATTCTCGGCATCCACCCGAACACCCACTTCCATTGAAGTTTTACCCGTAAAATTGACACTGGCTTTAAGATTTACAACCCAACCGATATAAACAGGAGCCACAAACTCAAGTTCATCGAGATGGGCTGTTACAACTGTTTTTTGAGAGTGTCTTTGAGCACAAACAGCAGCGGCGATATCAATCCATGACATGATTGTACCGCCGAAAATTGTGCCTAATGAATTCGTATTAGATGGAAGCACGAGCTCAGTCTTGATAACTTGTGAAACTGAGACTGGTCGTGCTTTCATAAGAAGAACCTAGAATTAAAGTCCGAACATTCCCATGCCACCGTTACCAGTACCGGAAGTTCCTGTTCCCGTTCCCGATCCCGTATTTCCATGAGGATTTGTGTTATTTGTATTGATTCCTGAACCCACTGTTGAATTACCAGCTGGAATCGAATCAATACCACCACTTTGATTTGTATTAGCGCCAGTCGTACCAGTCGCGTTAATCTGTTGTTGGTTGTTCTGTGCCTCAACAAACCCCATGTGAGGAAGACACCAAACGATTAACTGGGCTCTAGACTTTACTTGCATCTTTTTATAGATGTTAGTCAGGTGGAACTTCACCGTTTTTTCTGTAACAAACAGTCTATTGGCAACTTCCTTGTTGGAGAGCCCTTTTGAAACCAGCTCTGCCACCTCGGCTTCTCTATTGGACAAACCCTTCTGTATTAGGACATCTCTGAGCATCCTTGCTCCCTTCGTTAGTTTAGTGGTTACTTTAGGCTTAACGTCAGTGTTTCGCCTCTTTTAAAGTCTGGCAAGATGTTAGACTTTTTACAAGTATCGGATTTAAAAAAATCTAAAACTGGACTCAAATTTTAAAAAATCCTGACAACTTCATAATAAATATTTGTAGTCACTCAAAAAAATATTTTTAGAAAAGCACGACTAGACGTTTTTCTGGCATTTCAGGACTCGATTTTAGGCCTGCACATATAAGATATGACAGAATCTTAAGTAAAATTTCCCATTACACTCCGTATTAATACTAAGAAAATAGACTATTGTCTGAGGGGTTGCCCATAAAAAAGTCACATAATTCGTGGAAAGACAAAGTGACTACCCCTAACGAGCGAGAATAAAATAGAAGATCAAAAAAAAGGGCAGCCACAGCAACCCCCTTTTAAAAACTGAGATAAGGAAGATTAGTGTAACCCTCACCCATATTCAAAAAACTTGTCGATTTAAGGGTTTGGCCAAAAATCTTTACACTTTAATTGGACAGTCAACGGAGTGGCTGTGATCCCATGCTCGGCAACAGTTCCCTGACGAGGATCTACATACACTGTTAAACCCATTGTTCCTTTATCAACATCGTATTCAGTAGCAAATACAGACTGATTATTTTGGGTGATTGTTAAACTACCATCATCTCCTAATTCTTCCACAGAAAGGTCACCTAAATCATAAACCACCGATACACCATCGATCACCAGTGTATAAATAGCCGTAGCATCACCACCAAAAGCGAATGTTGAAGATGCCAAAACGAAAAATGATAAAATAAACTTCATAGTATTCTCCTTTCAAATACACGCCCTACAAATACAGGTAATTTTAGAGAAGAGAATAGGGAGTATAAACTTTATAGAACTTAGGTTTTTCTACAGGGAAGCTCTTACTTGAATTAATTTTAATAGGGTCTTTTATCCACAAATTTATAAAATTTGAAGCTCAGGGACCACGAGGTTTCCTTGCAAAGCTTTAAGAATATCCTCAGGAGCCTGACCCTCTTTAGGGACAACACCAAAGATATCATCAATTTGTCGCCCCCAGGTATGCACTTTTGCCCATGAAATCTGTAAACCCTCTTCGTGGAGAGACTGAATCGCAGTTAACAGTAAGCCTTTTTTATCTTTGGCCCGAAAACTAAAAACCCATTCTTCCTCATCCCAGGAAACAAGATCAATTTGAGAAAATGAGGCTTGGAAACTTTTAGACTGACCCAAGTTATTGAGCTGAAGTTGACGCTTTAATACCGCCACCGACTTATTTGTCTTAACACAAAACCAATCGTAAACACCCATTTGGGGATCCGTATAAATCATCGCTTGGCGAATATTACAGCCAATACTTGTTAATTTACGAGTGAACTCCAACACCAAGCCCGCCTGATCCTTCTTGCGATGAAAACGAATCCAAACCCGATTTCTTTTATCCTTCATCACCAGAGGTGAAAGATCTTCTTTTGATAGAATTTTTCGAAAATCTTCGATCAATACTTTTTGAGAAAAGGCTTCAATCAATGAAGGATCCAACTCATTAAGAAAAACTTCAGGCACCTTTAGTTGCTCACGCTTTAAATTTTGGGTAAAATCATAATGTTTTGCTGGACTTGGGTTTCTCAGAGTATCAACCATCTCACAAAGCAGGTTTTCTTTCCACGAATTCCATGCCTCAGGATTTGTCGCTAAAATATCTATGACTGTAAAAATAGCTAAACGATAAAGTCTCGCCCCACGAACACCTCTAGAAAAAAGATATTCCCAAGTCTTGGGAGAGTGTGGATTTTTTCTAAATGAGGCCGTTGATAATATAAGATGGTTTTCTACTAACCATGCCACTTCATAAACAAAGTCCTTTGAAAAACCAAAAGCTTTTAAATCCTTTAAGACCATCTCACGACCTTTGGTCGAATGATCGCCTGGTTGACCTTTTGCAATATCGTGGTAAAGAGCGGTCCACCTCAAAATATTCCAATCAGTCACCTTGAGTTTCTCACTAAAAAACTCAAGTTTTCCAAGAAGCTTGGGATGCTTATATATCCTACGAACTTCTCGAACTGCTTGTAACAAATGGGCATTCACTGAATAACGATGATACTGGTCATGCTGAACAAGACCAATCACTTTGGTAAAATTAGGAACTAAATGAGAAACCATTTGAGATCGAAAAGCGGCCACGGTTAGCTCATCATCAGCCTTAATATCAAATATTTTTTTAAGAATTTTTCCTTTGCCGGCCTTATTAAACTTTTCTTTTTTAAAGCCTCGCGTATCATAGAGTTTCTTCCTTAAAATCGCCTGAGTTTGCAAGCTCTGATCCTTCTTTAAAACCTTGAAGGACTCAAGCCAATTAGAAGGATCGACTTTTTGAAAGCTTTCCATTTTTTTAATCGTCATAGTGCAACGCTCATTGGCCCAATCAGAATGAAAACTCACTCGTGACAAACCTTTTTGCACTTCCATCATAAAATCGCGATGGCTTCTATAACCAAACCAGTCACTAAGATCATGTTGATCATGAGCTGTTAGAATATCATGAGAGTTCTGTAGATGAAGCTTTTGCCTAATCATTAAAAATAAGCAGCGATAATAATCCAAAACCTTAAAAGCATACTCTGTTTCACTGAAACGCTCCGGAAACCAATCTCGAACAATAAGAGCCTGATGAAGGTCTCTTAAACCTCCCGTTCCAAACTTCAAATTTGGCTCTAAGAAGTTTGCTATGGAGTCATAACGTTTAAAACGCAATTTCCTCTCAGAAACAATTTTTTTTAAAAGTTTTTTCCTAAATATTTTTGAGTTTTTTAAAATTAAAACTTTCTGCTCTTGTAACTTTAAGGCCGCTTCTTTTGTAAAAGCCTTTGCATTAAAAAGAGCATTGATTTCCAATTCCTCTACATTTTGAGTCCAATCATCCAAGTTGTCAGGAACTCTATAGCGAAATTTCATGCCAGAACGACTGGTAACATCGACAACTTTTTTTATCGCCTCAGGATCTCCACAAAAAATTACGTCCAGATCGGATCCGGGACAAAGCTCTCCCCTTCCCCAAGAACCGATAGCAATGGGTGAAGCTTCTTCCCACCCTTCAATTTCTCTTAAACGATTTTCAATACACAAAGAAAGCCATGATGAAAAATCAATTGCCGCTGTTAAGTTATGATCCAGTAGGACTTTACCACCGGGAATTGCCAGAGGTGGTCGAAGCATTTTTTTTGCTTCATCCAATTGCTCTTGAGTTAAGAAAGTTCTTGTTGCCACTTAGCTAATCTATTAAGAGCATCAAGCGGTGTCAAAGACTGAATCTCTAACTCTCTTATAGCAGTTAACCACTTTTGAACTTCTGGGTCGATGGCAGTCGTTTCTTCCTCTTCTTTTTGCTCAAGGACACTTTGCCAAAGATCAAGCTGAGACGATCCTTGCACTTGCTGGTCGTGGTTCTTCTCATACTCTTTTAAAAGCTTATCAGCATATTTGACCACAGACGCAGGAAGACCTGCCAACTTAGCCACTTGAATACCATAAGACTTTTGAGCCGGCCCTTCTTTTAACTGATAACGGAAAATAAGCTGACCCTTTTCTTCACTGATTGTCATATGACGGTTTAAAAGCCTATCAGGATATTTTTTATCTAAGTCGGTTAACTCATGGTAGTGAGTGGCAAATAAGGTATAAGATTTAAGTGTATTAACAAAGTACTCAAGTATCGACTGAGCTAAACTCATTCCATCATATGTTGATGTCCCTCTCCCCACCTCATCCAAAATCACTAAAGAATTTTCAGTGGCTTTTTTAAGCATTTCCGCTGTTTCAGTCATTTCAACCATAAAAGTCGACAGACCTTCTGTTAAAAAGTCACTGGCGCCAATACGAGTAAAAATTTTATCAACAATGGGTAAACAAGCTTTTCTTGCTGGAACAAAAGAACCCACTTGCGCAAGAAGACTGGTAATAGCCACTTGTCGCATCAATGTACTTTTACCTGCCATATTTGGACCTGTAAGCAGTAAACACTGATTAGAACCAAGATTGATATCATTGGGAATAAATTGTGTGGAGAGAACTTGCTCAATTACCGGATGACGACTGCCTTCAATTTCAATTTCACCCTGCTTTTTTAACTCAGGTCGACAGTAATTGTTTTCCACCGCAAGGTAAGCGAGGGCTGTGTATACATCAAGTGTATTACTCTCGCTCGCCAACTCAACAAGGTTTCTCATTGAATCGGTGATCTGTTTTTTCAAATCATTGAGGATCTCAATTTCAAGATCTGCTCTTTTACTCTTTGCCGTAATCACGCGCTTTTCGAGTTCATTAAGTTCGTCAGTCACATAGCGTTCCGCATTGGTCAGAGTCTGTTTTCTTTGATAGCGATCTTTGGGAACTTTTGATTTGTGGGTATTCCTAATTTCTATATAAAAACCAAAAACGTTATTGTAGCGCACTTTTAAAGAAGGAATTCCCGTCTTTTCCTTTTCATCGGCTTCCAGTTGACGCACTTCTGTTTGTGAATCTTGGGCAATATGTATCAAATCATCCAATTTAGAATTGAATCCTGTCGCGATAAATCCACCATCGCGAAAGTTAACAGGAAGCTCATCCACAAAAGCCTGACTGAGAGTGTCCCTTAAACTTTTAAGCTGTTCAACAGCCTCTTTCTTTTCCGCGAAATTATGATAAAAAGGCAAAAGTTCCAGGGCCGAATCCATGGAATCACAAAGACTGGTTAAATCGCGTGGATGGCACTGAGGTTGAGATATTTTACCAATCCGTCTTTCTAAATCTCCAACAGAATAAAGAGTTTTCCTAACCATTTTTAGATCTTCGTATCTCTTCGTCCACTCTTCCACTTGATTCTGTCGAAACTCAATTTCCTCTCGATCGAGAAGTGGAAATTGTAACCAGTTACGCAGTTTACGAGCACCACCCGCTGTCTTTGTTCTATTAATGGCATCAAAGAGTGTGTTTTCCCTATCCCCTTTATAGGTCTTGAAAATTTCAAGATGCCTGAAGACCTGGGAGGAAACTTCCATTCTTAATCGAGAGCTGCGCTTTTCAAAAGGATGAAGAGAATCTAAAACAGAAGGGCCCTGCATAAAGACGGCATAGGAAAGCAATCTTAGTGCTGATTCAGGGATCTCTCCCTCACTCTCAGAAACTTCTTCGTGAAAACTAACTAAACCATTCCAATTGCTAGGTTTTAGCTTATGAAAATCATCTTCTTGTTTTTCACTTAGTATAATTTCGACGGGCGAGAGAGTTTCTATAAAAGGAGAAATCTGAGAAGTCTCATCTAATAAAAAATAAAAGCACTCTCCCGTGGTTGAGTCCATAAAACTGACCGACTTCTTATCAAAAGAACAAATGTAGTTTGGAGCTTGAGCCTCAAGAGTTTCAGGATCATAAACCATCCCTGGAGATAGAATACGGGTGATTTCTCTTTTTACTAACCCCTTGGCCGTCTTCGGGTCTTCAACTTGGTCGCAAATGGCGACTTTCTTGCCAGCACTTAACAGTTTATTAATCTGACCAGCAATTGAATGATGGGGAACACCACACATTGGGGTCTCATCCCCTGATTTTTTATTACGAGCGGTTAGCGCAATTCCCATTAAAGGGGCCGCTGTTTTAGCATCGTCATGGAACATTTCAAAAAAATCTCCCATGCGAAAAAGAACAATTTTATCAGGATGACTGGATTTTACGCTCCAGTACTGTTTCATCAAAGGTGTCATCTCTTTTCCCCTTAAGGCTAAGAACTATAAAAAGCCAACTCAGGTTTGTCCAAAAGTTCCCATCCGAATACCGAATTGCCAGGCCGCAGCGTTGTTGAAAGGATTACACACCCTTCATTAACAATTTCTCAGGCTTCAGGTCTCTACTCGTTTTTTTTCAAAGGAGCTATTAATTTGAGGTCATTCAAAGCCCTGGGGACATGAGGGCGACAATTTCGGGGGGGATTGATGATTATTATTTCAGCACTATTGAATCTTATACTTCTGGCTCATTCGCAAGCAGATCCGGTGAGTTTTTACGACCTTGAAGAGGCGAAATCTCGCTGCACCACCCATTTCAGCGAATCTCCTGAACTTTACATGAACGAATTTAGCTGGGGTTATTCCCTTGATAGCATGGCGGTTAAGTTTGAAGAAATTTATGAGTCTGGCAAAAGAATCGGCACCCATTCCAACTTCGATCCTGAGACAGATCAGTTTTATCTTTACTTAGATAAGTATCACAACTTTGCTCCCTTCAAAATTACACCTGAGTTTATAAAAAGTGTCACTTTACAAATTGAGACGGCCCATGTTCATAGATATGGAGAATTCGTCTTCTTCCCAGATATGGGGCATTCTCACCTTCACTTTCCACTAGAGCATTGGCAAGAGAATTACGCAGACAAAGAATTCACTAAACAAGAGCGCTACGAAAAAATGTTAGCTGATCCCGAGCTGCGCCCTCTCTATCACCTCACAGAACAACTGCAAATGACTGATGAGAACGATGAAGTTCTTGATGACCCCGTTCTTGCTTTTAAATACTGGCATCGCAATTTCATGGGATACAACAATACGACCACAGGCTTTGATGTGCCAGTTGATAACTCAGAACGGTACAATACAGTGAGAGATGTTCCTGGTTATCATCGCTGGAGTGCTGGCTTTGCTGTCAGCGCCAGTAAAGATGGCTGTTTTCCCTATAGAGATCAAAATGGAGTTAAGCGCTATTTTGACATTAGTCTCTCCGACCCCCAGTACGATCCCACACAGGGAATAGGCCCCATGTTTTAATCATTAGCCATGGGAGACTCGCATTTCTTCAAGACATGTAATATCTTAGTTTTATGTCTTTAAAACAAAAACTACACGAGATTATTTTTGAGGCGGAAACTCGCTCTGGTCGACTTTTTGATGTTATCCTGATTATCGCCATACTTTTCAGTGTCGCGACTTCCATGCTTGAATCTGTTAACAGTATTAAAGGTCAATTTGAATCTCTCTTTTTCTTTTTAGAACTCTCATTCACTCTCTTCTTTACTGTCGAGTATTTCTTAAGAGTGTACAGCTCTATTAAAACCACTTCCTATGTTTTTAGCTTTTACGGAATGGTGGACCTTTTAGCCACACTCCCCTTTTATTTAAATCTTTTTATCCCAGGGGCACAAAGCCTCTCCATTGTTCGAGGCCTTCGCATTATTCGCATCTTCCGTGTGTTAAAACTCAATCGTTACGCCCTGGCGGGACAGCAACTTTCTCTCGCTCTTAAGCAGAGCTGGCCTAAAATATTTGTTTTTCTAATTACCGTGATCAGTGTTGTTTCAATTATGGGGGCTCTTATCTATCTTATTGAGGGACCTGAAAATGGATTTTCAAGCATACCCAAAGGAGTCTATTGGGCCGTCGTTACAATGACAACTGTGGGTTATGGTGATCTTGCCCCCCAAACAACACTCGGACAAAGCATGAGTGTTGTATTGATGATTTTAGGCTACGGAGTCATTGCCGTCCCCACAGGGATCGTCTCTTCTGAAATGATTCAACATAAAAAATCAATGGCCCTCACTAAGACTTGTCAAAAGTGTTACAAAGAAGGCCATGAAGAAGAGGCGAACTACTGCAACCGCTGTGGTCACAATTTAAATTAAAAAAATAAACTCAGGGAGCTCCTACATTCAGACTTTAGAACTTTATATCAAAATCTTTATTAATTGACCTAAAACACAAAGTGGACGCTAAGTCTTGCAGACAAAACGACATCAAGTCAGACAATCCATCACATTTATTACAGAGCAATAAATACTTTCACAAAAAGATAAAGACTCAAAAAAACCTCAGGCTATTAGTTACCCACAAAAGGTAAAAACTGAGCAAGAGAAACAAACCAACTAGAAACAGAATCCCAATTTAAATAGGTGGCTCCTGCCGCTCCTAGAGGTATCACCCAGCCTACTATATGAGAATGAGCGGGGGTTTTTGCAGATGTTGATAGAAAACCTAATTCTTCTGCTTTCGCTTCCGCTTCAACCATTCTTCTCTCTAAAATAGCGAAGTTAGAATTTGATCCATCTTCATTGGCTGCCTGACGCACAGATCTTAATAACTCATTCCAATTACGCATATTGGGAGCGAGCCTGGCTAAAGTTTCTAAGAATTGATCCCCTCTTTTTTTACTGATCGTATCAAGAGCCCCCATCTCATTTAAGAGAACTTGTATATTGTGAGAGTTCAATGTCACAGCCTCAAGAGAATCAATATATTGCTGAACCACATAGGTATTGTAATCAAGTTTTAAAAGAAACATCAAAGGGGCTCTAAAAACAGTGGGAGCCGTTCCTATCCAGGACTTAACTTTTTCCCAATGAACAAGGGAGCGCACATATAACCTTGCCGAATGCATTTGCTGAACTCTAAGCACTCTTCTTAACCAGTAGAAGACAATCTGTGGTCTTGCCGCATCTAAGTTCTGAGAAAGATCAATGGATCTCAATAAAGTTTCGTCCAGTATTGGTAAATCATAGCGAGTGCGTAAGTCCGCAGGCGACAATCTTCTTCTCATGTAGGCCACAGCTTCTCCCACTTCTGTATCCTCAGACTCACTCTCCAACTTATTAAGATACCACTCAACAAAACGCACTTCATTGGCAACACGTGAAACGATGAGATCAAGAAAGTTGATAAGCTCTCCTGTCTCTGGAGTACGATCACCTGAAAAAGATTCATTAATTTTTGCACGAATATCAGAGAATTCACTGCCTTGTGCTAAACCTAGAAGGACGGGCCTAGTGACTTGTGTTTGCAGTTCTTGATCTCTTCCACCACTTCTATCCATAGAGTATTTAATGATTTGAGAAATCGCCACATTGTATGTCAGGAAGGTTTTTTCATAAAACTCGGCCCCTTTATAACCATCGCCTTCCAACATAATGGCTTGAAATAAAATTCTGCGATCACGCATTTCACGCACAGACTGACTCACATCAAATCCAAAATGAACCAAATGTTGTCTAATCTTTTCCTCTAACATTTCACGTTGATGAAATAAGTGCTGACGAAACTCCTTAGCATTTTGAATTTGCACTTCGTCTCGACTCCAAATTCTCTCAACAAAAGAACGTGGTTCATTGATTTCTCTACTAACAACGCCAATAAGACTATCAACCTCTGACTCATTCATTGCTAAGTCTAAAGCGGTTGGAATTGTGAGGGTTTGTCCATCAACATTTTCAGGAACAACAGGGTCAGTCAGTGTCACACCCGTTTCTTCATTCCGAGAGTCTGCCTCGGCCACTTCTTGATTGGGAGTACTCTCTGGTTGAGTGGTCTCAGCTTCAACAGAAACTTCAGAAGTCGTTGTTGTTTCAACATCAAATAACAATTCAGCACAGGAGTCGCCCACAGAAAAGGCTGTGGCAGGCATCAAAATTGATACCAAAACATACAAACAAGTTAATCTTAGATATTGTCCTAACTTCATAATTCCACCTTTAAAGAGTTGAAATTCATTAGCACTCCTTAAGACAGATAAACAGGGACTTTGAAGAAAATGCAAAAATAGAAGCTTGAAGGAAACGACCTATTTGCAAAGGAAACAAGATCCACAGCAAATCTAAGTTACTGTTATTATTGCTTATTTAACATCTACCCTCAAAACTTCCCCATTAGACATTTGAAATGTCTAACCTAAAATTACTGAGGTTTTGAACCCTCATTATACAGATGATTTATCAACAGGGCTTTTTCTATAATTTGTCGCCAATATGTGTAAACCTCAAAGTCACTTGGGTCTTTCTGAGCTGTAGAGTCGGTCTTTCTGAGCCGTAGGCGAAGAATCTGAAACTAAAACCTCGATCGAAGTTCCTCGGCTGCCCATGACCTATTTTATAATAAATCTCTTCAGGGCCGGCCTCCATGCCTTGCCTGTGTTTCGCCCCTTGGGCGAAAGCGCATCCTGCTCACAGGAGCCCTTGCAAGAATTATTATAAAATAGGTCATCGGTATCGAGGCTCGAGCGGAACTTCCAAAAAAAAACCTCCCTTTAAATTCCTTAGTTAGTCCCTCATTTAGACAGTTAAGAAAAAGTTTCAGCTTTTTAGTTTAGAAGGTTTCTCATTTCTTATCCTGTGTTATGGCTATGTAATTCTCACAAATAAAGGATATTCTTGTGAAAAGCTGTCTTTATATCGTTGCATTGATCCTCTTTATGGGATGCTCAACTCCAAAAAAGAGTAGTATCCTCTTTCAAGTAGAGCCCGCAGATCCTGATATTTTATTACTCAACGATGATCTCTTTCTCAAAAAATCAAGAAACAGTTTTCTAAAACCAAAAAGTCACTACTCCAGTCAGAATCTATACTCAGTAAAATAAAAAACTAGGGGCTGCAGCAATTCATCTGCATAACGAGGATTCAAAACCTCAGTTATTTTGAGTTAAGCGCAAGCTGAACTTTATGAGGTGTCGTTAAAGCCACATCGAATAAGGTGAAGGTGAGCAAAGTTCAAAATTGCGAGGGATTGAAGCCGTAGTAGCTACATGAATTGTCAATAGCCCCTAAGCAAGAGCTTGTAAAATTTTATTATAAATCCCCTGAAACGAACCGTTACTCATAATAAGAACAGTATCACCCTCTTTTGCATTCTTTTTGATATCTGTAATGGCTTCTTCCACATCATTAAAAACCATAGCTTCTTGCACCTGATTGATACATTCTGCAATTTTATCAACATCAAGAAAGTCTTTAGAGTCCATCACTTGCGACCCTGAGTTTGGTCGACAAAGATAAGTTTTTTCTGCCTGCAAGAAGGCCTTTTCATATTCTTTCTGAAAAATATTTCGTCTAGAGGTATTGGAACGAGGCTCAAAAAGAGCAAACAGTTTTCCACGCCCCTTTCTCGCTTGTAGACTGGCAATTGTTGCTTCAACCGCCGTTGGATGATGAGCAAAGTCTTCAATGACTTGGATGCCTCTAGGCTCTCCAATCAGCTCCTGCCTTCTTCTCACACCTTTAAATTCTGATAAACTGGATTTTATATCGGATTTAAAGCCAAGTGTTTTTGTTAAAGCATAAACAGCCAATGCATTCATAGCATTGTAGCCCCCAAACATTGGGATAAACACTCGCTCCTCTTTCTTTTCTTTATAATTAACATCAAACTCAATTCCACCCCTTAAAAACTCAAGATGGGAAAGCGTCCAATCCGACTGACTTTTACCATAAGACACTTTCTTTGCTTTTAATTGTGGAAGTATTTTTTGAACATTCTGGTCTTCACCATTATAAACTAATAAACCATCCTGAGGAATAATTTCCATTAAATAACTAAAAGCTTTTAAAATGTCGTCAAGGCTTGAATAAATATCAGCATGATCAAATTCGATATTACCGAGAATGACAGAGCGAGGTTTATAAAAAGTAAACTTCGGCACTTTCGCAAAAAAAGCCGTATCGTACTCATCACCTTCAATGACGAAATGATTTCCTTTAGGATTTTGAAAAGATTGAGAGAAATTATTGGCAATTCCACCAATTATAAAGCCTGGGTTGAGTCCTTCTTTTTCGCACACCCAAGCAAGCATCGAAGTTGTTGTGGTTTTACCATGAGTCCCTGCCACAACCATTGAATGACGATCCTCAATAACAAAATCTCTCAATGTTTCAGGCAAACTTCCATAGGGAATATCAAGTTTTATTAGCTCTTGTGCTTCTTCAAAATGTTTTGAAATCACATTTCCTACGACCACAAAATCAGGACGAGGATGGAGGTTCCCTGCTTTATAACCTTGTTTTATTTCAATATTTAATTTTTCAAGGAAAGTCGACATCGGAGGATAAACATTCTGATCACTTCCGGTGACCTTAAATCCTCTTTCTTTAAGTATTCCAGCTAAAGAGGCCATGGCTGTTCCACAAATTCCCATCAAATGAATATGGCTACCTGGCTTTAATTCTTGAGTCATAACTGCTCCTCCACATACTGCATCACCCAATTATGAATCTGAGGACGTAAAGAAACAAAGTCACGATTTTTACGACTGGGATGAACACGGTTACTCAAAATACTAACAAATAAATCTTTCTTTGGATCAAACCAAAAAGAAGTTCCCGTAAAGCCGGTATGCCCAAACGAGGATTTATCAAACCTCTCTCCAGCAGACGAACCACTGGGACTTGGCAACATAAAACCCAGCCCCCAATCCCCTCGACTCGCAGGCAAACTTCTCTGGATAAAGTGCTGGACCGTGGGAGCACTTAAAATTTTTGACTTTCCTAACAAAGCCTCTCGCAGGCCTAAGCCGTAAGAGCTAAGATCATCAATGGTCCCAAATAAACCGGCATGTGGCCCCACGCCCCCTAAAGCCCAGGCATTTTCATCATGAACCTCACCTTGCAATATTTTATTTCTCCAAGGACAGTTTTCTGTGGGAGCGTAAAGACTCTTTTTATTCTTAGAGTTTTCAAGAGGTCTAAAATGAAAATGAGTGCGACTGTAATAACTTTCAAATAAATCTTGCCAACATTCAAACAATGGCTTCTGTACGCATCTTTGCATCACAGACCCTAAGAGAAAGAAATCAATATCAGAATAGACAGCACGCTCTTGTTTTTCAATGGGAGCTGTTTGACAAAGTTTTTCTAGCTGTTGGTATTTTTGATCAACACTCAGATCTTGAGTCAAACTTTTATAAAAAGGTTGCCACCAACTGTTTCCCGCCGAATGATTCAAAAGTTGTTTTATCTTAATGTCTTTATACAAATACCATGGCAAAAATTGAACCACAGGAGATTCAACACTCAGAAGTCCCTTTGAGACCTGATCCATATACCACTGTGTTGTGAAAATAATCTTGGTCAATGAAGCTAAATCGTAAAAGTGATAAGTCTTTCTCCAACTTAAATCCACTTTTAGTTTTCCTTTAAAGTAGACTTGTATTTTACAGCCTGGATACTCAAGTTGATCCTGGCTTTTTAACTGAGACTTTAAAAACTTCTCAAATGAGTTCATTTTAATTGAACCCCTGTATTAAACTGAAGTAAGGGTTTTGCACCCGTCTGAATTTGAGCTTCCGTATTAAAACATAGGGGGTGTTGGTTTTCACCGTGACCACTTTTAATTCCAGCAAAAACAGGAATTTTTCTAACAGCAGCAAAAGACCTTAAGTATTGTGGTATGAGGTTCTTTCCTCCTGGCTCATGTCCCCCAGTAAATTGCCCAAACAAAATGGCTTTCACCCCTTTAAACAAGCCCATTTGATTCATCTGTTCAAAAACACGATCAATTCGATAGGCTCTTTCTCCAATGTCTTCAAAAAATAGAATTTGGTTGCGAGTTTTTATTTGATAGGACGTTCCAAAACCAGCCTGGACGGTGATTAAATTGCCTCCAACAATAGACCCTTTAATTGTTCTCTCTTGAAAAGCTTGAGGATTTAAAGGAGTCAGTTTGTATTGAAGCTGTGGTTTTTTTCCAAAAAGAAGATCCTTCAAACGTTTTTCTTCTAAATGTGTCCCTTCTCCTCTTGCAAAACGATCAATATGACATCCATGTATGGTCGACCAGTTCCACTCTTGATTAAGAAAAAGGTGCAAACTTGTTATATCACTCAGCCCCACAAAGGCCTTGGGTATTGGTTTTTTAATTTTCTGAAGAGTTTCTAAAAGTTGTAAACTTCCATAGCCCCCACGAAGACACCAGATAAGTTGAGAGTCTTTGGCTTGCAGAGCATTTTTTAAATGTTTGGCGCGCAACTCTCGGCTATTGGAACAAATAAGATCATGCCCTAACAAGTCTTTGGGAATACGAACTTTTAACCCCCAAGATTCCAAGAAAGGCACAAGCCCCTCTAAAGTTTTGGGTTTAGGAGGCATCCCAGGCGCAATGATATCGACTAGATCACCTTTCTCAATTGGTTTCCAACTTTGCTTTTTCATAGTTTTATTGTAGTGAAAAAATCTTAACTTTCCAATACTTTAGCTAAGGTCAAAACCAGTCTCTAAAGATAGACATTCCTGAGGCTTTGTGGGAAACCCTAGGGATGGAAAGTTTAGATCAGAAAATATTTGTCCTTATCAATAGTCAATGGTCAAACTCCGTCTTTGACTTTCTATTACCCTGGATGACTGACTTACATAAAAACGCCATGGCCATGGCCATTTTATTACCGAGCTTGTTGTTTTTTTGGTACTACAAAACTCGCAAACAGATGTTGGGAGCGCTTCTTGGCCTCATCCTTTGTATTGCTCTAGTTGATAATTTTATTTACCGAGTTCTAAAACCTCAGTTTCAAAGACTCCGTCCACCCCATGTTGAAAAAGTGATTGAACTCAGAACTGAACGGTACGCTGGTTACAGTTTTCCGTCCAATCATGCTGGAAACAATTTTGCTGGAGCCACTTTTCTTAGTAGTTGCTACCCTGCATTAGCCCCTGTTTTTTTCTCAATTGCCGCTTTAGTAAGCTATTCTAGAGTCTATGTCGGCGCTCATTACCCTTTTGATGTCCTAGCAGGGGGTGTTATTGGCATCATTTTTGGACTTTTCTTTTTCAAAATATGGAAGATAATTTTAATATATAGCCATCGACGCTGGTCCTTTTTACCTTTATTAACAAGGACCTTTGTGGAAGGAGACAAAAATGCCAACTCTGACCGAAACGCTTAAAGACAAAACCGCAAAAGAATGGGCCCTCGTTGTCGCTCGTTATAAAAAGCCCAACCACTTACGAAGTGTGATTGAAATAGTGGTGACAAGCATTCCTTTTGTGCTTTTGTGGACCCTCGCCGTCTATTCTTATTATTACTCTTATTGGCTCTCTCTTTTATTTATCGTTCCAGCTGCCTTTTTTCTCGTTCGTCTTTTTGCCATTCAACATGATTGTGGGCATGGTACTTTTTTTAAGTACAAAGCCGTTAACGATTGGGTGGGACGAGTTTTAGGAGTCTTTACTTTTACCCCCTATGAAGTTTGGAAAAGAGATCACGCCGCTCATCACTCTACTTCTGGAAATCTTTCTAAAAGAGGTTATGGAGATATTAAAACTCTCACCACTGAGGAATATCAAAATCTCAGTTTATCGGGAAAACTCTCATATCGAGTGTACCGACACCCATTAGTCCTTTTTCTAATCGGCCCGACTTATCTTTTTGTCTTTAGACAGAGGATTCCCTTGGGTCGAATGAAAGAATTCAAAGCTTGGGTGAGTGCTATGGGAACCAATTTATTTATTGGCGCCATTGTACTCGTTCTTTTATACACGATTGGCACAGGTGCCTTTCTCCTTGTCCATATGCCGATTGTGATCATTGCCGGAACTGTCGGAGTCTGGCTTTTTTATGTACAACATCAATTTGAAACCACCCACTGGGCTACGGAAGATTCTTGGAACCCTCAAGATGCTGCACTTTATGGAAGTTCCCACTATGACCTTCCCTTCCCTCTCCGTTGGGCTACCGCCAATATTGGCGCTCACCACATACACCACTTACACAGCAAAATACCTTACTACCATTTGCCTAAAATCATGAAAGATCATCCGCAATTAAGGGATATGAGTCGAATCACATTATGGCAAAGTTTAAGATGTGCGAACCTTCATCTTTGGGATGAAGCCAATAGAAAGCTCATTTCTTTTCGCCAAAGACGTAAACTTCAATCAAACAACAAATAAAAAGTTAATACGATATAAGAGGCTTTTTAATGAGCCTCTTTAAAATGCCAAAGCAATATTTTCAGACGGTTCGATAAGAAGAATTTTTCTTAATCCTCGCGAGAATTTAAAAGTAAATTTTCTAAGCGATCCATTCGCTCTTTTAAATTTTGAATTTCTTTATCTTTATTTTTAAGAGAACTTTTAATCTCCTTATTTTCAGATTTTAAAGAAGATACAGCTCTTTGTAAGGATTTTTGGGATGTACTTAAGTTAATGTATACAAATCCATTGGATAGTAAATAGCCTAAGTCCTGTCCATCCTTCGTTTTAACAAGTCCTTGCGAAATATTGACCTGATTCTCGTTGAAAGGAACCTGACCCACAAGAGCGACCAAGACCGCCTCTTTATTTTTAGCTAACTTTGAATTACCAATCACACCTGGATTTGTTGATACAACACCTAAAAGGTCATCTCCTTCTTGATAAGACCTTACTTTTCCTGTGGCAGAGTTTAATCCAACTAGATCACCTTCTAAAAGATTTTCTTCAGCTTCAAAATACTCCGCGTAATCCGCCCCCGTATTCAGAGTGGTCACAGCAGAGATTTCTCCACCACCTGGGAGCGCATCACAACTGCCATCATTAGAAACACAAATACCACTGGTCGCACTATCCACATGCAGTTTGCTATCCGGGGATGCAGTACCTATTCCAATATTACCTCCTGGAGCTACAGTAAACCTAGAAGTACCGCCCCCCCCCTCAAGTATATGAAAAGAGTCCGCGGGACCAGTATTTCCATTTCCATCAACATCTAGTTCCCATCGCTTTGAATTACCTATGAGTGCTAGTACTCCATCATTAGCATCAGTTGATTCTATCAATATTCGTCGAGTTCCAGCTCCCGAAACGTGTAATTTTTCAGTTGGAGTTGCTGTTCCAATACCCACATTTCCTGAAGAGTCTAAGACAAACTGATTTAAATTTAACGTTCCCGCACTCTTAGTTCTCAAATGCAAATCATCATTAGCCCCATCCCACAAAATATTTCCGAAATTATCACTGTCGTTACCCATAAAAAGTTGTGTACTCCCAGTCCCTGAAGCTCCTATCACAGTCGCATTGTTTGCAGAAATTGAACCAATATCATCACCCACCACTAATTTTTGATTGGGTGTTGAGTTCCCAATCCCAACATTCCCGTCTTTATCAATTCTCATCCTTTGGTAACAGTTGAGGCCGCCACCAGCACATGTTGAAAAAGTTAGATCTCCGCCGGCATTTGTGGCATCTGTTCCATTCAATCGAGCTCCAATTGCAGCTACAGCTTGATTCGAACTAGTACCTGTGGTGCCAAAGTTAATCTGACCAGCTCGATCTCCATCAGTTACTGATGCTGAGCTTAAACTCAATAATCCATAATCATTCGATCCTTGTGAAATATGAAAAATTGTGGGAGCTCCACCGGCTCCTAAAGAACTTGGACTCGTAGTACCCACACCAATATTCCCAGAATTAGTATCAAAAGCCATAATGTCACCAGTGCCATTTGTTGACAGACCATTTGCCTTACCCGTCAACATAAAAACCCCTCTCTTAGTGGGCGTTGCATGCTGACTATTATGATATAGAAATGATATAAAGTTGTCGTTACTTTCACCCATAGTAATTCGTGAAACACCAGTATCATCTGTTTCACCAACTGTTAAAGCGGATGTCGCTGCTGTGACGTAACCAATATCATCGCCGACAACAAGTTTTTGACTGGCAGTTGTTGTTCCGATCCCAACGTTGCCGGATGGGCTAATAAAAGCTCTTGTTTCTGGGGCTGAAGTGCCGTCGCTAGATGTACTCAGATATATACCACCTGACTCATAATTTGTGATCACAGAATCATTTCCATTGGAGCTAAGACCCACTAACAATCCATCACTAGTGGTTCCACCAGAATTGTTATTTGTGAACATAGCATGTGCACCGTTGGATGAGTCTGCAATATGTAGATCTCTTTGAGGCATTGTTGTCCCGATACCAACATTACCGTTCGAACTAATTCGCATTCTCTCAGAACTACTCGTATCAAACCGCATATAATTGCTCGCATGATCATAAAGGATAATGCCCGCACTCGAATCTTCAGGATCCGCAAATCGAATGGATCCATCATTTGTATTGGGGGAACCAATTGTAATTCCCGAACGTCCACTATTTTCGACGATTAGTTCGTCGGCATTAACATTTGCTGTAACACCAGAGCTTGAGGACATCACATGCAACTTTGATCCAGGGCCTGTTGTGCCAATCCCAACATTCCCACCTCGAGTGATGGCAAAATCCACATGACTATCATTTTGGGATTGTAGAGCGAGGTCACCTCCCGTTGCTCCAACTGAAATTCCAAACAGATCGTTGTTGGCTATCGTACTGACAACAAGATCAGCATAGATATTACTAGCATTTGTAGTGCTGCCTAAACGAACCCCTTGATAAGCATCGGTGTTAGTGGCTTCATTGGCATGGAACCGAGAAATGAGGTTGCCTGAGCTCTGCTGAACACTCAACTTCATGTCAGGGGAGGCAGAACCAATCCCCAGGTTTCCGTCAGAAGTCATTCGCATTTTTTCAGTGGAGGAGGTGGCTCCTGTAGCTGTAGTATGAAAAACCAGATGCGTCCCTTGGGCGCTGGCGGTAAAGTTTTCTGCTGCAAGAACTCCAAAGGCACCAACGCTACTGGTGCCAAAAGCTCCGCCCGAGTGATAACCTCGTCCACCAAGAGCCGCGAGATAATCACCGGATTGTACGGCCGTGGGACTGGCAATTGTACCTCTTGCTTTGCGGGCTACAAAACCTGGAGCTGAAACTCCGTCTTCATAAATGGTATTGAAAATTCGACTGGTGGCAAAACTTTCTCCCACCACTTCAAACTGTGAATAGGGTGCAGTCGTACCCACACCCAGACTTCCGTTTGTTATAATGGTGTTACCGGTTCCTTTAGGAGTAATATTGAGGTCAATGTCGGTATCCGAACCAGCTGCGGCTATAATCGGTCCATCGCCTGTCGCGGCAGGAGTGATCTCGACATAGTTCACACCACTGGCAACAGTGTTGACTCGTAAACCTTCCACGCCACCAGCCGCAAGCGATAGCGTGTCAGCAGCTGGGTTAAAGAGTCCCGTGTTGGTATCTCCAGTAAAAGACAAACCGGGTGAACTGACAGACCCGCTTGAACTTTGAATCTCACCTGTGGAAGTAATCGTAGCAACAGTACTGCCGTTGGTTTGAAAATTTACACCACCATCAGACCCAGAGTTATCACTATCGGTATTGATGTTATAGCCAGAGGTGCTTGTTCCCGAAGTGGCGCTGCTGGCAGCAACACCTGTCAAGGCCGAACCATCCCCAGAAAACGCAGTGGCTGTAACCGTTCCTGCCACATCCAATTTCGAAGAGGGGATAGTGGAGCCTATCCCAACATCACCAGCCTTTGTTTGTGTAATAACTGGAGTATAAGCTGGTCCCGCCGAATTATCCTCGAAGTACGTAATTAACGATTCTCCGTTCATACTAAGGTGCCAAGAATCATTAACATCCGTCGGATTATCTGTTTCATAAATTCTAACCTGAGAAGATGTTCCTCGAAAAGACGTACCTCCAACCACATCAAGTTTATTGCCCGGCAATGTTGTTCCAATACCAACGTTACCAGAAGAAAATAATGAATTTCCTGTTCCTTTCGGTGAAAGGGTGAGGTCAATATTAACATCCGCGCCATCGGCCGTTATTAAAGGACTCACTCCGACAGCACCTGGAATGATTTCTACATAATTGACACCACCCGGAGTGTTACTGACTCTTAGGCCTTCAACACCACCAGCCGACAATGAGATGGTATCAATAGCTGGAGAGTAAACCCCAGTGTCGCTATCGTTCTGGAATCCTATTCCAACAGCTCCTGCCGTACCCACGGCAGCTCCAATATTTCCATTTTCACTAATGGATGCCACTGTTCCACCATTACTTTGAAAAAGAACACCACCATCACCGGTTGATCCATCAGAATCAGTATTAATAATATAATTACCCGTAGACTCTCCAGCAGAAGAATTTGTAGCCACAACACCGGTTAATAGAGAACCATCACCTTCAAAAGCCGTGGCTTTAACTGTTCCGATAACTTCTAGTTTTTCAGATGGACTTGTTGTACCTATTCCCACATTTCCTGTGGAGTTTATATGCAGTCTTTGTGTTAAAGTATCCGATGTTGCATTCCAATGTCCAATTGTGAAAGCCTCACCATCAGGAACAGCTATATCACCTTCCGTATCATTGGCTCCTTCTATATATAAAGCAGGAATTGAAGACGTATCAAATATATTAAAGGTTCCTTCATAGTTCGCAAATCCAGCGCGACCTTCATTATCGTGTCTGTCCCAAAGTGCGTTACCAACAGCGACTTTCCCATTGGCACCAACAATCATTCTTGCATCACCACCAGCAAGTAAGGCTACTGGACCACCTGTTAAAGATCCCGCTGGTGTTTGCTGACTACTGTAAGCCGATCCATGTTGAGTATCAGCATCACCATAAAGATGAATACCAGCCCCATCAGCACTTCCTCCGTAGGCAACCGAATTAGCATAGAGAGATAACTCCTGCCTTGGACCCGCTCCTGACGCATCAGCAACAAAAGAGTCAATCGATGTTAGATTTCTAAGGAGACCACTCGTATTACCCTTGAACTGATAACGACCTGAATTGGATATAAACTCAAGACGACTTAAAGTATCACCATCTGTTGAGTTTGTTTTAGCGATTCCAACACTTCCCAACTCAGTATCAGCCATCCCATTATTTGCACTTGGACCATAAAAAGAGATTTTGACTCCAGCACCTTCTCCAATGTCTGTGGTATTATCATTCCAACCCAAACGAAGAAGTTCATCGGGTGTTGTATTCGCATTACTCGAACTGGTACTATTCTGATTTAACTCTAGCTTAGTCGATGGAGCATCTGTTCCAATTCCCACATTGCCACTACTATCAATAGTCATGGCTGTCGTATTATTGGTTTCAAATTCTAAAGGCTGAGCATCGTTTGTTCCAACAACAATGGTACTTCCTGTGGCATTGCCACCATCTTGAATATAGCCAAGGCTACTGGGGTCTGACCAAGAAAGTGTTCCACTTCCGTTTGTTTGTAGCATCTGTCCTGATAGTCCATCAGCTCCTGGCAGAGTCCAAACCACATTTCCCGCTAAAGCCGCAGGAGCCTTTAAAGCCACATAGTCTGTTCCATTTCCTGTGTTTTCAGAAAAGCGCAATTCACTCTCGTTATTAAGATTGATCGCTGCTCCTGAGTTCATCCCATTGGTCACACCAATACCACCAGAAACTGTTAGGTTATTACCCACGCTCACATTATTTCCTGCCGCGATATCATTGGCATTGGTGATGTCTTGAGCACCCATGTTAAGGTTACCAGTCATCGTGCCACCAGCTAGTGGAAGCTTTGTGGTGTCATCAAGGGCTCTTGCTTCCCACTGAGATCCATCCCA
>CAXREJ010000003.1:0-51295 GCA_964229765.1 Bdellovibrionales bacterium | reverse complement strand
TATTCTTGGTCCGGTGTTACACTCAAACATCGGGCTTTTTTTATTTTTAAACTAGGGGCTATTGACAATTCATCTAGCTACTGCGACTTCAATCCCTCGCCATTTTGAGCTGTGCTCACCTTCACCTTATTCGCTGTGGCTGTGGCCACACCTCATAAAGTTCAGTCTGCGCTTAACTCAAAATGACTGAGGTATTGAATCCTCATTACGCTGATGAATTGTCAACAGCCCCTAACACTCATTTTCCCAATGACGTTTAAATAATATTTTTTTTAAATAGAAACTTTGTTTCGCTCACAATGAGACAACAAAAGGAAGTTGTGCTAACAGTACCGCGACAACGTAACCATAGCTACTCAATTAAAAAACCTTTGCTACTTCTTCAGGAAAAAACGCACGAAGAGCAACGCGGCCAAAATAAACATCACTAAACTTACAACTGGTAAACCATAAAGCATTCGAGCATCTTGATTATTTATTGTCATGGCCCCCGCAATTGTTAGCGATGAAATCACAAGACCAACAAAAATCAATCGACCTGCTTGAAAAATAGTTGATTGCATTTCGCTAAATTGACGAATTTCGATAGATTGAGCATAATCGGGATGGTTAATTTTCCGTAAATGGTTTTTAATTTCCTTAGGAACTGTATCAAGTAAAGAGCTCCACTCTTTAAATTGAAAAGTAGCATCGTTAAATAATTCCGTGGTCGAAACTTTTGTTTTAATCAACTCTTTTGCCGACTCTTTTACAAAAGGAAGCATATCAAAGTCTTCTCGAACCATACGTGCAAGACCTTCTATCGTTACCATTGATTTAAAAAACATCATTAGCTCTGACGGTAAAACCACATGATGTTTTGCCGCGACACGCGAAGACTCCAAAAGAAGTTTTCCCATATTAACATTTTTAAGAGTCAGTCCAAAAAATGGAGACAATATCGAGCGTAAATCTTGAGCCAAAGCCTGACGTTCTGTTCGATTATTAAAAGGTGCTAATTCAATATATTCATAGGCTAAACGATCATAGTCCTCAGCCACTAGGGCCATGAACATACTGGCAATGGAGGTTTGAGTTTTTCTTGAAACCCTACCGACCATACCAAAATCAATAAATCCGATTTTATTACCCTCAAGAATAAAAATATTTCCAGCGTGTAAGTCTCCATGAAAAAGACCGTCTCTAAACACCATCGCAAAATAAGCTTTCAACCCCACTTGCATTAATATATCTCGGTCAACACCCTCTTTTTTAAACACCTCACTTTGACTCATTGGTGTGCCAGAGAGTTCTTCCATAACAAGGACTTTGGGCCCCGAGTGTTCTAAATAAATATTGGGAATTTTTACTTGTGGATTATGAGAAAAGTTTTCTTGAAATCTTTTGATATTATTGGCTTCCACTACAAAATTAGTTTCAAGAGAGATTGAGCGAGAAAACTCATTAACCATGCCGGTCGGGTTAAATATCTTTGATTCAGGTATATAGTCTTCACACAATGAAGCTAAAAGATGCAATATCCTAATATCATCTTCAATGATTTCCTGTACACGTGGTTTTTGAATTTTAACAACCACTGCTGTACCATCCATTAAAACAGCTCGATGCACTTGTGCAATACTGGCAGAGCCGATTGCTTTTCTAGAAAACTCTCTAAAGACCTTAGTGTATCCGCCAGGAAATTGATCATTCAGTATGTTTTCAATTTCAGCAAACTCAATAGGTGGAATCTGGTCCTGTAGTTTTCTAAATTCCGTAATATATTCTGCTGGGATAATGTCAGGACGAGAAGACATGAGCTGTCCCAGCTTTATAAAAGTTGGGCCCAACTCTTCAAAGGAAATACGGACTCTTTGTGCTGTGGTTAAATGACTATTACTTTTAGATGAACCCCAAGAACTTATAAAGGAATGAAGCCTAATTTTTTGAGCGACGTCTTGAAACCCGTTTTTTGCGAACACGCTTACTATTTTTCTTAGTCTTCCCGCGTTTTTTATCGTCTCGCCGATGTGTATTGGAGCTTGTAACCAACTCATTACTTCCCTCTTTTGTTAGCATAAAATCAATTTTGCCATCTTCAGTATTAACGGCCGAGACCAACACATCAACTTGATCACCCAACTTAAATACTTTCCCAGATTTTTTGCCGACCAAGATGAGTTGTTCTTCATCAAATTCAAAGTAATCATCTCCGAGGTTTTCAACCTTTACAAGCCCATCAATATCAAATTGTCTCAAAAGAACGAAAACCCCAAACTTTGTTACACTGCTAATCAAACCAGGATAGATTTCCCCGACTTTATCTTCGAGGTAACGCGCTTTTTTAATAGAGATCACTTGCCGCTCAGCTTTAACAGCCCTTTGCTCATGAGCACTTAAAACCGAGCCAAATGTCGCCAAGTCTTCTTCCGAATAAAGAAACCCTGCTCTCGACGGTGTAAATAGTTTTTTAAGGATGCGATGTATGACTAAGTCTGGATAGCGTCGAATAGGAGAGGTAAAGTGAGCATAATCTGAAAACCCCAAACCAAAATGTCCAATATTATTGGAAGAATAACAAGCTTGATTCATGGATCTTAAAGTTAATATATTTAAGACCACACCTTCGGGCCTAGCTTTAAACTCCTGTAAACTTTTTGTTAATTTTTTCTGGAGAGATCCACCACTCAGTCTTTTTTCACTTCCGAACTGATTGAGAAACTGTTGAATTCTTTCAATATCTTCCCCCTCTGGGGCCGGATGCACACGAAAGAGACCGGCAGCCTCTTTGTTTTGAATCATCTTAGCAACACTAACATTGGCAATAAGCATCATCTCTTCAATAAGTTTATGGGCAAATACACGTTCACTTTTAATAACATCTACAGTGTTTCCTAACTCATCAACAACCACTTCAGTTTCTGGAACTTCCAAGTCTAGAGAACCTTCACGAAAACGTTTTGCCATCAGGATTTTTGCAATATCAGCACTCAAAAGTATATTACTCTGAACTTCCTCTTTCTTATGTTTCTCATCGCCATTGATAATATCCTGAGCTTCCCCGTAGGTCACTCGAGCATGGGAGTGAATAACAGCTTCATAAACTTGTGAGTCAGTCACATCACCCTTAAAATCAATTCCCATTTCACAAACGAAGGCGAGACGGTCAACCTCAGGTTTCAAGGAACAAATTTCATTGGAAAGTTCTTCCGGTAACATTGGAACAACATAATTTGGTAAATAGACACTGGTTCCACGATCGAAAGCCTGATCATCAAGGCCACTTCCTGGGCGCACATAATGGCTCACATCTGCAATGGCCACCCAAAGACGAAAGCCTTTTTCTGAGTTCTCCACATAGATAGCATCATCAAAATCTTTTGCTGTGACCCCATCAATCGTTATAAAAGCTTTTTTGCGAAGATCTTTCCTTCCTTCAAATTCTTTTTCAAGAACATGATCTGGTAGAGCACGAGCTTCATTGGTGACATTAAAAGGAAACTCCATTGGAATCTCATACAAATGAAGAACTCTCTTTAAATCATTATTGGGATCTTTATCATCACCAATAATTTCAACAACTCGACCTGTAAAGTCCTCATTCTTAGAAGGATAATCCACAATTTCAACGGCAACGAGATCACCGTCGACAGCACCACGAGATTTTTTGTAGGGAATCCTTAAAATCGCACCCCATTTTTGGAAACCATCAACAACTTCCAAATCACCTTTGGAAGTCTTTCTCACTTTGCCGACAACACGGCTCACACCTCTTTCAAGAATTTTAACATCTTGACCGTAAAAACGATTACCATTTTTCTCTGGAATCATATCCGCTTCCACGCGGTCATTTGTCATAACACCTCTCATTTCTTTACGCGAAAGAAAGAGGTCAGGAATATCGGAACGGTCAGGAATGAGGAAGCCAAAACCATCAGGGTGACGTTTTACAAGGCCTATTACTCGATCAGTTTTCATAGAGACCTAGACTAGCATAAACAAAATGGGGATGCTACAAACTTAATTCTATGGAAATTCCCTTAAAATCAATTGGAACGATAAAATCTCCTTACAAACAAAAGTTTTGCACTCCTCGTCAAGCTGTACTCGCTCCATCAGCAACAGCGATAATTCAATTAGAGGCTTGGCTGCCAGAAGGTATACTCACTCATTTACATGAATTCAGTCATATCTGGATCATTTCCTATTTCCACAAAAAGGGTTTGAGTCGACTCAATGGTAAAATAAAAGCTCCTAGGCTTAATGGAGAAAAAGTGGGAGTTTTTGCCAGTCGTAGTCCCCACCGCCCCAATCCCCTAGGACTGAGTTTAGTAAAACTAGAAGCAATCGATGAAATCGAAAAGAGAGTTTATATCAACGGTATGGACTTAATTGATGGAACCCCAGTGCTTGACATTAAACCCTATATTCCCCCCTATGATCAGGTTGATCATGCTGATTATGGCTGGGTCGAGCAAAGACAAGATCAACATTATAAAGTTCAATTCTCTGATGAAGCGAAGGAAACACTTTCAACATTAATTAAAAAAGAGGAATACGAAACCTTATTATTAGAGACACTTCGGCTTGATACTCGCAATCATCAAGATAAAAAAAATAGCGACTCAAGCGAGGTCTTTAAAAGTAAAATTGGTCTCTACGATGTTCACTTCATATACAAAGACAAAACGGTTATTATTCAAAAGCTAGAAAAATTGAGTCTTAAGAACTAGGTTGCACACTCCTTCTTTCAATCGAAGTTAACTTTAACCTAAGGATCTTATTCATCAGTTCTGAAGATTATTTAAACGTTTTGCCAAAATAGCATCCGCAAGGACATTCCAGCTCATCGCCTCAACAATGGGCCAAGCACGCAGCCCCACACAAGGATCATGTCGTCCTTGCTTAGCCACTTTTTGAATACTAGAAGTGGGTTTAAAAGCTAAAGTGAGTTCCAAGGTTTCTCCTGTGGTTATCCCACCTCGAACCCCACCATAAACACTTGATTGCATAGTCGTGTGAACTTCAGTGCCTCTTTTTCTCGCCAAATCAAAACCAGAGCCCCACTCCACACCACAGCAAGCATTTATCAGAAGCATCGCATGCCCAAGACTTGCCTTAAATTTATCAAAAATGGGTTCGCCTAAGAGAGCCGGAGGGTTTTGAATTTCCAACTTTAACAAGGCACCATAGCTTTCTCCCTCTTCTTTAGCGGCTTCTAAAAAGCGAAGGAGTGATGGGTCATTAAAGGATTCAAACTTTTTCCCTCCCACCTCTAAAAGATGACATTTGATTTGAACATCCGATGAAGTTTGTTGAACAAACATTTGAGCAAAAGACCCTGCTATGACCCAATTAAGTGTCTCTCTCGCCGAAGCTCGACCTCCGCCGCGATGGTCCCAATTTTCAAATTTCTTATTCCACAAATCATCTGCATGCCCAACCCGAGGGTTCTGTGAAACTTCAGTGTAATCCTGTGAGCGCTGATCATTGTTTCTCACAACAACGGCAATTGGCGTTCCTAAAGTTTTCCCTTGATAAATACCACTAAGAATTTCAGGCTGATCCTTTTCTGAACGACCGCTGGCTCCCGCCTTACCCGGCCTTCTGCTTTCCATATTTTTTAAAAGCAAGTCCTCATTTAATTTTACGCCTGCCGGACAACCATCAATCACTACACCCATTGCCGGACCATGGCTTTCACCAAAACTATTCCAACGAAAAAATTTACCAAAACTATTTGAGGCCATTCTCACTCCAAAATTTTTGCTGTGCTTTTGCCTGAGCTGTAAACATATCTAAGCCAGAGCGGTATTGGCAACCATAGTAATCAGCACAGATCCGACCTGGAGAGTCTTGGCTATAGTTCAAATCAACCACCCATTCAATGGACCACTCTTTTGGGGGCAAAACACCTTCTTTTTTAAAGGATGTACTCCCAACTCCCCAAATCAACACCTTGGGCTCTTTCGCTTGAGGCCCATCTTTAAGAGTGCCCTTTCTTGATGAATATAGGGAGAGATCATTAAAGTTTTGTTTTAAGGGATAAAGCACCCCTCCGCCACCCCATACAACTTTGGGTTGATCTTCTAAACCATAAAAAAGTTCTTTAATGCCCTCTATATCAGTATTAATTCCAAGCCAAGAACGACCATTCCAAGTGATCGTATTTATGGAGGGACAATCACTTTTTAAGATTTCGGCCATTTCTTCTTTAAGTGGAGATGTCACAGCAGCCCATCTTAAACCAAGCTCTTGCAGTACAGGCAAAGCTTCTCTTAACTCATTTTTTTTAATATCAATTCTAAAGACATTAGCCTTCAATTTGCGAAAAAAAGTCTTGTGAAACTCTGGTGTCATCGAATGCTCAACAGGACTCCCTAATATAGCAGCAAATTCTTTGTATTCTTTATTATAGTTTAAAACCTCTAATAAAGTGGGTTGATCAATAGCTGATCCTTGATCCACTTTAACAAAGTTCATCGGATTGGTTTGTGACTTAAGTAATCGATACCAAGCCCAACGCCCCTCTTCAGACATTGGCAAAAAACTGCGCTCTCCTTTATTTTCAAGTGACCAATGGTGCCCTTGTCTTAATTCATTAAAGTTTTGAATCTTTACTGCCAACTTCAGCTTTTGTTCGGTCTCAGGAAAACTCTTAAAAGTCTCCAACAATGAAGCCTTTCTCTCATGCAGAGACACAATAGAAGCTTCTTTGTCCCAGCTCCATTCAAGAGGCCAATCGTAACATTGAGTTTTGGCAAATGATCCACTCTGCTTCTTCCTAAAACTCTTTATTATACTTACTGGCTGCTGTAACTGATTCAACTCTCTATCAATATCCTCTAAAGACTCTTGATCAAGTAAGTCATCTCGCCATTCAAAAGATTCAATACCCAAACGACAAAGCAATCGAAAAATTTCGCATTTCTTCTTTGGTTGTATTGTCCAGGTCCATCTTTCAAGTTGAAATTTTTCTTTAGACAAACCAAATAGAATTTTAAAGAACTTGAGCTCAACATCACTGACATGAAAGCCTTCCGGTAATAAGAGTGCTTGATCTGATAATTGATCATATCGCACTTCTCTTTCTAAAAAACGAGACTGTGTTATTTTAAGATGACCTGATAAATTAGGTCTATTAAGGAATATCGATTGCGAAGAATCAATTTTTCTTTTTATCCATAAAGCTTTCCAGCCCTTAGGCTTTTTCCCTAAAAATCCAGCACCCATATCAATGATTTTGTTCTTATTGGCTTTCTGGTGAACAAGTTTTTCAAAAACTTGCATCTCTACATTTCTAAATTCTTCCTCTGAGACCTTAGGAAAAAAATCAGAGATCGACATACCCACTTGATTTTCAATTTCTTGATCTAAGCTATAAAACTGAAAGTAGTCGTTAAAGTGAGGCTTAAGTTGTGACAACAATGTCGACTTTCCCACACCTCGATGTCCGATGAACATCCAATCTTTCATAAGGGAACAATCTCCCAAAACTCAGGAAAACTTTTGTTAACCACCTCAGGATTTTTGATTTCGATCTGCGCTCCTTGAAATTTTGCCAATGCCGCTGCCATAGCCATACGATGATCATGATCAGGAGAAAACTCTAAACTCATAGGAGGATATTGATGCTTCTCTTTTCCTTGTATGATGAATTTTTTATTTTGAATAACACAATTGAATCCTAATTCTGAGAGTAGTTCTTTGGTATTTTCTAAACGATTTGACTCTTTGTAAATAAGAGCATCTAAACCTGAAAGAGTGGACGACCCATTTACTCTTGAAAGGAACACAGCTAATACTGGAAACAAATCAGGGGTTTTTCTAATGTTCATTTCAATAGGTTTAAGGTTAGTTGCCTTTGCAAACACCATCCTACCAGAGTTATCCCTAGCCAGGAAGGCTCCCATTTGACTCAGAATTTCAAGAAAATAAAAATCAGGTTGCAGTGAGTTTTCAGGAAAGTCTTGCAAGATAAGCTTACCGTTAAAAAGAGCAAATGCAACTAAAGCAAATAACGAGCTCATATCTGGCTCCACATGATATTTCAATTTCTGAAGCTTTTGATTTTTAGGAACCACTAGAGTGTTTTCCTCTTCAATGATTTCCATCCCCATTTGCTGTAACAAGCCCATGGTCATTTCTAAATAAGAGCCCCCTTCAGAACGCCCCCCTGTTTCAATGGTTAGATCAAAAGGTAAGTTCCAAGAAGATAATAAGATTGCAGATAAAAACTGACTCGAATAATCAAGACCCAAGACGATTCGATCTTTCTGCCACCCCTGTGAGCGGAGGAGAATTTCTCGATCTGAATTCATTAGAATTTGACATCCCAAACTTCTTAGACTCTCAAACAGTGGCTTATGAGGTCTCTCAAAAAGTCTTTGAGTTCCTCGAACGACAAACTCACCTTCTTCTCTCGATAACCTAGCTAACAAGAATCTCAAAGTGGTCCCGCCAGAGCCACAATTAAAGTAATTTTCTAAATTTGTTTCTAGATTGAGTAATGCCTCTTTCAAAAGGACAACATCTTCACATTGAGAAAAGCCTTCTATTTCCAATTCAGGAAAAAAAGATTGTACTATCAAAGCTCGATTGAATAACGATTTTGAAGAACTCAACTGACCCGAATAGTTAAAAAAACTTATTTTATCCAATTCTGCCTTCTCGCTTCGGAAAGAAGATCCTGTAATAAAACAGCTTTTACTTGGGGTTTCCCTATATTCTTCAAGAATACAAAATTAAGTGTTCCATCCACTTTCATTTTTTTATCGTCTCTGAGTATTTTTTCTATGACTCGACTCGATGGTTTTCTATACCATTTAAGTTCAGTGGCTGGAACTCGTTGAAACTTTTCAGAAATGACCTTCATAACTTTATCAAAAATACCTTGTGACAACTCACCTCTGTAACGACTCCATTCAAGAGCAAAAAATAATCCCTGCAAGACACTATCGCCATGGGCCCACTGAAAATGACTTTCCAAAGCGTGCCCAAGAGTATGACCAAAATTTAAAACCTGCCTCATCTTTTTAGTTTCATAGGGGTCCTGCAATATGACTTCATATTTATCTTCAATACAAAATTTTAGAAACCGCCACATAAACTCTGGAGCTGGTCTTTTCTCATATTCTATTTCATTAAAAAAGCGTGAAGCACCAATCAAGCCCATTTTAACTAACTCCCCATAAGACTGTTCTTTTAACTCAAGAGGTGCTGATTCAAGTAAATCTTTAATAATATAAACTTTAGCGGCCGGATAAAACGTACCCACCTGATTTTTAATGCCATTGAGATTTAACGCTGTCTTTCCACCATGAGCCGAGTCCATAGCCGCTAACCAAGTGGAGGGTATATGAATAAGCTCAACACCTCGTTTTATGACTGAAGCGGCAAAACCACCAAAGTCACCAAGACTTCCCCCTCCAAGAACAACCAACGTTTGCTTTCGACTTATAGGTTGCGGCCACTTTTTCAAGAGGTTTTCTAAGTTTCGAGGGAAGTCCTTAAAAGACTTCAAGCTCTCTCCCCCCTTCACTCCAAGTTTAAACTCAAATTGTTCAATAAAATTTTTGCGAGCTTCATCATTCTCAGATTCCTTTAACAAAGTCTGATCATAAAGCAGGACACAAGATTTAAAATCAAAATCAGGGTATTTATTTTTAATGATCACTTGGCTTTGAAAAGAAAGCATATTCATCCTCAATGACTGACTGGGGTTTCAGGCAACTCCCAATCGATTGGAGCCTGACCTGTTTTAATAAGAAAACTATTCGCTTTAGAAAAGTGACGACAACCAAAAAAGCCACGATGGGCTGATAAAGGAGATGGGTGAGGTCCTTTAAGAACCAAGTGTTTCTTTGAATCGACAATGGCTCCTTTTTTTTGAGCATAGCTTCCCCATAGTACAAAAACCATGGGCTTTTCACGCTGATTAAGAACAGCAATCACGCTGTCTGTAAACTCTTCCCAACCACGATTCCGATGGGAAGCGGCCATTCCTTTTTCAACAGTCATTACACTGTTTAATAACAGCACACCTTGTTCCGCCCAACTCGCCAGATAACCATGATCGGGATTTGTAATTCCCAGGTCTTCTTTAATTTCTTTATAGATATTCACAAGTGACGGAGGTGCCTTGACCCCTGGCTTTACTGAAAAACACAAACCATGGGCTTGCCCTGGCCCATGATAAGGATCTTGACCAAGAATAACCACTTTCACATCATCATAAGGCGTACTATCGAAGGCTGCAAAATATTCTGATTTGTCAGGGTAAATTGTTTTTCCCGCTGAGTATTCCTGCTTCAAAAAATTTCGCAAATTTGCCATATAGGGTTTTTTAAATTCTGTACTGAGTTTTTCTTCCCAAGACTTTTCCAATGAAGATCCTTTTGCTTTGATTGGTTTTTATTTTTGTAAAACTGTTTTGAAAAATAGCAAACTTAAAACACACAAGCAAAATGGAACTTAAACTTTTACCAGATTCCTCTGTTCTCTTTTTATTTTGTGTATTTTTAACGATAACTACCTCACTTTGCTCAAAAACGATCTTATAACAGACTGGAATGAGCACTCTATGACCTCAAAACCGATATATATTCCCCCTGTATTTATCCTTTCCCATTTCTTTAAAGCCATTGATATTAAGCAATCGCGTTAATGGCTTAGAAATGTTCTTCTGAAGATAGAACAGTCTAGTGCAAAAGATTCTTCCCATCAGATCAGTACGACAACTTGCTCGCTCCATCTAACAAAACTATCTCTTGGTTGCTATTTAATTAAGCATTTAAGATGCTTCTCTACAGCATCATTTTCTCTCCCAATGATCAGCGTTGGATATCATTCTCAACGTAGTGAAGAATCTGGAGCAATAAACCCTTCCCATGAGCTCAGGACAATAAAATTTACCCTCTTCGGTTCAGGAAGGCTCATACATGCATATAAGTGTATTTGGAAAGATATAACTATCTGAAATAACTAGTAAAATAGATCCTCTTCTTATGACATTGACAGGCCTGAGAGAAACCTCACATTATAAATAAGAGGTGTCTTATGGTTAAAATCGATTCTAAATATCTCAATATCAATGAAAAAGAATTCACGGCATATATTCAGCAACAAATGGCTGACTTACAGCCCCATCTCACCGATAAAGCCTCTCTTCAAGTTCGACTCACTGAAGTGGGAAAGGGTCAATTTGAAGCTGAAGTGACGGCTTTCCAAGAAGAAGGGGAAGTACAAACTATTGGCCGAAATTCTGATCCTTTTGATGCTATTAGAAATGCTAAAGATGGTCTTTTAGAATACTTTGTAGAAATGGAAGCTGAGTTAAACCCTCATTTACGTGATCAAAAAATCAATCATTTAGCCCGCAACGGTAATTTGTACTTACATTAGATTATGGCCAAAAAAACTGAGAAGACTTACTACCTAGTACATTATCGTGATCCTCGAAATGGCTCTCACCTATCGATTAAAGCAAAAAAAATTGGAGACTCTTCTTTAGGATTAAGTTTTGTAGCTCTCTCCAATTTTGTCTTTGAAACCTCTTCTATTTTAGTGAATCCCGATGAGGAAGCTAGAAAATTAGAATTTGAAAATGTAAAAACCTATCACCTTTCCATTTATTCAATACTTTCTATTTCTGAAATTGGCGAACACAAAGGTTCTTTAAAATTTGAGAAAGACAAATCCAACCTACTCATCTTAAATAATGAACCATCAGGAAGCCCTAACAATTGATTGCATTACTCTTTCTTTCTTTTCTTTGGGCCACCCCCATTTGCGACAATCAAATTGTAATCAATAGCAATTATCCAGAGCTACAGAAGTTCATTGATAAGAAAATCAAAGACTCCTCTCACCTTGTTGCCATCGCTAGTGAAGCTGATGCCGTTCTCTCCAAACTTATTGCCAACAAAAGTCCCGTTCTTTTATCTTGGTTAGAAAAACGAGACCTTATTTCTGCCAAAGAAGAAGAAATTGCTAATCAATGGCGTGAATATTATTTTGAAAACTTTGTTTTGAATCAATATCCAACCAACAATACCAAAATCAACCGCAGTGTTGAAAATCTATTTGAACAAATCAGCACGAGAGCCTTTGATTCTGCCTTTAAAACAAAGCTAGAAAACATTTTAAAAGATGTTAAAAAACAAGCAAAAGATCTTGTGCTCTCTTGGGTATTAGAAATAAAAGACAAACAAAAAATCATTCATAAAATTGATACCGTTCAACTGTATTGGTTCGACAAGATTGAAGGAAGTCCATTTGAGAAAGCTCCTTTGGAGTTCCTACGCTGGGGTCTTGCTTATGACCCCCCTCAAAACCGAATTAATGTTGGAGTGGAAGCGAAGTCTTACTCTAGTGATGCTAATTACTTTGCCGTTATAGCCCATGAAATTGGTCACTCTATTGATCCATGTCGTTGGTCTTTTTATTTCCAATCACCAAACCCTTTTACAAAATTGATTTCTTGCTTAAGATCTGACAAAGGAGCTCAAGCTAAAGAACGCAATGATGATAAAATGAACTGGGCCATTGAGAATCACAAATTAACTCAAGAGATGGCTGACTCTCTAAAAGAACATCCCACTTGTAATCGGAGTTTTTATCCTCCTGAAGGTACTCAAAAAGATCAGATACTAGAAACTTTTGCCGACTGGTTTTCAGCAGAAGTTTTCGCAAAAAGCACATATAACAATCAGTTTCCACGCCCTGATCTTTGTGAAAACAAAAAACTTTCTTCGGGATCTTCCTACCTCACTAATACAGACCGACTTATGAAAGTTTACTTAAGCCACCCCAATATTTTAAAAAAACTTAAACCCAAACCAAACCACTACTGTCAGTTAAATTAAAAAGGATTGATTATGAAAATCAAAAAATTTTTTGCTCCACGCATCTTCCCCTTTAATATCTCTCTAGGACTTCTCGTTGTGAGGGTTATTATGGGAGTCGCTTTTATCCTTCACGGTCTTCCTAAAATTCAGGCGCCTTTTACTTGGATGGGACCAGATGCTGCTGTTCCAGGATTTCTAGTATTTCTTGCCGCTGTCTCCGAATTTTTTGGTGGCATCGGATTAATACTTGGACTGTTTACACCACTCGTTTCTCTTGGGCTTATTTGTACTATGGGATTTGCAACCTATTTCCATGCCATTATTAACGGTGACCCTTTCGTCGGCCATGGCGCTTCTTACGAATTAGCTCTTAACTATTTGGGACTTTCCATTATGTTTTTAATTATTGGTCCTGGTAAGCTCTCATTAGATCGTCTATTCTTCAAAAACTAAAAACGAGGGATAACGTCAGGTTAATCCAATTGGGATTAAATCTCTCCGTTAAAATAAAAATGAGGAGGCAGATACCTTTACTGCCTCCACAAATTCTCTTTTTTAGATTGTCATTTCTGGTTGAGAGGTCGTCGTACTTCCTAAGGCCGGACCTCCTTTTAATATCACCTCTGGGCTCACCACTTTTGAACCAATAGATTCCATATTTTGGATAAACTTTTGTGCCAACTCAATCACGGCAGTTCCTTGAGGAATTTGTAGATAAGAAGCATCAATTCCTGGGCAGGCTGTGGGAACCATAAAACCAAAAACAGGATGGCGAACCATTTCCTGTTGATCCAGTTTTCCTGTTTGAATGGCTCGTAGTAATTCACGACTCACACGGATAGGAAAGCGAGGTCCTTTACCATAACCACCATTCGTCCAACCTGTATTAAGAAGCCAAACGGATGTGTTATTCTTTTTTATTTTTTCCGCCAACAATTTACCATATTCCGACGGATGACGGGGCATAAAAGGAGCTCCGAAGCAGGCACTAAAAGTGGCCTCTGGCTCAGTCACTCCTAATTCTGTACCAGCGACCTTAGCGGTATAACCTGATATAAAATGATATTGAGCTTGGAAGGAATCCAATTTAGCAACAGCCGGTAAGGCTCCAAAAGCATCGGCAGTTAAAAAGATCACCGTTTCAGGTTTTTCAACTTCAACATTTTGGTTGTAACAGTTTTCTAAAGATTTGATGTCATAAGAACCACGAGTGTTCTCCGTTTTAGTACTGTCGGTAAAATCAATTTTACGACTCTCTTCGCTAGCCACCACATTTTCTAGAATCGATCCAAACTGATTAGCCGCATGATAAATTTGTGGTTCCGCTCTTTCAGATAAATTAATCAACTTGGCGTAACAACCACCTTCGAGGTTTGATAAACCGGTGTCAGACCAAATAATTTCATCATCACCAACTAACATTCTTTCACTAGCTGCACTCAATGTGGTTTTACCTGTTCCTGAAAGGCCGAAAAGCACAGAGGATTGTTTTCCTCCTTCACGACAGTTGGCGGAAGCGTGCATAGGAAAGATTCCCATTTCTGGAAGAAGATAATTGCTCAAACTAAATGCCGATTTCTTGATTTCACCGGCATAGGCTGTTCCACAAATGCAAACAGTTAAGTCAACAGGATCGAGAACAACCATAGTTTCTGTACCAATATTGAGCCCATGCTCACTGGTGGTTCCATAAGGATCATGAAAAATTTGAATTTTTCCGACGTCCTTACAAAGCTCTTTGAGTGACTCAATGGCTTTATCTCTAAACATGTTATTGGCAAAAAGAATATGCCATGGAGATGTCGATGTGACTTCAACAGGAAAACCTCCAACATAACCCGAATAAGTATAAGTTTTTGATTTTTGATGTTTATTTTTTATCCCTGTTAATAATTGGTCTTTAACCTCAACCTCGATGGATTTATTAGAGGCCCAGTCGATTTTATTTTCCAATTCAGGGTGCTTAGCAATATAACGCTTATTTGCTGCTCGCCCGGTAAATTTTCCTGTCTCTACGATCAAAGCTCCATCCTGGCTCATTTTTGCAACTCCAAGTCTTACAGACTCTTCGATCAACGAAATTTTGGACATCACTCACCTCATGATTGGCCCTACCCGGGCATTAATTTTTATCGAACCTTTTCTAACCATTTTTTACTCGAAATAACAACGTACAATGACTGAAATCTGATTTATTAGCTCTAAAATCAAAAACAAAGCTACAAATCGAAAATCTCAGGGTTGAAACATCTCACTACCTACAGAAATAAGTAACAGAGCCCTAAAATAAGGCCTTATTTTTATTTTCATGGACTATTGACCCGTTGACTTTCTATAAATTTACACATAACTTACAGTTTACTTACATACTGTGTTTATTTAGACAATCAGTGTGGAAGTCTTAAATTGCATTTCAAATGAAGCGCAATCGGGAGGAATAAAACAGTGGCCCAACTACAAGGAGGTAGCAATATGGAGATCCAACCCCTCACCCCAAAAGAAAAAAATGTACTTGAGTACATTGAAAATTATATTTCCGACAACGGCGTGTCCCCTAGCTTTTTAGAAATCAAAGATCATTTTGGTTTTGCATCAAACAACTCCGTTCAAAATTACCTCAGACAATTAGAGGCTAAAAATTATATCCATAATCCTGGTGGCAATCAAAAAAGAGCCATCCGTGTGGTCCACTCCGCCCAGTCCCTTCCTGATAATTTGCGAGAAATACAAACCCGCCTCACTCCGAATATCACTGTTCCTCTTATGGGAATGGTCGCTGCTGGTGCCCCCATTGAACATCTTAAACATGATGAATATATTGACATACCCGTTTCACTACTTAAAAAACCAGATCAAACCTATGCTTTACAGGTCCAAGGCGATTCCATGATTGAAGATGGCATTCATGATGGAGACACAATACTTGTTCAACGGCAAGAATTTGCACAAGACGGAGATATTATAGTCGCTGTCGTCAACCATGAAGCCACAGTTAAAAGGATTTACCAGGCAACAACTCGCAAAAAAATGGTTGAACTTCGCCCTGCTAACTCAAGCATGGAATCTTTTTGGTATCATCCCGACGAAGTGGATATCCGTGGAATTGTGGTTGGACTCATAAGAAAATACTAGGAACCTTTAGCCAATGAAAACTGCTCTTTTTATTCGTTTAGACAAAATGGGTGATTTAGTTCTCACCCTTCCCTGCGATTCTCTGGTTTCAAAAGAGTACAAGGTGCATTGGCTTATTCCAAAAGGTTTGGACTTTGTAGCTGAAAGTGCTTCTCCTGCTAAAGATTTTTACTCGGTTAAAAAAGATTTTTCTTGGAAAAGTTTCTTTCAACTCTATCGTTGGATAAAAAGTATTAAGCCAGATATTTCCGTCAGTTTCCATGTTCCTTGGTGGGTCAACTTTGCTTTATGGCTAGCAAGAATAAAAACACGCGGCGGTGTTCTTTCTCAATGGCACTCTTATTTCTTTTTAAACCGTGGAATAAGACAAAAAAGAAGTCGTTGTGATTATCATGAATTAGAATACAACTATCTCTTGGTAGAGCATACCTTTAATTTAAAGCAGAACCGAGAGCATTGGATACCAATGACTCTAGAAGCTCCATCTCAAAGCACTTTACAATTTGATTTTAATCAAAAATATATTGTTGTTCATCCGGGAATGGGAGGCTCTGCACTCAACTGGCCCATTAAGAATTATGCTAAATTAATAGACCGAGTGACCGAACAGTGCACTGTCGTTATCACCGGTACTCAAAGTGATGAACCTTATTTATTACCTTTAAAAAAGTCATTAAAAGAAAACCATAAAGTTGTCTGGTTAGACAAACAACTGGATGGTTTTCAGTTGTTGAAACTTCTAAACAATGCCAATGCCACTATAGCCCCCAGTACGGGAGTACTCCATTTGAGTGCTTCCTTGGGGGTGGCTTCTTTAGGCCTTTACTCACCTATACTTGTCCACCAAGAAAAACGTTGGGGCCCTAGAGGACCTCAAACTATGACTTTTTCCCCCCAAGTTGACTGCCCCGCTCAATTTGAATGTTTACAAGAAGCTTGTCCTCACTATTTTTGTATGGACAATATTTCTGTTGAGCCTATTGCAAAGCAAGCGCTCTCCTATTTATAAGAAGTTTTTAAATTTTGTGATTTTGACAAATAGGGTCTTCAACGTAAAGACAAGTCGAGATATCCTAATCAGGATTTAAAAAGGAGACTTTATGAAAAAATCGATCTTAATATTTGCCATGCTTTTTGCCTTCACATCTCAAGCTCAAGCCCTTTTTGAGATTAGAGCCGGATATGGTGTTAATACTCCCGCTGACTCTCGCGCCGATATCGCAGGTGGCTTAGCTTCAGTTGGATTAACGAATATGTCTGGATTTAATCTTGATGCTATCGTCGAGCCACCAATGATACCTTTTGGATTTGGTCTTCGTTACGAAAGTATGGGTTTTGATATTGAAGATACAGGAGTCGGAAACTTTGAAAGTGACTTAGAAAGAATTTCTTTACTCGTAAATTACCGAATTATTGATTTATTCTTCTACTTTGGAGCTATCGCCACCATTGGATTTTCAAATGACGTCACAGTGAATGTTCCTGGTGCTGCCGATGCCACTTATGATGCTGACTTAACTTACAGTATCGGAGCCGAAGCTGGCGTTTCTCTCGGACTTATCCAGTTGGGCGCAGAACTTGGATACAATATTGCCACTTACGAAAACAGTAGCAACAGCCCAAGTGAGCTCAATTTCGATGGTGTTTATATGAAAGCTTTAGTGGGAGTTGGTTTCTAAACACTCCCTGTTCTTACAGTCGACCTAAATGATTATCTCTTATAGAGGCTGTTGCCAAATGGCTAGGTTCAAGACGCGAAACCTCCAGATCGAATGAGACCTATACCATATACGTTGAATGAGAGCTGAGGTTGAGTTACGCAGAAGATGGTCGTTTGGCAACAGCCTCTTATAGGTCGGCTTTACTTTCTTATAGATCGGAGCCTGATCCTTTAAGTCGTTCAGGATGAGATTATTTTAGCGGAAATAACCTTCAAACGATATATTGTAGACCTAAGCTCCACCCCATTTTACATAAAACTTGTCACAGACTTCAGTAAACTACAGTCGCCTCAGAAGATATTTTTGTAGATCCCATTTTTCATACTTATTTTGTACGCTTTTGTAGTTCTTTAATACATTTCGTACTTTTCTTACCTATGTACTTTCCATTCTTCCTCATGGAATAGTCATAGTTTCTTCCAACGCATTCACCTAATTTTAAGCTAAAAGCTTCAGCTTTATTTCCTTCAAAAGGATTTGGCATTTTCTCTGGTATACAGTCATCAAAGCTTTGCTCTACTTGATCGACGCACTCATCGGGGTTGGTATCAAAACAAGAACGAAAATATATGTCACCTGTACAAAAGAAAATACTCATTCTTTGTAACATACTAGACTTAATGTATTCTTGCTCATTCTCGACGTCTTGGTCGACAGGATTCTTTGTCACACATGAACTCATTATTAAGGCTAGAGGTAGCAGTACTAACAAGATGAGTCTCATAAAATTTCCTTTAATAGATCGGAGGTTTGTATTTCCAGATTTTATCACGAAGAAAACTTGGAGTGACCCATGAGACCATCCTCGCTGTTTTCCTTAGTGCTATAAAACTTTTCATCCCAAAGGGATAATGTGAAAGCAAAAGTTGAGCATCTAAAACTGTAAACAAATAGTCTAAAATAAGTGCCATGATAAATAAGTCGTCTAAAATTCCCAAAATCGGAATCCAATCAGGTATAAAATCAATGGGAGAAACGACGAGAGCTACCATAACAAGAATCACAGTTTTATCTCTCTCTGGGATCCTCTCATCTTGACTGACATCTTTAATAAACTGAATGATTTTTTTAACTTTTTGTAACATGAACTTCAGGCTACCGTTCTCCTAAAGCTAAGTCTACCCAATGAGAAAAATAATGTTTTTAAAACAATTTTTAGATCAACAACTTCTAGCTTAAAATATTTTTCTTCCACAAAAAAGGCCAAAGAGAATTCTTTGGCCTTTCAGTATATTTTAGTATCTACGTAGTCGTAGCAGTTGTCGTTGTCGTCTCTGGTTAAAAAAGCTTACCAGATGGAAACTCTTTTCTCTGGAGCTAAATAGAGTTTATCTCCCGCTTTACAACTATAGACTTTAGCAAAGTCTCCCTGATGCTTCATTTGCTCATTGACACGAGCCCATACCAACGAGTGAGGGTCTGTTTTCAACTGCATCTCTTCTCTTTTTGGCAATGCCGTTCCACACCAAGCTCTTGCCCATTGAAGGAAAAACTCTTTAGTCGCTTTTTCTCTTGCCACAGGATCCACAGGCATAGTCTTTTTAGCTGCATCAAGCGCGAAGGTAACACCAACAAGATCGCCAATATTTTCACCTAAAGTGAGTTTTCCGTTATGGCCGGCTTTATCAAACTGATCAATTAATTGTTTACCACGTGACTGAAAAGTCTTGATGTCTTTATTACTCATCCATTGTTTAACATTTCCATAGGCATCGTATTTTGCCCCTTGGTCGTCAATACCATGTCCAAGTTCGTGGCCAACAACACCACCAACAGCTCCCAAGTTAACCCAGTCTGGAAGATTAGGATCATAGAAGGGGTATTGTAAAATCCCAGCAAGCATCACAAACTTATTAGCAGAAGGATCATAATAAGCATTCACTTTCATAGGACCATAATGCCAAACGTCTTTATCAACTGGTTTTGGAAGTCTTTCAAATTCTCTTTGAGTAAGCTTTTTCGCTAACAGTTCCTGATTCGCAATGTACTTTTTCGGATTATAATCAGCGACAGGATTAAAATTCCACTCTTTTTCAGTTTTAGGTTTCACTACCTGAAAGCGGGCCATTTTAATTTTCTTCATTGCCGCCGCTTTAGATTTCTTACTTAACCATTTATTTTTGGCTAATCCTTCTAATATAGAAGCTCTCACTTTTTCTAATAAACTGACAAACTTCTCTTCAGGAAAGTCTCCAAAAAAACTATCATAAACCTCATGATCAAGTTCTTTATCAAACCTATTCATAACGTCCATGGTACAACGCTCTTTCAGGTCAGGTCTTTTTGCTGAACCACCTAAGTATTTATGAGCAAACTTAAATCCCTTATTAAAATAATCAGGATAACCGGCATCCAGTAGTCCTTCCACAGATTGAAACAAATAAACACTTTTTAATTGATCCAAAGTGTATTTATCAAAAATTTTGTTTTGAAATTTAAACACATTATCCATTGGATTACGTATTTTAATTTTAGAAGGGACTTTTTCTAAGGCTTTAGATAAGTGCAAGTTCTTATATTTTAATAAATCCGCTTTTTTAGAATAAGCTCTTTTGGACCATAAAGGACGTCGCTCTGCTGGAGTCGGATAATTTTTCACATATTCCGATTCAAAATCAACCACCCACTGGGCTCTTTTATCGGCATCTTCAAAACCAGCAAGTTTAAAAAAGTCGACAACGATTTTTTTAAAGTCTTTCATAAGTTCTTGATTTTGATAATAACTTGGCTCAGGCATTGAAGCTAACAATGAAGGTAAAATAATAAAATCGTAAATTTTAGAGTTATCAAGGTTTTCAATATTGCCAAAACCAAAATGACCTTCTTGTCCTTTTAAAGCTTTATCTGTAAGCATCTGAGCAAATTCTTTTTTACTCTTAATGGCCTCCAATTTAGCAACACTTTCTTTAAGTACTGATTTTTCTTCTTTTGCTCGCGCATCTTCATCAATACATGAAAGATAATAATCGTGAAGTTGTTTCGATTTATCATTAAATTTATCTTTTTTAACTAACTGTGCAAAATAATCTTTTTTAGCATCGAGGATTCTTTCCGCAGAATCATTAAATGAAAAAATATGACGACTACGATCTTCTCTTAATTGGAATTTAGATAGAGCCGGACCACAAGCATATTGGAAATAATCATCACAAGGATTGATCTCAGGGTCGACAGGAAACTCTCTTCGATCAGGAATTTCACTGGTTTTTTTGGGACTTGTGCTACAAGAATAGATCAGAGCACTGCATAGAGCTAGGGCAAGGACAAGAGCCTTTTTCATTCATTTCCTCCTATGGGTAAAAGAACAAAAGGTAAGATTCTTGGACTGCTTTGGGTAGGGACAGCGCATTCTCAGGGTTCTGCGTTTATAAAAAATTTATAAATAATATCAATATGTTATTAGATAAACCTTGTCGCTACTGACAACTGAATGGTATATGAAATACAACCAGACCACTCGCTTCCCAAACGATAGCAAAAAATAACCTCAACAAACCAAAATCTACATAACCCAAATCACCTTTTCAATCCTGACTTAAATTCAATTTTATAAACTCCATAAAATGGGTCAACTTTTACCACGACAGTGTCTTAATACATGATAATTGTAATACAGTTAAGTTAAGGATTCTATTTAATCCGCTTTAGTTAAGTTCGCAACGAGGCGCAAGGAGGAAGCTGTACAGACTGTACAGACTGCACCGTGACGACGCAGTCAACGAAGCTGGGAGCTTAACTAAACGGTATTAATGATATTTGATTCCAAAGATGGACATAAGTCCATATAATAATGAGACAAAATAACCGAAATACACTTATGACCCCTAAGCGTCTACTTTGCACTTATTCAATTCTAACCACTATTTATGTTGGCATTCTTCTGCCTTTATTTTTGATTGGTTTCAACGGTGATGCTTTTTTAAATAATTTATACTTTGGACTTCTGTCAATTTTTTCATTAATCAATATTTATCTAGCTAAAAAAGAGAAACTACTTAAAACAACACATAATGATTTTTTTCTCCTTAATATCCTCCTCGATTTTCTCTACCTCATTCCTCTTCCTCTCATTATGGCCTCACCTTGGAATTACTACTCTTATTTTCTCGCCCTGCCAGCGCTCAGACATTTATATAGAATTCAAGAACTACTAGAAGAATTTCCAACCCTTCCACCCATTATTTATCGACTTATACCTATTTTCCTATTTGCTCCACTACTCGTTCACTTTACAGCTTGTATTTGGATTGCTTTAGGAAATGGTAGTGCTGGCAACGAAGCTAATTTTTTACACACTTATATCACAGCTTTTTATTGGTCTATCTCCACATTAACAACTGTTGGCTACGGAGATATTTCAGCAATCACTCCTATACAAATGCTTTTCGCCTGCTTTATACAAATCCTAGGTGTCGGAATCTTCGGATATGTTTTAAGCAATGTTGCTGGCATTATCGCTCGCGCTGATGCTGCCAGAGAACACCATATGGATAACTTAGATAGAGTTGAAACTTATATGAGGATTCATGGTATCCCAGGATTCTTAAAAAAAAGAGTTCGGACTTACTATCAATATTTATGGAAAAATAAAAAAGGATATCAAAGCACAGACCTTCTTTCTCACTTGCCAAACAAAATTCAGTCCGAATTACTCCTATACGCCAATAAGTCTATTATTGAGAAAGTTCCTTTTTTAAGAGGAGCCAGTGAAGAGCTCCTCATTAAAATGATGGAACATCTCGAGCCTCGAATATTCATTCCCAGTGAAGTTATATTTAGAGAAGGAGATCCTGGTGAAGATATATTTTTCATACAATCTGGAGAAGTGGAAATTGTAGGAGATCAATTAAACCATATTGCAACACTCACAGAAGGCACCTTTTTTGGAGAAATGGCTCTTATATCAGAACGTCAACGATCAGGAACAGCGATTGCACGAACCTACTGTGATGTATACTCCCTCTCTCGGCAAAGTTTTGAAGCTATAACACAAGATTATCCTAGCTTGAGAGATCACATCGAAAAAACTATGTACGAAAGAAACCGTTAGAATTTCTAATACATTATCTCACTGCTTTATAAGTCTAATACCGTTAAGCTAATTCTATTTCATACCGCTTTAGTTAAGTTTGCAGTGAGGCGCAAAAGGAAAATCTGTACGAACTGTACCGCAACGACGCAGTCAAAGAAACTGGGAGTAAACTAAACGGTATTATTTATAAGCTTGCTCAATGGACTTTTGGGCCGCCATAGCCAAGTCTCCATGAGATTCAAAGTTTTGTGGATCAAGTGGTTCCATATAGGTCACTTCAACTTCAAGCTTATTTAAACTCATTAGCTGCAAAAAGTGAGGACCAAAAGTCATATCGCCATGCCAACAAACTCGGTCACAATTCTTTTCAGAAAAGGGTTCACCATCTATGGTCTTATATTTTAAACACACGGGAAGAATGGGGAATTGGGTTTGGAAAGGCACTCGAAACAATGATTTTTTGAAAGGGAGAAGTTCAAGTCCGTTGGTACTTGTACCTTCTGGAAAGATAAAGACATTAAAGCCTTGCTGTAACAAATCCTGTAAAGCCAAAACTTCTTCTTTCATTTTCCTTCGGTTGATTCGATTAACAAAGAAACTACCACCCCATTTAGCCATATCTCCTAAAAAGAAGGTCTTTTCCATCTCAACTGATGTAACAAATACAGCAGGCTGTATAGAGCTTAAAACCAATATATCCAAATAAGACATATGGTTGCAGACGATAAAATAATTCCTGTCAAAAATATCGGGACGAACGAGATGAGACTTCACTTCAACGTTAAGATTTTTTAATAAGCTTTTAGAGTTTTGAGCCGTAATCTCTAAAGCCCTCTTTCTTCTCTCAACATCGTCATTGCGATTCGACCATTGGTTACTCAGAGCCTGAAAAATATAACGAGATATTTGATAATTGCTTTTGAGTAAATTTTTACCAGACTCTAAATTCATTATTTTCCCGTCTCCCAAATTATTCTCAAATCGCACTTTATAGTCAAAGCCTTCTCTGGAACTAAAGTTAAGTATAAGAAGCCTTTTATACTATCAAAGACTTAATCCCTTCATTTCGTCCGTTTTTCTCTACAATGAAAACTCGTTAGTTCCTCATATAACACTCGCATTCGAGTGTCTATTGGAACAATTGAAAGATGACTATTAAGGCTCCCTCTTTGATAAGTCTGCCTAAACTTCTTCCCAGGTCTCTAATATTAAGCCATCTTCGGACTGAATACTTTGAGAGGTTTCATTGACCAGATCGCCATTATCTTCTTGTAAATTATTATTAAAGTCTACCAATCCGCAAAGATCCATCCGGCCGGTTAAAATTTCAGAAACAGGGTTACCATTTGTATCTCTCCAAGAATTCACTGTCCCCAAACAACCAGAGACTCCACATGTTAAGGTCACTGTTCCAGAAGCTACAGGTTCAAAATCTAAATTAGCACAACCTGAGCGAGTCATTATCACACGACCTGTTGGGCTGGCTGGTGAAACACAACTGGGATTATCAGTCGAATTGCAATCAATAGTTATATTCGGAACACTCACCAACGTATCCGAAGCTTGTTCGCAAGCTACAAACATTAAGATCAAAGGGGAAAGTATTAAAAATCGATTCCTTTTTTTCATATTAACTCCCTAGTACTGCAATTCACTTCTTTAAGACTAATGTTTTTTCATCAGCCATTATTATTTTATTTACCTCAGCTTATAAGAAAACTGAAATGGTTTAGCATTTTTAAAATCAACAAAATATTGTTTAGAAACTCGAGGGTCTTCCTCAAGAGGCGCACAGTATCCATAAATCTGAAATGGTGTCTTGAGCCCCCTAAAAGGCTTATACCAAATACCAGGAAGGGGTTTGGGATCCTCACCTTTAATTTTACGTAGTTTTTCTTGCTTCTTTCTATCTCTTAAAAAGTTAAGGATAAAAGCCGATTGACTTTCAAAAACTTCTAAACCCAGTCCACAAACCAAGTCTTTATCTTCGTCCTTTTGTACCCATTCCATTCCATAACCAGTCCATTGTGATTGATCTGAATCCCCTATCAAACCCGTTTGTAAACGTACGGACTCAATTCGGTCGGCATTAGGAATCGTGAACTCTAAAGGGAAATGGCTAAGAGCCCCAATAAGATTGCCATTTTTCTTATCTAAAGAAACACCCTCCATTAAAGGCATTTGTTTCTGTTTACCCTCTTTTAAGAAAGTAATTAAATCATCGGTTTTCCAAAAGAACGGATTAATCAATAAATGAGAGAGTACAAACTTTCTAAAGTTATTTTCAATAATTGTGAGTAAATGATTGTTGAAAACATTTAACACACGCCCAATACAAAACACCCCCTCAGGCATTTCCGTACAGTAGGTTAATATATTGATTGACTCAAATAATTTGACTCGACTTCTTTCCCAGTTTCTACCAAGGCGATCTTGCACCATAGCCTTCTGAATATCTTCTTTATTAATTTCCAAATCGTGAATCGTGAAGTCTTTAATAGAAAGAGGACGTACAAAGCGCGAAGAGGAGTTGGCTAAAGCACCATCCTTACCTAAAAAGTTTTTCATGAAAAGTTTAAGACTAAAAAAACCAGAAGTTCTCAAATCTCCATCTTCATAGATTAGAAGTTGTGAATAAGGGGCTCCATAAGATAAATTTTGTAGTCTTAATTTCGTCCCTGGCTTTTCGTTTGGTTTATACAAAATATCAGAAGGTAGTAAATCAAACTTTTCATCGGCCACCTCAATATTGTAACCATAAGATTGAAAATCAAATTTTTCTTCCTTTTCAAGTTGCTCTCTGTATTTAAGATAATCTGCTTTTGAAGGACTGTCGATTAGACCTGCAAGGTAGGGAAAATAACGATCTTGTTTTTTTATAAACACACTCTGACTAGCATCAAATTGTGAGGGTAAGATAGCAGGTGTTTTGTTACTAACAAATGAAGTCCAGTCCAAAACAATTTCATCTTTTTTCCTTAGTATATCTTGAACCTCATAAAAGGTTTTAATCATAGCCTTATTTAGTGGATCCAGAATCGCTTCGTCCACATTTTCAAAATCAATAGGGACAGCCACATCTATCTTAATGTCCGAAAATGCCTGACTGATTTCAGGATAATCATCAAATTGTGGCAAATAAGGTAATGCCAAAGCCTGTAACATCACAGAGGGTTTAAAGTTTAAAACTCTCTTAATGGCGATCTCAACACTTTGATTTTCTGCCCTGCCTTCCACATACTTTTCATAAGCTAATTTTAAATCTTCAGCAGGGGTACCTAAATTAAAATTCTCTGAGTAAGTTGCAGCAAAAACTAAGGCTACGACTTCTCCTTTACTGTTAAGCAAAGGACCACCACTATTTCCAGGACTTGTCCCAGCACTATACCTAAGGAGTTTAACATCCGGTTCATTTGGGTCAGTGGATTCACTTGATATAATACCGTCGCGAATTGCAATTCCTTCGCCATGTACATTGCCAACAGTATAAACCTTTTGTTCAATTCTATAATTGTCAGCAAATTCCAGATGACCAAACTCTTCCATCCCTTCGGTCTCAAGAAATAAGAAATCTCTCTTAACATCAAAGCCCAAGACGTTTTTGATTTTGTGTTGCTGACCATCCGATGTTTTTAAATAAAAATCGTTATTAATGTCGATAATATACTGACCCATCAGACAATGAGCGGCTGTTAATACGATGTTAGGTCCAACTAAAAAACCAGTACAAAAACCACTATTTTCCTTAAAGTCATCATCGGAAAGACCACCATAATTTTTAAAATCATTGATTGAGCTTTCATCTTTATAACTTTCAAACTCCACGATTTTTGAGCGAACTTTGGAAAGTAAATGGTTCTGCTGAACATTTTGAGGTTGTTGCTTAAATACAAAATAACCTCCCATGGACAGCAGTAAAAGTCCGGCCACTAACGAACTAGCTAGCCACATTCTTTTATGAACAATGCTTTGCCTTTTTTCTCTTAACTCAGAAAACTCACTGATACGCGTTTGGCCACTTTCTACATACTCTTGTGTTGTAAGCCCCATATGCGAACTTAATGAAACAACACCTTCGCCTGTTATCGGCTCAGTCCGACCATTGTGGTCACGATAGAACCAAGCTTCCTCTTTTGAAAAGACTAAGCCTTGCTTCGGCTCAAGTGAAAAATGCTGCACTACAATATTATTTTCACTTGAACGACCTAATGTATATTCACCGGGCTCAAGCGCTAGTATTTCAACAACCATATCTAGGTGAACAATTGCGAGGTTGAGTTTCATTGTTTTTGTCACTCCGTCTGGTGGCGGGAACCATCACGATCGAATGTTCCCAATTGAAATTCTTGTAAATCTGCAAATATATTACTGATTCATTGACCAGACGTAAAGAAATCAATAGACAAAAAATATGAAACCTAAAATTACTCAACTGAATATTTATCCATTGAAGTCAGCTCGGCCCATTCGATTAAAAACCATGAAAATAATAAATTCAGGCCCAGAGTACGATCGAGAATGGATGCTCACCAAACCTAATGGTCAATTTTTAAGCCAAAGAACTCACGCTATTCTCGGCCAGATTCAACCCGAAATAACAACCTCCTCACTCTTACTCAATGCCCCTGGGATGGAATGTTTAGAACTTCCATTAGAATATGAAAACTTTGGTGAAGTCACAGTTCAGATCTTTGGCAAAGAAGCCCCGGCTCAAAAGCTAAGCTCTATGGCTCATGAATGGGCCAGTGATTATTTAAAGCAAAGCGTTTTACTTGTCCGTTCCTCATCAGCGGGCTCACGACAAACCTCTGGAAAAAGAGGTCCAATAACTCCTCTACACTTTGCTGATGGTTATCCTTTTTTATTAACAAATGAAGCCTCCCTCAATCAATTGAATGAAAAGCTTCCCCATGCTATTAGCATGGACCGCTTTCGTCCCAATATTGTCATAGATACCCATACTCCCTCTGAAGAAGATGAGTGGTCTCAATTTAATATTGGAAAGATTCCTTTTTTAGCTGTTAAGGCTTGTACCCGCTGTAAAATCATTGATCTCGATCCAGCCACTGGAGACTTCAACAATCAGGTCAGCAAAACTTTAAAAAACTATCGCACTTTGGATGGAAAGATCGTGTTTGGACAAAACTTAATTCATCAATCCACGGGAACCATAAGTCTTGATGACAGGATCGAATCCATCGAATTTAAAAGCTGAACTTACAAAGAGACAGGGTGTGCACTCAACAGCCCCTAGTTAAAATTAATACTTTTTATGATTTCTGATCGCCGTAATTTTCCGAGATCAGTTTTATCAAACTTATCTACAAAATGAATCCCTTCAATTCTCTCGTAAGGCATAAGTGCTTCGTTAAGAAGATTCAGATTAATGACTTCTGCACGCCCTTCGACAATTAAATAAAGTTGATAACCTTTACGTTCTTCTTTCTGTGGATGAATAAAAAAATCTTTTCTAATAAAAGGCGATAGCTTTTCTTTCAACTCATTGAGATTAACAGTTTCACCTAAGACCTTAATCAACTCCGACTCTCGTCCCAATACCCTGATCTTTCGATCATCGACGATCAACCTATCATCTAACACAAAGGGTTCTGGACGAGATTGATATTCCCATTGTTTTCCCTTTACCCACAAGTAGCCTTCAAAAAGTGAATTGGCTCGACATATCCATTTATTATCATGGGAAAGAAGTTCAACGTGCGGTAACAAGCACATAGTCGGCATCTCTTTTTTCCCCAGCTCACTCAATTCAGTTCCAGCAATCATGGCACTGGTTTCAGTCATTCCATAACAAAGAACAAGAGGCCAACCAAGCCGGACAGCTTGTTGAAAAAGCAGAGGACTCATCGCACCCCCTCCCACAAAAACCACACGTAAAGAAGAGGGAGCTTGATGACCTGCCTTAACAAGGTCATAAATTTGAGTCGGCACGAGAGAAGTTAAGCTCACTAAACCTAACTCTAATTGTTGGTAGAAAAACTCACAGTCCCACTTATCAATAGTCATAACCTTGTTATTAGCTACAAAAGCACGAGCGAAAATAGACAATCCTCCAATGTGAAAAGTTGGCAAACAATTGAGCCAAATATCTTTACCTGTAATGCCGTAGTGAGCATTCACTGATTGTGCGGCATTGAGAATGGATTCTCTCTTCAATCCCACAAGCTTAATTCCTTTTTGGGATGATTCCGTCCCCGAACTACGAAGCCACACCAAACCTTTCTTATCCCATTGAGAAACGGCATGTTTTATTTGCTCCCTTTCCTCTTCCTTAAAACGAGGATTAAGTAAATTCTCTGATTTTTTTGAATTCCAGAAGTTTTTAGAGATAACTAAAGAGGGCGCCATACGCATCCCTCTAATAAAGAATCAAAGCCTATGCCTAACCCTAACTCAAATGATAAGCACGGTCCTCTTTTTATAATCCATTCATGAAAGGGTGTCTTTTCATAAACGTGGTCAGACATTAATCCATACTCATTCATTTGTTTTCCAAAAACTTGCGCCTGATAGCAAGCTTGCGCCATTCCCACAGGATGTCCTAAATAACTTGTAAATATAATTTTGAATTTGTTTTCTTGAGGATTCTTCTGTTTTGCCGGCTTAATAATTTGCCAATCAAAATCAACTTCCTCTTGTGTAAAGTTTGGATGGTCATATGCTAGTGAAAATGAAGATCCAATCCAATCTTTAGGATTTGAGTAAGGGTCTTCAACAAACTCCATCATATCTAAGTAAGGATAAAATAAGTTTTCGTCTTCCCTATTGAGCATCCCATTAAAATCAAGACGCAGCAGAAGGTCATCCCTAAACTGTTTGTATATAGTACTTAAAAAGGAGATTTCTTTTTTTAAATTTCTCCCACATTTTAATTTAATTTTTATAAATCCATTATCCACAGCCTCTTCAATCTCTTTAAAATCATCCATATTTGTAACCAAGAAATGATTAGTTAACTCGATGTTTTTCATTAAAGAGACCTTCTTTCTTCGAGCTTCCAAATCCAAAGACGCCATTTCGATACTTCTTTCCAGCAATGGCGGCAGAGTCGTAGCTTCTTTCAAAATTCGAGGAATATCCTCAAAACTTGGATCACTAAAAACAGGCCAAGGAAAAATATCAGAATAACCACTGAACCCATCTGAACTTTGCAAACGAAGCAAGTAACCACTTCTTACTTCATCTTGAGATTTCAATTGCAACTGGTAGGGGCTCAATGACAAGTTCATCAAAGCACTATTCCTAACGTGAAAATAATAGCAAACAGCACTTGATGAAGAGCTGCCAAACCCAAGGCCTTATTAAGATGAGTTTTGTCAGTCACAGAAAAAACAAAACCCACAAGCAATCCCCCCAATGGCAATAAAACGTAAGTCAAAAGGACATAAAGCTGATTATAGGCCACCAAGAAAAAAAGATTTAGCAAATAAGTTATTGCTATTAGAGCAAAAATTTCCCATTTCACAAGGTTGTCACCAAAGCGAACAGCTAATGTTCTCTTATTGACTTTAGCATCTCCACCAGAGTCCCTAAGATTATTTATGGCAATTAAAGTTGTCGAGAGAAATCCCATTTGAACTCCCGCCACAACAGAAGCGGTATTCACTTCTAACATATGCAGAAAGTACGTCCCACATACAGCAAAAAGTCCGAAAAATAAAATTACAAAAAGATCACCAAGGCCTAAATAGGCTAAAGGAAAGGGACCGCCTGTGTAACCATAGGCCATAAATAATGAAATTAATCCTAGTAGAACAATTGGAAAGCCCCCTCGCAGAACTAAAAAATATCCTAAAAATAAGGCCAAACCTACAAAAAGTAGGGCCATCATCCAAACTTGTGATGCTTTAAGAAGGCCCGACTGAGTCACTCGTTTGGGGCCAATTCTCGTTTCATCATCAGCCCCTTTTTTGAAATCAATAGCATCATTAAAAAGATTGGTGGCAATCTGAATACAAAAAGCCGCACCTAATGCGTATAAACTAACCCACCATTGAATAGTGTCTCCTTGGATTTTATAAACAAGACCTGTGGCTACTAAAACCGGAACAAAAGCCGCGGTTAAAGTTTTAAAACGAAATGCCAATAACCAAGAATAAATTAATTGTACCACTATTATAATACTCCCTGAATAATTTGTGCCACATGAATAGGGTTATCAAAAATCACTCCATGACCAGAGTCTTCTATTTCAAAAATATGGTTTTCAGGAAGCAATCCTTTAATTCGAGACTCTTTCAATTCAACGAACTTCTTATCAGAACTGCCACAAGCCCAATAAACTTGTTTCTTAAATGACTTCAACCAACTATCACGTAACTCTTGTTTAGATAACGACCAATGCGAAAGCACTTGTAGCCAACACTTAAACTCTTCCTCTGTAAAATCTCTGATAGGGCGAACAGAGTCATTTCTAAAGACATCCTGCTTATTCCATTCTTGTAACCACTGATGTTTCGTTAAATTTTGTCCCTTTTTAAGCCAATTCGCATCGTTTTGCTCACGCTCTTTTTTTCCTTCAAGAAGTCCTGGGTGACTCCCCAATAGAACAACCTTATCTTCCGACATCAAATTCAAATGCATAAGTAGTCGCCCCCCAAGAGAATAACCCACAAACACTCTTCTTCCTTTCGCCGCCTGAAATTGTTGTTGAATTTTGCGAGCCCATGTTAAGAAATCAGAATTATCCAATTTCTGAAAATCCTCTAAAAGATTTATTTTTTCCAATGGGATGTTGTCTAATCTTAAATGGGTTTCTACTTGACTCCAGTCCTCCGGCACGCCCAGGAAACCATGAACCATGCAAAGAGTAACTATTTCCATAACTGGTCGTACCCTTTCCAAAATAAATTGTCTTGCTCTTCACAAGGTATGCATTCAATGATTTGTATTCCTTTAAAGTCTGGATCAAATTCTGCGGTGGTTACTTTTGAATAATTAATACCCCACATTTTAGCCATAAATTCAAATTCCAGATTATGCTGATTTTGAAAAAGTTTTTCTGAAAAAATACGTGAAAATATTTTTCCACCCTTATTGTTTATTACGACACAATTTAATGAAATGGACTTAGTCTTCAAATAATTTGATAACCAGAATCCATTGCTATCATAAAGAGTCGTCAAGTAACCTAAAAGTAACCAGTTACAGGAGTTTTCATTGAACCAGCCAAAAGCTGTTGACACTTGTCCGTCAATTCCATTGGCTCCTCGATTATAACCCATCTCAATCAGATCTCCCCCAATTAGGTCAACTAAACGAATAGGCAAACTATTACCAATATAGAGAGACTCTCTTGTTTTAACTGATTGCAATAATCTTTTAACAATCCCCACCTCTGAACAAGGAAACTCCTGCACCAGTCGATCAATCTGTTCCTGCTTAATCCGTGATTCCTCAACCCACTTTTGAAAGTCCCAAGGTTTTAATAAAATATTACTAAAATCAAAGCTCTCTAAAGAAACCTCTAACAAGTCCGACTTCTCCATACCCTTAAATTTTTTAGAGGTCAGGCTACGAACAGGAATATTAAGCAAATCCAAATCACGCCAATAACGACCCAAAGGGACATCTCCAATTCTTAAAACACTTTTAACTTCACCCGAATGGACGATTTGCGCTGCCATCTTTTCCCCACCAATAATTTGATTGGGTAAAGGTTTTATTAATGACTTTATTCCTGAATTCGCCTCTAAGAAAACTGGAGCCGGACTGTCTTTTAAAAAACTGATAACATTAGCCCTTTCCTTTTTTTCTAATGCTCCGACCACTATGAGTGATTGTTCTAAGCTCCAATGATTCACGTTCCAATCTGAACTTTTGCTCAGTAAGGATAGATCTTGAGGGAAAAACTGATAATTATCCCTAGTATGTTTTGTTTTTAAAGGCTCATCAAAACAAACATTTATATGAGCGGGACGATGCCCCTCTAAGTGAATCTCCACATTTTGAAGACTGTCAAAATCATGAATAGGATTAGCATAATTTAAAAAGATATCCTTTTGATCTATTGACTGGGGGGCCCCTGATCCTCGCAACCTTTTCGGACGATCCGCTGTGACCAAAACAATCGGTACATAGGAATAATAAGCTTCAATGGCTGCATTCAATAGTTCGGAAACGGCAGTGCCTGAGGTAGTAATGATTGCCACAGGAGAATAATCTCTACGAGCACGTCCAAGAGCAAAAAAACCAGCGGATCTTTCATCATAAAAAGGAATAATTTCAAAGCCGTCACTCTTTTCTAAAATATGGACAAAGGGAGCATTACGAGCTCCAGCGCAAAGAGCAATAGTCTTCACTCCGTTACGAGCCAGTTCATTTAATATTTTGAGTGCGAGTTCATGATTCATAGAACACCAAAAATTTCTTTCACAGAACTTGTTTTATTTTCCAATTCCAGCCACTCTTTATCCACCTGACTATCTGCAACGACACCACAACCGACCAAGAGCTTTATCCTATCTAAATTCCAAATAATATTTCTAATAGCCACAACGAAAATACAAAAATCACTACCAGAAGAAAAACCAAAAGGAGCCCCAAAAATACCTCGAGCAATCATATGATCCCATTTTTTTAAATAACCTTTCCCTGCACTTTGGGGAAAGCTACCTAGGGCAGGTGTCGGGTGAAGATTCTGTACAAGCTCATCAAGATTGGCATCAAATTTATTTAACTTAATATCAGTTTGAAAGTGAACAAGATTAGGCGTTGCAGTCGCCTTGCGCTCGCCAATAGCTACATCACCATATTTCTTCAATTGATTATAAATTTCGTCCACTACCTTTTGATGTTCATTAATCTCTTTAGGATCAGATAAAAACTTTTCAGGATCGACCTCAAACTCTTTTTTAGTTGTGGTACCAGCCAATGCCATAGTTGATAAATTCTGACCTTCTAACTGTACCAACACTTCAGGTGTCAGACCTAGAAAACCACCTTCAGAATCCCACTCTCCATACAAGTAGCCCTTGTCTTTTTTGACCGCATGGTGAAGTGCATTCTCAATGAAGTTCACTTCATTTTTATATGGAGATGTTGATTGGGTGTAAGGCACAAGCTTTTCCAGCTCTTTTTTATGAATGGCCCTTTGTGTCTGATCAAACATAACAACAAAGTCTTCTTTTTTACCACCCTCCCAATGAAATTCTAAGGGTGATGAACCAAAGAGTTCCTTAAGTTCATCTTTTGAAAATTGAGCATAAAACTCATAACTTTTCCATATTACGTTTTCTTGAAAGAAATCCATTTTACAAAGAGCACTTTGTGCCTTCGGCCGATCAGACTGTAAGAAGTCCTCACCCCAAAAAAGAGTAAAGCTTTCATTAAATCCAAAAATCGCACCTTTTTTTAAAAAAGAGGTTTTATCAAAAGTAACTTTAAACATATCTGCGTTTTATTTCATATTTCTTGGAAATTGAATAGGTTCTTTCCCTCAAGAGCCCTACATTAATGAGAATTTCTAAAAGCTTCTACTTGAAGACTTCATTGTGATTTCTTAAAGAGATTATCACCGGCACTTCCAGAACTTTAGGATTTAAGAAACCTCCAACTTAAGGCTCATCAGACTGTAAAAATAGACATACTCACAAAATCCACCCTCTTTAGCTTGAGTTCAACCTTAGGAAAATAGGAGCCAAATCAACATTACTCCCCCCCTCAACTTGCCATGCTTTGTTGTCAAATACCTACCAATAACCCCAAAATTGAGAGGCCCTATAGTAAGGACTTTGCACAGTATAGAAACTTTGGTAAGGTGCCGTAGCGTTAGGAAAGTTATGAATCAAACAGTGAATATTGGCTCTTTAAGTATAGGAAATTCAAATTTTGCGGTTATTGCTGGTCCTTGTTCTATTGAATCAGAAAGCCAGTTCCTACCGACAGCTCAATACGTTCTCGATAAAGGCGCGTCGATTGTGCGGGGCGGCATTTTTAAGATGAGAACCCAACCCGATTCCTTTCAAGGACTTGGTGACCAAGCCATTGCTCTTGTAAAAAAAATGAAAGAACAGATGAAAGCTCCTTTCATTGCGGAAATCACTGATCCTAGGCAAATTGAAAAACTACTTCCCGCTGTCGACTGCTTTCAAGTAGGAAGTCGCAATATGTACAATTACGAACTTCTCAAAGAGTTAGGCACAGTGAATGTCCCCGTCTTATTGAAAAGAGGGTTTTCTGCATTAATCAAAGAGTGGGTTAAAGCGGCAGACTATGTTGTTAGCCAAGGTAACAACAACGTCGTCTTATGCGAAAGAGGGATTCGAGCTTTTGAAGGTCCCATGAGAAACATGCTTGATTTATCTGCAGTTGCTTACCTTAAAGAGCATCATGACTTTCCCGTTATTGTTGACCCTTCACACGGCACAGGGCGCCCTGAACTTATCCCTGCCATGTCTAAAGCAGCTATTGCATGTGGTGCTGATGGTATAATGGTTGAAGTTCACCCTAAACCAGAGGAAGCATTGAGTGATGGTTTTCAAGCCTTAACATATGAAGCCTTCTCTCATTTGATGGATCAAATTCAGCCTTATCTTTCACTTGCGAACAAGAAGCTAGCCCATGGATAAAAGAGCCGTCACCATTCAAAACATGTTTTCAGAAATCGCCGGTTCCTACGATCAAGCGAACTCTATTTTAAGCCTTGGAATACACCATCTTTGGAAAAAGAAAGTGGTTGCTATGACTCCGCTTACCACTGGTGACTCTCATTTAGATTGTGCAACTGGAACCGGAGACCTTGCCCTTCTTTATAAAAACAAAGTCGGCCAGCAAGGTGAAGTTATTGGCACAGACTTTTGCCAGGAAATGCTGGATGAAGCCCCTAAAAAAGCCAAAAAAGAAAACAAAGAGGTTACTTTTGAATGGGCTGACGTGACAAATCTTCCCTATGAAGACAAACGTTTTAACAGTTCAAGTATCTCATTTGGTATCCGTAACGTGGAAAATCGCTCCAAAGCTTACAAAGAACTCGCTCGAGTCACCAAACCGGGGGGTTACGTTATGATTCTTGAATTTGGTCAGATCAAAACTCCTGTTATCGGCTCACTCTACAATGTTTATTCCCAAAAGGTCCTTCCTTTTATTGGTGGACTTATTTCTGGAAAACAAAAAGCCTATCAATATCTCAACGACTCATCCCAGGTTTTCCCTTGTGGAGAAGATTTTAAAAACGAGGTCTTGGAAACGGGTCAATATGAGAATGTGGAATTTACAACTCTCAGCATGGGAATTGCCTACATCTACAAGTGCAAAGTCAAAGACGCTCTATAACTTTCCCTTTTTAACTTATCACACTGATTTTATCGTAGGTGTGATCAAAAGTATCATCAAAATCCAGGGCATTTATTATGATGCCGTAATACAAAATGAACATGTATTGTATTATCGGCAATCCTATCGAAAACACTGCGATTAAATCATATTCACAATTTGAGATTGTTATGATCCGGCCGTCAAAAGAATCAGTTCACCATCGATTGTCAAAAAAGTATTATGCTCATCAATTGACATAAAACTATGATCATTTTCTAAAAGAGATCTTTGACCCCTCAATATAATATCTAAAGAGGGAACCTCCCTACCAAGATCTCGATGAGTAAAAAGTCGATTCTGAATGACTTTTTCAGAAGCAAAATCCGTAAGCTTACTATGAAAAGCATAAACAGCTCGATTATAATTGTCTAAAGCCTTCATAGCATTTTCCTGAGTTAACCAAACTGCTGGCCTTTCACCATTTTCATACAACCAAGTTAAAATGGATTTCAACTGTACAGAGTTTTTAAATTCCATTTCAAAAAAAGGACGGCCCCTTCGCCAGTACCCCTCTTCTATTGATCTTGAGTTTAATATTTTTAAAGTTCTCATGGGAGACTGCAAACGCCACAACAGCTGACCTAACAATTGATATTGATACATTTCTTGTAAAATACGTTCGTATAAAGTGAATTCCCCATTAGAATTATGGAAAACAAAACCTAGTTCTGTTCGATTAAAATCTCTGATAACAGTGGGATTCTCTGAAGTGGAATTAAAAATATAAAAGTCCGAAACCTCATCACTATAATGAAAGGGCGTCCCATCAAAAAGCTCTCGACATGATTGCGCCGAACAAACCCATGGGGAACTGATTAACATAAAGATAATTAAAATTTTATTAAATATTTTCATTACCCAAAGTTATTGATGATTTAAGTCATCTTATAAAGATTTATCTTAATCTAAGTGTTTTTTTTATAAACTGTAAATAGTTTTGACAGACATAGAGCCTATCGTTTTGACGGTATTGAATTTATTATAACCACTATTGATGGTTACTCTCTAGGACATTAGAGATTGTATAAACCAATTGTAAAGTATCTAAGAGGGTCTCATGCGTATATTTATAATAAGTCTTTTATTAATTTCTGGTAATTTATCACAAGCTGTAGACAGACCTCCACAATTCATCAACCTTGCTTTTGATGGATCAAAATCAACTAGAATGTGGCAGGAAACCACTCGCTTCGCACAACAACACAATATTAAGTTTACCTACTTTATAAGTGGAGTTTATTTTCTATCGAATCAAAATAGAAATTCTTATCAAGGCCCAGGGAGGAGTGCTGGCCGATCTGATATTGGATTTGGTGGCACTGCTGAAGATATCCAAATTAGAAATCAGTGGGTTGAGCATGCCTATCGCTCTGGACACGAGATTGCCTCACATGCCAATGGTCACTTTAATGGATCTTCTTGGAGTGCCCAGTCCTGGCTTAACGAACTTATTCAATTTGAAAACTTTCTGCAAGCAGCTCCTTCACAGTATGGTGGCTTTAGACAACCTCGAAATTGGCAAAGATATGTAGACAGAAATTTAGTTGGCTTTCGAGCTCCGCTTCTTGGAAAAAGCTCCGGCATGTACCAAGCCTTACAAAATCAAGGCTATGTTTACGATACAAGCCGAGTTGAAGCCGCGACCTACTGGCCACGTGTTGTCAATGGATTATGGAATTTTCCACTTGCTAGCTTAAGAATGGCCTATAGTAATAAACGGACCCTCTCAATGGACTACAATATGTATGTCGCTCAATCAGGAGGGTCTGCTGGATCTTCCGCTAATTATCAACAATGGGAAAATGAAGTTTACGAAACTTATCTAAGGTACTTTAAAAACAACTACATTGGTAATCGAGCACCCATTGATATTGGACATCACTTCTCTCTGTGGAATGGTGGAATCTACTGGAGAGCCATGCAACGTTTTGCCCAAACTGTTTGTCATTTACCTGAAGTGGTTTGCGGAACTTATACGGAACTGGTGCACTTTCTCAATAGAAATAATGACAAAATAGCATCTTATCAAGCTGGTTCTTTTCCTAGAGCCAGTGTTGACCAATTACCCCCCTCGTTGCAGAGGATTAGCCTTCACCAAAAGTCTGATTTCTATAATGAAACTATGACGCCAGAGTTGATTGAAGAACTTGAAAGTCAGGTCTGTCCGTCAGAGGCTCATTTAGAAGAGGATGAATTTACAACAATCATTCCTGATGGAATTGCAATTTAATTTTAAAAGCACGCCAAAATCATTAGAGCCCATTGGCTTTTCATTTACTTTACAAGGGCGCTGAGCTTTAATTTTAAGAAGGTTTTTCTTTGTTTTTTATAAGTAATTTAGACAAAAAGTCTTCAAAACCTTTCCAGGCGGTTTTTAGTTCTTTTACAAGACCGCCTTTTTTAATCTCCCCTAATATCTCTTTTAGCTGACTCTCTATAGGTCTATCTATTTTTAATTTTTTATTAAAATAAAGCATTGTGATAATTGCGCTTAAGAAACCAACAAAACCTCCTGGTGAAACAGCGGCTGCTAAGAATCCAGCCACACCTAAAAATCCACCTTTTTTAAAAGATTCCCCATGAAAGTTTTCTTGATAACCCCACGCCAAACCACAAATAGCGATAAGGCAGATGAATGGTTTTGCCGCAAAAACTCCTGCCACACCTATCTCTCCCAAAGCTTGAGAGAAAGACTCTTTATCTTTTTCTTTCCATCCCAACACGATAGAAATCAAGGCCACAGCCTCTCCTATAACAGGATCAAGTATTTCTTTTTTGTTTTCATTAAACGTTTGCCTTAATAACTCATCATTAATGCCAAAACTTCTTAACAACACAAAAAAATCTTCTTTGGCTTTTATAACTTTTTCTGTTTCTGACTTTTGCTTTAATTCCTCAACATAAACTCTGCCCCAAGCCAAAAATTCTTCTTTTTTCCGCTTCATAGCCGCTGGATTATCAAGAATAAATTTTTCAACCTTATTTCGAGAGGGCTTCATTTTCCTATAAAAATCCGACTTCAAATCAGATAACAAGGATTGCATATGTGTTTCTAATTCACCCCAGTGCTGCCTAAACATGAGCGCCATTCTCCACTTCACTTTGAGCCTCATCCCACTGTTGAGTTAGCTCTTTAACTTTTGCCACTTGATTTTTGATTGCCAACAATCCTGAGCTTTTCTGATCGGGCCAGTTTGTTAAGACAGACATCGTTATATCCAACCAATCTTTGTGGTCACAAGCTCCAACTAAAGCTTCCCACATTTCATCAACTATTTTTTCATATTCCTCTTCGAGATGAGGATAAAGTTTTTTTGATCTCATTAAATTTTTATAGATCTGACTTAATGTATCTCGAACCTTTCTAGATTTAGGAATTGATAGTCCACGAAGTCTGGCATCTTCATTTATTTTATTTGAATTAGATTGTTTGAATGAGCTTGAAGAACTTTTGTTATCTTCATGAAATAAAATAACAACAGCAATAAACATCCATACAAAAAAAGGTTTATGAGTAAAAACAAATAATCCTAAAAAAATCAAAAACATAAAATTTCTTAATTTCTTTTTATTCATATCTCCTACTTACAGTTAAAGTAAATCAATTATCGTCACTATCGACTTTTTCCAAAGAGCACCCTTTTTTATCTGGAAATAATGTCCACTTCTCTTACGAAAGCTCTTTCAGGCAAAGAGCGGCTCTTTAAATATTTTTTTAACTCTTGCAGTTTAAAATCTCGATTTGTTAACTGACGATCTCTTCGCAAGAGTTTTAATTCGTCTTTCCAAGCTTCTTGATTTTTATTTAAACTTTCCAACTCAGCTTCAACCCTCAATAGATTTTCTTCTACCAAACTAACATCTGAATTATAATAAACTTTATCTTCGTTGATCTGATTCAAATATTGTTTAAGAGATGACTGTAATCTCATTGACTCTGTTTTAGATTTCAATAGACTCATTTGTGATTCAGATTTCTTAATATTCTTATCAAAATCCACTTCTATTTTTTTAAGTGAACTGATCTCAGACAAAATCAAATTTAAATTATCTTTTAAATCTTTTTTTTGCTTTTCAAGCAATTCAAGTTCTTCCATTACATGAAGAGCCAATTCGTCTTTATCTTGCAAGGCTGTCACTTCCAAATCTTCTGATAAACTTCTCTCCTTCTCTTCTATTTTTTTTATTTCTAGCTCGATTTTTTTCCTATGGAATACCAGTTGCACTAAACTTTTATTGAGCTTTTCTCGACCTTCCTTTTGTCTTTCGATAATACGACTTGCATGTACAATTTGATCGGCTCTAGGAGCTGAAAAAATATCTCCCAGTGCTTTACCTATTTTACCTAAAAAGTGCGTAAATAAATTCATATGGATTCCTTTGTTAATGCTCAAGATTTTGATTATTTTTTTTATTCAATAAAAAATGAAGTAGAAGGTAGAAGACAACAGTGACTCCAAATGAACCTAAGGCCACCATAACTGTTAAAACTCTCACCAGTCCGATATCAATATCCAACTTTTCAGAAAGTCTCATGCAGACACCTAAAACTTTTGGCTTATAGGCTTCTTCCTCTTTCCCTTCAACAGGCAAGCAAAAAGCAAATATGAAATAAAGTAAGAAACCAAAACCAAAAACTAAAAGACTCGCAATCCATAAGAGACGTAACACATTAGGATTGATCTCAAACTGTTGCGCCAGTCCCTCACACACGCCTGCTAACCAACCATCCTCGGACCTCGTCCAACCATTTAAAACAGAAACTTGAGCTTGAGCTTGAGCTTGAGCTTGAGCTTGATTCACTATTTCCTCCTATATGAAAAATCAAATCACATGTATACATTAGTATATAACAGTATACATATCAAGCACTTTTTTATATATTTATGATAACTTGCTAACCATCTAATATATATAGTTTTTTAAAAAACATAATACCCCAAGCCAACTCAACAGCATTGTACTTGTCTTCATTGGACCGAACGAGACGCTCCTTTTGAATACCTACAGCATTAAGTCTTAATAACAAGACCTTCCCTAGATTGCGTTCGCTAAAGGCTTTACTATAAAGAAATGCACAAACTTATACTTATCTCATTCCTACTTCTCACTAGCTCTCCTTCTTTTGCAAAAAAGATTTCAGCAAAAGTAGAGGACAATAACTTACTCATCAAATGCCAAGGCAAAATTCAAAAGCTAGCCATTAATAAAGATAAAGAGCTTGATATTGAAGGCCGTCCAAAAATTTTCGAGAGCGAGAACTTTAGCCTCATCATTATTGAACTGGCCGACCATAATTCTGGGACGGCACTGGTTTATTCAATCAACACTGAGTGCAAAAACCTCTGGACTTTTGATTTACAATCTTTCAATCCATCAATACCCCTCATTGAAGAAAACTACATCTTTCTTGGGGCTATGGGGCATGGCTTTAAACTTCATCGTCAATCTGGAAAAGTGATTTGGTCCCATAAAGACCTTTACAAAAAGTATAAGTTCAATGGAGCCGACCCTATTGTCCGAGCCGGACAACTCATTAAATTTTCAAAAATTTTAGCTATTGATGACCAATCTGGAAAAATAAAGGTTCTAAACAAGTGATAAATTTATTAACTGTCTTATTCACTCTATTAATAAACTCACCTTCGGCCCATGCCGAAGTAACAAGTTCATCTGTAGTCGATCCCGTTCCCCGTCGTGCATGTAATATCAGTGTACATAATTCGGCCTACAGAATTAGAAGTGCTCCTCTAGGTAGCGGACGGAGCACTCGAGTCTGCGGAGGAACCTTAGATGACAACAATTTAAGAAATGTCTTAGCACTCGGTGTTTCTGGTAGCTGGGTTCGCATTGGTCACCCTAACTGCCCTGGACGTGAAGGCTGGGTTCATCAGGGTGCATTCAATCGTTCCGAACTGAGAGCTCTAGCCACAGGGCAATGTGCTTCGATGAGAAATTATGGTTATAGAAATCCCCCCCAGGCTCCACAACCAGATAACTCTGGTAGTGTCACTCCAATAGGAAACAATTCTCATCGCTTCCCAATGGATCGTTGCCTAGGAGTTCGTAACGATCGCTATGGAGGTGGACAATATGGAGATTCTAGAGGTGGAGGTCGAAGACGTCACAACGGTTGTGACTATCGTGCGCCTATCGGGACACCATTAAAATCTCCTTGTGTTGGGAGAGTCACAAGATCTGGATATGTAGGGGCTGCTGGAAACCTAGTGGAAATTACTTGTGACAATGGGGATCGATTTACAATGATGCATCTTAGACGAGGAACCAGACCTCGAAGTGGAACCCGTGTTGGTATTGGCACTTCTGTTGGACAAACAGGTAATACCGGCAACGCTAATGTGTCTGGAATGATTCCCCACCTTCATATTGAGGCGGTAATTAGAGGTCGCCGAGTCGACCCAGAATCACTATGGAATTGCCATTAATTAGCTTTAAACATCAACAGCCTCTAATAAATTTTACGATAAATGATAAATTTATTACATGTGGAGCCTATTGTTTTTTCAATTGAGCCCCCATTCGAGACAGTCTTTGCATTATTCTTTTGACTCAATTAATTAACCAGAAAAGTGATTTTAACTCAAACTTTTATAAGGAGATTATAATGAGTCGATTTACTTTGTTGGCCATAATTTTATTTCTGTTTAATACAAATCAAGCAAGCGCTTGCTCTCTCACCATCGAAGAAGAAACACTAGGGGCTCAATTGGAGGCCGTTGCCAGAGCCGGCTTCATCGGATACGGTCGCACAATTATCTCTTCCACAGTAGAAGACGTCACATATACACTTTACGAATCACCTTCTATCTATGCCCCCAGTATCCCTGGATGTGGAAACGTCATTGCAACAGCCACTGTGACTGTCACCTACGAAACAAGCTACAATGTGTGCACCACAAGACTTGGGGTTATTTATGATAATAGTGAGTATAGAATCGAAACAAACCATAGATTAGAAACTAATAATATTTGTAATCCAAAATAGAAGCTTCTAATACATTCTACGTCAGCAACTACCAATCTAAAGGTTGCTGTTATTGAACTTTCACAAACCTCTAAGCCAATACCTATAGGACATTGGCTTTTCTTTGAAAAAATAGAACCCAACAAGACTTACAAAACTTGTTTTTTAACCAAAAAAGACAGTACGAATCACTATCTTTATCCTATAGCCCCTATCATGGTATCAAATTAATAAGGTCTTTAATTTGATAATCTTTCAAGGGCCGTTTGCATTTCTTCGACTTGTGAAACCAATGTTGCCAACAATTGTCTATCAGACTCAACAACTTCCTCAGGTGCATTAGCTACGAATCTCTCGTTACTCAACTTCCCTTTTAGTTTCTGCACATCTTTTTGCTGTTTATCTATTTGTTTATTTAAACGGTCCACTTCTTTCTCAATATCAACTAAACCCTCTAAGGGGATAACGACATCAATCACAGAATTATCAATACGAATAGGCGTCACAGCACATTTCTTTAAACTCTCACGAGACTCAACATAACATTCAACCAATGATGAAAGACGCATAATCTCCGACTTGTTACTTCCCAATATCTTTTGCGACTTATCATCTTGTGGAGACAACCAAACAGATATTTTTTCTGAAGGCTTAATACTATTCTCACCTCTAATATTTCTAATCGCTAATATAACAGCTTTAACAAGTTCCATTTCAAATGAAGACTCTTTACTACCAAGAGATAGCCATTTCTGATCTTTCTCATACTCTGGATAATCGGCAACAATACAAGCTTCTGAACGGATAGGTAGTTTAGAGTAAATCTCTTCTGTAATGAATGGAGCAAAGGGATGAAGAAGTCGAACAATTCTATTGAGTGTTTGAGCAAGCACCAACTGTGTCGTTTTCTTTTGTTGCTCATCCTGGCCGTAAAGAATAGGTTTTGAAAACTCTAAATACCAATCACAAAACTCATGCCAAACGAATGAATAAAGACGATTGGCAGCTTCGGAAAATTGCATTCCCTCAAGAGCCTCATTAACTTCTTTTTCCACGAGTCCCGTTTGATAAATTAACCACTGATCTGCCGTGGTCAATGAAGATGATGGAACCGTTGCATTGATCCCTTCGACAGGAACCTCAAACCCTTCTAAGTTCGATAAACTAAAGCGAGTGGCATTCCAAATTTTATTCATAAAGTTTCTATAGCCTTCAAGTCTCTGTAAAGAAAACTTCAGATCTTTACCAGTGGCCATTTGGGCCATCAGAGTAAAGCGAAGAGCATCAGCACCATACTTATCAATCATTTCAACAGGATCAATTGAGTTTCCAAGTGACTTAGACATTTTTCTTCCTTGAGAATCCCGAATGAGACCATGGATGTAAACTTGCCTGAAAGGTACGTCTCCTTTCATCTCAAGACCCATCATAATCATTCGAGCCACCCAAAAAAAGATAATATCATGTCCCGTCACTAAAACAGAAGTAGGATAAAAGGTTTTCAGTGCTTCTGTTTCGTTGGGCCAACCAAGAGTACTAAAGGGCCACAAGCCAGAACTAAACCAAGTATCTAAAACATCTTCGTCTTGATGAATGTTTTTAGATTGGCACATTTCACAAGAGGAAGGATCTTCTTCAACAACCGTAACACCACCACAATCATCACAATACCAAGCAGGGATACGGTGTCCCCACCAAAGCTGTCTCGATACACACCAATCTTCAATAATATTCATCCAATGGATATAAGTTTTAGTCCATTGCTCAGGAATAAATTTAATTGTTTCGTTACTAACAACATGACGAGCTGGAGTGGAAATATCTTTAGTTTTTACGAACCATTGTTTACTTAAAAACGGCTCAACAACGGCACCCGTCCGATCACAATACCCAACAGCGTGTTGGTGAGGCTCTGTTTTAACAAGAAAACCTTTTTCCTCTAAGTCTTTAACAATCTGCTTTCTCGCTTCTTGTGTTTTTAATCCTTGATAGGGCCCACCGTTTTCATTGAGTGTTCCATCCACATTGAGAATATTTATGAATTGAAGATTATGTTTTTTACCTAACTCATAATCATTAAAATCATGAGCCGGTGTCACTTTTAATGCCCCTGTCCCAAAATCTTGATCGACATACTCGTCCGCGATAATAGGTATTTTTCTACCTGTAATGGGTAGAACAACATTTTTACCTATAGAATCTTTGTACCGACTGTCATCAGGATGAACACAAACACAAGCATCACCAAGAAAAGTTTCCGGTCTAGTTGTTGCAATAATAATCTTTTCATCACTCTCTTCAATAGAATAGGACAAATGATACAAATGCCCTTTTGTATCTTTATGCACTACCTCCAAATCAGAAATGGCTGACTGAAGGGGCGGAGACCAGTTAACAAGTTTTTCACCTTGATACATCCAACCCTTTTTATAAAGGTGAACAAAAACTTTTTTCACAGCTTGAGAGACATCTTCATCAAGAGTGAAAACTTCTCGATCCCAGTCAACAGAATCCCCTAATCTTTTCATTTGAGAATAGATTCTATCACCGTAAGTTTTTTTCCATTTCCAGACTTCTGCAAGAAAAGCTTCTCGCCCCATCTCTAAGCGGTCTTTTCCTTCTTGTCGTAAGTTTTTTTCAACAACAGCTTGAGTGGCTATCCCTGCATGATCCGAGCCTGGCAGCCATAAGGTATTAAAACCTAGCATACGCTTCCAACGAATCAGCACATCTTGGATTGTGTGATCTAACGCGTGTCCCATATGTAAAAAACCGGTCACATTTGGAGGCGGTAAAATGACACTGAAGGGAGGTTTTGTCGACTGATCCTCAGCTTTAAAATAACCGGCTGATTCCCAAGCTTCATAAATTTTAGATTCAACTTCCTGCGGACTGTATCGATCACTTAATTGTTCTGACATGGGCCCAGGTTTAGCACAATTGCCTGCCTCTGTCTTGGCCAAAATCTTGATTTTACGGCCAATTTATTAACTTTATATGATGAGAGACCTAGTGAAATATTGTAAATTCGTAAAACTATTTTACTTCCATCTGTAGAGTTTTGAATTCTAAGGTTCAATGGTCTTTAGTTAAAGACAACATTGAAGCACGTTCATACAACTCAAGACACCGATGAATTTTTAACAGAGCCTAGCTTTTGAGGATCTGGTAAGCCTTTTCGGACAGTTAAATACAATAAGACTGAAATAAAAGCTAATAAGCCAGAGGCATAGAAAGGCGCCCCTTGAGATAACTCCTGATAAAGAAAGCCTCCAATAATAGGACCAATAATTCGTCCAATGGCCCCCATACTATTCATGACTCCTAAAACGTATCCTTGCTCTTCATCGTCTGAAATCACAGAAGCTAAGCCCACTATGGGTGGTCTCATACAACCATTTCCAATTGCTAGAAGAGTCATCACTAGTGCTAAAACAGCAATTGAAAAGCTAAGACCAATTCCTACAAAACTCAACATCATAGCAATTAATCCAAAAAGTAGTGTCTTCTTTTCTCCAAAACGAGGTATCCACTTGCGAATAAAATAGCCTTGAGTCAAAACCATAACAACTCCAACGTAGGCAAAGCTGATGGAGGCTAATTTATAATCCCAACCAAAACGATCTTGTACCAATGGAAAAACCATCACTTCCATTAGTGCCATCGCCAAACTTATTAATAAGAAAATAGAAAAAAGAGAGCGCAATAGTGGGTCTTTAAAAACAAAGGTGAAAGATTCCTTACGACTCACTTGTGATCTTTGATTTTTTCTTTCTTCAGTCATGGTCTCAGGCAACATGAAAAAGGCAAGAATCAAATTGAGAAAGTTTAAACCAGCCGCCACGAGTGCTGAAAACTGAATGCCAAATGGAGCCGAGTCCCCAATGGACTCCCCAATGGGTCCCGTTAATCCTGCAATTGCTGGCCCCATTATAAATCCCAGTCCAAAAGCGGCACCAATAAGGCCCATGCCTATTGAACGTTTGTCACGAGGAGTGATATCGGCAATATAAGCTTGAGCCGCCGATATGTTAGCTGCAAAAAAGCCTGCAAGACCTCGCGCTACAAACAAAAGTGTTAATTCCGTAGAAAATGCAAATAGAATATAGGCGCCAGTTGCACCAAGTAAGCTTGTTAAGATAATGGGCCGCCGACCAAAGCGATCACTCAATTTTCCCCACATGGGAGAAAATACAAATTGCATAAAGGAAAAAATGGCCATTAGCAGGCCAATTTCAAGAGGTGTGGCGTAGAATTCACGCGCTAAATAGGGAATCAATGGAAGAATTATTCCAAAGCCAACAAGGTCTAAAAAAACCGTAAAAAAAATGAGAGCCAAGGAGCGTTTCTGCTGTGGAGTCATGGGGCCACTGTGCCTCTCCCCGGCTCATGGGTCAATACCCTAATACTAAATTTCTTGTTGGTTTGAAGCTTGGCTTCCTTCAGGCATTTCAGGCTGAATCTGCGGATCAGGAACCACATTATGACCTTGATCAATCATTGCTAAATGGGCCTTAATTAAAGATTTCAAACCAGCCTCAAACTGCATTCGAGATTTCTTCAAATCATTAATGTCTTGGTACATATTTCGCAAAGATTCACGCGCTTCTTTAATAATAATATCAGCTCTTTGACGAGCTTCTTTGATAATGATGTCAGACTCTCTTTGAGCCTCAACTCGCATTCTTTCTGACATTTGAGAAGCCGTTTGCAAAGTTTGCTTTAAGGCATCCTCTCTTTGTTTATAATCAGAGAGAGCTTCGTCACTTTTCTTTTGATTTTCCTTGAGTTGATCTAATTGTCGAGTCAAGTTTTCAAAGTCATCAGCAACATCACGAAGAAAGTCATAAACTTCTTCCGTATCAAGTCCATAAAATTTCTTACCAAAAGTTTTTTGCGCAATATCTATGGGCGCGACTCGCATATCTCCCTCCCTGGGCAACAATGAAAATCACATAATCACGAATTATCTTTTCCGATCTCATGATCACGTATTAAGGCTTTATTAAAACTCATTCTTAGTATTCCTTCAAGTTCAAGCTCTCTGAGCGACGACAATCCAGCATCCGTCACTCCTTTTTTTGACGCAATCCTCTCTGTTAGCTGATGAAATGATGTCTCAGAACTTTCCTCAGCCAGTAGCGCACTGCCTAAAAACGTTTCTACGACTATTTTTCGAGCAATTTCAGGCTCAAAACCATACTCCTCAACCCAGTCTTGCCAATACTTCATAATTTCAAGCACAAAGCCAGAGCCACTGGCTGATGCTATAGTAAGAGCCGAAAACTCTTCCCCCTCCTCCGTTGGAACAACATAGCCTAAGGGAGAAAAAATATTTTTTACAAGATTCTCTAAAATAATATCAGCCTTTTGAGTGCAAAAATGAATCACACCCCTTGAAACTTTAATGGGTCCGCTAGGCATGACTCGTACAATTCCTGGCTCCGGCAAATACTTTTTTAATGTCCTTAAAGAAATTCCAGTCGCCAGGCTAATAGCCACTTTTTCACTAGTAAAGGCTCCTCTTAATGGCTCAAGTAGAGTCAGTAGATCTTGAGGTTGAGTGGCTAAAATAACAACATCACACCGGTCAACAAGTCCCTCGGCCGTCTCGACACTCTGAACCGAGAACTTGGTCACCATTTTTTGTACTTTACCCTGTGAACGATTATGAACAAAAATCTGTTGAGCTTCTAAAGTTCCACTTTTCAAAAGAGCGGACAATATCATTTGCCCCATAGAACCAAGTCCAATAATGCCAATTTTTTTATCATTTAAAGAAAAGTTCATAACTTATTAACCGCCTCAGTCGTAAATATTATGGGACAAATTAAATTATATTTCAAAGCTTAAAAAATAGAGTCCATCTACAGCCCTATGAGCTTACAATAAACCTGGAAATGATCTTCTCACTAATAAAATGACGAAATTAAAAAAGTGAGTCCTACCCTGGGTGTTATGACTACGATTCCTATTTAATACCGCTTTAGTTCAGTTCGTAGCAAGGAGGAAGCTATACGAACAGTACCGCGACAACATCTTCAACGAAGCCAGGAGCCTAACTAAACGGTATTACACTCATCAGAGTAATCGCCAAAACAGAGAAACTATAGACTAAATCCTCTCTCCAAATAGAGTTTCTCCGATTCTTAAATCGGTCGCCCCTTCTCTATAGGCTACCTCATAGTTTTGACTCGTCCCCATTGATAATCGGTTAAAACTAGGAGGCATATTTTCTTTAATTTGCGAAAAAAGATAAAAACTTTTTTTAAACCACAAAGAATCTTCTTCAGAATTTTTCCCTATAGGAGGAAAAAACATAAGTCCTACAATATCAATATCTGAGCTTCCTTTGTAATCGAGGCATATTGAGGCAATTTCTTCTGCTAAAAAACCACTTTTGCTGTCCTCATTTCCTATATTGACTTGAAGGAATATTTTCTGTGTTAAACTCTTCTCTGACGCTAATTTTATGATTTTTTGAATCTCTTTTTCTCTAGAGACCGAATGAATGAAATCAAAACGACCTACGATCTCCTTAAGTTTTTTTGTTTGCAAACTTCCAATAAAATGCCAACAAATATTAAGATGACTAAGCTCCACCATTTTTTCTAAAGCCTCTTGCAAATAGTTTTCACCAAAATGCCGTTGCCCTAGAGAATAAATGTCTTTTATTTTATCTATGGGTTGTTTTTTAGATACAGCAATGATGTTGGGACAAATTAATTTTGGATTTTGTTCTTTTTCTTTTTGTAGCTTTTCTTTAATACTACTGAGATTTTTTTCTAACAACCCAACCTTCTTTTTGAAAAACTCTTTCTATTTCTTCTATAGGAAGTCCAATCACATTATTGAGTGAACCCTCAAAACTTTCTACAAACTTTCTCGCTTCCCCCTGAATACCATAAGCTCCTGCTTTATCCATACAGTCTCCAGTGGCAACATAGTCTTTGATCTCATTCAAATGAAGTTCTCTGAATTTAACTTTAGTTATATCGTGCCCCAAAATGAAACGTCTTGATGTGAGATCATACAGACAAAAGCCAGTGATCACTTCATGAACCTGGCCAGAAAGCTGGCTTAAAATCTCGATGGCTTCTTGCTTTTTTTTCGGCTTCCCTAAGATTTTTTCAGCAAATACCACAACTGTATCGGCTCCGACAAGAATTTTATCCTTTAATTTCAGTATGTTAGAGTCCAACAAAGCCGCTCTCACTTTTCGCTGAGCACACTCAGATATTTGCTCTGTTAAATTCAGGTTTTTATCAAGAATTTCCGATACTTCTATTGGGAATATGTGGAACTCATAACCTCTTTCTTTAAGGATATCTTTTCGCCTTGGAGATTTTGAAGTGAGAATGATTTCACGCATGGGGATTGTTTAAACAAAAGGTTTAAAAATGGGAAGCGATTATTTATTGTACTTAGGTATTCTACTTGCTGGATTTTCAGTGCTGTGGACTGTCTACACCGTTTTCGTTGTCAACGAAGATAGTAAAGCCCTATCTTGGGCCACCGGTGATCAACCAGATAAATCAGAGTCCCCTATTATTAACTGGTCAAGACCACTCGTTCACCAACTAACGTTGAAGTATGCCAAAAGAATAAAACGAAAAGGTTTTCGGAAAAACATTGAATATAAAATCATGACCGGCGGTCTTGATAATGAACTTAATGTGGATGAGTTTATTGGTTTAAAACTTCTTTGGGGTCTTTTCTTTCCGATCTTACTAGCTATTTTAAATTTCTCCCTTGTCCTAGGCTACCCTTGGATTGTATTTGCCATTGCTGTTCCTTTTGGATGGATGATTCCTGATTTGCACGCAAACAAAATGAGAAAGAATCGCTATCAAGCTATCATTATAGACTTACCCTTCTTTGTCGACCTACTGGCTCTCTCTACTCAAGCCGGTGCCGATTTTATGGGTGCCATCCAAAAAATCACGGATTCCGCCGAAAACAGTCTTCTTGCTAAAGAACTGGATAAAGTTCTTAGAGACACTCGTTTAGGTAGCACACGGGAACAAGCTCTCAAATCAATGGCCGCTCGATTAGATATTTCTGAAGTTACAAGTTTTGTGAATGTATTGACCGATGCTGATTCAACTGGAGCCAGTATCGGAGGAGTCTTAAGAGAACAATCTGAACAAATGAGACTAGAAAGATTTGTGCGTGCAGAAAAAGCGGGTGCTCGTGCTTCGCAAGCTATCCTTGTACCAATGATGATGTTTATTATACCGGCCGTGTGTTTTTTTGGTTTTTGTGC
>CAXREJ010000002.1:0-30635 GCA_964229765.1 Bdellovibrionales bacterium | reverse complement strand
GATACCAACAAATACTTTCTTTCCTGAATAATTTCTATTACTTTGGTCTCTCATATCAGCCCCCTTTGATTGGATTTTTGCTTGAAACCCACCTTAGGGGAGCTGGTTCTTTTTTCAATACTCAGGGCTGCATGGTATCTAGTACCTAATCTGTGAATTGACTGTCAGACTAGCCTAAGATCCTGTCTTTTTTTGGGTCAAAATTGCCGAAAAGTAGTTAATGAAGTTGAGGCCCGCAGATAATAAAATTATCTCATTCCTACTTGTTGCCTTGTTGGTACAAGTCGTTGTTCTTATTTGGCACATGGGTTGGTTTGGCAAAACATCCACTAGTCAAAAAGAGCAAGGAGAAATCGCAGGCTATATTGAAATATTAGAAAATAATTTAAAAAGACGTCCCATCAATAATTTGATTTGGGAGGCTTCAAACGAAAAAGACAAAGTTTATTTTTTAGACTCTTTACTAACTTTAAATAATAGCAGCGCAAAACTAAAGCTTGAAAACGGAACAGAGATAAAACTCGCTGCCAATACACTTATTACTATTGAACCTATAGATATTAGGAAGCCTGACGAAATTCGCATTCAGTTCTCCAAAGGACAACTTCAAGCCCGAAACCCTTTTAAAAGATCAACATTAAAAGATGAAAAAATGAGCTTAGTACTAGAAAAGTCGAGCGCTGTTGATCTGTCAAAAAATGATCAAGGCGAATATGAAATTGTGGTCAAAAAAGGTAAAGCCACTTTAAATACCTTAGGTCAGAATCAAACTATCAACGAAAATCAAATTTATTTCCTAGACAGTGAGCTTAAAGCAAAAAAAGCAAATATCAGCTCAACTATAAAATGGGCCGTCAAAAACAAAATAAGAACATATACCCATCAAGAAAAAGCCACAGTCAAATTGGACTGGATGGGCTCCCCTCAAAAAATTGTTATTCAAAAAAAAGGAAATCAATTTAAAACTATTGAACTTAGTTCTATAGAAAAAAGTATCATTTTAGATTTACCGATTGGTACTTATAGAGCTTATCTATCAACCAATAATGAACAAAGTAAAAGAATTACTATCGAAGTGCGTAAAGCTCCTCTCATTCATTTGGTCTCTCCACGCCCTAGAGATCGAGCCGTCTTGGGCACACAAAAGTTTATTTGGGAACAAAGTCCTGTGGAACTCTCTTTTGAAATACACTTTCAAGGTAGAAATATAGATAAAAAGTTAAAAAGTGATAACTACTATATTGATTTCAATTTTGACAAAGAGGATGACATTCATTGGAGTGTTTGGGGAATTGACAAAGAAGGATTTAAAATACCTCCTCCCTACACATATCCACTTTATATTAGAGAGAATTTATTTGCTCCACCAAAACTAAAAAATGATGCACATACAAAGGGAGCTTTAAATCAATTATTGCATTGGATTTTTCCACAAGCTCATGCCCAAATTACTGAACAAGCTCTGCTCACTTGGAACCCCGTTCCGAATGCTGATTTGTATGTCATCGAAATTTCTCAATCGATCGACTTTAGAAAATTATCTCATCGAACTCAAACCAATCAGCTTAGTTATGTTTGGGAAGAGGCTGATCCGCAATTAAAGTATTATTGGAGAGTGGCGGCTGGAAACTCTCAAGGACAGATGGGATCTTTTTCAGAACCCACTCCATTACAATGGAGCGCTCCACCATCAAAAAGTGTTAAAAAGATTAAACCCATTAAAAAGAAAAAACAAAAATTTGCTAATACTCAGAAAAAAGCAAGCCCTCCTTCAAAATCAGAAAGCCCTCATAAAGAGGAGTCTGTAGATCTCAGCACTCAGGTTACAATTCCTCAAACGAGAGATAACTTAGAAGAGGATAGCTCTTCTGAGCAGAGCCCCCCTTTGATTAAATCAATTTATATTGCTTTAACACCCTTTTATTCATTTAAATCTTATCAATCTCCTCTTAATACCAACACAAAAATCCAAGGATTATCCCCAGTGTCCGTGGATATACAAGCCCACTTGTATTGGAATCAAAATTTCACCATCAATCTATTAACTAAATACGCTCAATCACAGTACAAACCTAAATTAAAAAATCAAAATCCCTTTCAAAAAGATATTCAAACAAGTTACCTAAAATTGCTCGCCCTAATGAAATCCAATAAAAATCAATGGGGCATTGGAGTAATGACTGCTGACATTCCTTTTTCCGCAAGAAAAGATTTTGAAGAAATACAGATAAACCAATCTGTTACTTACGGAATCATTGGAAGTTATAATGCAAAGATTTTTAATTTCGATTATTGGGGAATTCTAGGACCTAATATGGTCAGCTCTCAAGTGGGTCTCTACACTTCTCATCGACTACTTCACTCTCTTTTTTGGGAAGAGCTTAAAACTGGTGTAGAAGTTGAATCCTATTTCTTTGGTGCAAGTGACACTAAAGCTAATTTAATCAATTTTTCTTTTCAAATAGGTTGGGAATTTTAGAAGTTATTTGAAGACCCATTAGATTTTCTTTTTAGAAAAAGAGTCAATAAGAAAGGAAATAGAAAAAAGAATAGATGACTTGAGTTTTGGCCTGGCCCTGTCATATTACTTATTTTTCCACAACTTGAAGATTCAAACTCGAAATCCCCTCGTAATCCAGGTTGATAGATTAATTGTACAGATTGTATTTTATCCGGATTATTAACGTTGGTAGCATTAATAAGAGCTTTTATCTTTATGAATCTTTTATTTCTTAATAGATTTAAATCAGTGGTCCAACCTGTATTATCATTTTGAAAATTATCTTCACTGCCCGCAACCTGCCATGAAAAAGTCGGTGAGCTTGGTGTGATCAAAATGTTTTGTATTTGAGCCAAAGTATTTTTGAGATCAAAAACAAGTGATTGGGCTTCTTGTAACTCAGTTGTAAACTCAACCACTCCTGGCAGAACAGGAGCCTGCTCTGCAGGATTATAGAACCCTGCCCCTACATTATTATAACCGACACTAGAAAACCAGTTTCTAGCCCTTCCACCATTGCCACCAGATTCCGCGCCATTATTTCCTCCGAGACCACTTTGAGAGATAACAACACCAGAACCAATTGTGTTAAAGAGTTCAATATTTCGACCGGCAAAAACTTGTAAGGATCCCGCACCGCCACCGCCACCGGCTCCACCTGTGGTTGTCAAAGAATCTCCACCGTTACCACCATTAATACGTATTAAACCGGTCACTGACGCAGGAGATTCACCAATAAAAATATCTTGAACAGCGTGAAGGACAACAAGACCGCCGCCACCACCGCCTCCGGCACCTGGTTGATTTCCTGTTCCTGTTCCTCCTCCGCCACCACCGGCTGACCCTAATAAATTTAAAAATTCAGGGTCCGCTAATGTGACTCCAGCATCACCAAAGCCATTATTCGCACTTCCACCAGCAGTTGCAGCACTTGAGTCATTCCACGAACCACCACCACCACCATTCATTTCTATACTCGCATTACTTCCTGCTTGACCACCACCAACGGCTCCTCTGTCTTCGGCACTCTGTGCAAGATCAATGTTATTTCCGCCATTTCCACCATCACTACCACCACAGCGCCCACGGCCACCTTCTCCAGCGGCGACTAAGCTTGCATCTTCGCCATCATCACCATGACACCATATTTCTCCGGCCACCTCTATATTAGTAAGTGAATTTATAACCAGAGGATTATCTCCAACAACATCAAGTACCCATCCACTGGCGAGTTTAAATTGCGTGACATTAAGCTGTGGGTAAATATTAGTGTCTAGTCGAATAACATTACCTGAAACATCTCCATTGATACTGAATCGCGCATAGGACGAGAGTTCAAAAGCACCATGCTCTCCATTTCCCACATCAATATAATAAGGTGTGAAACCAACTTTGAAGTCACGGACATAAAGACTTGGATGCAAAACACCAAGTGCTGTGTTCACAACAAGTTGCTCTCTCTCAGTAATCACTTGATCCAACTCTGTTACATTCCAAGTTTGGATATCAGCTGATACTTGTTGAGTCACAAAAATTATAAGAAGATTAAAAAAGGCTTTTAAAATAAAAGATTTCATGAAGCCTTTCTATTTTCTTCATCAAATAAAACAGAAATAATTTTTTCTCGCAAAACACTCCCCCGGAAGGGCTTCACAATATAAGCATCAACGTTATACTTTGCCGCTTGTGAAATTTTTAAGCGCTCCTGACTTTGTTGTGCTGTAATCATAATAAAAGGAGTGTTTTTGTAAAGATCATCACCTCTAACAGCTCTTAATAAAGTCAGACCATCTGCCACTGGCATATCCCAATCACATAGAACTAAGGAGACAGCTGTCGTTGAGTATTTTAATTTTTTAAAACCTTCCACTCCGTTGGCGGCATGAATAAAGTTTTGGAAACCCAATCCTTTAAGGTTTTGCACAATAATATCTCTTATAAGCTTATCGTCATCGACAATAAGAATAGTCATTTCTTTTAATTTAGAAGTGTCGACACTCAATTCATCCATCTTAGTTCTCCCTTATTTGAGGAATTTTAATGGTTACAATCGCACCACTTTGTTCAGCGTTATTAATAAAAAATTGTCCTTGGTGATCTATTTCAACAATTTCTTTACAAATAGATAAACCCAAACCACTGCCCTCAGAACCTTTTGTGGTAAACAGAGGCTCTTCAATTTTATCAATTAAGTCCAAAGGGATCCCCTCGCCTGTATCTCTAATAGTAAGTACTGCCTGAGAATCTTGCTCACAAAGATTAAGAAATATTTGTCCACCACTTGGCATCGCATGAATAGCATTAATGAATATGTTTGCTAAAACTTGAATGATGGCATTTTTATCCACTTCTGCCGATATTGTTTCCCACTTTTCTTTAACAACACGAATCCCATGTCTTCTAAAGCGGAACTCCATCAATTCCAAAGCCTCATCAAAGATATTTTGGATATTCTCAATTCTGTATTCGTAATGACTTTCGCCGGTGCCATTGATATTTCGGAAATTTTTTAAAACCGAAGCCGCTGTTTGACCTGCTTTTAAAATGATATCCAGTGATTTTTTTATTTCTTCTATATTTTCAGAACTCTGAGCAATTTCAGTATGTCCAACTATATGAGTCAATAAATTTCCAAACTCATGAGCAACACTTCGTCCTATTGCTGCAATAGCATTATGCTTCTCACTTTTAAGCAGTAATTGGTTCGCAATTTCTAAGCGCTCAGCCTGCCATTCCTTTAAGCGATTTAAGTCCCACAAACTCGTTACATTCCGAGCCTTCTGTAGAATCTCCCCGTCACTAAAAGGTTTGTTTACATAATCCCATCTTTCTCGCGACTCTTCTCCTAAAAAGTTTCCAATAGAGTCAACACTGCGATCATGATAGGCCGTAACAAAAACGGCATATAAATTGTTATCTAATGCAAATATCTCTTTTACAAGGTCTATACCATCAATATCAGCACCCAACATAACATCAAAGAATCCCATAGCAAATGGCTTGTGATCTTTAATGGATTTTTTAACTTCCTCGATAGCTTCTTGCGGTGAATGAACAACTATGACATCGAACTCATTACCACTTTCTTCACTGACTTTTTTACGACTACGACTCGATTGTAACTTACTCACTCCCTGTTCAATGGGCGATAGTATTTGCTGAATACCCTTTGCAATTTCAGGCTCATCGTCAACCACCAAAATTCTTCGATTGGGAACTGGAGAATTAACGGGTATTAAATTCCTCTGTACTTGTAGTAACTTTGCTGCATTACTCATGCGACGTCCTTCCGCTCAATTGAATCTAATATCGGGAGTTGTATTTCAAAAATAGTTTCTTTAAATGGGACTGAAGATTTAAAAACAATATCACCATTTTGTGATCTTAGAAATCGACGACTAATACTGAGTCCAAGACCCGTTCCTTCATCAGTCGATTTAGTAGTAAAATTGGTTGTAAAAAGCTGTGACTGGTATTTGTTATCAATACCGCTTCCATTATCAACAATCTGCACCTTAACTATATTGTCCACAATCACAGTTCTGAGTTTGACCCAATAAGTGGATGTCTCTGCCGATTGTAACCGAGCATCATTTAGAGATTGTAAGGAGTTTCTCATTAGATTGGTAACGGCTTGAATAAACTCATCTCGATCAACTTTGACCATTATGAGTCCTTCAACAAAATCTTTCTCAATCTTGAATCTTTGCTGATCGTAAAGATCGGCCATTATATAACAACAATCTTCAAGTAATTCATGGAGGTTTTCTTCCTTTGACACAGAATTCGTATTACTCAATCGCCTCATTCCATGAATAATTTTACCAATCCTATCGCCTTCCTTTTTTATAAAAATCATATCTTGAGATATTTCTTTTATTTGTCTCTCAAGTGAATTTCGTATTTCATTTAAATTCTCAAAATCTTCTAGAAAAAGATTTTGCTTTGGATTTATGTCAGAAGGTTTTTTCCAATTGGTTACAAGTTGTTCAAGACCACCTTCCTTGAAATCCTCAGCCCACGCATCCTCAATATCAGATAATAAATCAATAGGTTCCACATATTTGTCATTTACCTTCTTCTCAACCAAACCCACTCGTGTTAACAAACTTGTTAATGGATTTAGAACTTCATGAGCCGTGCGGCCAGCGACCTCACCCATAGAAGCTAAGCGAGCCGTTCTAAGTAGTGCTTCCTGTGCTTCTGCTACTTTCTGATTCTGGATTTCCAACTCATGCGTTCGCTCTTTAACTTTTTTATCAAGCTCTTTATTCATAATCTCCAAATCATCACGAGACCTTTTTAAATCAGCAATCATCTTATTAAAGGAGTTACCCAAGCTCACCGTTTCATCTCTTCCTTTAAGGATAATTGGTGACTCTAAATCACCAACCGAAGCTTCTTTCATTCTCTTTGCCAAAAGAGCCACGTTTTCTGTTAGAGTTTTAGAGAGCAAAAAGGCCGCCAGTATCACTAAAGTTAAAACAATAGAACCAAACAACAGTGTTCTAAAAGTAAGAGATTTAACAACTTGAAATACCTTCTCTTCAGGAGCTTGAGCCAGGACAATGATCTTACCGCCATAAGTTTTTGAAAAAGCTGATAACCATCCCTGCCCTTTTTCCTCAATATGAGTGACACTGGTTTTTACTTCTGAGTCTAAAGCCTTCTTAAATAAATCAGATTCTGCAATACTTGGGTTCTCTCCCAATCGACTAATGTCTTTTTCGACCAGGATTTCACCTTCAGAGTTTGAAATAAAAATGGAACTTATACTTAAAAGTGAAATGGACTTTATAAATGAATCTATTTTTAAATAGGAAATAATTATTTTTTGTTCAATAGGCTCATTACTCTCATCGAGTACTAAAACCCTCCGTCCCACAGCAATCATTGGAGGAAAACCTGAGAAACTTGCGTTCCAAATATGTTCACCTTGTAAGTTAATTTTTTCAAACTGTTTACGCTGTTGAAGGGCTTTTTGTTCAAATAGACTCTGGTCTATATCATAAGTTTCAAAGTATTCACTTTTCAAAAACTTATTTTCAAGAGCAATCCTCTTTTGATCAATTGAAAATAAAGCCACAACTTCAGAATCTTCTTTGAAGAGTCGACTTAAAAGTTCTTTTTTTTCCTTTTCAGGCAATCTTGCAAAAAGACTCAATGACTCTGATATAGATTTTAAACGCACGTTAATTTCACTAGCCAGATTACTAACCTGACTCTTATTTAAATCAAAAACCAATTGGGTTTTATCGGCTTTAAATACCGTTATAGACATTGATAAATAGAAGGTGAGGCAGATTAATAATAATCCACTCATAACAAATAAAAATTTAGTTCTAATCGAAAACTTCAATTTGTATCTCCTTGATATCTTTTCGGAATTTTCGATCTCTCACTTAAGAGATAAGACGACTATCTTGGCGTTCTGAAGGCACTTTCGACACTTTCTGCCGTTTCCCCATCCTCAGATACTGACAAGGCTTTAACTGAATACAGAGTATTGGACGTTAGTCCTGAGAAGATATAACTATGGTCTGTTTTAACAATTGAATCTAAAGGAGCGAGAGTCACTTCACCAGTAGAAATGTTTTTAATTTCTAACTGAGAAGACGCCGGCAAACTAGTTTGCCAAACAACGTGAACCTGTGTTCTTGTCGTTGATAACACGGTAAAGTTTGTTAACAATAATGGGTTTTCAGTGGCGCACGGATTACTCGCTTGTTCTGGAAAAAGATAATTTTGATTGGATAAAGGTTTCCATCCTCTTTCCAAGAGTTCATAATACTTAACCGTTGGCTCCGATGGAACAACAGTTGAATGAAAAAAACGTGAATTGCCAGACATACCGCACTCGACATCTTCAGTGGCAGTTTGTGGATCAAAACCATCAGGCATAGGGCGCCACAAAACAGTCATAGCAATATGGTAACGAGGTCCTTGGAAATAAGTTAAGACAATATCTTTTTTGGTCTCTCTATCCATATAAATTGAGCGAACGGAACAGCCCATTCGAGTCGCTGTTTGTAACCCATTATCAACAATTATTTCCTCGCTACCGTCTGGGAGTTTTTCTACAATTTTTGATCCATCATCGGAAAGAACAGCCATTTGGTACCAACCTGGTTCTTCAGCCTCTGACAGCGTTAATTTTGACTCTAACCTTAAAGCGAAATATTCATAAATAGGTTCGTCATTATGATTGAGAACCAATTGTCCATCTTGAGTGTAAAAACCCAAATCAAAGGCTCTAGTTGGAATAAAAACTTGATCAAAGTAAACAATGCTCTCAATGGGGTGAGCATTTTCGATATAATCATCAATATGAGTATAACGTGGCTGATCATCTTTTAAATATAAGAGATGTCCCACGAGACCACGATCACGTGCAGAGACCCCTGCTTGAAAAGGGTCGCAGACAGTACGCTCTGGTGGTGTATACGGCGGAAGAGGTAACTCTCCCGGCTCAACCACAACCTGCGTATCTCCTTCACTTCCACTTCCCTCTTGAAGGCAGCCGACCAAGAATAGACTTTGACTTAATAAAAGAGGAAATACAGATATGGAAATGAAGAAATTAACAATTGAACGTCCAACATACTTCTTCATCACCTTTTATTGTAGCAAGAGTTTCGTACATACTTGCTAAAGATTTATTCTCTTTGTTTCAAATTGATCTGGTTTCTGCCAATTTTTATATATTCTTTTCATAATGATACAAAGAGAGACTAAAACTTTTAAAAGAATGCAATTATGTCGATATCACCATGATTGACTTTTAAGCTCTGAATTTTATAAATAATACGACCTGTACGAATAAGGAGACCCAATGAACGAGCCTACTGAGTGGAAAAAGTGCAGCTCCTGTAAATCATCCATTCCCTTTGATTCAAAATACTATGTGTGTAGTGTTTCATCATGTAACAGCAAACGTACTGGATATGTATTTTGCAGTGTTAGCTGCTTTGACCAGCATCTCCCCATCGCCCGTCATAAAGACGCTGGTGCTGTGCAAAGCATGGCCCCTTCCTCTTCTAAGACTGATAGCCCCACAAAAGGACGACGAATAATACCGAACCAACAGAAGCTCTCAAAACCCTCAAATCGTCAAATATCTAAAGGTGGTGAAATTCTTGTTATAGCCTCACGCCTTAAGGATTTTATTAACGAGCAATCTGAGTTCAATACTTCTGCTGCCGTGATGAATGCCCTCTCTGATCATTTACGCCATGTAGCGATGCAGGCGATCGACAATGCTCGCGCAGACGGCCGTAAAACAGTCATGGAAAACGATCTCAAGTTTCTAGAGAAACTTAACCTGAACATTTAGAGGCTGTTGACTATTGATTAAAAGCCCATCTACTGAGGTATTTGGGTTTGATGCTGATAATTAATATCAAAATGATAGCCCACTCTTCAATTAAACGGTGTTTTTTAGAGCTGTGATCGGAATTCCTTACAAAGTGTCATGTTATAAAGTTTCTAAATAGGGGTTAAATAACCTTAAACAATAGTGTTTTCCTAGCTTTACCTGTATTTTTCTCCTGGGACATAAATATTGGGAGGAAAGTTTGGGACGACTTTTCATTATCTTTTTTCTATTCTTCATTAATCAAGCCCTATGGGCCTCTAACTACCAACTCGCAAGAACGGACAGTCGCAACGATTCTGGTGATTTTTCCTTAGTGCAGACTCTTGTTAATTCAGAAACCTTAAGTAATCCGCAAGAGTTTCTAGATACATGGAAAGCACTTCGCCCTGACTTTTTTAGCAATTATGTTCTAGCCTATCGCAGTCGCAGCCTGCAAGAAAGTAGCTTCCTTCATCCGCGCGCCTTAATATTCAACGAAAACGCGGACCTCATAATGACTTACAATGGTCACCATGAACAAGAAGGGTACAACGCTATTGAACTTATGAGATTCAATCATGAGAATAATGCTTTTGAATTTTATGAAATGACGTTCACAAACAACCTTGCTCAACTTTCACAACCCAATCCCACCAAGTGTTTAGCTTGTCACCAAGGTTCCAATAGACAAAATACCGATCCACGGCCTAACTGGGAACCCTATAATATGTGGCCTGGCTTTTACGGCAGTATTGACGATGATACTGACTTTAGAAGAACACTCACCAATGTACGTAACGAGTTAATTGAGTCTGGAGACGAGTTGTTATTGGAAGAAGCGGATCAAGAAGCAACACGTTTCTATGAGTTTATGTCCAGTGAGAAAAAATCTAACCCCCGTTACACTCTCTTATCAGATCAAACCATTGATCAATATGAGAATGAAGACACTCTCAATGGAGACCTCACTAATCTCTTAGCCATACTCAACTTTCAAAGAGTGGCGCGAATTATTCGCACTGAAAACACCGAGCTCTACGAAAAAGTAAAGTGGACAGTCTTGGGACATGCAAAATGCGGTCAAGAAGTCTATATGAGCAAAGACTCAATTAAATGGCTTTATGAAAAAGTTCCTGGCCTGGCTAAGCAACGTTTTGAAAAATCAGTTGATGCCGCTGATAACCCTCGAACTTACTATGGTGAGTCTCCTGACGGCTTAGGAAGAAGCTCATTCACCCCCCCTGTTCCTGAGTTCTACCGCTTACGCACCACTCATCTCATTAATATTTTATTTGAAGCTTTTGGAGTGAGTACAGAAGATTGGTCAATGGACTTTAAAACCAATGGTGGTCGCTTCTCTGCTTTTGAACGTTTTGGAGTACCTAATGAACCCGGACCTCCTTGGGTTTTTGCCGTAAAATATGAGTTCTCAAAAGACCCTGAATTTTCCAATTTAAATGAGCTCTCTTGTGATGAAATTAAATCCAAGAGTCTTGAGGCCTTTCGAGATTTAGAGTCCACTCAAAGTCTGTGGAATGCATTCACATCTCTAAGAGTGGAAATTCCCCATGCCCCACTTATAAATCGTTGCATTGGATGCCACGTGGATGAAAACTATGGACTCATTCCCTTTATCCCCTTCGACAATCCTCAACAACTAGCCATCGAGCTAAATAATACAGGTTATCGACGAGGATCATTACTTGAAGAAATTGAGTTCCGCTTGGGACCGCATGCAACCAATCGTGAGCAAATGCCACGCGGCCCAGTTCCTAGTAGTGAGAGTCGAAGAGAACTCTTAGATTATCTAGAAAATTTATCGCAATAAAAGTGGAGACACTTTAAGAGAGAATACAATAGAAAGCTGGATTGAAAAATCCAGCTTTTTTATTTTATAAAATCAGTCTTCTTGATTCAAGGCTCTTGCCCCTAGGTTTCCATAACGATGGTAACTATGTGAAACAGCTTGTTCTTCAAAAAAGTTTAAAAGTTCAACTCGACCATCCATCATTGGAGTTTGCCTCACAATAAAAGTTAAGGACTCAGCTGCTTTCTTGAATACAAATTCTGAAATATTATCCTGTTTAGCAAACATAATTCGATCGACCTCAGGAAAACACTTAGTAAAATCAGCCTCTGATTCCCTTCTCATAAAATCATCTTCTTTTAAAATTTTCTGAGAGTATCGGAAGAGGAACTGAGCGACAGAATTGTTTAGATCTTCCTCCAAACTCACATGGATTCTCACCCCACAAACCTTAGCCGCTAAAATGCGAGACATGGACTCAAAAAGACTGTCTCCCTCACAGACTCGAATAGCCACATACTTGAGTTTCAAATACCTAAAGATATTGTCCTCTCCTCTTAACTTGAAGAAGTCTCTTTCTTGCAGAAATTCTTTTTCTCTATTGTACATATAGCTCTGTAAAGCAGCCTGAAGTTTTCCAATATCTTCTGACATATCAGCGAAACGAGAATCCGTATCCCAGCGATCTGCCAATTTGACTAACTTACTAGAACGAAGTTCTGGTACACGCGGCTTTCTTAATTCTGTGAAGTTCATAAATTGACTAATATAGTTGAAGTGACCAACCTTACGGCCTGCTCCTATAGCCGATTTCCCCAAACCACCAAAAGGCTGTCTCAATACAATGGCACCTGTTGTACCACGATTAATATAGAGATTTCCGGCCCTCAAATTCTTTTTCCAATATTCAACTTCTCTTTCATCTAAGGACTCAATACCTGAAGTTAAACCGTAACCCGTAGCATTTACAATTTCGACAGCATGCTTTAAATCATCTGCCCTCATCACCGAAAGACAAGGACCAAAGAGTTCTGTCATATGACAAAAACTACCCTCCTTAACTCCCCACTTGATACTCGGCTTGAGCATATACTCATTATGATCAGCAAACTCGGGTTTTAAAACCCAACTTTCTCCCTCTTCAAGGTTTTCTAGAGCCCACTTTAGATCTCCTGTCACTGGACCGGCCATGGTTCCTATTCTATTTTTAAAGTCCCAAACGGAGCCCACTTCCATACTTTGAGCCGCATCCACCAGAGCATCCCTAAACTTTCTGTCAAAATAAACTTCATTTTCGAGAACAAGAAGAGAGGTGGCCGAACATTTCTGACCACTATTTAAAAATGCAGAATTAATAACATTTTTAACAGCTTGTTCTCGATCAGCCATTGCCGTCACAATAGTGGCATCTTTACCACCAGTTTCCGCTGTGAGGTAAAGGTTGGGGCGAGCCTCTAACATTTTCTGAGCTGTCGATTCTCCTCCCGTTAAAATGACAAAATCTATTTTATCATTTTTAATGAGATGTTCTTGAGCCAGCGAGCCTGGACATGGCACAAATTGTAATGTCTTTTTACTAACACCAGCATCCCAAAAACATTTACAGAATTCGTAGGCACACATAACGGCATTAGAAGCCGGTTTTATAATAACAGTGTTACCAGCAGCTAAACTAGCGGCCACACCCCCTAAAGGGATAGCAATGGGGAAATTCCAAGGGGGAACAACCAGGCCCACACCTTTCCCTTGAAATTGAAGGTTTTTATGAGCTTCATAATGACGAGTGCTCTCCGAATAAAACTCAAGAAAGTCGATAGCTTCACTAACTTCAACATCGGTCTCCGTAAATACCTTACCCACTTCGGCTGCAGCGACACCAATTAAATCACCCCGTCTTTTGCGAACTTCAATGGCCACTTTTGATAAAATCTCATGTCGCTGTCTACGGGTTAAACTTCTCCAACGATCAGGATCTTCTACCGCAACATCAACCGCTTTTTGTAAATCCTCTGCACTAGCTTTGGCGTATTTACCAGCAATAACTTTTAAATGAAGCTGTGACTTATCTATACACTCGACAATGTCTCTACCCTCAACCCTCTCTTCGCCAGCAACAACTGTTGGAACTGTTTCTAGCTCCGCCCCTGGTGACTTCATCCACTTTTCTCTGATTTTTTCAGCCCACCTTTGGTTCGCCTCAAGAATAAAATCTGTATCGGGCTCATTGGTAAAACTGTAACTTTGAAATGTTCCTCCTGAAAAACTATCCCAATGCTCGTCCAAACGATTTTGTTTTCTTTTTTGTCCGATAAATAATCCTTCGCGATTATCAAAGGATTGGATGAAATTCTTTTTAAGCATTTCCCACTCTTTACTGTCAGTGGTTAACCCAAAAGAATAACGTATAAAATTATCTTCACTGGTATTTTCATCAAGTCTTCTGACGAGATAAGCAATCGCATTTGTGAATTGCTCTTTCCCTGCTATAGGAGCGTAAAGAATCACATTTCGCCCAGAGACCTCTTTAATTCCCATACGAGCGGCCTCACTCATTCCTTCTAACATTTCTAAGGAAAAGTAGTCGAGAACATCATAGTGTTGTGCCAGTTCAAGTGCGTAAGCCAACTCAAAAAGATTATGAGAGGCGGCTCCTAAATTGACCGCCTTTGCGTTCTCAGGCTTGAGCGCATATTCCGCCATGATTTTATAATTACTATCTGTATCAATTTTATCAGTGTAAGTGGCTAATCGCCATCCTCTTAAAGAGGCTTCTGTCTTTTCCATTTCATGATTAGCCCCTTTAACGAGTCTCACCTTGATTGGTGCACCACCATCTGCCACTCTTTTTTTAGCCCATTCTGTTAAATCTTTTTGCCAAATATGAGCGTCTGGCAAGTAAGCTTGCAAGACAATACCAGCATGGTAATCTTTTAATTCAGGGTCATCCAAGGCTTGCTTAAATGCTTCCACAGTAATGCGCAAATCTCGATACTCTTCCATATCGAGATTCACAAACTTATAAGCTTGTTCTCCTTTTAAATTGGTATAAGGATGATCTTTAGCTTGCCTAAAAATTTTTCTGATTCTTGGAACTAGATCAGCGACTGTTTCCTCAAATGCTATGGGATCAATCTGGGAATAAATGGTGGATATTTTAATGGAAAGGTAATCAATGTTTGGGTTCTCTAAGGTCTCCATGTACTTTGAAATTCTACCTTGAGCTTCGGCCTCTCCTAAAACAACCTCACCAATCACGTTAATATTAACACGAGTGTTGTCTTCTTTTCGAGCCTTCATATGTTTCGCAAGTTGCTTATCATCAGCTGGCAGAACAACTCTTTTCGTGTCTTCTCGGATATTCTCTACAAACATAGGAATAGAAATTTGAGGAATATAGGTTCCGGCATGTCTGAATAGAAAAACCAAAAATCTTTCAGAGTTTGTAAAGAACGTCGCCATTCCATATTTTGAAAAGAGATAATCAATTTGATTTTCCACACGAGAAACATCATGACTTCTAAAACTTTGATCCATTAATTCTATTAGGAAAACTTTGTCGATGGGGTTGTTTAAAAGTTTTTGCATTTTTGCATGGAATGAATTTTCAAAATCAGACATTTTTTTGCAGGCTGCATCTTGCCAACGAGTCGCTAAATCAATGGCTTTATTCATTACATCTGTGTTCATTGTACCTCTCTCCCTTTGAAGGTCTTTCCGCCTCGATATTTACTTCTGTGCCACCAAACAAGCAAGAACTTTGCTGATCTCAGATCCATTGTAAATAGCTGAAATCAAAGACTTAGCACAAATCTCAAAAGAGATCTTTACCATATGAAGATGGGCTCTTAATAAAGTCGCCCTTGGCTTAAGAAAATGGCATTAAGACGGTAGTAGTCTCTGTTATAGAATGGGATCTGGCCACTGTAGACACGGGTTGTCTATCTTAGCCAATAAAGCCCATCTAATTTTGTTCACAAATACTAATAGTCTTTGAAGATTAAGAGACTCTTGCTAGAATAATTTCACTAAATTTGAGGAGATCCATCATGAATTTCAAAAAAATACTCATTTTTTCTTTTAGTCTATTCTTATTTGCTGCTTGCTCATCGAGTGAAGAGAAAAAAGATTTTCAAACAAAAAACACGTCCACCATCATCACAAAAGAAATTTCTTATATGTCTGGTGATACAACTATGAAAGGCTTTTTAGCCATCCCTGAAGGCGAAGGACCTTTTCCAGGAGTCTTAGTTGTTCACGAATGGTGGGGACAAACCGAATATCCTAGAGAAAGAGCCCGACAACTGGCCAAAGCCGGATATGCCGCTTTTGCTGTCGACATGTATGGTGAAGGAAAAACTTTTGATCACCCTAAAGACGCAAAAGCTTTTTCACAAAAAGTAAAAGACGATATGGATAAGGCCGAAGAAAACTTTAGAGTGGCTTTATCAACCTTGAAGGGACAAGAAAAAGTTGATGGAACGAAAATTGCTGCCATGGGATATTGTTTTGGTGGTGGAATTGTTCTGGAAATGGCTCGACGCGGAGTCAACATGAACATGGTTGCTAGCTATCATGGCGATCTCAGCCCTATGGCTACTAATGATGTTCCAAAGTTCTCCACCCGCGTTCTTATTTTCAATGGTGCCAATGACCCCTTTGTTCCCAAAAAAGCAGTGGCAGCGACTCGCAACAAATTGAAACAAGCGGGAATTCGTTACAAGTTTTTTAATATTAAAGGGGCTACACATGGTTTTACCAATCCAAAAGCCACCGAGATGGGGAAAAAATATAAACTTCCTCTGGCATACAATGAAAGTGCCGATCAGAAATCTTGGGAAGAAACTATGAAAGCCTTTAAAATTGTATTTAAAAAATAAAGGTTCAGTTTGGCAGAAGCACTAAAAGACGCCCTCAATGGCGATTATTTATTGAGCCTCGGTCGAGAAATAAAAAGATATCAAACCAATTTCTCGGCCACTCGTTTTAAAAAGGATTGTCTCTCTAATGATTGGGAAGATCTTAGCCTCAAAGAACGAACTTCTCGGATCACGGTCACATTAAATAAACACCTTGATGGAACTTACAAACAACAAATTAATACCTTAAAAAAAGTGGCCCCCCAGTTCACTGGGTACAAGGCCTTTTATTTTCCAGAATTTGTTTCAACTTTTGGTTTATCGGCAAAAGATCGTAAAGTGTCTTATGATGCGATGAAGGTCTTTACTCGATATTCAAGCTCAGAATTTGCAATTCGCTTTTTTATCCTAGAAGACCCAAAAGAAACCATGAGGTGGATGTTGAGTTTAGCGTCTAGTTCACAAGAGGATGAGCGAAGACTCGCCTCTGAAGGTTGTCGCCCAAGACTGCCCTGGAGCTTTAAGTTACAAAACTTTATTGATGATCCAAGCCCCCTTTTTCCTATTTTTGAAAAGTTAGTAAATGACTCTTCCCTTTATGTGCGTCGATCAGTGGCCAACAATCTTAACGACATTAGTAAAGATCATCCTAAAAAAGTTTTAGCCTGGTTAAAAAAAGTGCTCTCTAAAAAAGAGACTCCTGAAGTTCGCTGGGTTGCACAGCAAGCACTCAGAACCTTGCTAAAAAAAGGGGATAAAGAAGCCTTAAAGTTAATGGGCTTTTCCCAAAAACCACCCGTCAAGGTCTCTCAATTTAAGCTTTCTTCATCTCAAGTTAAAATGTCAGAAAGATTAGAATTCAGTATCACCCTCGAAAATACCTCTAATCAAGATGTCCCCCTTCTAGTGGACTTTATTTTTCATTTCAAAAAGAAAAAGGGAGTTGTTAATCCTAAGGTTTTTAGGTGGAAGAAATTTATTTTGGCTCCGAAGGAAAAGAAAACTCTCAGTAAGAGACACCTCTTCCAAGACTTAACAACACGGGAGCACCACCATGGGGAGCAACTTCTTCAGGTGCAATATAATGGTATTTTAACCGAAGCTAAGAAGTTTCATCTGATTAAGAAATAGTTCCATAGAATGAGGGCACACCCTAAAAATAATTACGAATTGAGTAATTCTCAGTTTAATCATTGCCTCAACAAAAAACAGGAATTAATTAGAGATATATAACAACAGGAGTCTTCAAGATGTGAGACTCTTTTATCAAGAGGTTTACGACAAAAATCATGGAGTCGAGGAATTTTTAAGTCGAACCCCTCCCGTTCTGCAAAGTAGGTCTTATGGCAAAAAAACAAATTTTAAGTTTCGATTTTGAATCTGGTCAGCGTATTAAAAATAAATATCGAATTATTAAGAAACTCGGCGGAGGATGGGAAGGTGAAGTTTACAAAGCAGAAGAACTCATCAGTAATATCCCTGTTGCCCTTAAATTTTTCTATCCCAAACGAAACATTAAGAATAAGGTGGCGAATCAATATGCCCAGAGGCTTTATCGCTTATCTGAAAGCCCAGTTTCAATTAATTACTACACTCAAGAAACAATTGTTATAAAAGGAGAACCAGTCACCTGTTTTGTATATGAATACGCAGAAGGCATGATTCTCTCAAATTTTCTCAAACGCCAGCCAGGTGGACGAATTGGTATCATGCAAGGACTTTTACTGCTCCATTCACTCGCCAAAGGTATTGAAAATGTCCATTTTCACAAGGAGTACCATGGTGATTTACACTCAGATAATATTATCATTAAAAGAAAAGGACTCGGTTTTGAGTTTAAGCTGCTCGATATGTACAACTGGGGAGACGCAAAAAGTTTGAATAAGGCGGAAGACATCGTAAACCTTATCCGAATTTTTTATGATGCTATTGGTGGAAAAAAATATTACTCCAAGCATCCCCAGGAAGTTAAAGATATTTGCTGTGGCTTACGCTCTAATTTGATCCAAAAAAAGTTCCGAACAGCCAGTCTGTTAAGGCAACATATTGAAAATATTGAATGGGAAAGCGAGACACGATTATAGATGAAAACTGAACTGGCACTGCAAGCGGATTTCGACACCCCTCGCTACTTCGATGAGAAGAAGCCACTCATGTATTTCTCTAAAAAATCTCCCATTACAGATACTTGCAACGAAGATGCTTTGGGAATCTTTCCTGTGGAAGGTGGATTTGTATTAGCTATTGCTGATGGGGCCGGTGGTCACCCAAAAGGGGAAGATGCAGCCAAACAAGTTCTCGAGCAAATTGATAAGCATTTAAAAAAATGGACCTCGAAAGAAGAGTCTTTTCGCATCCCCATCATCAATGCCATCGAACAAGCCAATAAAGATCTTTTAGATGAGGGCATTGGGGCGCGTACAACGGTCACTGTATGTGAAGTTACAAACAATAAAGCCCGAGGCTACCAAGTGGGTGACTCGACTCTTTTTATTTGCGGACTCAAGGGAAAAATTAAATACAAATCAACGGCTCACTCTCCCGTGGGTTATGGCATTGAAGCGGGTCTCATTGATGAAAAAGAGGCGCTCAAGCACCCTGATCTACACTATATTTCTAATTTAGTGGGAGAAAGTGGTATGAAGATTGAGATTGGTCCTGAAGTGGAACTGAACCCCAAAGATTCCATTTTTTTAGCCTCCGATGGTATCTTCGATAATTTCCATCCCGACCAAATTGTAGAGATTGTTCGCAAGGGCGAACTTGAAAATATCTCCACTGATCTTATGACTTTAATCGCTGAAAAAATCTATAAACAAGACGATTCAAAAAAAGACGACATCAGTTTTATTTTGTTCAAAAACGAATAAGAGCCTCCCCAGGTTTCTCATTATGAAATTGACCCATTAGTAGTTCTCCTCGGGGGTCATTTATGGTAGCAATAAGGTATGAAGAACGTAATTCTTATGAAACTCACATTTGTCTTTTCATTCTTAGTACTTAATGCAGCGCAAGCTCAGGAGCGTCTCCCTGTTTTTGACGAGATGATCATCTTGGCGCCACTGCCACTGACACACGATACTCACCGCGTAAAGAAGAACTCTTCTGTGCATCAGGCATTGATCGATGCGGGTGTTGAGCCCCAAATTATACATGATGTGGTTAAGATCGCTCGACCAAAGTTTGATCTCCGTCATGTTCAGCCTGGAACACGATTCGTTATTTCTAAAGAGCCAACCGGTGATATTAAACGAATTGCTTTCGATATTTCCCCGCTGACTCGTCTACAAATCAATTACTCTCACAATGAGTGGGATAGTGAAATTGTAGACGTAGAAACCACAAAAAAATTAGTGCATTTTACTGGTGTAATCAAAGACAGCTTATGGTCTTCTGCGACCGAGCAGAAGCTTTCTCCCAGTGTTATCGTCGATTTTGCTGAGGTTTTTGGTTGGCAAGTGGATTTCTCAAGAGAAGTTCGCAAAGGTGATATGTGGAGATTTACGGTGGAAAAGCTCTTTGCTGAAGGACAGCACGTAGGCTACGGTAATATTGTCTATGCTGAGTATAAAAATGGTCCTGAGCTCTACACCGCTTACTACTACCAAAATAAGGTCACAAAAACTCGTGGATACTACGATGAAAATGGTGACTCCCTAAGAAAGGTTTTCCTAAAAAGTCCAATAAAGTTTGGACGAGTGACTTCTCATTTTTCTCGACGTCGTTTTCACCCCATACACAGAAGATATAAAGCTCACAATGGAGTGGATTATGGTGCACCTCGTGGAACACCCATCCGAGTTGTTGGTGAAGGTCGAGTGGTTAAAATAGGAAGATTTGGTGGCGCTGGTAATATGATTGTTGTTGATCATGTGGCGGGCTACAGAACAAAATATCTTCACCTCAGCCGCTTCAAACGGGGTTTAAGAAGAGGATCAAAAGTATTACAAGGTGATATTATTGGGTACGTTGGAGCCACGGGCTATGCCACAGGACCCCACCTCCACTTTGAAATGTCCAAACACAATCAATTAATGGACCCTTTAAAGGTTAACTTGCCAGCAGCTAATCCTGTGCCAGAAAAAGCATTGAGTCACTTTAGAGACTTTGTTATTGAAATCAACGAGTCTATTGCTAGCCAATACCGACACACTGCTAGTCAGGAAATGGACGAGTCCATTCCTCTCAATGGCAAAACCTCAAAATTACAAAAATAATCTTTTAAACCGATTGTGACTCATTCTCCAATCGTTGCCTTATTTTAAATAGTTTGGACACGAGCCGAAAGATTTGTAAAATGAGGCATGTTAAAAAAAATAATTTTCTTTATTCTTGTTTATGCTCCCCTCAACAGTTGGGGGTTTTTCCACTTTGAACCTGGCATTGGCTACAATCGTGGCCACTATCAAACCAATAAATTACAGGGCATTGGCTTAACCCTAAAGACGGGTGCTGAGTTTCAAAACTTCTTTCTACTCGCTGATGTTGGTTATCATGATTTACAGTTAGGCTCTATTCCTACTTCGACTGCGACCGATGCGGGCTTAGCCATTGGTGGAGACTTCAGGTCTTGGCGCTTTTGGTTTACCTATTTATTGCTTGCCGATTTAACAACTGAATCCAGCGGCGTTAAGTCCACCGTTTCAGGAGATGGATTTAAGCTCGGGATCTCTGGACAGCTTTCTCAAAAAGCTTATGTGAATTTAGAGGTTCGGTTTATCGACTTTAATAAACAAGACAGTAACGGTGTTACCAGCGATGTGTCGTTTTTTATGGATGCAGCCCTGCTGTCGGTGAGCTGGAAATTAATGTAAGCTAGCTTGAATATCGGTTTTTAGAGGCTGTTGACAATTGATCTATGTAATATAGCCAACAGCGCTTAGTAAAAGTTGAAACAAATATTTTTAGCAATTCGGGAAACTTTTCTATTACCACAACCGACTGGAAGAGTGGCATAGACGAGAGTATCAAAGCCTTGCCTTACCACCATACCAAAACCAATTGAGTTCTCTATAATCATTTTAAGACCCAATCCACTTCCAACATTATCGTTGTGTCGATGTTCCACGCTAGCTAATTTGGAGTCGTGAAAGACTTGATGGAGACGTTTCTTTACTCTTAATTTATTGACCGATCCAAAAGGATCACGACAAGTCACTGCGAAAATTTCATTATTAAATGAAAGTTGAAACTCTCCTTTATAACCTGCTGGATAATGAATTTCTTGATTTCTCGGCTCTGTCTGAAATAGATAGTTACCATTCTCATCTGTTGGCGCAGAATACATAGCATTAGAAAAAAGCTCACTAATAATAATTTTGATATTCTGATTGATACTAGAGTTTTTACTATTTTGATTGATAAACTCCTCACTCTGAAACATGAGCCTTTGTTTATCATTTGTTGATGAGAATGGTATTGTTATTGTCTTATCACTCGATTGAGCATTGCGAGTGATAATTGAAATAGGACTTTTTAAAAAGACATCGGGATACTTACAAATCATTGCACTCATAAGCAAATTATATAAAAAGTACTCATGCTTTTTTTGAATAAGAAAACATAATCCACTTGTATCCACATATCTAAAAATAGCTGGAAGATCTAACTCATTACCTAATACAATTGTTTTACTCAAATCGAATTTGGATGTGGATATTTCCTCAAAATCTATAACTTCAACATCCTTAAGAAGATTTAACAATCTCCTGTCCAAACTGTTTGCTGCTATACCCATCCTATCCAGTAACTTCATTCTCATCCTATCTATTCAAATTATTCACAATAAAAGCTTATTACTACAAGAATATCAATTTCTTAGAAGTTTCACAAAGAAAGGAAAATAAAGAAAAGACAAATGTCTAGTTAGACAAAACAATCTATTCAATGAACTATAATTCTTTTTATTTATATTAGGGGCTATTGAAAATTCATTAGCGCTATGAGGGTTAAAAACTCAGTCATTTTGAGTTAAGCGCACACTGCACGTTATGAGGTGTGGCTAAAACCACATCGAATAAGGGAAGGTGTACACAGTTCAAAATGGCGAGGGATTAAAACCGTAGTAGCTAGATGAATTGTCAACAACCCCTAAACAAAGACAAAAGGCGAGGAATATAAAAGTCGACGTATTTAATAAGCGGTTTAATGAGTTTCTTCTTCCTTCATTTCTTCAAGCTTTAACTCAATTTGTTCCACCTCTTGCTGACGATGCCATAAACGATAGTACTCTCCCTGAAGACTCAATAACTCCCCATGGGTTCCTTGCTCAACAACACGACCTTTCACTAATACTAATATGGAATCAGCATCTATGATGGTAGAAAGTCTATGAGCTATAACAAGTGTTGAGCGATTTTTAGAAATCATTTTCAACGACTTCTGAATTTCTTTTTCTTTATGAGAGTCCAAAGCTGAAGTCGCTTCATCGAAAATTAATATGGGAGGGTTTTTGAGTAAAGTTCGCGATATAGCAACTCTTTGTTTTTCTCCTCCCGAAAGTTTTAATCCTCTTTCACCAACCGGAGTCTCATATTTATCAGGTAAACTTTCTATAAATTCATGAATCGCAGCACTTTTAGCCGCTTGTTCAATTTCAACCTGATTGGCACGAGGATTTCCATAAGCAATATTATAACCAATGGTATCATTAAAAAGGACGGTATCCTGAGGAACAACTCCTATATTTTGCCTTAAAGATTTTTGAGACATCTCACGAATATCAATTCCATCAATCTCAATAGAACCTTTATTCACATCATAGAAGCGAAAAAGAAGGCGTGATAGAGTGGACTTTCCTGCACCACTAGGACCAACAACAGCGACTGTTTGCCCAGCTTCCATAGTAAAGTTTATGTTATCTAGGATCGGTCGCTCACTATTATAGGAAAACGACACATTTTTAAATTCAACTCTTCCTCGTGTTGATATGTAATTGATCGCATCTTCTTTATCATTAACGGAAGAATTAATATGGATGAGTTCAAACATCTTATCCATATCGACCAAACTATTTTTTATTTCACGGTAAACAAAACCAAGAAAGTTAAGTGGCATATACAATTGCATTAAATATGTGTTTACTAAAAAGAAATCCCCAATCGTTAACTTTTCGTCCACGACTCCTTGTCCTGCCAACAATAATATTGCAATCAAACCGATTCCTATAACAGCAGCCTGTAAGATATTTAAAACGGATAAAGTCTGCTGACTTTGGATAGCCGCCCTTTCATACCTTTTTAATGATTGGTCGAATCTTGAATACTCGTGCTCCTCATTCCCAAAGTATTTAACGGTCTCAAAGTTTATTAAGCTGTCTATGGCCTTTGTATTAGCTCGACTCTCAGAAGAGTTCATCTCTTTCCTAAACTTGAGTCTCCATTCCGTCACAAACAATGTTAACAAAATATAAATCATCACTGTTGTGAAAACGATAACAGCATATATCAACTCAAATTGATAAACGAGAATACCGGTTACAAGAGCAATTTCTAATAATGTTGGAACAATATTAAAGGTCATAAAGTTCAATACAAATTGAATTCCCCTTGTACCCCTTTCTATCACTCTAGAAAGTCCACCTGTTTGTCTTGAGAGATGAAAATCTAAAGATAAGTTATGCAAATGAGAGAATGTTTGCAGGGCAATTTTTCTTTGCACCTGCTGCTTCAAATCCACAAATACGAGGTCTCTGACTTCACCAAATAAAGATACAAATATTTTAGCCACTCCATAAGAAACAATCAGAACTACTGGAATGACCAATGGACTCTGATTCACTGACAATTGGTCAACAGCCAGTTTAAGCAAATACGGAACATAAACATTGAGTATCTTTGCTAAGGCCAAAAATAAAATGGCGACGATCAAACGGACTCTGAGATCTTTCCTATTTTGAGGCCACAAATAAGACGCTAAAATCTTTAACGTGTGCCAATGCCCATGATACTTTGAATTTTTTTCCACCATAAATAAACACTTTTGAAGGGTTGAGTGTAATGACGATCCTATCAAAATGTAAACAAGTTTCTTTTCACATATTTATGCCAATTCTATTAAAATTTTTTAGTCTTGAAAGCTCAGTTTTTGTCCCTGAATAAGTGTTTAAAGACGGTGGCCATTGCTAGTTACTATTGGTATAAGACGTCTTAAAGGAGAATTATATGGCCTCTGCTGAGTTTCAAAATGAAATTGATAAATACTGGGAAGAACTGATTGTACCTACCCTGAGTGAATATATAGAAATTCCTGCTAAGTCCCCTCATTTCGATCCTCAGTGGCAGAAGAATGGCTATATCACTCAAGCACTCAAGCTTGTTGAAAATTGGATTGAAGACAGAAAAATTCCAAACCTCAAAAAAGATATTTTACAAGTACCGGGTCGCACCCCTCTTTTATTGTTAGAACTTACTGGAGATCTTGATTACGAAATTCTGATGTATGGTCACTTAGATAAACAACCAGAAATGACCGGCTGGAAAGAGGATCTTGGCCCTTGGAAAGCGGTTAGAAAAGGTGAAAAACTTTATGGTCGTGGTGGAGCCGATGACGGCTATGCTGTTTTTGCGTCCTTATGTGCTGTCGAATATTTGTTAAAAACCTCTGCTAAGAAACCTCATATAAAAATTGCTATTGAGTTTAGTGAGGAAAGTGGCTCCGAGGATTTACCCTACTACTTTCAAGAATTTAAAAGCCGTTTTGGCTCCCCTAATCTCATTGTCTGCTTGGATTCTGGAGCTGGTAACTACGATCAAATGTGGTCTACAACTTCACTTAGAGGTTTAGTGAGCGGCGTTCTTAAGGTTGATGTTCTTGATGAAGGTGTTCATTCTGGTGATGCGAGTGGTGTCGTCGCCTCTTCCTTTCGTGTAGCCAGAGAGATTCTTAATAAATTAGAGGATCCACGAACGGGAGAAATCTTACCCAATGAATTAAAAACCATGATTCCAAACCAACGGATTGAACAAGCGCAACAAGCTGCTGACACTCTAAAAGATAATGTTTATAAAAAATTTCCTTTTACAGAGAACACTCAGCCTATGAATGATTCTCATGTGGAATTAATACTAAACCGTACTTGGAGAGCCGCTCTTTCTGTTACTGGAGCCGAAGGACTTCCTGATATTGAATCCGCAGGAAACGTTTTAAGACCCTATACGGCTTTAAAACTGTCATTGCGGATACCACCCACTATCAATGCGAAACAAGCCGCTTTATTTCTTAAAAACCATTTAGAGGAAAATCCACCTTACAATGCTAAAGTTGAATATCAATTGGATGATGCTGCCAGTGGCTGGAATGCTCCTGAAACCTCGCCAGCACTAGAAAAGCTTGTACAAGAAGCGTCCCATTCTTACTTTGGAAAACCCGCTCTCGCAATGGGAGAAGGAGGATCCATTCCTTTCATGGGAATGATTGGCGAAGCCTTTCCCGCAGCTCAATTTGTTATCACTGGTGTCTTAGGCCCAAATTCTAATGCTCATGGTCCTAATGAGTTTATTCATATTGAATATGCAAAGAAACTCACTGGTTGTATCTTTCATATTTTAAAGAAGTCCGAGTCCCTAAAAAGCACTTAACTTGTAATGGCTGTCTCCATTTGAAGCAGCCCCTGTTAGGCCTTTGACATATAAAAAAAGGTGACACTTTTCTTAACATTTTCAAATTTGAATGAAAATGTGACAAAGCAAGTCTGCGTACTTACTAAGAAAAGAGATCCCCATCACAATCTAAGACAGATTCATGTGGTTTAGTATTTGCACTTTCAACCATTCATGGGAAAGTGGATAAGGTTAAGTGGTTTAGTCGTACTGCTGACAGCTTGTACGACTCATACAAGTTCTAAAAAGCTACCTCAGTTTTCATACCTTGATGGATTGGTCACTGAGAAGAATATCAGTTGTGCCAGCGAACAACCCTTGGACTGTATGGCCTGCGCTCTCCAAGGTGAAGCCGCCAACCAACCGGGTCATGGAATCTATGCTGTTGGTATTACAATTATGACTCGAGCCAAAGGCCAACCTAAAAATATCTGCTCCGTCACTAGAGCTCGACGTCAATTTGAAGGTATGAGGCGACGAGGGCGTCGAAAAATTTCCAGAAAAGTTTGGCAAGTTTCTCTTTTAGTTCTTGAAAATAAAGAAACGGGTTGGACACACTTTTGGGCGCCGCAAACCCAATCCAAACTCAATCGCAGAAAACCAGCATGGGCCCATTCTTTTGAAAAAAGACAGTGCCGACAAGAAACCATCGGAGATCATATTTTCTTTGATACAAACCAATGTAAATTTAATAGGTATATGAGACTGAACGCTCAGAATGAATAGCACTTATAAAAAACAGAAAGTTTCTTACTGCAATGAAACTCAAAATTTCTCTGTTATTTTTTAGAAAAGAAACTGGGTGAATCACCCATCGATCACGCGACTCACTAAGGTTATAAGTCCGACATAATGCCGTTCAACTAAGGATTCTATTTAATACCGCGTTAGTTTAGTTCGTAGTGAGGAGCAAAGATGAAGTTATACGAACAGTACCGCAACGACGCTGTCATCGGAACGGCATGACCTTATTTTATGTGGATGAGTTATTATGAATACCAAGGTTTGAAAGAAAAGGGTGAGCTTTTTGAACCTTCGGAGTGGTCTTCTGCTCTCTTGGCGGAAATAAAAAGGGATCAACAGGAAACTGTAACCCAGGCTCAAAACAATGGCTTTGAGCTAAAGTGTAAGAGTCTGAGAATAAAGTTCTAGACAGGAAAACCAATCCTTTGCACCAACCTGAATGGCAAGATTCACAAACTGAACTGTCCTGCCTATGAGTCATATTTGGTCGTTTTGCCAGCCCTTTTTCCGTAGAAACCTCTGTATAAAATTTTTGAGACTGGTCACAGGACATGAAGCTCGATACAGTCTCATGCGTGTCCCCACAGGGAATGTCTTGGTTAAGGCTAAAAAAGCCCATTACAATAAAAAAGGCCACTAAGTACTTCACAGTGCTATTATAATAGTCAATTCAAACTTTGTCCATCTGGGTCTATAAAATCTACCGTTTGAGGACAGACCAAAATCAAGCTATAGAACAGCCATGAAAATTCGACCTGCGACTACTAATGATACAGATAGCTTATTAAACCTCATTCATGAACTCGCTATCTTTGAAAAAGAGCCAGATGCCGTTAAAACCACTAAAGAGGATCTCCTACGTGATGGCTTTTCTGACTCTCCTTACTTTCAAACACTGGTTATTGAAGACAATCAGAAAATTATGGGTATGGCTCTCTACTTTTTTAGTTGGTCAACATGGGAAGGACGCCCTTCTCTCTTTTTAGAAGATTTAATTATCACTGAATCAGGTCGTGGTAATGGTTACGGACTCGCCCTCCTCAAAGAACTCGCACGTATAGCCGTAGAGAAAAACTGTGCGCGCTTTGAGTGGGAGGTTTTAGACTGGAACATGAAGGCCCGCGATTTTTATCATAGTATCGGAGCTCATCATAAAAAAGGATGGCTTCCCTACCGAGTGGACGGAGAAGAACTCATAAAACTGGCACAAAAAGATTGAGTGATTTATACTTTTTAAATCCAGCCCTTTTTCAGATGTGAAGTTAAAAAAGCGATTTTATTTTCCAAGTAAGCCGCCTCGTTAATAAAAAAAGGATAAGTGTTCCCCTCAACTTCCCACTCCAGAATATCCCCCTGTGAATTGACAAAAATAGGGTCTCCCTTTTTAAGCGGGGCAAAATCCTGCCCTTCTAACAAAGGATGCACATACCAACGACCTTCTGGGAATAGTACTTTTCCATCCATCTTATAGAATTCCGTTTGAGTTAAATCCATTGTTGAATCAAAATCAAAATTTAAAAGCTGCTCAACAATAAACTTCGTTTTTAAGACCAAGTCTCCATTCAAAACATTATTAGCCACAGGACCGACCTCAATGGTTATTCCCGCTGGACAAAGGCGATTAAGATGGGTGCTATCTTCGTTTAAAACATCTTCTTCAATAAGTTTAAAACCAGGGATTTCTTGCTTTAAAAAAGCACCCGCTTTTCTCGTCAACGGATGACTATTATTTAAAATAGCTGTTAATCCCATATTGGTGGTCGTTGTATGAAGATCAATACAAAAATCATAATGACCAGTAATTTCTGTCGATAGAAACTGAAACCTTTTTTCCTCAGAACCTTTTCTTACCCCCTTCTGCCCAAAAGCTCTATTTAAATCACAATCAACATAGCGTCTTTGAGCTTTAAAAGCTTCTGGATTTCCTTCAAAGCAACCATAGTCATTAAGAAAGTCTCTTTCTTCTTCTGAAATAATGGAAACAACTTCTCTACCAACAGGCTCATTCCCGTGAGTTCCCCCAACTAATGCAATTTTCATCAAAACTCCTCTAAAATCGCTTACTTGATATCCAGTCAGGAATTGTTTCTCCAAAGACCAGTTGTGCCAAATGTTTACCCGCATGAAAGGCCAATCCTAATCCATGACCAGTAAAGCCACCACAAAAAAAGACTTGGGAATCTGTTGGTAAAGATCCAATTAATGGTTCACCATCCACCGAGAAACCCATGACTCCAGACCAGCGGTGAGTGACTTCTGAATGACGAAACTGTGGTAAGTGTTTAATTACAAAATCATGAAGTGCAGACTGAATCTTCACACTCGTATGATCGGAAAAGCCTTTTTCTGTATCAGACTCTAATTGTCTAAAACCTCCAATTAGTAAAGAACCATCCTGTAGTTGTCTAAAATAATCGAGATAAAAATTAGCATAACAAGGCCCTTCCATAAACATTTCTTGTGGTGAAAGAACCATAATCTGACCACGTGTTGGGAAAATCTTATCTTCAAAATAGGGACTTAATGAAGATGTATAACCATTGGTACAGAGAAGTACTGCATGAGTCTCTATTTCAAAGTCATTGCAAATAACTAGTCTTTGAGAATCGAGTTCGCGGATCCCCTTAACTTCTTGACCTGTAAGAATATCACATTTTAATAACGACTTCATTTTGTTTAATAATTTTACTGGGTGTATAGCCCCATCTTTTTTATAGTGAATCCCACCCTTAAATCCGATAGCCCCTAGTCTATTTTCAACAGCCTTTTGATCAAGCATTTCCACAGGAATTTTATATTTTTTCATTATCTCAGAAACACTGGTGAGCTCTTGCATTTCATTATCCAAAGTTGCTAATGAGAAAGCCCCTTTTTCTTGAAACTCCAGACGACTATCCAGACCAATTTCATTTTTGAGTAAGTTTAAATTTTCTTCAGCAAATTGCCAAATCTCTAGAGCACCTTCAATGCCATGCTTACCAACCATTCTGTTAAAATGTTCCACGGACCCACAGGTAATAAAGCCGGCATTCCTACCCGTCGCTCCACTACCTATATTACCTTTTTCCAATATAACAATCTTGAGATTGGGATCTTTTTTAAGAAGCCAGTAGGCCGATGAAAGGCCTGTAATTCCTGCCCCCACAATACATATATCACTTTCTATCTTTTTTTTACTTTGTTTTTCAGACCAATAGGAAAGACTCATACTCTACCTTCCATCACAAATCTTCACTTAAGTAGTGAACCAATTTACTGATTAGAGGTACCAGGCTATCTTGTGTGCCGAAATAAGCCAAGAATCATTTTTTATGTATAAATCTAGTCAAATAAAAATTTTTATCTAAAAGCTTTTTATCACATAAAAGTTATGATGAGAGTTCATAAAAAGGAGTAGATATGGCTTCAACATCATCAAATTCAGGTAAAAAAGGAAATCAAAATACAGAGCAAGAACTTAGTCCTTCAAAAAATCAAAACCCACCTTCTAGGAAACCTCACGCCATCAATAAATCGGATAACGCTCTACTTAGGTTTTTTAATGAGAATTATCGTACCATTCGGTCGCAACCAGAAGTTGACACTCTCGTGGAATGGGTAAAAGCCAACCCTAAAAAATCAGCTGGTATCGGAGTAGGACTTTTATTATTAGCACGCACAAAAGGAGCTAAGGATCTTGCAAAACTCGCATTATCAACTGGTGCCATTGGCTGGCTCTACAATCAAATGTTAATTCAAAATCAAAACCCGCCCCAAAGAATTCACACGAGTAGCT
>CAXREJ010000001.1:0-21656 GCA_964229765.1 Bdellovibrionales bacterium | reverse complement strand
ATCACTCAGTACATAGTAGTCGATTTTTTGTTTTTCAATTGTCTTTTCTGTTTCATCTGGAGCTTCGGGTGAAAAATCAACTAGTTCTGCACCCGTTTCTTTTATTTATTTTAAATTAAAATTCAAGTCTCGTAATTGTAAGTTACAATAAGGGCACCAGCCGCCACGATAAAAGACGATTAATAAGGGCCCTTTTTTTAATAGCTCTTGCGAGGTGACAGCTCCTTTGTAAATATCTCGAAGTTTAAAATGAGGGATCTTGTCTCCTTTTTTTAAAGCTGTTTTCATGATTTGAGACTTTTTTAAGTCTTCAATAGCTTGAGTCATGATCTGCCTCTGTTTCTCTGGTCTTTTTGAACGCGCTTTTTCTGCTAACTCTGATAATTGTTTTTTTAAGGGAGAGACGCTCGTGGAGTCGTTCTTAGTCTTGATCATTACCTTATTTTCTTGGGGCTTTATAAATTTAATCTTTTTCTCTACTTTTTTCTCACAAGATAAAAGGAAGCTAATATTAATCATGATTAAGAAAGTGTAGATGTATTTCATAGGAAATCCTTGTTTAGTTAATACTTAAATTTTATGAGCTTCGGTGTTCTTCAGGGATGTAGTAGGGGGCATGGATCGGTGATAAGGGCGTATTACCTAAAATCAGATCTGCTGACTTTTCAGCTGTCATCATGATGGGAGCATAAATGTTACCGTTAGTGACATAAGGCATGACTGAACCATCGACGATACGTAAATTCTCAACTCCATGGACTTTCATGGTTGTTGGATCAACAACCGATTGACTATCCACACCCATTTTACAGGTTCCACAAGGATGAATGGCCGTTTCACTATCCTTTCGTACCCATTCGAGAATTTCTTCATCGGTTTGGACATCCGGTCCCGGTGAGATTTCGCCATCATTGTACTCATCCATTGCTTTTTGAGAGAGGATATGGCGTGCTTTTTCAATCGCTTCAACCCATTCCTTTTTATCTTCGATGGTTGATAAGTAGTTAAATAAAATAGCAGGATACTCTTTAGGGTTGTTAGATTTTATCTTTACCGATCCTCTTGAGTTGGAATACATGGGTCCAACATGCACCTGATAGCCATGACCTCCGGAGGGAGAAGATCCGTCATAGCGAATGGCGAGGGGGAGGAAATGAAACATCAAGTTGGGGTATTTATAAGAACTATTGGACCTTATGAATCCACCAGCCTCAAAATGATTGGTAGCAGCGGGTCCTTTTTGAAAAAGCCATTGTAAGCCTATCCACGGTTTCCTGTACCACTTGAGTGCTGGGTTCATTGAGACCGGTTTTTTACAACGGTATTGTATATAAACTTCGAGGTGATCTTGAAGGTTTTCTCCCACACCAGGGAGAGCGTGTTTAACTGCGATCCCTTTGGACTCGAGATGTTCTGGAGCCCCTATCCCAGAAATTTGTAATAGTTGAGGGGAGCTTATGGCTCCAGAGCAAAGTATGATTTCATTGCCATAGACTCTTTGTCTCCGTCCTTTGTTATCTTCAAATTCAACACCATTGGCTTTGAGTTGATCGAACAAAATTTCCGTGGTGAGAACTCTTGTTTTTAGCTCTAAATTAGGACGATTCTTAATGGGATGATAATAGGCTCTTGCTGCAGATAATCTTTTACCTTTGCGAACATTGCGATCAAATAAAGCAAATCCCTCTTGTTGATAGCCGTTCACGTCGTTCGTTCGTGGATACCCAGCTTGTTGGCAAGCTTCGAGAAAACTTTTGAAAAGTGGATTGTTTCCAGGCCCTCGTTCTAGCTCAAGTGGTCCATCATCTCCTCTGTATTCATCACCACCGGCAAGACAGTTTTCCATTTTTTTAAAATAGGGAAGACAATGAGCGTAGTCCCAGTGTTTCATACCTGGATCAGCCCCCCAGCGCTCAAAATCCAGTGGGTTTCCTCTCTGGAAAATCATACCATTGATGGAACTAGAGCCACCCAAAAGTTTACCACGGGCGTGGAAAATTTTACGATTATTGAGATTAGGTTCTGGTTCGGATTCAAAACACCAATCATAATGCTTATTTCCAATGGGAATGGTGAGGGCCGCTGGCATATGAATAAAAATATCCCACCAATAATCGGGTCGACCGGCTTCGAGAATTAATACTTTACAATTGGGATTAGAGCTTAATCGGTTTGCGAGTACGCAACCAGCAGAGCCGCCACCCACAATGATATAATCGTAATGAGTTTTCATGGGCAGAGCTTAACAGATGGTGAGTTCCTTGTATAGATGGTTTGAACTCAGTGAGTTCTCTGAAATAATAGGTGATAGTAAAAAAGCCCGCTCAAGGAGGGCTTTTTTTGAAATTCAGGGTTCTTGTTGATAAATTACTCAACCACTTCAAACTGATTCTGAAAAGGGGATTTGATTCGGGAGACAATCATACAATCCACTTCAGTGATATACTTAACATTGTTGTCGTCAGCACTTGTGTGGCTTTGCTTTACAACTTGATAATTCACCTTCTCAAGTAAAGGCAGTCGACCTTGGTGAGCAGAATCAATGGTGACTTGATTACCTTTAAAAGTTTTTCCGCTGTAACTATAAGAAAGGGTTACCTCGGGAGTGTGGGCTAGGTTGTATTGTGTTTGGTCCTTAGTTTTTAGGGAGTGATTGGCGAGGTGAAAAATTTCATCAATAGCAATTTCAACATCCACTTGATAGTTGGTTAGAACACTTTGTAGAACGAGTTGGGCCGATTGATTATAAATTTCAAGAACTTTCCATGTGAATTCGTCATTCGGACTTACATTTTTGTTTAAGCCAAGGCCTTTTTGTGTCCACATTTTACAATTAAGATCAAATTGGTCATATTTTGTTGTAATCAAATCCAGAGCACTCAAGCCTGTTAAATCCACAGGAAAGACTGGTTTATTATTATTTTTATTTTGATTATTGAAATCAAAAACGGAAGGGTCCGTATCAATTCCACTGGTGCAAGAAATGGCGTTAAAAGCTAAAATTGCGCATAGAAAAATAAATTTTGTGATTCTCATAATTCCCCCATTTTTCTCTCACTTAAAAAGTATCCAAGCTTTTTCTTTTTGTAAAGGCTTGGACTAGGGAAAGAAGGGCTAAAAAGTTTGTGTGATGCCCGTTGCTGATTTTTCGAAAATAAAGTTCAGAATTCGGAAGGGCTTAGAGTTGATTAAAATTTAATCAACTCTATGTTCAAGTGAGTTGTGGTGGTTTTCAACAGATTAAAGGCCCTGAATTTGGAAATGAACCAGTTGGAGAGGTCAGAACGTTTAGTTGAAATTTGTTTTTACTCCTTAGTTAAGTTCACATTGAGGGGCAAGGAGGGAAGTTGTACGAACAGTACTGCGACGACGCAGGCAAGGAAACTGGGAGTTTCCCTAGGCGGTATTGCTTGAAGAGGTCATTGAATCAAGCTATGTTTAGTGGATCGAAACTTTAGAAAAAAAACTGCACAACTATTTTGGATTAGAGTCTTTCCGAGTGGGGCAAAAAGAGATCATAGAATCTATTATGCTCAACCGTGATGTTTTGGCTGTGATACCAACAGGCGGAGGTAAGTCTCTTTGCTATCAACTACCAGCACAGCTTAAAGAAGGGGTGACCATAGTGGTTTCACCTCTTATAGCTTTGATGAATGACCAAGTTCAGAGTTTAAGGTCTAACGGTTTGGCCGCGGGTTGTATTCATTCGGGAGTTTCCAATGAGGAGAAAAAAGAAGTTTTTCGACAAATGAAGGAACTGAAGCATTATTTACTTTATGTTTCCCCTGAACGTATTCAAAAGCCAGGTTTTGCTCGTTGGATACAAGGACAAAAGGTGGCATTGTTTGCCATTGATGAAGCCCACTGTGTATCCCAATGGGGGCATGATTTCAGAATGGAGTACACGCAACTCTCTTTACTAAGAAAGCTCAAACCAGATGTTCCTATGGTGGGGCTAACGGCAACAGCAACTCCATTAGTGAAATCCGATATAAAAAAGCAACTCAGTTTAAAGACCCCAGACGAACATGTTTATGGATTTTACCGTCCTAACTTGTATTATCAAGTGGAGTTCTGTGGTGATGACTCTGAAAAAGAGGGTTATATTTTACAGGCTATAAATCAGTTCCCACAAGGGCGAGTTATTATTTATTGCGGAACACGAAAGAAAACCGAAGAGTGGGCGGACTTCTTAGAGCAAAAGGGGGAATCTGTTACCTATTATCATGCAGGGCTTTCCTCACAAGATAGAATTCAGGTGGAAAAAGATTTTCAATCAGGAAGGTATCGAGTTTTAACAGCCACAAATGCCTTTGGCATGGGAATGGACTTTCCAGATGTTCGCTTGGTGGTACATACACAGTTGCCTGGCAATGTTGAGTCCTACTACCAGGAAGTGGGAAGAGCAGGGCGCGATGGCAATGAGTCGACTTGCTTGCTGACTTACTCTAAGAAAGATAAAGGACTTCAGTCTTTTTTTATCACTCAGTCAGAAGCTTCTAAATCCATAAAAAACCAGAGATGGTCAGCACTGGAAGCCCTTGTGCAATATGCCGAAGGCTCGGAATGCCGTCACGGTGATATCCTCACTTATTTCAAAGACTCTAAGCGAATTAACAAATGTGGACATTGTGATGCTTGTGCTCCAAATTCCGCACGTAGGATTCAGCAGCCACCTCGACCGGATCGAATTGCAAAGTTAAAGAGAAAAGAAAAAATGAAAGCTCTTTTTGAACCGGACTTATCAAGTGACCAAAAGTGGAGACTGGATGAAATTAAAGAATGGCGAAAGAGTTATGCGAAAGAGAATGATATCCCAGCTTTTATGGTTTTTAGTGACAAAACCTTAAGAGACTTAGTTTTACGGGCGCCCAGTAATTTACAAGACTTAAAGAAGGTCTACGGTCTGGGAGAAAAGAAAATTGATCTGTTTGGGGAAACCTTAATTGAGAAACTTCATCCCTAAGGTCGATACGGCTGTTCCTGTAATGATTATAAATTAATAATGGGGTGGGGGCGTTTCTTGGCTGGCATCTTTGAGGTTGGAGTTCTCGTTTTCTTCGATCAATTTTTTAACAGCAAATTCTAATCGATCCACTTTATTTCTGAGTTCAATAACCACTTGATTAAGGTCTTCAATGATTTGATCTTGAAATGATATTTTGGTCTCTAATTCTGTTAATCGCTCTTCCATAGTGATTGTTGCTATAACACTTCTGATGGGCGAATGGGTGTTTATCTCCTAAAATTGAAAAAACAACAGAGTGAGTGAGTTCTTATATTTTTGGCCCCTTGATTGAAAAAGAAGAGATTTTATAATATATCCAATCCTTTGATGGTCTGTTAAAGATGCTTTTTTTGGGTTTTACACCTTAACGAATTACATGTGAAAGTTAATAGGCTTTATTTTGGTGGAAACCGCGACAAGATAGTCCATGGGCGAGATAAGGTAATAATATGATAAGTACTGCTGATTTAGGATTAAAATTTGGAAGTCGAACTCTTTTTGAAGACGTGAATGTAAAATTCACTCCAGGAAATTGTTATGGACTCATTGGGGCTAATGGTGCTGGAAAGTCAACTTTTCTCAAAATTTTATCGGGCGATGTGGACTCTACCACCGGAAGTGTTCAAAAAGATAAAAAGCTAAGATTATCTTTCTTAAAACAAGATCAGAATGCTTATGACGAGCAGACGGTACTAAATACAGTTCTTATGGGGAACGAAGAGTTATTTCAAATTATGAAAGAAAGAGAGGCTATTTATTCTAAACCTGATTTTTCAGAGGAAGATGGAATAAAATCAGCCGACCTAGAAACTCGTTTTGCGGAAATGAATGGCTATGAAGCTGAATCAGAAGCGGGAATTTTACTCGCTGGTTTAGGTATATCGGTTGATAACAACGATAAACTTATGAAAGAGCTTGATGGAAGTCAGAAGGTTAAGATTCTTTTAGCTCAGGCTCTGTTTGGTCAGCCTGATATTTTACTTCTCGATGAGCCAACAAACCATCTCGACGTTTACGCTATTCAGTGGCTTGAAGATTTTCTTCTCAATTTTGAAAATACAGTGATTGTGGTCAGTCACGATAGACACTTTATGAACAAAGTTTGTACCCATATTGCTGATATTGATTATGGTAAGATCAAAACTTATGCTGGGAACTATGAGTTTTGGCGCCAGTCCTGTGAGCTTTCAAGAAGAATGCAATCAGAACAAAATAAAAAGAATGAAGCAAAAGCAGAGGAACTTAAAAAGTTTATCGCTCGTTTTAGTGCTAATGCTTCAAAATCCAAGCAAGCCACCTCAAGGCAGAAGCAGTTAGAAAAGCTAGAATTGTCTGATATGCCTGTGTCTTCAAGGCGCTATCCCTTTGTAGGGTTTAAATCGACAAGAGAGGCTGGGAACGACATACTTCTTGTAGAAAATATTTCTCATAAAATCGAGAATGAAGTGGTCTTAAAAGATATCAATTTTAGAGTTAATAAAGGGGATAAGATTGCCTTTGTCAGTAAGAACGATGTTTCTATTACCACTCTCTTTGACATATTAGGAGGAGAGCTACAGCCTGAATCGGGTGGTTTTAGTTGGGGAGTGACAATCACCCCAAGTTATTTCCCAAGTGATAACTCACAGTATTTTGAAAACTCTGAAGACAGCCTTATTGACTGGCTAAGACAGTATTCCACCGATAAAGATGAGTCATTCATCAGAGGTTTTTTGGGTAAAATGCTTTTTAGTAAAGATGAGGCGTTAAAGAAATCAAACGTTCTCTCGGGCGGAGAAAGAGTGCGTTGTATGTTGGCTAAAATGATGCTTTCTGGGGCCAATGTTTTAATATTAGATCATCCTACAGCTCACTTGGATTTGGAGTCTGTAACGGCTCTAAACGATGGATTGAGCCGTTTTGATGGGACAGTTCTTTTTGCCTCTCAGGACCATGAGTTTGTGCAAACCATTGCCAATCGAATTATAAAAATTGAAGAAAATATCGTATTTGATGAATCTGTCACTTATGATGAATTTCTGGAGTTAAAGAAGTAATTGGGTAAATGAGGAGACACCCTAATGAGGTCGTTGTCAAACACTCATCTTCCTCGTTACTCAACCTATGTGGTATAGACTTCATTTGACCTGAAGGTTGCGCACCTTGAACCTAGGCATTTTGAGGAGGGCACCAAAGAAAGAATTGTATAAAAAGTTTCTTTAATTTGTTTTTGAAGCAATATCTTGAGCGGCTATCCAGGATGTTGTCCATGCATTTTGAAAGTTGAAGCCTCCGGTGATTCCGTCCACATCGAGTATTTCTCCAGCAAAATAAACCCCTGGAGCGATTTTACTTTCCATGGATTTAAAGTTTATTTCTTTAGAAGAAATACCGCCACATTCGACAAATTCATCCTTGAATCGGTTTTGCCCTTGAACTTCACATGAAAACTGAATCAAATTGTTTATGATTTGCTGTACTTCTTTTTTTGTAATATTAGCCCATTGCTTTTCTTCTTCAATAGAGAGCATTTTGAGAAGACTTAACCAAAAGCGTTTTGGGAGAATGTCTGGGTATGTATTTTTAATCTGAGTTTTGGGGCTATCCGTTTTAATTTTTTCAATGATGGCCTTAGTTTGATCATGGTTTAAATCAACCCAGTTTATGGTTAATTGAGCCTTGTAGTTAGCGAGTTTCATTTCTCTTGCTGCCCATGCAGATAATTTTAAAATAGCAGGTCCACTGAGGCCCCAATGGGTGATTAATGTGGGACCCTGTTGTTTAAACTTTTTCTTTTTATCGACAGTGAGAGTGATTTGACTGCGATGAAAGCTAATTCCCTGTAAATCATAAAGAAGAGGGTTTGATATTTTAAAACTAAAAAGAGAGGGGGCGCGGTCGGTTATGGTATGCCCTAGGCTTTCAGCTAATTTATAGCCGGCGGGGCTACTACCTGTCGCAATTAAAACATAATTAAATGTAAAAAGGGACTCATCTCTGCTCTGTAAATTCCATGATCCATCATTATTTCTTTGAATCGATTTGATGGGGTGTTGATTTAAAGTTTGTATATTGTATTGCTCAGCAAGTGATAGGTAAGTCGAGATAATCGTTTCCGAGGAGTTACTCTCAGGAAACATGCGTCCATCATCTTCAGCGACAATTTTGACCCCTTGCTTTGAAAACCAATCTAAAGTGTCTTGAGCCTGAAACCGTTGCATAGGGGAGCGTAGTTCGCGTTGACCTCGGGGGTAGTTTTCACAAAATTTATTAACATCAAAGAGATTGTGTGTGACGTTACATCGGCCTCCACCAGAAATACGTACTTTTTTTAAATACTGTGAGCCCGATTCAAAAATTGTGATTTTTAGTGCAATATTGTTTTCTTTAGCTTTTTGAGCTGCATTGATTGCTCCAAAGAAGCCAGCAGCTCCGCCTCCAATGACGGCCATAGTATGAGTGGTTAAGGTTTCCATGATTGAAGAGTATGTCTTATCTAAGTTTGAAAGTCGATGATTTAATAGGAGTCGAGCACCAGTTCACTGACTAATAAGTATTACTTCATTTTAGAAAGATGAAACAGATTGGTCTTGTTTATTTTTTTTCTATCAATTGCGATGATAGGTTGATTGTTGTCATCAATAACCATGCCTTCGGGTTGTTTTAAAACTTTTGGAAGTTTCCAAAACTTCTTAATCCCCAGAGTTTTTTGTTTAGGGTTTAGTTCGCTTCCTAGTAGGCCTATACTTTGTTTTTGGTCGCTGAGAAGGTACAAGTTTCCATTTTTGTCTGTATTGATGCCACTTGAGTCTTCCATATTTTTGAAAGAATGAGAATCAAGATTCCAGCGGGATAAAGGGAAAGTTTCAGATTTTGGGTTAGGGAAGCTTCCACTTCTCTCCACTGAGAAGTCGACTTTGTAACCAAGAGCTGTGGAGCTCTTTGGACCATATTCAATAATCTCAAGGGGATTTTTCTCATTAACAACAAGAAGATGACCATTATTAAGTAATGTGAGGCCCTCGGGACCAGAGTTAATTTCTTTTAGCTGAGAAGGGAGCTGGATTATGTTTTCAACTTTTGAGAGTTGAGGATTGAGGACAAGAATTTGGCTTGGACTTTCCTTTAGAATATAAACTCTCCCAGAGTCATCACTAAAGACAGACTCCCATTCGGATTGTTTTCCATCCCCTTTAGTTTTCGTGTGAGATAAGTCGATGGTTTTTATATTTAATGAGGTTTTTCGATTCTCCCAATCAACAATGTAGACTTGGTAATCACGGTCACCAACAACGACTAATTCTCTTTTATGAGTATTTGGATTTTTACGCCAAGTCATACCCGAAATTTCAGAGATGGGAAGGGTGTAGCTGCTTTCAATGCTCAACTCTTGAAAAGTGGCAGCCGTTGCTAAAGAAGTCATAAAAGGGATTAATAAAATAATGCGAGTGATGGTATTTTTCATAGGAAACAACTTATCACTAAATGTTTCAAAAAATGACTGTTTTCTTAGCATTCTTAGGGACTTTCTTTTGAAAATTGTACATTATTTTAGGGGCTGTTAACAATTCATCAGCGTAATGAGGATTCAATACCTCAGTCATTTTGAGTTAAGCGCAGACTGAACTTTATGAAGTGTGGCCAGAGCCACATCGAATAAGATGAAGGTTAGCACAGCTCAAAATGGCGAGAGATTGAAGTTGTAGTAGCTAGACGAATTGTCAACAACCCCTAAATAAAGCAGAGTCTAAGGTTCATAGATTGGATAAATTTATTGTTCTAGTGGTTAGATGTGTAATAGGCTTTTGATATGAATAGAATTTTTATTTTTATATTGTCCGTTTTATTGTGTTCTGGATTTTCGGAAGTCAAAGTTAAGGAGCAACATCTCTATTGTGAAGAGGATCAAGAATGCGAAATTATTGGTACAGGAGGGTGTTGTCGAAAGGACATCGCTGTTAATAAAAAGTATTCAAGGCACTATTCTAAACCACCAGAATTAAGGTGTCGTATGATAAAAATGTATTGCCCAAGGGTTCGAGGGGCTTGTGTAGAAAATCAATGCCAGATGGTCAAATTACAAGAGCCAGAATAGAGATCTAAAAAATACAAAAGAAAAATCCCCAAATTTGAAAATAAGTGAATTCAGTTAGTTATAAGGTCAGAAGTGGTCTAAGTTTTGCCTTTGGATTTACCTCACGTTTTATAAGTACCATCATAAGCTGGTTACTGAGACTAACTAAAGTAATTTGAGGGAAAGATCTAAACTAAACAGTACAGAGGGGTTAAGTGAATCAAAAATATTTTTTAGTATTTGTGTTCCTGTTCTTCCATCCAGGGCAAGCCAATGACTCTAATACTTGTTCACCAAGTCACATAGAAATTCTAAAAGAAGAAAAGCTTGATCAAGTATCTTCATTAGAAATATCACGTTATAAATTAAAACTACAATACTCTCAGAACTGTTTTGAGCAGCAACCAGATTTGGCTTGGGTCATGGTAGCACGTATAAACCAAAGCAATGACCTTACTGTGAGCATCAAGGAACGTAAGAAAGGGGAGCTTCGTTCCAGAGAGGATTCTCGCTGGAACATTAGAATCAATACTTCATATTTTAATAAGCTGGGTCGACCGACATTATTTCTACAGGCTAATGGTGAAAACCTGGGGGCTGCAAAAACCAATAGAGGAGGTGTCTTTTACTGCTATGAGGGGCTGTGTGATATAGTTCCCTCGTCGAGATATTCTGAAAACGAAAGTCACGAAGTGGCACTTCAGGCGACCCCTCGGTTAATTTCTCGCGGTGAATATATCAGTGGAGTCCATAATCCCAATGTTTTTGATCAGAGAATTGGTCTGGCTTTGGATAATCAAAATGATTTATTAATTTTTCAATCAGACTATTCAAGCTTTAATGTTCTTCAAAGATTTTTGCTTGTGCATTTGAATGTTAGGGAGGCGTTGGCTTTAGATGGTGGGAGTTCCACTTCATTTCATTCCCTTTCCATTGATGGTGATGGAGAAGTTTTTGAAATTAATAAAACCCATTATTTTTGGGTTAATGTGCCCTACTATTTAAATTTCTCGAATTAAAAGTTAGAGCTTTAAAGGCTCAAACTTGTTCTTTTTGTAATTTGGGTGAGTTTATCAACTAAAACCTCAGGCATTAATGGTTTGGTGATGACCTCGTCAAATCCTAATAACTTACATTTTTCTTTTTCTTCATTCATAGCATGAGCTGTTTGGGCAAGAATAGGTATAGATATGCCGATTTCACGTAGTTTTGAGATGGTGTCGTAACCATTCATTCGAGGCATCTGAATATCAAGTAAGATAACGTCATATTTTTTTTGATTCACTTTCTCTAGTGCAACAACTCCGTCTTCAGCAAAATCAACAAGGCAGCCATGTTTTTCTAAGATAAGTTTTATAAGTAGCCTCAAATCCTCAGCATCTTCCGCCACCAGTATTTTTAAACCTTTTAAACTCACAGAACTGCTGTTTAACTGTTTTAATCCATTCGTGGTCTCTGCGTTTTTAGCTTTTTCATAGGTGATTGAAGCGCGGAAGTGTGATCCAAAATGAGTTGTGGACTCAACAAGTTTTAGCTCTCCACCGAGAAGTATAGCCAAGTGTTGTGAGAGGGGGAGTCCTAAGCCGGTTCCTCCATGTTTTCTTGTTAAGCTGTTTTCACTTTGGCGAAAATGTTCAAAAATTATATTTTGATCTTTCTTCGGGATACCCATGCCGGTATCAACAACATCAAAAATGAGTTTGTTTCCTTCAAGGCCGGCGTAGAGTGAAATTTCTCCTTCTTTTGTAAATTTAATGGCATTGGTCAATAAATTGAGAAGGATTTGACGTAATCTTAATGGGTCAGAGTAGATATGAAGGGGGAAGTCTTTTTGAACTTCAAGGTTTAAATTAATACCTTTTTCAAGACATTTTAAGCGTAGAGGTTCTATGAGGTCCTTTAAAAGGTCTAAGGTTGAGAAGTTTGTTTTTTCTAAGTTTAAATGTCCGGACTCTACTTTTGAAATATCGAGGATATCATTAATGACATTTGAAAGTGATTCGCCCGAGTGTTGAATGATGTTTAAGTATCGCTCTTTATCGTCTTGAGAAAGATTACTTTTTTTCAATAATTCTGTGAATCCCACTATAGAGGAAAGAGGAGTGCGAATTTCATGACTCATGTTTGCAAGAAAAAGACTTTTTGTTTTGTTGGCCTCTTCTGCTTGTTTCCTTAAAAACATATTTTTTTGTAAATATTCAACCATTTGATTAAGAGACTGTGCTAACTTTCCCAACTCATCCTTTGATTTTATTTTAACCTTTTGATTGAAGTCCCCTTTTCCAATTTTCTCAGCGGCTTCTCTTAATTTTGTTAAACCTTTGGAGAGATTTTGACTGAATCTGAAGGTAAAGAGGAGTCCTGTCATCTCCACAGTAATAACTAGGAGTAGTAGACCTAATAAGATAATATGCTCCAGCCAGCGAGAACCTTCTTCGAGAGAGTGTGAAAATTTATTTTCTTCAATTGTGAGGCGACTGTTGAGGCTATCAATTTTATCAATTGCGATCAGTGTTTCTTGTTCAGTTAACTTTTGTTGCTGAATTTTGATCTGTAGGTGATTTCCAAAAACAATGAGTTCGTCGATGATTTCATCACCGGCCTTCCATGCTTTTTTGGCTTCTTTAATGTAGCTAATAAAACCAAAGTTTTGGAGAAGGTAAATCATGCCATCTATGTCATCAGGATGATTGTTTCCCGCAGCAAAGCCATTGTAAATATCTTGATAGCGTGCCTGTTTTTTTTCTAATTCAAGTCGAGCCTTTCGATCTCCTAGTGGGACTGAGAGATTTTTCTGGAACTGTAAATAGTGTTTTGAGTCTTTTGAGATGATATACTTGTAAAGACCGTTGATTGCATCTTTTTGAGCTTTAGACCATTGACCTTCTCCGGCAATAAAAGCACGAACGGACGACTGTATATTCATTGCAAAAGATAGAATAAAAAGTTCAAAGCCAATTAGGAAAGTCATGAGCCCAAAGAAAAGATAGAGCTTCTTTGCAACAGAAATATGATTCCAAAAAGATAAAGTATTTTTTAAAGATTTCATTTTAAACATAAAAGAAGTTTAGGGTGAATTTTAAGAAAACTCCACAATTTATACTCATAATATTTAATTTTTTTTAGACTGAATGTTCGTACAATATAAATATTATATATTTATAAGTTATTTAGTACATTTGATTGAAAATAATATGACTAGCTATGTTGAATTGTGAAGGTTCTATGTGAGGTTGAGTCTCTCATGCAAGTGGTCCTAAATATTTGGTAATAAGATCAGAAATTTAATTAGTGTTTATCTTTTCCGAATTAATCTTTTAAGCCTAATTTAATGTTGAGTTTTATTTACGACGTTTGTCTTTTTTTGTAGAGGGAGAGGCACAGTAAAGCTCATCAATTTAAGTGATGACTGAGCTTTTTCTGCTTAAAATTTAATAAGCCTTTTTTGCCTTAAGATCGAAGGATTTTATTGATTAAGACTGTTTGAGCACACTTGATTTCTTTTTTCTTGACTAACGCGACGAATAAGATGCCAATGTTCTTATGGTAATATCATCTGTTAAAATTGTATGGATTTCAGATCATAAAGGCTATGGTCTTATCGCAACTCATCCCATTCCTAAGGGAACAATCACCTTTGCTCAAGACGGTTTAGATATTGTTATCCCCAGTGAGAAGTTGGAAAGTGTGGATCAAAACCTCCGTGAATATGTGGAAAAATATTCTTATGAGGATTTTTTGGGTAATCGTGTGGTTTCCTGGGACCTGGGTAAATATATGAATCACGACGATGAGGCCAATACTTTATCCACAGGCTATGGCTTTGAAATTGCGATTCGCGATATTGCTGTTGGTGAAGAGGTGACTGATGATTACCGTATTTTTAGCACACACCATGATACGAGTTTTGCCTCAACACAAGAGGCTAAAAACGAACCTGAACTCTGGTCCGATGAGCAAGTGGAAATTTGGGATAAAAAAGTCCAGATGGCTTTAAAAAGTATAAACCTAGTGAATCAACCTTTACGTCCCTTTATTCAAAATGAAATTTGGGATGAAGTTCTTTCTTTTTCACATGAAAATTATCGCAGTGTAAAGGAGGCCTTTCCACTTCGTTATAATTTACAAACCCTCGGATTACTTTCCGAGGGTAAGAAGTAAACAATCTATCTGTAGACAGGTTGTCGATTTCGCTTTTTTATTTCCAACCTTGGCAAAGAGCTGAAAGTGGGTCCATAAGGCCACTTTCTTCTAGGAACTGATAGTACTCGATGAGTTCTGTGTTAAGTTCCCCTGTATTTTTGATTTCAACTCTTTTTTTGTTCTCTTCCGACTCAAGGTAGTGTTCTCTAAAGCCAAAGCCGTAAGCCAGCCCCTCGGGAACAAATCCTCGGAATTCACAATTTGACCACGCTTTTCCGCTGGCATCGAGTCCTGTGGATGGGTTTTGCCACTCTTCTTCACTTATAGGTTCGAGTGGGCAGTTTGATTGGTTGAGATGAGTGTCTCGATTAAAAGGTTGATGAACGATGTATTCTCCCTCACCACGATAAATATGTATCAGATATCCACCACTTCTTAACAGTTCAATATCTGAAGAATCTTCGTAACGAAATCGAACCCAAAGACCACGTTGGTGGTTATTAACTGTTATGTTTTGATAGTTTCCACTCTCAGGATCAATGGGAAGATCCCAAAAGAAGGGAGAGTCGGTCTGCTCAGAGGGAATGATGGATGAAAAAGAATCAATGTCACGTTTCTTGAAACGAATCACAAGCTCCGCACGCACATTTAAGTCTAATTCAATAACAGTATTTGAGACCTCTGAGTTTATATCTCTTCCAGTGATAATGACCTTTTTATTGGTAAAGGACGGGGAAATATAGGGAGCAGCGATTTGAATCTTTATGCCTGATTCAGTGGCTTGAGGTTGAATAGAAATAAGTTCACCACCATCAAGTTCTAGTAATGACGAATTGTCCACATTCCATGTTGTTTCATTTGGGGTAATATTGGGAAGGAGGATATCGAGGTCGAGTTTTTGTCCGAGGTAAAGACTAGCCGAGGTCTGGATCAGAGGGGCTGTTTCAGTGGCAGTTAAAGCAGAATTGGCCATTAAGAAAATAATAGTGAAAAGGGCTGTTTTCATAGGTTCTCCTTTTCAGGAACCCTCCCATAGATCGTTCATTTAAGATAGTTTGTGTGTAAAAAGGTAAGATAAGGAGCTTTATAGAGGGTATCTATTCCATGGAAATTCCTAATTAAAGGAAGTTTGAGAGAAAAGAGCCTTTCTGTATCAATTTGAGAAAAGTGGGCTCCTTTTTTTTATTAAATAATAAATTACATTATAATGAAAAGGATTGTGAAAGCTTTATTTGTTCTTGGGGGAATTGAGAGTATTCAAAATTGAATTCAAGATGAATATTTTCATAATCATCAATGTCGGGGGTTGTAGTATGCGTGGGAAATGGCTCATTTTTTCTTGTTTTGGTGGTCTGATAATTTTCTTTCAAAATTTTGGACCAAGTGGAGCCGTTTATCGACAACCAAATTTAAATGATATTTTTGTCGGACAGGCTCGTTTTGAAAGTTTAGAAGAAGCTGAAGAACTGAGTTTTAAATTTAAGCAGAAAGGTGTTCATATATTTGGTCAGAAGATGAATGTCCTTTACTCTGCAAACTCAAAGAAATATTTTGCCTTCACTAGAAAAATTCGTACTCCAAATGGAGATGACCCTGAAAGACAGATTGTCTTGTTGGAAAGTAATGATGGCATTAATTTTGAACAAAAGAGTGAACCTCTCTTCGATGATCTTTTAGGAAAAGGATGGACAATCTATGATCCCCATGTGGCTTACACAGGGCTCGGAAATAATAAAAGATTCATAATGACTATGGAGTGTTCATTGAAGGGTCGGTTTGGACCTTCACTATGCGTATCTGAAACTAAGACGCCGACTCAGATAGAGAGTTGGTCACATCCAAAACTAATGGTGCAGTCCAGTCCTTATTTTTCAGCTTCGACCGGAGTGAGCTTGTATGATCCCAGCTCTAAGAAATTTTATATTTCATGGACAGCTGTTGATGATGAGAATTATGCCGCTTCAACAAAAGCCACTCAGATGTTTGTAGGACTTGATGGACAATTTGTTTATAAGGGACGTAGCGCGGAGATTGGCCGATTTTTATTGAGGGCTGTAGAAAACCCAAATTGTAACAATGCATGGGACTGTAACAATCTCGATATGCAAGATTGGAAAAAGCAAGGAGCCTACTTTTATGCTATCTACAATGGTGGCAATTACTTTAGGTGTGATCGCGAAGAGAATAATCGTTGGGCACTGGCAATAAGAAGATCCCGTTCGGCTCTCGGAAGCTATACAGAGTCATCGGGCATATTAATAGACTCCACAGCTCGAAATATCTGCGGCATCGGCTATCCAGTCATCAATAATTTTAAAGGTGAGACTTATATGTACTTCACTTTACGTGAGTCGGATGGAACTGCTCGGGCTTATCGATCCAAGCTTATTTGGGGTAAGCCAACCTCATTGTCTATGAAAACAAAAAATCACAGTTTACAAACATTTGTAGCAACTAAAAATGACAATGTAAGGGAGTCCATCGAGAAGCTTTACGTTTATTTATTGGGGCGTTCCCCAACTAATCAAAACTTAACAACTTGGTCTAAAGAAGTGGATAAAGTGGGTTTTAGAACGGTTGCTAGTAGAATCTTAAATTCAAAAGAACATAACCGTAGTTGGGATCATAAAAAGGCACAACTGAAAGTGAGATCTTTGTATAAAGGGCTTCTTAATCGAGAGCCGAGTTCCCAAGGAATTAGATATCACATTAAAAAAATTAATCAGGAAAAAAATAAGCAAAAAAGTTGGAGTCGTTTTTTAAATTCACGAGAGTTTACAAATAAGTGGGACTAATTGCTTATATTACGCTGAAAGGTTTCTAGACTCATGAAATTGCACTGAGTGAGTCTTTAATAATTGAATAATCTTCAAGAGTTGTCTTATGGATGGCCTTAAAAGAATGACCTCGATATATTGTTTGTCGCTGGAGGTTTTTTTATGGTTGTTCGAGATTTTAAAAGAATCTGTATATCATTTATTGTTTTTCTAATTAGCTATTCGGTTTACGCTAATGAGTCCGTTAAAGATAAAGTGGGACTTTTAGTCATGTTGGATATGAGTGCTTCCACAAAAAATCATCGTCAAAAATTAAAAAATTTGGCTCCGATTGTTCGTAAGGCAATGGAAAGCTCTAGCTGTGACTTTAAGATTGGTGTTGGAAATATCGCCTACGATAATTTAAGGAGAAATGATTTAAAACCATGGGGTCAGCCCAGTTTTGTGACCGCTGATACTCCTAATGGGGACGAAATGATTTGGGAGCGGATTTCCGATCCAGAGTTAGTTTTATTTCCCAATGGAACGGTGAGTGGAGATGATGAGACTCCCCGAGGTAATAGGGAAAGAACATATTCCAGTATGGTGGAGTCCATTGAGCAGAACTTACCTGATTTACAAGATGTGGTATCATTGGGTGTTTTATTATTAACGGATACAGCTCCCGCATTTGAAATATATGGGCCTCAGATTGCCTTGAATCGGATTTCAGACCTTTTAGGTTCCCGTCCTTTTATCCCTGGTATGATTCGACCTTCATTTTTTGAGGGAATGATGTTTGAGCACTGGGAAAACTCCAATGCTGATGATGGTGCTCCCGTTTGTCGACTTGATATTCCTGGGCAGCAAATTCCAGGCAATCAAATAAGTACTCTTGAGTGGCAAAGTCGCGATATTGAGGCGATGGATACATTTATTGAGCGTGCGTGGGGAATGTCTTGGGATGTTTGCGATAAAGACTATGATGACTCTTTAGAGGCTTATCTGCAGACAGTTCTTAATCAGTCTGGCTGCCTGTTGATGATGTAAAAAAAGAGGCTTCACCGATGAAGCCTCTCTTAATTATCTATAATTAAAAAATAAAGTTATGAGTTTTTGCTGAGGGCGTATTCTTTCATAACATTTTCAGCGGTTTCCACATCTTTTTCGGTGATTTCCCAGAGTTTTTTACCAGTGACCAGTTCAGCCAGTTGATTAAAGAGTTTGTGGTCTAGAAAGGGTGTAACATCTTTTTTCTGATATTCACTTTCTTTTTCTCCATAGAGTCCAAGGAATGTTTTATCGTTAAACCAAGACTCTCTGTTTCTATCAGCGAGCTTTTGAATAAGCTCATCACTTGGGTTCCTTTGTAGAAACTCAAAAAACATAGCACTCGGTCCTGAGCCTGGGAAAAACCATTCACCAGTAAACACTTGAATAACATCGTCAGACTCATCACGTAAAACAGGTGTGATAAAATTCACTCCTCTTTCTTCTGCATGTTTGTGAAATGCTAAGAGATCCGGAGTTCTCAATGCAATATGTTGCCAGTGGGCGGCGGCTGAATGTTGGCCTAACATATCCCTTACATGTGAAGACATGCTTTGTGGCTCAGAAGGTTGAACGACTGCAATCATGGTGTTTTCTAATTCGGGGTTTGCTTCGGGCCCATGTCCAACTTGCATTGCAAAAGTAAGAGACTCTTCACCATCTCCTTCGACCCACTCCTTACGCTTTTCATAGAGCATATGTTCAGGCTCACAACCTAAAATGTTTCTAAAGATAAGATAAGAGACGTTGTACATTTCTGGAGCCACTAATAATGTCATGTGGTCGACTTTAAAGTTTAAAAAAGGTTTTCGAGCCATAGCTTCCCCCTTGGTTTAGTACAAAAAGTTGAAGTGCCATATTAGGGGTTTCTGGTTGGGCTTCAAGGTTAAATATTGAAAATAAGAAGAATGGACGGAGCGTCAATGCACTGCGTATCCAGTGAAGAGAGTGATTTCTGAATAAAAAGTCAGTTTTTACTCTTTTGTACCAAACCAGGCGTGAATCATAAAAGATTGAAAGAAAAGAGTGGGTTGTTTAATTCCCGCTTTTTGCATGAGATCTTCTGTTTCATTAGGAGGTAGAACGGTAAGGATTTCTTCCAAAACTTTAGCCTATTTTAGGATTTAAACTCAACATGGCAACAGAAAATAAAGGACTTAGAATGATAAAAATAATATTTCATAAATTTCAAGATTTAAAGGGTCTGGGATAATATATAAGAATTGATTTATATAACCACTTTCGTTATAGACTTATTATGGATGTGATAAGTTGTTATTTTAGAAAATCAATTTTGTCATTTGTCCTGATTTCCTTTGTCTCTGTAAATATGTTTCAATTTACCGTCAATGAGCTTGAGGAGAGCTACAACTCTTCAACCACATCTGAAAATTATATCGACTTTGATGGCGATAGTGTTTTTGATTTGGAAGATGACTTTGAAGGGGGAGAAAGTGATGGTAAAAAGACAAAGTGGACTCTGCTGGTATTTTACCTTGAACTTCGTTTTCAGTTTAATAGCTTTTCCAGAGACCTTTTTGATTACTACAAAGCCTTGAATGGGATGAACTATTTGAGTCGACTTTTTAAACCACCCAAATCTAACTAAGAGAGCCCTTAATTAGGTAGTTTTAATGCTGAAAAAGATTATTCTTTATAATCATCAGTATTATTAGATTCATTCTGGGATGCTTATAACTTTTTAAGTTCTTGCTAAAGATAAGATCATGTTTTGATGTCGATTTTTCATTGTCATCAAAATTAAATTCACTACAGCAAGAGTTATATCCTTAAGTTAAGGGTTTCTTCCAACACTCCATTTTTAATGAAATTAGTTTAATGAAATGACCTGTGGAGGTTTAGATGAAAATCTTTATATTTATAATTTTAATTTTTATAAACAGTGTGGCTTTAGCGGAAAAGGCCTTCGATCAGTATGGTTCCAAAGTGGAAGTGCCAGAGCCCCTGTTTATTGATCTTGTTCGTGGTTTAAATTCTAAAACTGGGGAATGGGAAATTAACTCATTGTTTTCACATAGTCAGGGGCGCTTTCAACAAATGAACTGGGCTCCTGAAATTGAATATGTAATTAGAACAGGAACATCCATTGAATTTGAATTCCCAATGGAAGGAGGAGAACTCACACATTACAAAGTGGCGGGTCAGCAACGTCTTTATCGAAATCTCAGCGGTAGCACGGTTCATGGACTACAGTTTATATATGAGACTAATAGGCAATTTAATCATTCTGAAACTTCTATTTTTTATATCGTAGCTCATAGAATCAACTATCGTTTTTCAGTGCTAGGAATGTATGGTTTTAGAAACCAAGTAGAAAATTGGAATGGAATAAATACTTTATTGAATCAGAGTGTATTTTATAATTATTCTCGGGAAGTGGATTTTGGTTTAGAAATTAATTACGATGCTGGTCAGTTAAATGAAGACTATTGGCAAGTGATTCCGCAAGTTCATCTCGCATTAAATGATGGTTATAAGATACAGTTTGGTTTTGGTGCTCTAGCTTCAGAAGACCAGATAAACCCTGTGGGGACCTTTAGAATTATTAGAGAGTTTAATCAGTAAGAGTCTGAATAAATTTTAATTTTAAGGTCTTTGCGACGTGTCAGTTTGAGTAGGCACTATAAATTAAACTATTTCTTGAAAAATAGAAAAGGATCACTTAACTGTAAGGTGTGATTAGCAAACTAGAATATGAGCATTTTAAAAAGAGGCGAAACCGCCTTACACTTTTTTGGTTTTGTCTTTTAGTTTTCAATGGCATCTTGCAATTAGATTCTGTTGAAAGATGGTTTGATCAGTCTCAAGAGGAACGACGGGTTGTTGTGGCTCAAATGGAGTGCTCAAACCTGAGTAGAGTTTCTATTCCAGATCGTGAAAAGCAAAGTATTGCTAAGCTTTCCTTTGGGTTGGGGATCCTTAACCCACTTCAGATTGATTTGTTTGTTTCTAATCAGATTGGCTTTTCTAAAGCCAACTTAAAATGTCTATCTTACCGTAAACATAGGACGATAGACCTTCAGCAATGGCCTGATTTTTCACAAGTTTCAGGCCTTTCTCCGCCTCAATTCTCGTAGTTGGTAGTTTAATTTCTTGATCAATGAACGAACTTTATAAAATGGACTGTTTTAGCTAAGTCTAATTACTAACAATTGATTTAGTAGTTCAGTCTGTCAGTTTTTTTGAAAATAGAAATGCTTCGACTATGAAGATCGTTTTTAAATCCATCAAAAATTCAATTTTAATTAAAAAGAGAGGGTATTTTATGTCTAAGAAAGCGATGCTTTGTGGGCTTCTATGTGTCTATTCACTTCTATCTGAAGCTTACCATATACCAAAAGATTTTGAAGAGGATAAAGCCGAATTGAAGGCTCTCGTTTTCTTGTCGGTGTTTTGTCCATGTTCTCAAAGTCATGTTGAGCATTTAAACGAGCTTGAGAAAAGATATAGGAATCTAAAAATATATGGTGTTATCACCGATGAATTCAGTTCTGAAAATCTACCAAAAATTAAAGATTATTATACTGAAAAGAAATTTAAATTTCCCATAATGAAGGATACTAAGCAGAGGTTGGTTGCACGCTATAAGGCTCTCAAAACACCACACGTCATTCTTTTGAAAAAG